>NZ_JUGU01000001.1:2252500-2852500 GCF_000799465.1 Psychroserpens sp. Hel_I_66 | reverse complement strand
GATTTTTTTTACATAAAAAGCAGACCAACCTAAGTCAGCCCACTTTTTTTTTCTAAACCTATTTTCCCCTTTTAGAGTTTCTTTTTTTCTCTCTTTTAATTTTCCAAGGCGCATTTTTCTGCCAGTCTCCTGCCATAATGCAACCATAAGGCATCACTTCATCAATGACAGTACCTAAACCAAATTCATCCATTTGTGCTCTAAGTGCTTGTGCATTTTTATAAGCCGAAGGTAACTCGGTAATATCAATTTCCTTTGAGAAAAAACGCGCATCAATGCCTTTAGTTTCTTCTTTAAAGATTTGCATGATTGTTCCTGTTTTGCTTTTTCTATGTTGTGTTCTACTCACATTTCTACCAGCACCATGAGGTGCAAAACCTAAATTGGTTTTGGTCGTAGAACCTTCAACAATCAATACAGGTTCGCTCATATTTAAAGGAATCAATCTTGGACCAGTAATATCTGGCATAAACTTAGCATCTAAAGGCGTTGCACCTTTGGCGTGGTAGAATAAATCACCATCCTTAAAGACGAAATTATGCTCGTTCCAGTATCGGTTTTCAATGGCAATTTCTAAATTTTGGGCTACAGCATCATGCAATACTTCATGATTTTTCTTTGTCCAATCTCTTATGATTTGCAACGCGTCCCAATACGACTGACCTTCTTCTGTATCAAAAGGAATCCAAGCGTTTTGCTTTTTGGTTTCAGGAGACAATTCTTTTCTAAAACGTTCGGCGATTTTCATTCCTTTAGTATACAACTTTGCTCCAGGACCTCTAGACCCATGATGTGTGACCATCATTGTGTTTCCTGTTTTTTTAGACGTTCCAACAAATAAAAAATGGTTACCGTCACCTTGCGTTCCCAAATGTGATCTTGCGATTTGAATCATTTGTCCGTCATTTAAAAGAAAATTAGATTCAAAAGCATCTAATAATTCCTTCGGAAATCTAAACTGTGTATTTCTATCACGTCCACCTGGACCAAAGTGCGTACTCGCATGTGCAGCATCTAAAATGTCTTTTGGGTCTGTTTTACCAAAATCGCTTAACATCACCGAACAGCAAATATCTGCACTATGCATTCCTGGATGAATGGCGTTTTTTGCAACCGCAACACCACCAACAGGAATGGTTCCATCTGGACCTGCTGGACAAGCATCTGGCATTATGGCTCCATCAACCAATGTTGGTGTTTTCATTAAGGTTTGCATGGAGTTGATCACCTTAGCAACATTGTCTTCCTCTAGTTCATTTTCAGCTTTAATATTTATAGAAAAAGCAACTGGTTTTGCGTGTAATGCTATTGGATCTGGTGATTTAAATTGATCTAAATACGTGTTCATAGCTTCACCTTCTAATTCATATTTATTGATATGTGCAATGGCATCTTTCATCCATTTTCCTTGTCTAAAACCTAAGGCTTTTAAATCGTGTCCTGTGATTTTTGTTTTCATGTTTTCTGTATTTTTTATTAAGCTCCACCAATTCCCTCGATTGGTGGAGCACTACTACCAAAGTTTAAAAAACTAAACTTCTTTATGATTACACTGCAAATATTTAACCCTATTGCGCAATCTTTTTGCGTAGTAAAATATATTCTTATTTTTTTCTATTTATGCTTCCTTTTTTTCTTCTTTTTAGATTTGGAAGACTTCTTTTTCTTTGGTTTTTCTAGCGCTATTTTTTTCTTAATGCGTTTTTCTTCATCATGCATAAAGTCGAAATATCCATCATTATAGCAATGTTTCTTAGCTTGTTTCAAAAGTTTTAAGCTTCTTTTGTATCTGCTTTTTACTTCTTCGATATAAGATGAGAGCCAAAGCATATGGGCTATGTCAATTTCTTTTATTGTCAAAGCAAATTCGAGAAGTTTTTCCGCTCGATCAATGGCTTTGTTCCAAATGAGATATTTGATATAAACACCAAATACATCTTTGTTTTTTGGATCTATTGAAATTACTTTATCAAAACATTCAAACGCTTCATCAAACATTCCTAACTGAGATGCGTAAACATCTCCTAGCAATAGTAAAGCTGAACAATGATTTTCGTCATAAGACAAAGCGTAATTTAATGATTCACATACTTCGTCCCAATCGCTAAAAATTCCGCAAGATGCACCTCTAGCTTTTAAATAGTAGGTGTCTGCAACTGTTAATCCCATGGTTGTTTTATTTTAAAATTTGTCATTAATGACATCATCGATTGGTGTTTTTTTCAAATCATTAAGACGTCTTTTTTCTTTTAATTTTATTTGTTTGTATTCCTTAAAATTCCAATGGTTTTTCCATCTATAAAACGCTTCATTTATGTTATAATAGCCTGGTCTTTTGAGTTGATTTTCTATAAACGCTTTTTCACTAATTAGACATGGATCAATACGTTTTTGATGTGTATTATATGCTCTTGTAAATTTAATTTTATAAGCTCCTTTCGGGATTTTTAAATAAAATCTAATTCTCAATTTTCGTCTTTCGGTATAATACTGAAATGGAACACATAGACTTTTAGCTTTATCACTCAATCGGTTATATTGCTTTTTACTTAATGTTGGAATATCATTGTAAATGAGATACTGTGACGTTTTATGTTGCCATTGAAAATCAGCTTTTTCTTTAGTTCTTGCCCAAACGAATTTTTCAATTTTATCGTAAACTTCAAGAATGTATTTTTGATTTTTATACAGTTCAATTTTATGAGTAATTACAATTTCTTTATACCATCCGTGTCTTATAGGACGTTCTAGTTTTATAAAACCTAATTCGCGTTCTAAATCCCAAATTTCCCACTGTCTTTCCAACAAATGACGAACTTCTTTTTCTCGTTGTTTTTTAATATTTACTGGTTTCATTAGACATTTTTAAATTTTAATGTTGTCTTTGAGCAGATTCCAGTGAGTACTCCCAATCGCTAGAATCCTTATTGAAATAAATAGATGTGTTTCATATGTTTTTAAATAATTAATGTTTTGCGATATATCTCGCCAAGTTCAAATGCTGAACTTAATTTTCTAACTCTTGTGGAAATTGTTTTAGCAGGTTTGCTTATGACTGAAAACAAAAAATCCGAAACAGTGTTTTACTTGCTTCGGATCTTTCATTTATAATTTTGAAAAGTTTATCTAACGATAATCACGAAGCATCACAAAAGGCAGTATTCCTTTTGGATCGTTTTGATATGTTACAAATAAACTCATGGTTTCTAATTTTTAATTCAACTTCTATTTTGGTTGAAATGCGTTGCAAAGATTTACATTTATTTTTGACTTTTCAAAATTTATTTTTTGTTTTCTTGAAAATTGGAGCACATAATACGAAGTATTATAATTTTTTGAAAAAAGCAAATTTTAATTATAAAATTGTGGTTTTCTATTGAAAACTAAGTTCATAAATATCAATTTGACCGTTTTCGTTTATGCTTTAAATGTAATTATTCTGTAATTTCGAGATAGATAATTTCGTTTTTTTTAAGTTGAAAACGATTTTCAAAATACACCTTTTCTCCATCCAAATCGGCTTCAATTAAATAATAATTTCCCTTAAAATAGTTTGAAATTACTTTTGCTTTTAAATTTGATTTTTTGACTACTTTGAGTTTGTTCGCATAAATTATTTTATGATCAATCACATTAAACTCCCCAAAAAATGATGCAATTAATGGAGTTTCAGGATTGTTATATAGGTTTTCGGGTGAATCGTTTGCTTCAATTTGTTGGTTGTTTAAAACTAAAATGCAGTCTGCAAAGCCAAGCACATCATCCTTATCATGGGTAGCAACAATACAAGTTATGTTTTTATTCTTGAGATATTTAAAAACCTTTCTTCTCAATGATTGTTTTTGAAAATTATCTATATGGCTAAAAGGTTCGTCTAGCAAAATAATTTCTGGTTGTTTTGCTAAAGCTCTTGCTAAGGCTACACGTTGTTTTTGTCCGCCAGAGAGTGTTTTGACTTTTATTTTAGCAAACTCGGTAAGTTCTACGACTTCCAATAATTCGGCAGTGCGCTCTTTTTTTTCTTTCGGAAAGAAATTAGAGAGAAATTCGCCAATATTTTCTTCCACCGAAATAAAGGGCATCAAATCAAATTCTTGCGCCACATATTTCATAAACTCGTAACCAACTACGAGATTGTATTTTGGACCAAGGATCTCGGTGTCTTTCCAGTGGATATTTCCGAAGTTAAGATCATACTTACCATATAGCAGTTTGAGGAGTGTACTCTTACCAGAACCACTTCCTCCAATAATCGCAACATTTTCACCTTGCTCTACGGTAAAGTTGAGGTCTTTTAAAACTGCTTTTTTTTGGTAAGAAAAGCTTAGATTTTTTACGTTTAGCATATTATAAATATAAAAGACCTACAAGGTTTTGGAAACCTTGCAGGTCTTAAATTTAAATTTTTTTTAAAATTATCCTTTTACTTTCTCTTTCGTTTTACTAGGCAATACGTCAAATCCCATATTGTAAAGGGTAAATCCAAAAATATCTGCATATTGCTCGATAGTTTTAGTGACTGGAGTTCCTGCGCCATGGCCAGCATCTGTCTCGATACGGATTAGGGTTGGATTATTACCGGTTTGCTTGTCTTGTAATTCCGCAGCAAATTTAAAACTGTGGGCTGGCACTACACGATCATCGTGATCTCCTGTTGTTACCATGGTTGCAGGATATGATACCCCTTCTTTGACATTGTGAACTGGTGAGTATCCTTTAAGATAATCAAACATTTCTTTATTATCATCTGCGGTGCCATAGTCATAAGCCCAACCAGCTCCTGCTGTAAAAGTGTGGTAACGTAACATATCTAAAACTCCAACTGCTGGTAAAGCCACCTTCATTAAATCTGGACGTTGAGTCATTGTTGCGCCTACTAATAAACCTCCATTTGAGCCACCTCTAATGGCAAGATAATCTGAAGATGTATAGTTTTCAGCAATTAGATATTCTGCAGCTGCGATGAAATCGTCAAATACATTTTGCTTTTTTAATTGTGTTCCTGCATCATGCCAAGCTTTTCCGTACTCTCCACCACCACGAAGGTTAGGTACTGCATAAATACCACCTTGCTCCATCCAAACAGCATTTGCGATGCTAAATGAAGGTGTTAAGCTAATGTTGAACCCTCCATAACCATAAAGAATGGTTGGGTTTTTCCC
Source organism: Psychroserpens sp. Hel_I_66 (assembly GCF_000799465.1). Taxonomy (NCBI): domain Bacteria; kingdom Pseudomonadati; phylum Bacteroidota; class Flavobacteriia; order Flavobacteriales; family Flavobacteriaceae; genus Psychroserpens; species Psychroserpens sp. Hel_I_66. Next base: position 2,847,338 of record NZ_JUGU01000001.1, on the reverse strand, counting down.
GTTGAGTTTCAATCCTTTTCTGTGGGTGATGATCATAGGTATTTTTGTACCATCTTTAGAATTGTAAAATACTTGCTTGCTTTCGTAGTCTTCTGGATTAAAATCAATCTCTGGTTTTACGAAAACTTCCGAAGTACCATTTTTAATATCATATTTATAAATACTTCCTGGCGTTACATAATTTGTAAACGAGTAATATAGTACATCATCTTCTTTTTTAGCGCCAAAGCCACCAGCACTTCCAACTCCTGGCAATTCCACTTCTCTCACTAATTTACCGTCGTAATCATATTGCATGACTTTTGAGACTGCATCAACCATATATTCTGTGAAGAAATAACCACCACCTGTTGATGGGCTTAAAACATTTTTCGTTTCTGGAATAAAATCTGTCCAATTCTCAGGACTTGGATTTGCTGCATCTACAGTAACAATCTTTTTATTTGGAGCGTTGAGGTTTGTAACCAGAAACAGTTTGCTGCCTTCATTTTCTATTACATAAGTATCACTATCTGTATTATCTAAAATGGTAATAAGTTTGCTGTTTGGCTGAGACAGGTCTTTCATAAAAAGCTTATTTCCAGAGGTTGATGTACTGGCTGAAATAAACAGATATTTGTCATCTTCGGAAACTGAGCCACCAATGTATCTATGTTTTTCTTGAGGCGTTCCTCCAAAAATCAATTGATCTTCTTTTTGAGGCGTTCCTAATTTATGGTAGTACACTTTATGTTGATCTGTTTTTGCAGAAAGTTCGCTTCCTTTTGGTTTGTCGTAACTAGAATAGTAGAATCCTTTGTTTTTGTACCATGACATACCGCTAAACTTGATATCGATTAATGTATCTTCTACAATGTCTTTTGTTTCGGTATTCATAATTAGAATTTTTCTCCAATCACTTCCTCCTTCGGAAATTGCATACGCGAGGGTTTTGCCATCTTTTGAAAAACTTGCGCCTCCAAGGGAGATTGTGCCTTCGTCACTAAATGTGTTAGGATCTAAGAAAACTTCGGCAGTTTCAGGATCTTCACCAGTTTTATAACGGTAAATGACATATTGATTTTGGAGTCCGTCATTTTTATAAAAATAGGTATAGTCACCTTCAATGAATGGTGAGCCTACTTTTTCGTAGTTCCATAATTTAGACAAACGGTCTTTAAGTTCTTCGCGATATGGGATGTTATCTAAATATCCGTAAGTAGATTCATTTTGAGCTTTTACCCAAGACATTGTTTCTTCACTTCTATCGTCTTCTAGCCAGCGATATGGATCTTTTACTTCTGTTCCGAAGTAATTTGTAATGGTGTCAACTTTTTTAGTTTCGGGATAATTAACCACAATGTCTTTTTTTTGTTCTTTAGCTTCTTGTTTACATGAAGTAAACGCGATAATAGCCACTATTAGTAATGAAATTTTTTTCATTTTGATTAGGTCTTTGATTAGAATTATAAAAATAATGAAAAAAGCCTCTACAAATGAATGTAGAGGCTTTTTTAATATTAAGTTAAGAATTATTATTGCTTGATAAACTTTTGACTTTTAATTGTCGTTCCAGAAACTATTCTTAAAATATAATTCCCTGTATTTAAACTAGATACGTCAATTGTGTTTTGGGTTAGTTTTGAATTTAGAATTCGTTTACCGTTAATATCGAAAATGGTGTAAATGGCGTTTTCTAAACCATTAATTGATGAAATATTTAATATATCTTTTGTTGGGTTTGGATAGATTACCAAGTCATTTACAATAGAATTCTCTAATGTGAGCGTGGCTCCCTCAACAACTTCAAGTGGCGCATTTATGGCTGGATCATTAATGATATCAATAACGCCAGAAGGCCAGTAAATGATTATTTGATCGATTTCTGTTAGAGTACCAATCCCAAAATGAGTGTTTAGTGTACTCATATATTCAAACCCTTCACCACTTCGTACGTCTCTAATTTGTGTGCCATTGGCTGTATGAAGTTCTACTCTTGCGCCAATACCATCAATATTACTTGCTACGCCAACGGTATTTATTGTAATCCAGTTATTATCTGTAGTTAAGTTCCAATAGATGTTCCCGTTATAATACGCATCTAAAAAACCATCATTGTTTAAATCTCCTATGGACCCATTTTTATAATTTAATTGATTTCCATCGGCATCTTCGAAGGTAAGATCTCCTTTTCCGTAGAGAATAGTTCCATTACATATAATATCAATGTAACCGTCATTATCAATATCGTGGCTAATGTTTTCATGGCCTGTAGGCGCTGTTATGCCAGCTCCTGCTGTGACATCTGTAAATGTACTGTTACCATTATTTCTAAGTAGTTTATGTGCTCCTGAACTTGCTCCAACAAATAAATCCATATCACCATCATTATCATAATCTGCCCACGACGATGACCACGTTTGCATAGGATCATCTAATCCCAATGTAGCTGCATTTTCAAAGAAGGTACCGTCTCCATTATTGGTTAACATATTGTTTTTTCTTCTATCAACACTACCACCGCATTTAGCAATAAACATGTCTAAATCTCTATCGTTATCATAGTCAATCCATATTGAGCCATAATTACCTCCAGAAGGAAAATCTCCTAAATTAACAGGGGCTCCAGGTGTTACGCTAGATTGGTAAAACGTTAAATTTCCTGACCCATCGTTTATAAAATAAACATTAGGAGCAACATCATGGCAAACAAAGGCATCTAGATTACCATCATTATTAATATCAGCAAAGTTTGATCTTTGTGAGAATACATATTCTGAGGTCGATTGTTGCGTAAATCCTGTGCCAGAATTATTAGATTTCATAAAAGTTACACCACTTCCAGCAGCATAAAGTAAATCGGTTTTACCATTTCTATCAAAATCTGCAGCAGCCATACTCCATCCTGGAAGAAAATTTGCATTAGGCGTTGGTACATTAACTTCATTAAACCCTCCAGTGCTTAATTGATAATGAATGTTTACACTAGAAGAAGAAGCAGACACGATATCATCTAGATGATCTCCATCCATGTCAACTACTGTTAGGTCATAACCTCCTATTGATATTGGTTGAATTGAAAAATTTACACGCGAATCAACTAAAGTTGTAAACGTTATTGGTCCAACCCAATTACTATAATCTGAACCACCACAAAAACCTCTTACATATATTTCATAAGATGTCGAAGCGTTTAATGATGATAGTGGATAAGGATTGTTTGTTGAGGTAGAAACACCAGAACCAGATGGAACACCAGCTCCAAGACTTTGAACAGCGATTTCCCAATTTGTTTCTGTGCTACCTGCTTGCCAGTAGATATCAGCAGAATTTGTATTAATGTTTGATACACTTAAATTAGTAATGTTTGGGCAAGAGGGAGGTGTTTGAGAACTTATTGTAGGTGATTGAAAACAAAAACCATATCCCCAAACATCATTATCATCGTAAGAAATGCGATACTTAAAATTACTCAATTGATTAGCGTTAAAAGATGATATATCAAGCGGAGAAGATAAAAACTCTTCGTAACTGCCAGAGCAAAAATTGTTAGTTGGAGGATTTTCAGTACCTGTTAATTCAGTTCCCCAATTGACCCATAAGTTCGAATCGGCATCCCAATAGTGTACTATTAGAATTTCACCAAAATCACGGAAAACATAACTTGATCCAACATATATCCAAGTTTCATTCCCGTTAAAGGCAGCAGTTAAATCAATAACTGGAGATTCTGCAGCGATATCATCTGCGTGACCGTTTTGGGCATCATCGTCATCGTACGCAAAGTTAGAATCTATTCTTGGATCTGCTTCAAATACATCTGTACTTGTTAAATAATCTCCTGTTACTGTCCAATTTGTATTTGGCCAGTTCGCAGGTTGATTTAAAATTTGCGAAAAACCAAGAAAAGCACTAAACAAAAAAAGTGTGAAAGTAATTTTTTTCATAGTTAGAATAATTAATGGTGCTAAATTTAATAAAAAAGTCTCTAAATTATTGATTTAGAGACTTTATATTAAAATTTTTGTTGACTTTTTAATTCTTTATGAATTTTTGACTTTTTATAGATTTGTTTGATACTATTCTTAATATGTAATTACCAGGTGATAATTTTGAAACATCTATAGTTGTATTTTTAAGTTTAGAGTTCATAACACGTTTACCTGAAATATCAAAAACTGTATAAAGCGTATTGTCATTTAAATCTAAGCCATTTATATTTAAAACCTCTTTAACAGGATTAGGAAATACAATCAACTCATTAGTTAAAGAATTTTCCAAACTTAAGGTGTCACCTTCAATTACCTCTAATGCTCCATTGATAGAGGGATTATTAATAGTATCAATGATACCAGAAGGCCAATAGATGACAATACTGCTAATTGTTGCGTCAGTTCCTATGCCAACATGTGTATTTAACGAATTCATATATCTAAAACCATCACCACTCTTTACATCTCTTATTTTAACACCAGATGGCGTATGAACCTCAACACGAGCACCAATGCCATTTAGATTACTTACAGTACCTATGGTATGAATTTTTATCCAGTTATTATTGCTTTCAGCATTATTAAAATGTATAGCTCCTGAATTAAAAGAATCAATATATCCATCATTATTTAAATCTCCATAAGAGCCAGTACCCGGAAATGTATCTTTATAAACAGTGAATGTCATGTCACCGTTATTATATAAAACGTTACCTCCAGAAACTAAATCTAAATGACCATCATTATCAAAATCAAAAGTTACTGTTTCTGTTGAGGTATCTGTTAAAAAACTAATACCAGATCCTGTTGTTACATCTACGAAAACGCCATTATCGTTTCTCATTAATTTGTGAGATCCAGTACTTGCGCCAATAAAAACATCCATATCACCATCACTATCAAAATCACCCCAAGCTGCAGACCACGTTTGCATAGGGTCTGCTAAACCAATGGCAGCGGCATTTTCAATATAGTTTCCATTTCCATCGTTTGTATACATAACATTTGTACGACGAGCTAATTCTCCTCCACATTTGGCAATGAACAAATCTAAATCTCTGTCATTGTCATAATCAATCCATATGGATCCATAATCTCCACCAGAAGAATAATTACCTAGTTCGTAAGGAGCAGTAGGGTCATTAGATTGATAAAAAGTTAGATTCCCACTACCATCATTTAAGTAATAAACATTTGGTGCTTGATCATGACAAACAAATGCATCTAGATTACCATCATTGTCAATATCCACAAAGTTCGAACGTTGTGAAAACACATATTCAGAACCTGAAATTTCTGTAAAACCTGTACCACTACTATTCGCTTTCATGAAGGTAACACCGTTACCACCACCATATAATAAATCTGTATAGCCATTGCCATCATAATCTGCTGCAGCTAAACTCCAAGTTGGTAAATAATCAGCTGTAGTTGTTGTGATATTTTTAGTTGTAAAACCACCGCTAACATTCTGTTCTCTAATATTAACATTTGTTGGAGATATTGTCACTAAATCATCAAGGAAATCTCCATTCATATCAACAACAGCTAATCTATAATTTCCAGAAGTTCCAGACGATTGTGTGTCAAAAGTAACAGGAGCAGGAGGAAGAGGAATAAAATCAACAGCCTCTAAGCAGAAAGCTACATCAGAATTTGTTGAAAAATCAAAAATTTGAATAATAAGTTCGTCGTTTATTTCCCAACCGCCTATGCTTTCTGAAGCAAACGTATTTGTACAAGCAAATTCTATTGTTCCCGTAGAATCCCAAACCACGATACCTGGATCGCCTGGAATTTCCGAAGAAAAAAACAGTCCAGTTGTTGTAGCTGTCCATGTAAAGAATTGGTCGTTACCAGAGAGTGTACAAGATCCTTGAACACCACTATCGGTAGTTCCATCCGTAGAAAAAGGTAAGTTAAAGGTTGGTGTTTCACAGCCTGTACCTTCTGGAGAAGGAGTGATTGGTATTGCACCACTTATGTTATCATTAGCAGGTTGCCCAAACGATGTTGAGCAAAATGCTAGAAATAAAACTGAACATACAAGTAATCTTAATTTCATAATCATAGTAATTATTTTTTATTGACAATCTCCAGTAAGAGAATTTATCCATTCTTCAATAAGTCTAACACCCTCTTCGTGTTTAAGGGTTCTACCCAACAAAGGCATTCTATTTTGTTCTTCAATTGAAGAGACTCTAAATCTTAATACTGAAGCCTCTATATTATTTGGCACAACGATATGCGTAGTGCCTTCAATTTGAGTATCTGGAGGAACACAAACTCCTTTATTGGTGTCATCTTCATTATCATTAAAAGCAAAGCGCATAGGTCTATATTCACAATAACTTTCTTCGGAATGGCAATGCGCACAATTAATATCCAAATAAGAGCGCAACCTTAGGTTTAAGTCAAGAGTTTCATCTTCCCAGTCTACTGTAGATACTATTGATGTTGGCAAATTATTTTCTAAATAACCAAAATCTATCCATTTTTGAAGCTGATTTGTTGTGCCTTCTGCATAGTTTAAATCTCTATTAAGATTCTGCGGTTTTGGTCCTATTGGTACAGGAGTTCCAAATTTATTATGGCATGCAAAACATTCATTTCTTGAGGGAATGCGGTAGTTCACATTATTTGTAATTCCATCTTCAATCCATTGTATATTGGTAACACTACCAGAGTTTGTAAACGTAGCTTCGCTTTGTTCATCATCCCAAACATATTTTGCAAAATCCCAACCTTCCGCAGTCATATACATTAATCGTGTTTCTATAATACGAGTGGTATTGGATGGCTGTACATTATCGTAATAAAAGTTTTTAATAAGTACAGAGCCTAAAGGGAAATCTAAGGGTGTAAAATCACTGTTGTAACTCGCTTTACTCCCATCTGGCATCCAAACAAATCTTTTTTTATGGGCATAGTCTGTAAATAACGTAGAATTCAAATCATAAGGTATAACACCATGTGTAGGATTTAAATCTTTCATTTCACCAGAGAAAAAATTGTATTCTGAAAGTGTATTATAAGGAATTTCATCTAAATCAAAACTTACTATAGAAACAGGTGTAACCGTTATATTCACAGTTGCTGAACCACAATTCTCGTTACTATCACATATAGTATATATAAAAGAATCATTTCCCGAAAAATCTGTGTTTGGCGTATATTTTACAACGTCGTCAAAAGGATTATCGGGTGTGTTATTAATATCTAAAACTTCAGTAGTACCATTTTGAGCATTTGAAGGAATTAAAGAACCATTATTTGGAACATCAATATCATTTGAAAGTACATCAATAGTGATTGAGCTATTTTGTGATACCTCCACAACATCTATATTAGCCTCGATGGTTACAGGTACATAGTTATCGTCATCACTACAGGATATAAACCCAATGAATAACGAAAATATGCTAAAGAATTTAAGATAATTTTTTAACATTTATAGCAAAATTTGGATGGTAAATATAATTACAAACCTTCTAGGTAAACAATTAATTAGTTGTAATACACTTTTTATCAGTCAACAAGAAAGATTTGACCATAAAGAAAAAGGATTTCTAGAGTATAGATAATCATCTGTAATTAATAAACACATATTGTCTCTAAAACCCTAATGCAATTTCTTTAAAAACGTATTAAAAATAACAGGATTTTAAATTAATTTATTGGCAACTAAATATTCAGCAATTTGAATGGTGTTCGTAGCAGCTCCTTTTCTCAAATTATCACTAACTATCCATAAATTAAGTGTGTTTGGCTGAGAGCCATCACGACGAATCCTTCCAACGAAAACATCATCCTTCCCATTTGCATATATTGGCATTGGGTAGGTATTCACATCAATATTATCTTGCACAACAATCCCAGGAGACTGGCTTAAAATATGTCTTACTTCAGTAAGGTCAAAATCATTTTGAAACTCTACGTTTACTGCTTCGCTATGCCCTCCAGCAGTAGGGATTCTAACAGCTGTAGCTGTCACAGCAATCGTACGATCATCCAATATTTTCTGGGTTTCCCTCACCAATTTCATTTCCTCTTTTGTGTACCCGTTATCTTCAAAAACATCACAGTGCGGAATCGCATTTTGATGAATAGGATATGGGTAGGCCATCTCGCCTTTTATGCCAGCCATTTCGTTTTCAAGCTGTTTAACAGCCTTAACACCAGTACCAGTTATAGATTGGTAGGTTGAAACAACAATACGTTTTATTTTATATTTTTTATGAAGAGGAGCAAGCGCAACAACCATTTGTATTGTTGAGCAATTTGGATTTGCAATAATTTTATCTTCGGAAGTTAATGCGTTCGCATTAATTTCAGGAACCACCAATTTTTTAGAGTGGTCCATTCTCCATGCCGATGAGTTATCAATCACTGTAATGCCAGCTTCAGCAAATTTTGGAGCCCATTCCATAGACGTGTTTCCGCCTGCAGAAAACAAAGCCACATCAGGTTTCATGTCAATAGCTTGTTGCATTCCCACAACCTTATAATCAGTTCCCTTAAAGGAAATCAACTTACCAATAGATCGCTCTGAAGCGACAGGAATTAATTCGGAAACAGGAAAATCACGTTCTGCAAGAACTTTAAGCATTACTTCGCCAACAAGACCTGTGGCACCAACTACAGCTACTTTCATAAGTAAAAAATTTGAGGGATAAAATTATTGTTTTTATTAGATTAAACCGTTTTAGTAATCCATTTTTTTTGTTAAAAAAACACATTTTAAAATGAAGTTTATGATTTTGAAATTCAATTTTTTAAGAATTCAATAAAAAAAACCGCCTCCATTAGAAGCGGTTTAAGTTATTAAAATATGTAATGTAGCGGTAAGCTATAATTATTGCTTTTTCAATTCGTCTCTTATTTCCTTTAATATATCAAGCTCACTTGGTCCTTTAGGAGCAGGCTCTGGAGCTGGTTCTTTAGTTTTATTGTAAGCCTTTACAATCATAAACAATACAAACCCAACAATTATAAGGTTGATTATCGCGGTAACCCATTTACCATACATGATTGCATTTTCTGGCTTAGTAATAGAACCATCTGCGCCAACAATTGCTGGAGATAATACGTATTTCATATCAGAAAAATCGATTCCTCCCGTGAACATACCAACGATTGGCATCATAATGTCGCTTACAAAACCATTTACTACCATTCCAACTGCGCTTGCAAGAATAACAGCTACTGCTAAATCAATGACATTTTTTGTCATGATAAAATTCTTAAACTCTTTAAACATAATTCTTAATTTATAGTTAGATAATTAATTAGAATGACGAATGTAATAAAAATTCTAAAATGTTAACAGAACCGTAATGACTTTATTCTAATATTACGCGTTTAACACGTTGGGAAATAGCAGTAATGATTTCATAAGAAATGGTGTTCGCAGATTTTGCAAAAGCAGATGCATCTGTTTCTTTTCCGAAGATAACAACCTCATCGCCTTCTTTGCAATCAATATCTGTGACGTTTACCATAATCATGTCCATGCACACGTTGCCAATAATTGGAGCAGGTTTGTTATTTATGGTAACAAATCCCTTTTGATTACCGTATTGTCTTCCAATCCCATCGGCATGTCCAATTGGGATTGTCGCGGTTTTTTTTAGGTTATCGCTTTTATATGCTCTATTATAACCTACACTTTCTCCTTTTTCAATAGTATGAATTTGGGAAACTACAGATTTTAACGTTGCCATTGGAAGAAGATTTTTGTTCTCTTTTTCAGAATTTCCAAAACCATACAAGCCTATTCCTGTTCGTACCATGTCTAAATGCGCATCGGTATAATTTAAAATTCCAGACGTATTTGCCAGGTGCAGCATAGGTTGATAACCAATAGCTTTAGTGAACCTTTTTGAAATGTTCTTAAAACTATCTATTTGATTTTTTGTAAATGCAGTATCGTCTAAGTTTTCACTTTCAGCCAAATGTGAAAAAATAGACTTCACTCGTATACTAGACGATCTTGAAGTTATTGAGACAATAGCATCTATGTCACTTTCTCGAAACCCTAGACGATTCAGTCCCGTATTAAATTTAATATGGACGGGATAGTTTTTTTGTTTTTCTTCGGAAGCTATCGCAATAAACTCATTTAAAATTTTAGCACTATATAAGCTAGGTTCTAAACAGTTCTCAATTAGCATTTTAAAATTGACAGCTTGTGGATGCAATACTAAAATAGGTACAATAACACCAGCATTTCTAAGCGCTACACCTTCACTAACGTAAGCTACAGCAAAATAGTCAACTTCTAAATCTTGTAAAAAAACAGCAATGGTATTGGCATCACTACCATAAGCGAATGCTTTAACAACTGCTAAAATTTTTGTATCACTTTTTAATTTTGATTTGATGTACTCGAAGTTATGCTTGAGTGCTTTTAAATCAATTTCTAGAATGGTCTCCTTTGCTCTAGGCATTTGACTTACTGTCTTTGTTAGAAACCTCTTCTGCATCGTTTACTTTCATATTTCGCACTTTGTCGCGCACCATCGCTTTATAGTATGCAGCTCTACTTAATGGCTCGTACTCATTGACCTCACCAAGCAAAACGAGCGCATCACTTGTTGATTTTCTATAACTATATTGTGCTAGATTTCCAGTTCTGGTGCAAATGGCATGTACTTTTGTAACATACTCTGCAGTTGCCATTAGGTTGGGCATTGGCCCAAATGGGTTTCCTTTAAAATCCATATCTAAACCAGCGACTATTACTCTAATACCTTTATTGGCTAAGTCATTACAAACCCTAACAATTTCATCATCAAAAAATTGAGCTTCATCAATACCAACAACATCACAACCATCTGCCAATATTGGAATATTTGCAGCTGCTGGAACTGGTGTTGATCTAATTTCATTTGCATCATGTGACACCACCATATCTTCATCATAGCGAACATCAACAGCAGGCTTAAAGATTTCTACTTTTTGCCTTGCAAATTTAGCGCGTTTGAGCCTACGAATCAATTCTTCGGTTTTGCCAGAAAACATTGAGCCACAAATGACTTCAATCCATCCAAATTGTTCTTTATGATTTACTGTATTTTCGAGAAACATTTTGTAATTTTAACACTAAAACAAACCAAAAGTTCGTTTTGTATAAAGGTGACGTAAATTTATTAAAAAACAAAAACCTAATAAGCAATAAAAAATAAAAGTTATGAAGAAGAAGTTGGAGGCAGATTTGATAAGCATTGCACATAGAATTTTAAAACTCAAAGGCAAAGAAGATGTGGTAAAATTGCATGCCGAAGCTCGTGAATTATATGAAAAACTGTCTGTACTAAAATTTGCTAATGATAATTTTGAAGGTGATCTACCAACTATAGGAAATGACTCGTCATTTTTTGACATGTTAGATACCGCTTTTAATAATAAGGTTAGTGATAATTTAGAAGTCAATGATAGGATTTATGTAGATCTAGATGAAAAGGAGGATGACCATATTTACGAACCAGTAATGGAGAAAATAAAAGATATGGTTGCCCAAATGCCTCAAGAATCACAACAAGTTGATGACATGGTAGAAATTGCAGTGACCAAAAAAGAGGTTTCTAAAAATCATCTCGAAGATATTACTGCAGGTTTTGAGGATATCCCAATTTTTGAACCTGTTGATCAAGCCAATGAAAATTTTAGAAAATCTTTAAATGATAAACTTAAAAATGGCGGTCTTAACATAGGTCTCAATGATAAGTTGGCATTTATAAAACATTTATTCAATGGTAGAATTGAGGAGTATGAACGTGTTTTATCTCAATTAAATACGACGAGTTCTTATAAAGAAGCTTCACATCTTATCACAGATGTGGTAAAGCCAGATTATAATAATTGGATAGGTAAAGAAGAATTTGAAGAACGCTTTTTAGACATTATAGAGCGTAAATTCAATTAGTTTTAAAATATTCTTTTCTTCGGAAAATTGAATACTCAATAATTCAAGTACACCCAACCAAAAATTGGTTTTTGTCCATTGTTTAAATCTAAAATATAAAAGTAATTACCCACAGGAAGTATCGTTGAAATTTCAGGCAAACCAATATTTGGTCTTCCGTCCCAATCATTTTCATAATTACGTCGCTCATAAATTTGGGTACCATATCTGTTATAGATTTTTATAAGATTATCAACATACTCATCTATGCATTCTATAAAAAATGTGTCATTTAAACCATCTCCATTAGGCGAAAGACCATCAGGGATAAAGAGGCATACATCTACAAAAACTTCTGCGCTATCCATATTATTAGTATCGTCCCTATCTGGTTCATTTACTTGATTAAGTAAAGCGACATTCACCAACTCATTTCCAGATATAATTTGGGCAACTATAGTTAACGTTGCAGATTGATTTGGATCTAAGGTTTCTACAGACCAAATAAAGTTCGTATCGTCAAAAAAACCTTCAGTTGTTGTTGCAGAAATAAAGTTCATACCATTAGGAAACTCGTCTAGTATTTCAATACTAGTGGCCTGAGTGGTTCCCAAATTTGAGATTGTAATTTGAAAAGTAACCTGTTCTCCAATAGAGACTTCTTGAGGATTCACGGTTTTTAAAACCTCAATATCCACATTTGAAGGATCATCTAAAACGGTAAGTGTTGCATTTGTTTGTGAAGTATCAATATTGTTTTGTGCATCAAAATTTGTGGTATCGTTGAGGTAAACTCCGGGAGTATTTGAGGTGACTACTACACTAAAAGAACAAAAAGACACACCTTCGGGAAGCACCAAATTGTCAACACCAACAAAATTATCTCCAGCATTTCCTAAAAAGGTTGTACTACAGCCATTTTGTTCAACCCATTCTGGTGGTGATACCAGCGATATTTCCGAAGGAAAAATATCTGTAAACGAAATATTATTTTGAGATGGACTATTTGGTAAATTTTGAATTGTAAAGGTTAACGTACTTTGCTCGCCTATTGTAATTGTTGTTGGATCATAGCTTTTAGATAGAATTGGAGCCACGATTTGCACATTACTAATAGAGGTATTGGTCTCGGGAGATATTTCCCTATTATCATTTTCATTGGGTGTTGCAACAGCAATATTGTTATAGGCACCTCCAAAACTAGGTGCAGTTACGGGAATTCTAATTCTAATGGTTGAGGCAGCTTCCATGTTATCAATTGTTCCCGTAACTACATTTGAAACAATATCAAGATTGGTAATGCAGGTTGCGCTCCCATTGGTGACTTCACAAGTTGGAGTTCCATTAATCGTAAATACGTCGTTTACAGTATTTTCAAAATCAATATTAATGGCATTTGAGCTTGTTTCACTGTTGGTGATATCAATAATCCAGTCAAAATCTTGGTTGACATTAACTTGCGTAAATTCAGGAAATGTTTGAACAACCAAATCCACACATGGCGCAAAAAAAGTGGCAACTTGTGCCAAATTATCATTAAAATTATTATCTGTATTACTGTTGGCATTTCCAACACTTACTGCATTAAAAACAGGGATAGCGTCAACAGAGCAATCAGTATCCCACAATACTGTTAGTTGAAAAGTAACAGAGCTCATTGCTGGCAAACTCCAATTATCTTCAGGTAAAATTTCCCAAAAAATATCGGGTTCTCCGCTTTGGGGCACGCCATCAAATTCAATACCTATATTGGTATTTTGAATTTCAAGACAATTGGCAGATCCTGTTGTTGAAACACAGTTTACAGAGACTAATGTGCCTGTAAATGGGATTAGTCCAGGACCTGGAATATATTCTTGAAGTTCAATAAACGTATCTACTTCACTTGGATTGGTTACAGTAATTTCATAAGTAATTTCCCCCAATTGAGTTGGATTATCTTCTGAGCCACCATTAGGTAGTTCTGGACTAATTTGTGTTTTTGTGACATTTAAATTCACAACTTCACATGCAGAGGTTGGTGGTAATAACACATAATCATTTTGTGCACTATTTGCTAAATTGGAGTCTAGAATATCTGCCTCCAAAACATTTGTGCCACTTCTAATAAGTGCTTGATTATTATCTGTATTTATAGAACATTCGGGTTCAAGAAATCTGGCTATAGTTCTAATTGTTACCGTCGCGTCAACAGGCATTACAAATGCATCACTTACCCAAAAAATATCATTAATGGTAATATTTACATCGTCACATAAAATGGTTCCCGTTGTTCCAATACATTCAGCACTAAGGATTTCCCACTCAATGGATGGAGCTAAATTTTGAAGAAAGAAAGCAATATTTGCGTCTAAAGGTCCATTATTACATACTGTAGTCTCAAATGTTACCTCTTGGTTCCAATCCACAATTATAGTTGGATCGGGATCAATTTGAATGGTGTCAATACAAATGTCTGTAGTTTGGCAAAGTTCAGATTCTAAAAGATTAGTAACGATTGGACTTGAAAGACTATTTCCAGAGTTAATATGATTTATCCCTATCTCTACTCTGCTTTGTACATTTATTGGATTTAATTCTATAGCACAGGAAGGATCTAAATATTGATAAACGATTTCATAGGTTACAGCTCCACCAGCAGTATACACATGAGGTGTTGTAAAATTGAATATATCTACAGTTGCGCTAACCAATACAGGTGAACCAGAAATGCCATCAACATTTGGACATTCTGTACCGTTAGTTGCTTCAATGCATTCTACTGAAATTAGTTGAACATTTGGTCGACCAAAATTTAGAGACGTTAATAAGTTCAATTTGGTTTTCATGAATTCCACAGGAAAATCAATCTCACTATTATTGGTTATTGTAAATCTGTAAGTAACGGGAGAATTCCAAGAAGGAATTGGTGTACCAGCTGCAGGTGAAATTTGCGAATGGGTGACCGAAAAGTTGATATCAACATCAATAACATCAATTGAAATTAGGGATTGGTTATTACTTGTGTTCGTGTCTGTAGTTCCGTCAGGTGGAGAGATAATCGCATTTATTGCAATACCACCAACGGTTGAAGGTGCAGTGACTTCAATCTTAATTTCTACACTTGAGTCTGAGGGTAAACTGTTGACCGAACCCGTTAAAACATTAGATGCAGACAAATTAAAACCGCCAGCATCAGAGGCTCCACCTATATTATTTTGTGATGTGATACTCGTTAAGGCAAGGTTTTGTAAATCTTCATCCATTGTGATTTGAAATGTGGCATTGTTAACCGCATTACCAGAATTAATGATGGTCACTATATATTGAAAATCCTCAAAAATCTCTACTTGAGAAACATCCGTCCCACCTAGGCTTTGTGCTTGTGCCACAATTGATACATCTGTAGATTGTGCCTGTATTTGGAAACAAAGAATGAAGAAAAATAGAAAGCGGACTAATTTTACATTCATAGTGGTTTAGTTTTTTACAAGATGCCAGATATTGTTATTGGTTGCGTCAAAATATACGAAAACATTGTAAATTTGAAATGAAATTTCTTAAAAATGAGCAAACTATATATAGTTCCGACACCTATCGGAAATTTAAAAGACATGACATTTCGTGCTGTTGAAGTGTTAAAGGACGTCGATTTGATTTTAGCCGAAGATACTCGCACCTCCGGAAAATTATTGAAACATTACGAAATTGGAACACAAATGCAAAGCCACCACATGCACAATGAGCATAAAATGGTCGATAATTTGGTTCAAAAAATAAAAAGCGGAATGTCCATCGCACTCATAAGTGATGCAGGAACTCCTGCCATTTCCGATCCTGGATTTTTGTTGACTCGAGCCTGTGTAGAACATGATATTGAAGTAGATTGTTTGCCTGGAGCTACAGCTTTTGTTCCTGCACTGGTAAATTCTGGATTGCCAAATGATAAGTTTGTGTTTGAGGGATTTCTTCCGGTAAAAAAAGGAAGACAGACTCGTTTATTGCTGCTTTCCGAAGAAACAAGAACTATTATTTTTTATGAAAGTCCTCATAAGTTAATAAAGACACTTACTCATTTTTGTGAGTATTTTGGGGAGGAACGTCCAGTATCGGTATCGCGAGAACTTACTAAGCTATACGAAGAAACCATAAGAGGAACTGCAAAACAAGTATTAGAACATTACACCAATAAACCACCAAAAGGTGAGATTGTAGTTATTGTTGGAGGTAAGAAATAATAGTGTTTGAGCTAACTTTTAACTTTTTAAAAGTATCATACTAGTGTCAATTTGAGTAATTTTCTATTCTTAAATAAAATTATGGAAACGACACATTACGATGTATTTGTTATTGGAAGTGGTATTGCTGGACAAACTGTTGCAAAAGCCTGTATTGAAAAAGGTTTAAAAGTTGCGATTACAGATAAAAGAGAATTTGGAGGTACCTGTGCAATACGAGGTTGCGATCCCAAAAAAATAATGATGCAATTTGCAGATCTTTTGCAGCACACCAAACAACTTAAGGATTTAGGGGTTAAGAAAGTTCCAAAGATTAAGTGGAAAGCGGTGCAAAAATTCAAATCTTCATTTACAAATCCAGTTCCAAAATCTACTGAGAAGAATCTTTCAGAATTAGGAATTGATCTTTACCATCAATCTCCAAAATTTATTAGTGAAACAGAGATTATGGTTGAGGGCAAGAAAATTTCCGCAGATAAATTTGTCATCGCTACAGGTTATGTGCCCCGAACCTTAGAATTTGAAGGTGCAGAGTTTTTAAAGACAAGTGATGATATTTTGAACTTGAAAAAAATCCCAAAATCTGCAACGTTTATAGGTTCGGGATATGTTGGGATGGAGTTTGCTTACATGCTGTCCACAATGGGCTGCAAGGTCACGATATTAGAAGTTGGAGCTGAGGCTCTATCTCAGTTTGATTCGTTTTTGGTGGAAAAAGTTGTAAAAAGCCTAAAGCAAAATGGTGTAAAATTCAAGTTTAATGCCGAGACGATTTCAGTAAAAAAATTAAAGAAAAACCGTCGTATCACTTATAAACACAAGGGTAAAACTAAAACCATTAAATCGAGAATGGTGATTAATACATCTGGTCGCGTGCCTGCTATTGATTTATTAGACTTAGAAAAAGCGAATGTTACCGCAGATGGAGGCGGAGTTAAGGTCAACGATTTTTTACAGAGCACGAGCAATGAAAACGTATATGCCTGCGGTGATGTTTCTAGCAAATCACTGCCATTGACGCCACTTTCTGGATTGCAAGGTTATATTGTTGGTCTTAATATTTGCTTCGGAAACAAGAAAAAATTTGAAGATCCTCTAGTGCCTTCTATTGTATTTACTCACCCTAATTTATCAATGGTTGGTTACTCTGAAGAAGAGGCTAAAAACCGATACAAAAACATAAAGATTTTTAAAGGTGACGCTTCAAACTGGTACAATGCTGAAAAGGAAAATGCAGATGCCTATGCTTTTAAAATTATAGCCAACGAGCGTACCAATGAAATTGTGGGTGCACATTTGTTAAGTTCTCAAGCCAATGAAACGATAAATATCCTTGCCACTGCAATGAATAATAATATGACGGTTGATGCTTTTAAAAAAATGATTTTCACGTATCCATCATACACCAATGACTTAAAGAGCATGTTGAAAAACGACGATTAACATGCAGGATTTACTCCACGATATTAGACAGTGCAGCATTTGTGAACCACATTTACCTTTAGGTGCAAAACCTATTGTAGAAGCACATAAAGATTCAAAAATTGTTTTGCTAAGTCAAGCTCCAGGAAGAGTAGCCCACCAAAAAGGAATGGCATGGGACGATGCCAGCGGTAAGCGACTAAGGGATTGGTTGGGAGTAGATGAAGACACCTTTTATAATCCCAATAATTTCGCCATTATGCCCATGGGTTTCTGTTATCCCGGAAAAGGAAAAGGTGGAGATTTACCACCAAGACCAGAATGTGCTCCGACTTGGCACGATTTACTTTGGAAAGAACTTAAAAGCGTGGAATTGATAATTCTAATTGGAGCATATGCCCAAAAACAATACTTAAAAAAAGAGGCAAAACGCACATTAACCGAAACGGTTGCTAATTATGAATCTTATTTGCCTAAATATTTCCCATTACCGCATCCAAGTCCTAGAAATCGGTTTTGGCTGACTAAGAATCCCTGGTTTGAGGAGGAGGTTTTGGGAGAGTTGAAAATGAAAGTGAATACTGTTATTTAAAAAACCTCTCCATTTCTGAAGAGGTTCTCAAACAACAATTAAAATCAACCAACCATTAATTTAAAATTTCAACGGTATTTCCTTTGATCCATGTTTTGAATTCATCACCGTAATAGGGGTAAACAGTGCTGGCAGGAGCTTGGTACTTTCCAGCGATATCAGCTTTAAGATCTAATCGAATTGTCTTAATTTCTTTCGGGTTAAATGATCGCCAATAAAAAACCAGATAATTATCAAAAATCTCGTAATACGCTACTTTCTCTTCTTCCAAAATAGCTTTTAATTGCCATGGTTGTGCGGTCGTTCCAGATGGCAACCCAATTATTGAAGTCACCATTCCCAACGATTCGTTTTTTAAATTTTTGACATCAATCGTCATACTCACATTATCACCAACATTAAATGATTGATTTGCAACACTGGTTTTTAAATCCAGAAATGGAGTGGTCGAAGAATCGGGCACATAACTGTCCCAACCAATCGCCATAGTATAAGGAAACGTTGATTTTTCATTATTAAATCTAACCACAACGTTTTGCTTGCCTTGTTTTAAATATGCACCCAAACCGTCAACAGTAATTTTACCATTAGCACTGATTTGTAATTTTGAATTTAATGACTTCCCGTTAATTACGATTTCTACGGAATCATTTTCATTGATCACCTTTTGTTTCTGTTGCTTTGTATAAGTAATCAAAGCCTTTAAAGCCATTGCTGTAGATTGTGTAGAGCCAAATCTATTATGTTGTCTTTGGCCTACTAAATACTCAATGCCTTTTGCAATAAGAGCGTCATCTGGATTTTTTTCTCGCATCAATGCTAGTAATGTAAACGCTGTAGTTTCTAAGTTTTTAGCATTTCCGTAAGATTTTGTGATGGTTTCTTCAACTGGTAATTTGTCGAAATCATATGTAGAGATATTCTTTTTAATTTCAGAAAGTAATACTGCTGCATTTTCGGTCTCTTCTAAATTATAACTTGCCAATGCCATCATGGCCATTTTATAGGTATCCTTACTTTTTAAAGCATCTTTAAAAGCAGTTTGGTACTCAAAACTAACGTTGGCATCAACTCCAGATTCGGAAATCGCATACACGATATAAGCGTTGGCAACATCAATGGTAGAACTTCTAAAACTATCATAGCCTTTTTCGCTTTTTTTGAAACCACCATTTCCATCTTTTCTGCTCATGAGCCACTTCACGGTTCTATCGATCATTTTTTGATCGACGCCATCAAAAACAGATTTCATTTCTGTAAATTCCAAAACGCCATAAGCAGTTAAGGTTTCGTGAGGAGGCGTTTTTCCAAACCATTCAAATCCATTTTCTCTGGTTTCAAAACTAATAAGTCTTTTATACCCTCTTTCAATAAAATCTAATGCCTTAGCTTCAATTTCTTGATTGCTTTTTCCAGATTCTTTAAGATATTGAAGCACCATAATATTTGGGTAGGTTGACGATGAGGTTTGCTCAAAACAACCGTAAGGTTCTCTAATAAGTGCATCAATTCCATCCATCACATCGCCAATAACATCTGTGTATAAATTGAATTCTGCTTGAAGACTTCCAGGTACAACACTGTTAATATCAAACTTAAAAGCTTTTGAGCTTGATCCAGAAATTGATGTTGCTGTTGGAAAATACGGACTCAAAATTGTGACTTCTTTTTTGACAATATCACTGTGCTTTTTTGATTTTACTGAAATATATATCGTGGTATTTTTAACCGTTTTAACTGGGATCACAGCAACATTTTTCAATACGGAACTATTAGCAGCAATGCTTACTTTCTTTTCATAATCGTTAGCAAATTTTAAATGTTCTGGTAACGAGATATTCAAATCTGCTTCGATAGGGTTTTCTGTGTTATTTATGATTGTTATTGGTAAAATGACTTCATCTTCAAGAGCCATATAGTTTGGTGCCTTGAAATCTACATTCAATAATTTTTTGGTAGCGTAGGTCTTTTCTATTCTGCCAAGTTTCCCGTTATAGCTTATACCTTCCGCAGTAATTTTAAAAGAGGTGATGGCATCACTGTTGTAAAATTCTAATTCTGCTTTTCCATTTTCATCGGTTTGAACAACAGGGTTCCAATAGATGGTTTCTCTAAAATCTGTTCGCTCCTCAGGTACATCTTTAGATTCATATTTTGGGATATAAAACTGTTTGGGTTGATCAATTCCGATAGGTTTGTAAAAAGTGAATTGTTCAACAGCATAGTTCTTGTATTTTCTGTTATTGAGTTTTTTCTTCCCGTAGTTATTAATATAATAACCATTGTTTGTTGAGATAACAATAACACCTCCAGCAGCTCGATTACCATAAACTGCTGTGGCAGCTGCATCTTTGAGAACAGTCATGGATTTGATATTTGAAGAACTCAAGTTTCTAAAATTACTTTGATCAACAGGAACACCATCAACAATAAACAAGGGCTCAACATCACCAGAAAGACTATTTCTACCTCTAATAAGAATCGTCGCACTCTGTCCAGGTTGCCCAGAGCCAGTAGATACATTTACACCTGCTGCCTGACCTTGCAATAACTGGTCAATAGAATTTGTTGGAACAGAAATAATACTTTCACTACTAACTGTTGCTACAGCACTTGTGATTTTACTGCTGTTGGTTGCTCCAGCGTAACCTGTTATGACAACTTCATCTAAAGCCGATTGATCTTCATCCATAGCGATTGACGCCACTGCTTGCTGCTCATTTGTAATTGCCCTAGGGGATTTGTCTTTAGTTTTAAAGGTCTCAACTTTTTTGGTGTTCATTTCATTTTCAACCAATTTTTGATTAGCAATTTGATTTCTGTTGAGTTCAAATTTTTTGATGGTTACCGGTGTTTTGTCATCGCGGTAAGCCAATAAAACCAGAGAACGATTATCGCCAAGTTTGAAGGAATATGAGCCATCATCCTTTGTGTCAAAAACCAGTATTTTATTGCCAAATTGATCCAATAAAAGTAAATGTGCAGTAGTAGGATTTCCTTTTTTATCTACAATAAAACCAGATTGTGTGGCATGTTGCTCTGGTAAAAAAGAGGTCGTTTCAATGTTAGCTTTTGCTTCATCTCTGTGATTTCTCCAACCATGGGTGAGCATAAGATAATCCAAAGCCTCTGTAGATTTTTCTTCATTTGGATTAAAATAAAAACTCGGTTCATGGATTTTTCCTTTTAATTCTGAAGACAATAATAAGTAAGATAAAATATGATCTTGTTTGTCATCTGCGAAGGACAATAATTTATTGTCTGCAACCGAAATTGACAGATTTGACGGTATGGGGTTTCCGTTAGAATCGCTGGTAGTTATGGTCAAATTTACTTTTTCACGAGTTTGGTAAACGGTTTTTTCCATCTCGATATCAATACACAATTCTTTGTTAGCATTGATAAAAACCAACCGTTCTGCAACGATGTTTCCTTTTGAATTTTTAATACTGAAGGTGGAAATCCCCATCGGAAAATCTTCAGTATCTATACTAATTGGCTTTCTATTTGGTGTCACTTTCTTTTGAAATAAGACAGCTGTTGCATTTGATACTTCTAAAAGTAAAGGCTCATTTTCCGAAGAAAAAAGCTTGAGTTCTGCTTTAGAATTTTGGGTTTTTACAGTAAACCGTGTGCCTTTATTTTCAACTTGTGGCAATCTTACAATTCTAGTAGAAACGAATGGTGTTTTCAATTTGGCGACATACTGTTCTCCTTTTTCTGCGGAAATCGTAACACTTCCCATCCCGTCGTGAAAACTGGAAAAATTAGCAACGATTTGACCTTTTCCATTTACGATATCGCCACTCACATCAACTGGTTTTGCAAACTCATTGATGGCTTTAAAGGCTATTGTGTTTTCTGTGCCAGCGATGAGTTGTCCGCTCTCTGCAAAAAACTGAAGATCGATAGTATCTAAAACTATAGGTACTGCACGTGAAATAGCTTCTGTACTGCCATTGTGCGGTATCAGCACATTGAGCACCACATCTGTAGATTCTAAATCATTGGGTAAAGTAAATGTAGGTTTTGCTTTTCCGTAGGCATCGGTTTTAATGGTTTGAGTCAATAAATGTTCTCCTTTGATGGTGACTTCAAAAGTGATTTCTTTTTCTGTTAACAGATTATTGTTTAAATCTTTAGCTTCGAAATTGGCGATGACATCAGAGCTTTTTCCGTAGCCTTCTTTTTCAAATTCTAATTTTAATAGCAAGTTGGGTTTTACGACTTTTTGTACAGTTATTTGTTTTGTAAAAAAGGAGTCTTCTCCAAAATTTCGCATCCAATTTGTAAACACTTTTAGTGTGTATATGCCACCAACCCAATTAGAATCCACATAAAAATCGCCATACACGTAACCGTCTTTTGCAGCAAGTTTAAGTGAGTTGACCACTGTGCCTCTTGGAGAAATGAGCTGTGCATGCACCACATCACTAATATTAGAAATCGTGTGATCTTGATTTACCAAATACGACTTGAACCAAATCGTTTCGCCAGGAAAATAAAAAGGTCTATCGGTTTGTGTATAGATTTTTTCGACTGGAGCCATCGTCTTTTTGTAAGCTTTAAAAGCAGTAAAAGACAAGGTGGTAACTATTGCAAAAAGCAACAATTTGAGTTTGTTTTTTATAGTATTCATAACGTTATATTTTAATGTTGAGTTTAAAACCAACTTCACTTGTAATTGGCATATTAAAAAAGTTTAAAGATTGACCAGATGGAGAATCATAGAGGTTTCTATAAGGCGATGCGCCTTCAAAAGCAGTCCAGGTGATGAGGTTATTGGCGTAGAGAGTAACATCAATTTCCCTAAAAAACTTATGGTCGTTTTTTCTGTTGATTTTATAGGATAGTGCTATTGATTTTAGATTGATATAACTCCCATCCTCAATAGAATCTTCGTCAACTCCCGAAAATCCGTAGCGCACAAATCTGTTTTGTGAAATATCGTTTTCAGGGTTGTAGAAATCAACAGGAATTGTGTTTTGGGAACCGTCTTGATTGACACCTGCAAAAATGAAATCTGTGATGGTTCTCTCGTTTGCCGATTGTTGTGAGGTGCCCAGATAATTGAGTGTATTTTGTGTTCCGTTCCAAACATCACCACCTTTTTGAAAGTCGAAAACAAAATTGAGATTAAAGTCTTTAAACTTAAGGTTGTTTTCAAAACCCAAATTGAAATCTGGAATAGGATTGCCTATTATTTTTTCTTCGGAAGCCACTATTGGAAATCCATCATCATCGATAATCATATTATTTTGTGCATCTCTTTCATATGCAGATCCAACAATAACACCTGCCTGTTCTCCAGCAATTAGGTTTTTTGATACTGAAGAAAATCCAGCGATTGGGATTATTTCAGCATCATTGTATAGTTTAAGAACTTTGGTTTTGTATGTGGAGAATACAATACTTGGTGAATAGTAAAATTGATAATCTAAATAGACGTTTGTATTTAGATTTAATTCAAAGCCACTGTTGCTAATATTTGCGGTGTTTTGAAGTGAAAACGTGTTATTTTCCAAAACAGGAAAGACAGAACCTTTGGTTTCAGAATTGTAATATGAAGCAGTAAATTCAAAAGATGTATCAAATAAATAATAGTCTAATGTTGCACCTAATTCAAAGTGGCGTTTTTCTTCTAATTGAAGCGTATTACTTAAAAAAAGATCATTATTTGTGGTGTAAGAAAGACTTTGCTCTGGAGTAAATAAAAGACTGTTATGACTTGTATTGTTATAGAATAGTTGGGGTTCTTTCACATCGTAAGATGTTGTCGCAGTTAAGCTGAAAAGATCAAGAAAATTAATATTTAAAAGTTCTTCCACATCAATTTCTAATTCAAGATATGGCAAAAACCACTTGTTATTTTGAATGGAGGAGAGGTATGAATTATTGGCAAGAGTAATTTTAATATGTTCTTTTTTAAAATCCTTTGCCCAAGAATTCAGCAATCTTAGACTCGATCTTGTAAGTGTTGTAGTGTTGGAGTTTTCTGTAGTTGGATTTTGAAATGAAAATGGCGCAAAACCAGAAGCCTCATTGAATGCGTAGTTCATTTTTTCCGAAGAAAAATCAAATTGCGAGACAGCCTCAATGGACGGATTGTATCTCCTGCTTTTAAAATGAAATTTTAATAAAGCATTGAAATCATCATTTTTTATAGATTTTGAAGTTAGATAACCATCTTCAAATCCAGCAGTAGTTGCTATTAAACCGAAATTCTGGGTGTTTTTATTTTGAGTATAACTCAGGTTGCTTTCAATGTTTATTTTCTCTGAAAGATCTATGTCATTTTGAAGGGTTGCAATAAAGAATTGATTGGTATCGCTGTTTTGATTATTGCCAAGTAGCCAATTGGGATTATTAAAATTTGCATTAAAGCGACGAGGAGAGAAATCTTGAAGAACAGTACCTTGATTATTGCTAAACGTTGGAGGTGTTGCCCAAGTATTGAGCAAAACGTTATTTATGAATCCGTTGATATTGGGTTGGTTGTTTTCAAAATCGCCATACTTTACAAAAGCCATCCAGTTAAGATTATTGATGCTTTTACCTTTTCTTTTAAATGAGAAACTTAAATCATTTCCTTGGCTTTGTTCCCTGTTAAAAACATCTTTTAGTGTTGTATTTATGTAATTCAGTTCGATGAGGCTTTTTTCTGAAGACATATTAAAAAACAAATGGTTTGACGTTTTAATAGAAGTGTCTAAAACCGAATTATCATAACGATTTGCCAAATTGCCATTACCTGCTCCCAACGCAACTAATTGACCGTTTAGATCATATTCGTAATTACTGCCATCAAATTCTAAATTGCTAATTTTTGGTCCGTATGAAAACGGATTCCCAGTATCTGCACCTTGAAATGTGAGTTCCCCATTTTGAGATACACCTTGCGCATAGGTAGATTGGAGCTTTGGAAGATTTCTATCCTTAAAATACTGAACTCCAAAAATACTATTAAAGCCAACTTCATAAAAAATACTGGGATCAAAATAGGTAAAGTTTACGGTTTTGTTTTTTACGTCAATATGTTTAATTTTTTGGTACTGATAATCATTTAGTTTATTGTAGGTACGATTGGTTTGTTGTAAATCGGGAATCAATAGTTTAGCACTTGTCTTGTCTTTTATGGCTTTTTTATACGCATCGCTTTCGATGGGTTTAACAGGGATTTCCTCTATAATCGCGTCATGTGTTTGACTTTTAAATAACTGAGGCGTCACTCTCACCTCACGAGATTTCATCCCTACAAAACTGTAAATAAGCGTTTCGCCAACCCAACATTTGATACGGTAATAACCATCAAAATCGGTTTGCACGCCTCTTGTTGTGCCTTTTACAATGACGCTCACGCCTGGTAATGGCAACCCGTCTGTTTGTGATTTTAATGTTCCGGAGACAATGCCTTCTTGTGAATATGCTATTGAAGAGATTAAGAAGATAAAAAGTAGAAATCGAGTCATAGTGTGGTGGTTTGATGACTCAAATCTATAATAGCATTACGATTTTAAAAACCAGTAATGAGTGAACAGGTGTTTTTAATTAGGGAAGTATAAAAAACCTCTATTTTCCGAAGTATGGAAAGAAGAGGTTGATTCAAATTTCGAAACATATTTATTAGCTCTTATTCAAAAATTTATTTCCCTTTTTAAGTTTGCGTTCTTCAAAAGAGTTTACCAACCCATAAATTAAAAATGCAATTCCCACTAGTCTCCAAACAATGCCTTGAAATATTAGTTGAGGGTCAATGGTGTAGAGAAATACATAATACGCCAATAAAAGTGCTAGTGCCAGTGATATAAAAACTAATGGTTGTTTAGGTGAGAGAAACCCAAAAATTATAAATAGTAATCCCAAGATGAAGTAGAACATATAATCAACCATTTCAAAACCTTGATAAATAGCAAGAACTCCATTAAAAACCTGAAATCCTCCTATGATATAAAGAATAAGTCTTACTTTATTCTGAGACGCTTTAGCGTTACCAATTTTAGATTTATTTGCAATTTGTTTTCCAATAAAAATTGATTTTTCTTTTTCAGTTCCAGATATTGGAAACCCACAGTTAGAGCATTCAAATTCTATTTTTGAAATTAATTCTTGGCAATTAGGACAATAAGAATCTTCCATAATTAATATTTAGATCCATCATGCTTACCAACCTCAAAACCATGCTTGCCCAAATATTGGTTTCCGGTTTCTACCGCTCCCTCTTCAATGTCTGTTCCCATAGAATCATTCCAACGGTTGAGATAACCAAACAATGAAATAACTCCAAGCATTTCTACGATTTCTCCTTCATTCCAATGTTTGTATAAACGCTCTTTAATATCTGCATTTACAGCATTTGGTACTTGAGAAGCAGCGAGACTAAAATCTAGTGCAGCACGCTCTGCTTCGCTAAATGCACTGTGTGTTCTGTAATCCCAAATATTATCTAATTGCTCTTGCTCTGCACCATAACGTTCTGCAGCACGAATAGCGTGAGCTTGGCAATAACGACAACCTGTAGCGTTACTAGAAACCCACGCAATCATTCGTTTTAAAGCAGAAGTCACACGACCCTCATTAGCCATTACAGCTTTGTTTAAATTTATAAACGCCTTTGAAATGGCAGGACGACGTTGCATTGTTAATACCGAATTTGGACAAAACCCAAGCGTCTCATTAAAAAAGGTTGCAAGTTCTTTTGTTTCGGGATCATGTTCCGCAGATAAAGGAGTAACTAATGCCATATTTTGTTTTTTTTAGTAGTATTTTTGAGTTAACAATAAACGAAAAATTCTTTAGATATGTCTCATAAAGTCGTCACTCATTGGAAAGGAAATTTACAGTTTGAGTCTGATAATCCTAGTGGTCATCTACTAACTATGGACACCTCACAAGAGCATGGAGGTCACAATTCTGGTTTAAGACCAAAAGCAATGATGTTGTCTTCTTTGGCAGGATGTTCTGGATTGGATGTGGTTTCGATTCTTAAGAAAATGAAGGTGCCATTTTCCGATTTTAGGATTGATACCTATGGCGAATTGACCGACGAACATCCAAAATATTACCATACCGTTTCAGTAGAATATCATTTCTACGGAAATGAGCTAGACCAGAAAAAGATTGAAAAAGCAGTTCATATGTCTATTGATACATATTGTGGTGTTATGGAAATGTTCCGAAGGTTTTCCGAAGTAAAAACATCTATTCATTATCATAATTAATACCTATTATGAAACAATTATTTGTTCTTACAGGTTTCTTGTTTTTTGGTTTGTTTTCATCGTCAATAATGGCTCAAGAAGATCCTTTTATTAAAGACTTTTTAGAACGATTTGAGAATTCACGCAAGTATTTAATTCTTGTTGCCGAAACAATGCCAGAGGATAAATATAACTTTAAAGCTTCTCAAGAATCATTGACATTTGCTGAAAATCTATTGCATATTGGATACGCTGTAGATTGGCATAGTCAATCCTTATTAGGAGGAAGAGAGGCTCGAGATTGGAAAACCGATACTGTATTTAAGACTGATAAAAAGTCTAAAAAAGAAATGATTGTAACCATCAATGACACATTTGAATCTGCAATACAGCTTCTTAAAGAATTTGATCCAAAACAATTGGGCGACGAGCTGGATTATTTTGGATTAAACAGAACAAAACGACAAATTTTCTTATTACTTGCAGATCATATTACACATCACAGAGGGCAAATGTTAGTTTACATGAGACTTAACGGACTTGTGCCACCAAGATATGTGTTGTTTCAATAATTAAAATTCTCTACAAAACTATGCGTTGGACGTTAAAGCCAAAACCAGATTCTAAAACTGTTGAAGATTTGCAAAAGTCGCTTCAGGTAGATGAATCTGTTGCAACTTTACTCGTTCAAAGAGGAATTGAAACTTACGAAGAAGCCAAGCGTTTTTTTAGACCAAGTTTTGAGGATTTGCATGATCCTTTTTTAATGAAAGACATGGATAAAGCAGTCGCAAGAATTGAAGATGCACTACATAACAATGAAAATATTTTAGTCTTTGGAGATTACGATGTAGATGGCACGACCTCTGTAGCATTGATGTCGTCGTATTTGAAAACAAAATCACATAGGATTGCAACCTACATTCCAGATCGCTACGATGAAGGTTACGGGATTTCATACAAAGGCATCGACTTTGCCCAAGACAACGAGTTTTCGTTAATAATAGCATTAGATTGTGGTGTAAAAGCGATTGAAAAAATAAATTATGCTTCGGAAAAAGGCATTGATTTCATCATCTGTGACCATCATAGACCAGGAAGTGAATTGCCAAAAGCGGTTGCTGTATTAGATCCAAAACGAGACGATTGTGACTATCCGTTTAAAGAACTGTGTGGTTGCGGAGTTGGATTTAAACTCGTTCAAGCTTTAGCATCAAAAGATAATAAAACTATTGAAGATTTAGGAGAATACCTCGATTTGGTAGCCACAGCTATTGGAGCAGATATTGTACCCATTGTTGGCGAAAATCGTGCGTTGGCCTATTTCGGTTTACAAATTATAAACACACAACCACGACCAGGAATAAAAGCCATTATAGAACAAGTTAAAAAAGAAGAACTTACTATTACCGATGTTGTTTTTATTGTGGCTCCAAGAATTAATGCTGCAGGCAGAATGAAGCATGGAAATTATGCAGTAACATTATTGACAGAAACCAATGAAGAACTCGCCAAAGAATACGCCAAAGAAATCAATGAGTTTAATTTAGATAGGCGAGAAGCAGATAGAAGAATAACTGAAGAAGCTCTCGTTCAAATTGAGGAAAACAATGAAAAAGATAGATTAACATCTGTAGTTTATCATGAAAATTGGCACAAAGGAGTAATTGGCATTGTGGCTTCAAGATTAACCGAAACCTATTACAGACCAACGCTCGTATTTACAAAAAGCGGTGATAGGTTAGCAGCATCTGCGAGATCTGTAAAAGGATTTGATGTGTATAATGCATTAGAAGCTTGCTCAGAGCATATTGAGCAATTTGGCGGACATAAATACGCAGCAGGATTAACGCTTAAAGAAGAAAATTACGAAGCGTTTAAACAAGCCTTTGAAGACGAGGTTACGAAAACAATTGATAGAAGTTTGCTCACTCCAGAAATACGAGTGGATATGCAAATCGATTTAAAAGATATTACTCCGAAGTTTTATAGAATCATTAGCCAATTTGCACCATTTGGTCCAGGAAATATGACACCAATTTTTATGACCGAAAAGTTAAGAGACACCGGTTATGGTAAGTGTGTTGGAGAAGATGATAAACATTTGCGAATAACAGCTATTCAGGGCAAAGAGAAAGTAGTTTGTATTGGTTTTAACTTAGGTGATAAATGTGATTTGATTACAGATAATAAGCATTTTGATGCAGTATATTCTATTGATGAGAATCATTGGCAGGGCAATACGAGTTTACAATTAAAATTGAGAGATATTAAAGCATAACCAATGGCTAAAAAAGATCCATACGCAGCATTGCGGTATAGGGAATTCAATATTTTTTTAATATTAAGGTTTGCGCTGGTTTTTGGCTGGTCTATGCAATTTATCATAATTGAGTGGCAAGTCTATTCCTTAACAAAAGATCCATGGTCATTAGGGTTAATTGGGCTAATGGAAATTATTCCTGCCTTTACTATGGCATTATTTGCTGGTCATATAGTAGATCAAAAAGAAAAGCGAAATCTACTCGCTATTTGTATCGCAGCATTTTCATTGATAAGTTTTGGGTTGTTTTGGTTAACTTCGGAAGACGTAACACAGAACTGGTCAACACAAAATATTTTATATAGCATTTATGCATTGGTGTTTTTTGGAGGGTTTCTACGTTCGTTTTTTGGGCCCACGATATTTTCTTTGGTTGCGCTCATAGTTCCGAAGAAAATATATCCAAACGCAGCGACTTGGAACAGTTCGACTTGGCAAATGGCTTCGGTATTAGGACCTGCTTTTGCAGGATTTTCTATCCATTGGTTAGGAAAAAACGACCAAATGGGTGTGCATTACTCATTGCTTATAGTATTTGGGCTTGTTTTGTTATCCTTGTTTGTGTTGATGTTTATAAAAAAGAAACCCATTTTAAACCCAAAAATTGGAGAACCTATTATTGAAAGTCTCACAGAAGGTGTGAAATTCGTATTTAAAACAAAAGTCATTTTAGGTGCCATAACTCTGGATATGATTGCGGTTTTATTTGGTGGAGCCATTGCTTTATTGCCTGTATTTGCACAAGATATTTTAAAAGTTGGTAGTGAAGGTTTTGGAGTATTACGAGCAGCTCCTGCTGTTGGTGCTTTTTTGACGATGTTGGTGACTGCCTATATCCCAATTAGTAAAAACGCTGGAATGAAATTATTGGCTGCTATTTTTGGCTTTGGAGTCTGTATTATTGTATTTGGTTTATCATCCATATTTTGGGTTTCGGTAGTGGCATTGTTTTTTAGTGGTGTGACCGATGGTGTGTCAATGGTGATACGTCAAACCATATTACAACTTAAAACTCCAGACCATATGAGAGGTAGAGTGGCATCTGTAAATTCAATGTTTGTTGGGTCGAGTAATGAATTAGGCGCTTTTGAAAGCGGACTCACCGCAAAATTAATGGGAACTGTGACTGCAGTCGTTTTTGGAGGAACCATGACATTAATAACTGTGGTGACTACAGGATTGGTATCGCCTTCATTTAGAAAATTAGATTTGAGAAAGGATATTGAAGAGCATGAGAGGGAGGAACTCTAAACTATTTATAAGTCTTCAGCTCAAATTCTTCACCATCAAAAACACCATAAGTAAAATACTCTATCCAATCACCAAGATTGACGTATTTGGAGTTGTCGTTTAAAGCCACTTCCATAGGTAAATGGCGATGACCGTATATAAAATAATCGCGATGTTGTTTTTCTAATTCCGACTTGCTAAAGAGGATGAGCCATTCTTTGTCTTCACCCAAATAGGTAGCATCGTGTTCTCCAGAAATCAGCTTATTTTTAACAGATAGATATTGCGCAACTTTCATCCCAATATCTGGATGTAACCATTTAAAAAGAAACTTAAAAACTGGGTTTGTAAATACTTTTTTCATGCGTTTATAACCTTTGTCATAAGGTCCTAAACCATCTCCATGCGCAATATAAAATGTTTTATGATTGAAAATAAATTCTTTTGGTTTATGAAATACTGGGATATTGAGTTCTTTTTCAAAGTAACCATTCATCCATAAATCATGATTACCAACAAAGAAGTAAATCGGGATTCCTGAGTCACTAATTTCCGCAAGTTTACCTAATGTTCTTACAAACCCTTTAGGCACTACCGTACCATATTCAAACCAAAAATCGAACAAATCACCCAGTAAAAATATCGCTGCTGCATCTTTTCTAATCTCCTCTAACCAGGCTACAAACTTCTTTTCTCGTGGCAATGACGCTTCGTTTGTTGGAGCACCCAAGTGATTGTCTGACGAAAAGTAGATTTTTTTTCCAGCAGGTATTGTTATGTTATTTGGTCTATTCATTATCTGAAGCAAACCACTGCGCGTAGGAAGTTGCTGTTTCTTGAAGTTTTAAAGAATGTAATTTGATGTTGTTTGGTAAACGTTTTTTGATTTTTTCAGCAAAATCGATGACCATCATCTCACTTGTAGGCTGGTAATCTACCAAAAGCACATTATGGTCTCTTGATGCCAATTCCTTAGCCAATTCTACGTGAGGCGTATTTTTATTAAACACGGTTGCATGATCAAACACATCAACGATATCTTCTTTTACGATTTTTTTGAGATCACTAAAATCAATGACCATACCAAATTTGACGTTCTTATTGTCAGAAATAGGTTTTCCAATCACTGTCACATCCAGTCTATAACTGTGACCATGTACATTTTTACATTTACCATCGTAACCGTAAAGTGCATGGCCAGTTTCAAAAGAAAATTGTTTTGTGATGCGAATGTTGCTCATTTAATTATAGGTTTACAATGCAAAGATATTCATTTTGTAAAAGTAATTGGTTTTTAGATTACATTTGCGCGCTTTTAACGATAGAAGCTCTAATTTTTTTAAAATAAAAGTAATGATAGATGCCATGCCTAATCAACTTTTTGTAGAGATTCCTTTTGTTGAAAATCCAATCTACGAGCAGATTATTCAAGATATTGGATCCCATAAATTCAGTATTATAGATCATTTTTTTTCTTCGGAAACCGTCTCACATTTAAGAAAGTCCCTTTTTGATAAACACGAAGAAGATCGATTTAAAAAGGCTGCCATTGGCAATCGCGTTAATGAATTAATCATTAAATCTATTAGAGGCGATCATATTTTATGGATTGATGAAGCCAAAACAAACCCAGCAGAAGACTTGTTTTTTGATCAAATAAATGATTTAGTAGCTTATTTGAACAGAACTTGTTTTATGGGAATTTTAAACAAAGAATTTCATTACGCGTTGTATCCCAAAGGCACATTCTACAAACGTCACATAGATACGTTTCAAAATGATGACAGACGCAAACTATCGTTTGTTTGTTATTTAAATACTGAAGATTGGAAACCAGAAAATGGAGGAGAGCTCGTTTTGTATCTTGACGACAACGGTGTCGAAACCGAAAAAATAATTTATCCGTTCCCTGGACGCATTGTTGTTTTTGAAAGCCAAATTATAGAGCACGAAGTTAAACCCGTAGAAACTGAGCGTTTAAGTATTACAGGTTGGTTTAAAACGAGGTAACTAACGTCTTTTGTTTCGGTTATAGAAATATACAATAACAAGGACGATTCCTAAAATTAAAAAGAGTCCGCTACCACTAATAAAAGACATGAAATCCATAAGCTAATTTTTAGATTTTTTTTAAAAAGAAATTAAAGATCAAAGTTACGCCTTTTGTGAAAGTGACAAAAATAGTTGTCTAAATTTTATGATCAAGGGGAAGCCTCTTGCAATAATCCAAAAAGTCAAGGCAATAAATACCGCATATAATTTTAGGTCCAAGCTGTCTAATAAAAATAAAATTGGGATAAATACGAGTCCGGTTGAAAGCAACAATAAATTTCTAAGAAACTTCATTTTACCCATGCCTTTAAACATCCCATCAAAAATAAAAGCTAATGCACAAAGTGGTTGCATTGCTAAAACAATCCAAAATATAATATAAAACTGTTCTAAAACTTCTGGGTCTTGAGTAAATACAGAGCCCACAAAGTTATAAGCAAGAAGTCCTAAAACGGTTAGGATGATGCCCACTCCAATTCCGCATTTAATGAGAAAATTACTTAGTTCAATGAGCTTTTCATATTGCTTTGCACCTAAGAATTTTCCGGAGAGAATATTACCAGCACTAGCATAACCATCAATAATAAAAGCACCCAAAAACCAAAGATTAATGGCAATGGTATAAGCTGCAATGTAGGCTGTACCATACGATGTTGCAAACCGGGTTGCAAAGTAGAGAGTTGCGTTTAATGCCAAAGTGCGCACAAAAAGATTGAGAACCATCAAACTAAAGTTTATAATTTCTTTATTAAACGGAAATGAAACTCGTAAAGAGATATCTGTTTTTTTGAGTAAATAATAAGCAGAGCAAAGTGCCATCACAATTTGAGCAATCACACTAGCATAGGCAGCTCCTTTGATATGCATGGGGTTTATAAAACCATCAATACCATAAACAAAAGCAAAGTCTAATATTATATTTACAATAGTACCAATAATGGCAATGATCATTGGGTAAAATGTATTTTGAAGCCCTCTAAATGTCCCAAATATGGCGATTGTGAACAGCGTAAAAGGAAACCCGAAGACTCTAATTTGGTAATATTCTGTACTGTAATCTAGTATTAAGCCCGATGCATTGTAGAGTTTAAAAATTTCCGAAGAAAAAGGTAATGTGAACACAATGATTAAAAGGCTAATAGATGTAATTATAAAAATAGCTTGGGCAGGAAGATTTTTTACAGCATCTAATTTATTAGCACCTAAATGTTGCGATACAATTGATGAAATGGCGCTTCTGGTTTGTCCTAAAACCCAAATTAGCATTGAAATAAACGTTCCAACGATGCCAACAGCAGCTAGAGATTCTGCTGCGTTGTAATCTACATTTCCAATTATTGCAGTATCGGTTAAAGATAATATAGGCTCTGCCACTCCCGAAATTAATGCAGGAATAGCCAATTTATTTATATTTTTTAAGGTGATATCTGTTTTCAAAGTACTAACTCATAACAGTGAAATGGATATTTACTTTGCTTCGGAAAAAATATATCTCCCAATTTTTTATAACCTCTTTGCTCATAGAATTTTTGGTTTCTTTGGTTTTGGGAAAACGTGTCTAATCTTATGGAATTTTTATGGTTTTTACGAGCGTGAATTTCCGCATAAGCCATTAAATCCTGGGCATATCCTTTGCCCTGATATTGTGGATGGACTGCCAATCTATGGATATACATATTATGTTCATTTGGTGTGAGCCATTGTATTGGTATATACTCATCGTCCATGTGAGTGGAAATAACAATGCAGCCAATTACGGTATCGTTATTTTGGAGCACGTAGAGTTCGTCTCTTTCCAAATCATTTTCGAAAGCTTCTTTGCTGGGATAATGTTCGTTCCACTGAAAAATACCTTTAGAAACCATATGTTTTGCACATGCTCTTGTGATTTTTAAAATTGCTTCAAGATCTTTGGATGTTGCTTTACATATCATTATAATAGTTACCTTTGCGAAATATTTACACAAAGTTACTTTTAAATATTTGATTATGAAGTCTATTCTCGTCCCAGTTGGATCATCTAAAAACGCAGAGAGCCATTTACAATATGCTGTTGATTTTGCAAGAGCTTTTGGCGCAAAACTTTATGTGGTTCAAATTTATAATGTCTATACAAAAGCTGGCACTATGATAAAAGTGGACCATATTTTAGAACGTGAAAGCTTAACCTTTTTAAAGAACCATGTTGCTAAAATTGATACCAAAGGTGTTGAGGTTGTAGTTAAAACCTTTAAAGGGAAATTAGTAGATACTTTAGAGTTGGCTTGCAAGGCGTTGGATGTCGATTTAATTTTGCTTGAGCCAAGAACAAATTCTATAAAAGATGAGGTTTATTTAGGTAAAACTTCTGGTAAAATTATTAAGCAAACCAACATCCCCTCTTTAATAGTGCCAGAAGGTTATGCTTACAGGCCAATTATTTACATTTTGATTGCTTTAAAATCTGCAATTATTAAAAATGAAGATGCACTTGATCCTTTAAAATCTATTAAGGATCAATTTAAATCTATTGTAAATTTATTATTGGTAAAGACACCATTTCACAACGAAAACGATTTTAACGTTGGTGAGGATCTGGCTTCATTAATTACAAATACAACTTATTCTGAAAACCCAACAACGTTTCAAGGAGTTCTTGAACACCACAAAGAGAACAAGCCCGATTTGTTGTGTGTAGTAAGACGTAAAAGAGGTTTTTTTACTAAACTTTGGGAAAGTAACACCATACTAAAAAAGGATTTTCACAGTTCTAGTTTACCTGTTTTAGTTCTAAGCGGATTGAAGTAAAACATGCGTTTAAAATTTTTAAATTATTTAAAGTCATAGACTTCTAGATTGTTTTTCAATTTTTATGAAAGATGCATTTCGTCGAATATTTTGAAAATTAAAATCCACAAACGTTAGAATTTCGTAAGTTTCATTGAGTTAAATGCCCCAAACGTGAAACTAACACTACTATTTACCCTTTTTTTAGGCTTGAGTTTATATGCTCAAGACGTAACTTATAATCCAGAAACTAGTAAAGGCAAGCTCTTTGAGTATGCTGAATTTGCTAATGTTGGCAAAGAAACATTTGGTCTGGAATCCATCTTAACAAACCCTGACATCGAGTATGAAAACCTAGAGTCTGAAAACCATAGTGTTGGTTTTACAACAGATAACTTTTGGGTACGTTTTAAGTTGGAAAATTCAGATGATATTCAAAAAACGTATTATCTAGAGACCGCTAGACCTATTACAGATATTGCTTTGATGTATCAAATTTCCGAAGAAGGGATAACTACAGCAAAAAGTGGAGATCAAATTCCATTTAAAGAACGTCAATTAAACCATAGGGCCACGATTTTTAAATTAGAGTTGCCCGCCAACTCAACCCATCAAATCTATTTACACTTAAACAGTGATGGCGAAACTATAAATATGCCTCTCAACCTTTATAGCGAGACTTCATTTTGGGAGATGAATTATAGGCAACAACTGTTTTTAGGCTTGTTCTATGGTCTATTGTCTTTAGCTGCTATCATTTACCTGTTTTTCTACACAAGTCTAAAAGAAAAAACATTTTTGTATTATGGGATCTATGTCTTTTCTATTGGTTTAATGCAAGCTGCGCTAGATGGATTTATACATCAATATATACTGCCAGATGGTGGTTATTTAAATGGCAGAACTGTTTTAATTGCTGCTTTGTTTTCTAATTTCTTTTTGCTTAAATACTGCGAATACTTTTTAAAAGTTAATGAAAGACTGGCTAGTTTCAAAAAGTTTTACAATGCTATATATTTAGTTATTGGTGTTCTTTTTGTGATGATTTTTATAAGTCCAAAAACACTAGAATTGGTTTATCCAATAAGTAATCTTAATGGTCTTTTGAGCTTAATACTTATTTTGTCTACAGTATTTACATTGCGGTTTAAGAGGATGTCAATTGATCCTTATTTTTCCTTCGGAATATTCTTTCTCGTTGTTGGGCTTTGTGGTTTTGTAATGAACAATTTAAGCTTACTTCCAAATAATTTTTATACGCTAAACAGCGCTAAATTTGGTTCTGGATTTGAGGTTATATTTTTATCGCTTTCAATGACGAACCTTATTAGAAACTTACGTCTTGAAAAGGAAAAATCACAGAATGAGGCACTTTACAAATCTGAAGAAATAAGTGAGCTTAAAACCTATTTTATGTCCAATATTAGTCATGAACTACGAACTCCAATAAACGCAATAATGGGTATTGCTGAGTTAGAAATAAAAGATCAAAATAACACCGTTGAATCAAGAAAACAATATGAAATCATTAAGAATGCATCGTTAAGTCTACTGAGTAACGTAAATGATATTTTAGATTTTGAGAATATTCAAAAAAATGAACTGGAGTTGAAACATGAAGAATTTAACCCATCTATAGCAATTCGTCAGATAAGTAATAACTGGAAGGTTGAAGCTGAAAATAAAGGGTTGGCATATAGTTTTGAAATGGATCATGAAATTCCAACAAAAGTTATTGGTGATGCAGAGCGTTTTATGCAGATTATTAATAATGTGTTGGGCAATGCAGTTAAATTTACAGAGGAAGGTTATGTGAAATTCAAGTTGAAATGTTTTACACAGCCTAATAATATCTCTCGTTTTTCTTTACAAATATCAGATTCTGGCGTTGGTATAGATACAGAACGTAGAAGAAGCATGTTTGATAGTTTTAACCAAATGAAATTAAACCATAAACGTAAATTTGGCGGGATTGGTTTAGGGTTAACTATTGTTAATCACTTAGTCGGGCTTTTTGGAGGGACCATAAATTTAGAGAGTCAAGAGGAAAAAGGTACAGATGTATTTATTGAGTTGCCATTAGAATATATACCTAAAGCTGATGCACCAACAAATGATGATATTCAAACGCAATCAAACCCACAACATGTTTTAGTTGTAGAAGATAATAAACTCAATCAAATGGTTATGAGAAAATTGTTGAGCAGCTCATCCCATATCAGTTTTGCAATTGTTGATAATGGTCAAGAAGCACTTGACGCCTTAAAAAATGATGTGTATGACATTATTTTAATGGATCTTCAAATGCCAATTATGGATGGCTACGAAGCAACAAAAATTATAAGAAGTGGTCAATTAGGCTTAGAAATTGGAGGTATCCCAATTATCGCTGTAACTGCAGATGCCAT
Source organism: Psychroserpens sp. Hel_I_66 (assembly GCF_000799465.1). Lineage (NCBI taxonomy): Bacteria > Pseudomonadati > Bacteroidota > Flavobacteriia > Flavobacteriales > Flavobacteriaceae > Psychroserpens > Psychroserpens sp. Hel_I_66. The sequence goes on along the minus strand of NZ_JUGU01000001.1, from coordinate 2,809,254 downwards.
GCAGGAAACAAGGCAAAGAGTTTTAGGATTAGGAATGAACGATTATATGACCAAACCGGTTAATAAAGAATTACTCTTCAAAAAGATAGACGAATGTCAAAGCAAACAACACCTTAAAATCGCTTAATTATTTATAAACCCGATACTTTTTTCAACAACATTGTTAAGTGCTTTTGGCAATTTAGAGTCATCCCATGGGTGACGAGATCCAAATACGTGGTCTGAATTATTTATGGTAACGAGTACGTTGTCATGATTCCAAGAATATAGATCTTCTGCTTCAGAATATGAAACTGAAGGATCTTCTAAAGCATGAATAATCATCACAGGGACCTTAATGTTTTTTATTGCAGGTTCTATGTGCAACCGTTTTTCATTGGCTTTAAAATCTTCATAAAACTGAAAATTATGTGGCATTTTTTGTTTTGTCCTTCCGTTTAAAACATATTTGACACCATCTTTTCGCCATTGTTCTAATTCGCCAGTTGTTGAAGCCCTTTCTCCAAAATCACTTATACTGGCCCAAGTAATTAATCTTGAGATACGCTCGTCTTCATTTGTTTTTATGATAGCGATACCACCACCTCGAGAGTGCCCAATTAAGGTTACATTTGTGGTATCAATTTCATTTTTATGTTTAAATTCTTCGGAAAGCAGATGGTTTAACATTTCATCTAAATCATCAAGTTCTTTAGTGTAATTATTTTCTGCAAAGGCATTTAAATCTGGAAAATCAATAGGATTTTCTACTGTGCCACCATTATGGGAAAAATTGAATTTCACAAAAAAGTGATTATTTTCACTAAATGAACTGGCAACGAGGTCCCAAGTTCCCCAATCTTTAAAACCCTTATAGCCATGACAGAATATAACTAGTGGTTTTTGCGTTCCGTTTTCATTGAAAAAAGCATCCCAAACTATTGGTTTTTTAGGGGTTCTGTCTAAAACTTGATTTTTGATAACCATATTAAATTTCTTTTTCTTTGAAGTTGATGTCTTTATTAAAGATTTCGGTTATTAATTTTTTGAGCTCAATTTCAAATGCGCTTAATGTTTCCGAAGTAATTAAAAAATCCTTTGATTGACTTCTTGAAGAAGGTTTGGTTGCGAATTTTAACAATCCAGCATTTAAGTTTTTAAATGATATAATTCCTGCCTCAACAGGTAAGCTTATTTTGTTCTCTTTTTGCATCATGTAAGCATACATAAGTATTTGAAAACTTTTGCTGTACTTCTCATAGTCTGTAGTTAAGTCTTCCCAATCTACGATTTCTACTTTGTTTGACTCTACTTTTCCTGTTTTGTAGTCAATAATTCTAACAGTCCCATTATAGTTATCTACACGATCAACTTTACCGGTTAAATGAATGGTTCTTGATAATGATTCTATGTAAATTGGAACTGTGTTTTTTGTTTCGATAGCAATGATCTTGATGGTATTTCCTTGTTTTAAATCTTTTATTTCAAGATTTAAAAAATTTGAAACATATCGTTTTGCAATTTCAAAAATGATGAGGTTCTTGCCTCTTGTGATATCACCTTCTTTAAATTCTTGATTAAAATGATGGGACACTTTATCATCAACATTGGTAATCATCTGTTTTAAAGAATCAACGGTTAGGAATTGATTTTCCAAAGGTTTGTAGAAATCTTCCAATGTATTGTGAATGACTGTTCCCAGTGTGTTATAGGCTACGCTTTCTTCTACATCTTCAAATTTTTTTATGCCCAAAATTTTCTCATAATAAAAATCAATGGGATTTCTCATATAGTTGGTTAATGCGGAAGGCGAAAACCCTTTTTGACCTAAAACATTTAGTGTTTCAATAATATTAGGCGTCTTTATTATTTCTTTTAAATTCTGCTCATAAGAAGGCACATGAGCAGAAACAATTTTATGCTGAATATTATGAATGTTCTCGATTTCTAATTGGGTAATAAATCTACTTTTTTCACCACCGTTTAGCACATCTGGTTCTGTATTGTATAATATGAAGGCTTTTTTAGCACGTTGTAATAATCTGTAGAAATGATAGGTGTACACCGCATCTTTCTCTTTATAAGTTGGTAGGTTGTTTTCAACTTTGACATCAAACGGAATAAAAGAATTATGACTTTTACCTGCTGGTAAAATACCTTCGTTTACAGATGTAATAATTACAGTCTCAAAATCCAGAACACGGGATTCTAGCATACCCATGATTTGTAAACCTCTCAAGGGCTCTCCTTTGAAATCTAATGTTTCACTTTTAATTAGTTCTCTGTACAGGCTAAAAAGTGTTGCAATAGAGTTGATGTGGGAGAATGAACTATTTAGTGTTTCTAGGGTGTTAAAAATTTGATTGAAACGAAATAGATATTCTAATGAAAGGTGGTTAGTGGTTTTGTCCTTTTCTAATTTGTTCTTAATTCTATAGATTAGTTTCGAGCAGTTTTTTAAAGCTTTTTTAGGGTTATCTTCCCAATTGCCAAATATAATTTCTAAAAGTTCATGATTACTATCTACAATATTTTTAATTTGTTCACAATTTAAATAAACAATGTTGTTGGTTTGAATGTGATTTATTAGAAATTCTGCACCATTATGATGTTGTGAATCAAATAGGTGCTTTATAAATGAATTGGATAATAGACTAACAATATCTTTATAATAATAGTTTTGATTTAGTGATTTGTTGACATTAAAAAGACTCTCAAATAATGAAGCAAGAGGTATGGATTTTAAAGGCAAACCCATAGTAATATTAATGGCTTTAATAGAGTTGGGAATAGAATTAAGTAAGGGGATTAATAAGGTCTCATCACCAAGTACTATTGCAGTATCTTGAAGATTATTATTTTCTGCATAGATGTTTTCCAAAATCTCACCAACATACTTGATTTGGGTAATGTTTTTTGGAGCTCCAATGATTTGGATATTCTTTTCTTTGGAATAGTTTTCTCTTATCCAATCAAACTCATTCTTTTTAAAATAAGTCCAAGAATTTTTATGTGCTCTTGTAAATAAGCCAGCATCATGAATAGGATTTTCAATAAATACCTTATCAATATCCCAATAAATCATTGCTAGGTCTTGTTGCAATAATTCTTGTATGATAATTTCTTCAGCTTTATTGAGAGCGTTAAAACCTACGAATACATACTTATTGTGAGTATTGAGGGCAATGTACTGTTCAATATTATTAACAGCTTCTTTGTAAATAAAGCCTTGATAGGCTTTCTTCTTTATTACAAGTTGTTCTTTAAAGTTGCTGTAATAAGTTTTTAGTCGATTCCAGAATTCCAGATAATTTTTAATATACTGAGTAGGTTCTTCGTCTAGAGACCAATGTTGGTTTTCAATTTTTTTAATAGCAGTTAAATAATCAAATACTTTATTCGATTCAATTAGATAGCGGTCTAATTCGTTAAAATCCTGTAATAATATTTGTGCCCATTTAGAAAACTTATCGAAAGGCTCAATATTAGATTTTGGTGTAATTTTAAGATATACATCGTAAAACTCAAAAAGAAGCTCTGCATTTGTGGCGTACTGAAAGTCTGAGAGTGTTTCAACAAATTCTTCTATCGAAACTATGGTTGGAGCGAATAATGTTTTATTGACATGTTTTGAAATACTTTTTTTCAAAAAAGTACCAGCACGTCTACTTGGGAGAACAAATGTAAGTTTAGAAATATCAATTTCTTTTTCTAGTAAATCTAAAATGACTTCATCTATAAATGTTCTCATTCTATAAAAATAAAAAACGCTCCGATATTCGGAGCGTTTTTTCTATTAATTATGATTGTAAGTATAACTTATTTAAGTTTTACTTCAACACGTCTATTATTTTTTCTTCCGTTTCTAGTGTTATTAGAAGCGATAGGAAACTCTTCACCGTAACCCTTAGCAGTTAATCTGTCTGGGTTGATTCCATTTGCAACCAAATGATCCATAACAGAGTTAGCTCTTCTTTCAGATAATAATTGATTAGTCTTTTCAGAACCTACACTATCAGTATGACCATCAATAGAGAAGTTTGCTTGTGGGTATTCTTTAAAGATAGCTATCATTGCAGCTAATACTTCGTCAGATTCTTTTTTGATTGAAGCTTTACCAGTATCAAATAAAATAGTTCTAGCATACTCGTTTAATTGCTTCATTACTTCTTCAGTTGGCTTAACTTCAGGGCAACCGTTGTTAGCAACAGTACCAGCTTCGTTAGGACATTTATCATCTTTATCTAAGATACCGTCACCATCTGTATCTGGCCAAGGACATCCTTTGTTAGCAGAAGGACCTTTTTCATTAGGACACTCATCATCTTTATCAGCAACACCATCACCATCAGCATCAGGACAACCGTTTAAAGCTTTTAAACCAGCAACTGTAGGACAATCGTCATCCTTGTCAGCAACACCATCGCTATCTCCATCAGGACAACCGTTAAACTCAGCTAAACCAGCTTGGTTAGGACAATCATCTTTAGAATCTTCGATACCATCGTTATCAGAATCTGGACATCCGTTGAAAGCTTCTAAACCAGGAACATCTGGACAAGCATCATCTTTATCGTATATACCGTCACCATCTGTGTCTTTACCACCAAATTTGATAGCTAAACCAACAGTATGTTGCCAGTGCTTAGGAAGATAATCTTCAAAAGCATGCTTATATGAAGTTTGAGCAGTAAGACCGATATTGTCAGAGAACCAAAAGTTGATCCCAAAAGTACCATTTAAAGTACCTGCACCAATATCATCAACCCAAGTGTAACCACCACCAACTCCTAAGTAAGGGTCAGCCCAGCCACCAGGACCATTGATTAAATCTCTAAAGCTGTAAGATACAGTACCATCTAAAGCGTAGTAAGATAAATCATCAGCACTTGAATCGCCAATCTTGTCAATTTCGTTAATAGTTCCTGCAGCAGTGAAAGTAAAACCATCACTTAAGTATCTCGATACAGAAAGAGAAGACAACGATGGTAACATATTCCAGTGATCTTCAGCATTGAAGAATTCATCAAAATACTCACCACGTGGAGCTGTTTCTCCAACAGGATAAAGATCAACTGCATTAGCACCAATTCCAATCTTCCAAGGATTGTTTTCATCTTGTGCATTTGCATTGAAGCTTAATACTAGCAACAAAGCGAAAAATAATCTGCTAAGATTTTTCATATTCTAAATAATTTTAATTTTTAAGTGTTAATTAAAGGCAAAAGTAAGTTGTTAAATTTTATTAACAAAGACAAATATATAAAAATATTGCCTATTTGTACTAAAAATAGGGAGTTTGGAATAATTTTAAATAACATCCAGTTCTTTTCCTACCTTGATAAAAGCAGCTATTGCCTTATCTAAATGAGATTTTGTGTGCGCAGCAGATAGCTGAACACGTATTCTAGCCTTCTCTTTAGGAACTACAGGGAAAAAGAATCCTATGACATAAATACCCTCTTTTAATAGCATTTTTGCCATGGTTTGAGATAATTTCGCATCATAAAGCATTACTGGGACTATAGCAGAATCGCCATCAATAATATCAAATCCAGCATCCATCATTCCTTTTTTGAAATACTTTGTATTGCTTTCTAATGTATCTCTCAATGATGTGTCATTTGCAAGCATATCAAAAACTTTTATAGACGCTCCTACAATTGCTGGAGCCAAAGAATTTGAAAACAGATAAGGTCTTGACCGTTGTCTTAATATTTCTATCACTTCTTTTTTAGCGGTTGTGTAACCACCCATTGCGCCACCCATTGCTTTTCCTAATGTTCCGGTAATAATGTCTATTCGACCTAAAACACCTTTTTCTTCTAAGGTCCCTCTACCGGTCTCACCAATAAAACCAGTTGCGTGACATTCGTCAATCATGACCAATGCATCATATTTATCTGCTAAATCACATATTTTATCTAATGGAGCGACTAAACCATCCATAGAAAATACACCATCTGTTACGATAATCTTAAAGCGTGCACCATTGTCGTTTGCAGCAATTAGCTGTTCTTCTAGATCCTTCATGTCGTTATTGTTATAACGATAACGTGCTGCTTTGCACAAGCGAACACCGTCAATAATGGATGCGTGATTTAAAGAATCTGAAATTATGGCATCTTCCTTGCCTAAAAGTGGCTCAAAAACACCTCCATTTGCATCAAAAGCTGCAGCATATAAAATGGTGTCTTCTGTTCCGTAGAAATCGGCAATTTTTTGTTCGAGTTCTTTATGAATATCTTGTGTTCCGCAGATAAAACGTACAGAAGACATTCCAAATCCATGCGTGTCCATAGCGTCTTTTGCTGCCTGTACAACATCTGGATGTGAGGATAGCCCCAGATAGTTATTTGCACAAAAATTTAAAACTTTCTGTCCTGTATTCAAAGTTATTTCTGCGCCTTGTGGAGAAGTGATGATTCGCTCTTCCTTAAAAAGCCCATCATTTTTTATAGATTCGATTTCGTTTTGTAAATGTTGTTGGATTTTTCCGTACATACTATAAGTGTTTTTTACAAATTTAAAATTCTTTTATCACAATGTCGTCGTTTATATAAATTAGAACTTTTCTAACAACGTTAAAATTCATTTCTTCCAAAATATATTGGTAGTCAAATAGCTGTTCACGATGTTTGGAATCTTGTAAACCTGTTTTGTAATCTATAATTGTTGCTTGATTATTTGAGTCTACTACAATTCTATCTGGTCTGTATATTCTGCCATTTTTTGAAATGACATCCCGCTCATTGTATATCGTGAGGTTTTGATCAAAATAGGGTTTAAGGTCTTTGTGATTTACAATGCGATGTATTATGGTTTTTAAGTCCTCAAATTGTTCAGTATTGATAGTTCCAGAACTTAGAAAATGTTCAAGTGCAAAATCCACATCGTCTAAAGTTGATATATGAGCCATAATTTCATGTACCAAATCACCGTGCTCAATGGCCTTTTCCTGGTCTGTATCCCATAAATAGCCAGAACTTGTGATGATATTGAGATTATGTTCCTCCTTTTTTGTGGAGATGAGCTTTTGTTGTTCGATATTAATTTTTTGTTCTTTATTTATTTTTTCTTCGGAAGTTCTACCGCTCTCACCAAAACGGTACGTTAGAACATTATCACTCCATTTCTCAATAGCTTTTAGATAGTTGATAAACAATCCCGAATAAAGCGTCATTTTTTCGCTTTCGTTTTTTCGCTCTACATCGTATTCTGAAATGATATACAACTGTTCAATTGCTCTGGTTAAAACTACGTATAACAAGTTCAAACTATCTAATTCTAATTGTGAGCGATATTCAGAATAGACCTCTTCACCTAATTCATTAAACGATTCTAGATCTTTATTTAGATTGATGTATAAATGGGAAAAGCCATTAAATTTCTTTTCATCTACAGGAAACCAAACCTTCGGATTCATATCAAAATAAATGTCTTGATTAGCATACGGGAAAATAACCACCGGAAATTCCAAACCTTTAGATTTATGGATCGTCATAATCTCTATGGCATCTTTATTGGATGGAGATACAATGCTTAATTTGTCTTTCTTTTGCTCCCAATAGGCCAATAAGCCTTGAAAACTTGCATTGTATTTTTGCGAATAGTCAAAAACTTCGTCCAAATAAAATTGGAGGTAAGCATTTGAGTTATTGTTCAAATTATAACCCCTTATAATACTTTCTATCGCCTCATAGATTGGGAGCTGTAAAAACTCATGGAAATTAAAATGGTACCCAAATGTATTTAGTTTTTCAAAAAACCGATTGCTTTTTAAATGAATGAGGTTCTCAAAAAATTCATGGTTATCGTTGATATTTGAATTGCTATCTGCTATAAAATTTAAAAGATGAATTTTAACTTCATTATTTTCTGGCTGTAAGGTTAAGGTGATGAGTTGATTGATGAACTGGACTTCGGGAGCATTCTTTATGAGTAAGCTTTCCGAAGAAATAATATCAATATTTAGATTGGTCAAAAATTCTGCTACGGCGAAACCTTCTTTCTTTTTTCTAACGATTACGCAAATATCCCTATTTTTGAAACCATTCTCTTGTGCTTTTGTAATAGCACCTAAAACCGCCTCACATTGCAATTGATCTCTGTCCTGATCTTTGGTTTCTAAAAAAGATAATTCTACATAACCCGTTTTATCAATGATTTGCTGTTGTACAGCATTTTTAAATATATGTTGATGTTGCGCATTAGAAAATGAAACATCTGCAATATGATTAAAAAAGGTATTATTGAATTCTACTATGGTTGAATGACTACGATAATTATGAGGAAGGTTTTTAACATTTTGAGATATTGAGAATGGAGTAGAATTCTCATTGTATAATTCTATAAACTGCTCTGCTCTTCCACCACGCCATCTGTAAATAGCCTGTTTGGCATCGCCAACCAACATCGCAGTACCAGTTTCTCCTTTTAAATTTTCTCCAGAAACGATATTATTTATTAACGGAATGAGATTTTCCCATTGTAAGCTAGAAGTATCCTGAAACTCGTCAATAAAATAATGTTTAAATTTTTCTCCAATACGTTCATAGATGTATGGCGCTGGTTGTGATTTTATTTCGGTATTGATGATAGCGTTAAACTCTGAAATCAACAAAATATCATCCTCGTCCTTTATATCCTGAAGTGTTTTGCCTATAGCACTCAAAACAGATAGTGGCGTGATATTTTTTAACGCATTTAAAAGGAATTTAATCCTAAATATGGCTATTTTAGAAATTTGAAAAGCCTCTATTAATTGAGGTCGCAAATTATCTATTGTGGCTTCAACATCTGCAGAGACGCGTTTTGGATAAATTGAGCCACCTTCTAACAGGTCTGTTTGCCATTTATTAGATAAGGCTACATTAAAATCTGCTATTGAAAGCTTTATAAAATGTTTTGGCAAGTAACTGCTTGAAAAATCACTGTGCTCCAATTGAGCATTTTCTATTATATCGAGAACACCGTTAGCGACATCAATAATTTGTTTTTCAAGTACGTTTTTTTGTGTAAGCAGATTATTTTTAAGCGCCTTAAAGTCTTGCAGTGTTTTATTCTTGAGCAAATCTAGATAATGCATGTCATTTTCATTCACTAGCAATTGTGCAATAGCGTTAAAATCGAATGAAATATCCCAACTTTTATTATCGTCGGTTTTTTCGATGGCAAAATCCACCAATACTTTAGTGAGCTGCTCATCACTTCCAGCTCTGTCAATGAGTTTGTCAACTGCTTTTGCGAGTATGGTTGCAGTATCTAATTCTACCTCAAAATTTATAGGTAGTTTAAGATCATAAGCAAAAGTTCTAATAAGCCTATGGTTAAATTTATCTATTGTAGAAATGTCAAAGGCAGCATAGTTATGAATAATCGTTTCTAAAAGCAGTTTTGACTTTTCTTGAAGCTCCTTTGGAGATAGATTTAAATCACTCGACAGTTCTTTGAACATATCGTTTGGTGTGTCCAATATTTTTTCTTCGGAAAATATCTTGAACATATCAATAATACGCTCTTTCATTTCCCCAACCGCTTTATTGGTAAACGTAAGTGCCAAGATATTTCTAAACGCCAACTTACTTTTAGAAGTAAACAAAATCTTGAGATAATCCTGGACTAGTGTATAGGTTTTCCCGCTTCCAGCAGAAGCATTGTAAATCGTAAAAGCAGAAGATGAACTCACTTATAAATTTTCATACAAGATAAAAAACCCATTTATCTTATCGGTATTTTGCCAATAAATTTTCCGAAGAAAAAATACGCACCATAAAATGTTTGATAACGTTAAAATTTTCATAAGTATTGGTACCTGTGGGCTTTATAATTTTCAATTACGCTGTATTATGCTTAAATTTGAGAGAATAAATTATTAACAACAAAAACCAATAATACTATGGCTTTCGAATTACCGAAATTAAAATACGCATACGATGCATTAGAACCACATATTGATGCTCGTACAATGGAAATACATCATACAAAACATCACCAAGGTTATACAAATAAACTTAATGATGCCATCAAAGGAACCGATCACGAAGGAAAAACTATTGAAAATATCCTGTCAAATTTAGACATGGATAATAAAGCAGTTAGAAATAATGGTGGCGGATTTTACAATCACTCCTTATTTTGGGAAGTGATGAATCCAGAAGGAAGAGGAAATTTATCTGGAGATTTAAAAGATGCTATTGAAAAAGCATTTGGATCTAAAGATGCATTTATGGAAGCTTTCAGTAAAGCAGCAGCAACTCAGTTTGGATCAGGTTGGGCTTGGTTATGCGTCCATAAAGGCGGAAAAGTTGAAGTTTGCTCAACACCAAACCAAGACAATCCATTAATGCCAGGAGTTGGTTGTGAAGGTACACCAATTTTAGGACTGGATGTTTGGGAACACGCATACTATTTAAACTACCAAAACAGAAGACCAGACTATATTGATGCTTTCTTTAAAGTGATCAATTGGAATGAAGTTGAGCGTCGTTACGCAGAAGCAAAGTAAATAATACTATCAAGATTGCAGAGTTCGACTGCGACTAGCAGTCAAAGTGACAAAGCTAAATCTTGTGAACATTATCAATATAGAAAGCAAATCCATTGGGTTTGCTTTTTTTTTACTTCGGAAAAAAGAAAATGAGTTTAGCTTAAAATGAAAAAAGCCGGACGAGAGTCCGACTTTTTTGCCCCAAATCTACCATAAACTTAACCTACTTATGTTATGGTGAAACAAATATAACAGCAGTTTTAATTAAAAGATTATTTTTTAGACAAACGACGAATAAATTGGCTTAAACGGGAAAAAGCGCGTATTCTTTAGATAATATACATTTTATAAAATGTCTAGGATAAAATTTGAGATCCCATAGCTGTCATGTAAATCGAATAAGAGCTTGATTTATGCCCATAAAAAAAGGTGAACAGAAGTTCACCTTTTTTTGCCCCAAATCTACCATGAACTTAACCTACTTATGTTATGGTGAGTCCAATGTATGCGTTATTTAGATAAACGTTATTAAATATTAGATGAAATGCAGTTTTATCCGTTAAATGTCAATTTTTTTAGGATAAAGTGCCATATTTCAGTATGTTATCTAGTATGCTCTTTCCTTATTACCTTCATAAAAGTTTACAAATGCTCTGTTAACCACGCGATTACCTCCTGGCGTAGGGTAATTTCCCGTAAAGTACCAATCTCCTAAATTTTTAGGACAAGCCTTATGTAAATTCTCAATAGGTTGAAAGATCGTTTTTACTTTAGCTTTTACAGAGGGATCAGAAATAAGTTCAGCAATTTTATCAGAAATTTCATCTGCAGTAAATTGGCTGTATAAATCTTTCACAAAATTCTTAACCTCTTTATCTTTTAATTCTAATTGAGCTTTGCATTTGTGATAAACATCCTCGACTAAATGATATTTGCCATTTTCTCTCAATAATTCTAGCATAGCCCTAAAAGCAATCAAGCTTTCAAGATTTGCCATATCAATACCGTAACAATCTGGATATCGAATTTGAGGTGCAGAGGAAACAACAACTATTTGTTTAGGGTTGAGGCGATCCATCATTTTAACAATACTCATTTTAAGTGTTGTACCTCTTACAATACTATCGTCAATAATCACCAAATTATCTGTTGGTTTGATAACACCGTAAGTGACATCATAAACGTGAGCTACTAAGTCGTCACGACTACTATCTTCTGTAATAAAGGTTCTAAGCTTAACATCTTTGATTGCTATTTTTTCAATACGAGGTCTTTCAGATAGTATTTCGGTGACTTTTTCTGCGGAAAGCTTTCCGCCACCGTTCAAAATAGCTTGTGTTTTACGCTCGTTTAAATGTTTTTCTACGGTTTCTATCATTCCGAAGAAAGACGTTTCCGCAGTATTGGGAATATAGGAAAACACCGTGTTTTTGGTGTCTCCATCAATAGCCTCAAGTACTTTTGGCATTAGTAATTTACCTAGATTTTTACGTTCTTGATAGATTTCTGCATCACTGCCTCGAGAAAAATAAATACGCTCAAATGAACATGCTTTGCGCTCTAGAGGTTCAATAATTTGCTCTATATGTACCTTGCCAGATTTTTTTGTAATAATAGCATGACCAGGTGCCAATTCCTTAACATCATCAAAATCAACATTAAAAACAGTTTGAATCACAGGACGCTCTGAAGCTACAACGACAATTTCATCATCTTCATAGTAATAAGCTGGTCTAATTCCCGACGGATCTCTTAAAACAAAAGAGTCCCCATGACCTAAAAGTCCTGCCATTGCATATCCGCCATCCCAGTTTTTAGATGCTTTCTTTAATATTTTAGAAACATTTAAACGGTCTGCAATTAATGGAGAACATTCATTTTTACTATATCCTTCTTTTTTTAATTTCTTGTAGATTTTTGCGACAGCGTCATCTAGAAAGTGGCCAATTTTTTCCATTATGGTAATGGTATCTGCCCTTTCTTTGGGATGTTGTCCCAATGTCACCAATCCATCAAATAGTTGGTTGACATTGGTCATGTTAAAGTTACCTGCAACAATAAGGTTTCTATGCATCCAGTTATTTTGCCTCAAAAAAGGATGGACACTCTCTACACTGTTTTTTCCGAAGGTACCATAGCGTACGTGACCTAAAAAAAGTTCTCCAATATATGGTACATGTTGTTTTTGGAGCGCTACGTTATCTTGATATTCTGGGTGCTCAGTTAACTCTTCATTTATGCGTTCATTTATTTGTGCAAAAATATCTTGAATTGGTTGTTGTGCAATTGAACGCACACGACTTATGTAACGTTCACCAGGCTTGGTATCTAATTTAATACTTGCAAAACCAGCACCATCTTGTCCGCGATTGTGCTGCTTTTCCATCATGAGATACATTTTATTTACGCCATAAAATGCGCTTCCGTATTTTTCTTTATAGAACTCTAAAGGTTTTTTGAGTCTTATGAGTGCGATTCCGCATTCATGTTTTAAAGCATCGCTCATTGTTGTGTTGTTATTTTTAAGTCTTTCAAAATTAAAGATTCTGAACCAAATTCAGAATAAAAAAACGCGCTCAATTTTGAGCGCGTTGGTTTATGATAATTCAATATTAAATTGAGTGATTTTTTTAAATTCTTTTAATCGGTGTTCAATATCCTTTTGAGTCAAATTTTGCATGCGCTCTGTGCCAAATTTCTCTACACAGAAACTCGCCAGTGTAGATCCATAGATGACCGCATTTTTCATATTCTCAAAACTATAATCTTCGGTCTTTGCTAAATAACCAGCAAAACCTCCAGCAAATGTGTCACCTGCTCCGGTTGGATCAAAGACTTCCTCTAAGGGTAAAGCAGGTGCATAAAACATATGTTCGTTATGAAACAATAATGCGCCATGTTCCCCTTTTTTGATCACTACATATTTAGGGCCCATTTCATGAATTTTTCGTGCAGCAACAACAAGGGAATATTCTCCGGTTAATTGTCTTGCCTCTTCATCATTAATGGTAATAACATCTACATTTTTAATTACCGACAATAAATCTTCTAAAGCAATATCCATCCAAAAATTCATGGTATCTAAAATAGCCAGTTTTGGCTTTTTCGCCATTTGGTCTAATACACCTTGTTGAACCATTGGGTGTAAATTGCCAAGCATTACAACTTCAGCTTCTTTGTAGTCTTGAGGGACAACAGGGTTAAAATGCTCTAAAACATTTAACTCTGTAACTAAAGTATCACGAGAATTCATATCGTTATGGTATTTCCCGCTCCAAAAAAAAGTCTTACCGTCTTTTACGATTTCAATACCGTCTGTATTCACATTTCTATCAGATAAAAGGTCTAAATATTTCTGCGGAAAATCGCCACCCACAACAGATACTGCTGCTGCATCTACATTAAAATTTGAAGCAGATAAACCAATATAGGTTGCTGCTCCTCCAAGAATCTTGTCTGTTTTTCCAAATGGTGTTTCAATAGCATCAAAAGCCACTGTACCAACTATCACTAATTTGCTCATAAAGCGTTTAAAATTTGCTGCAAATATAAGGTTTTTAAGAACTAAAATGCGAATTTATTTGCGCCCAAAATCTGCAGGAATTTCTCCCCAGGCTTTAGTTTCCCATTTTACAATAGTCGTAGTATAATCGTTCTCTTTTAGCCATTGCACAGCGCGATCAACCAAATCATATACGGGTTTGTTTTTAGCATTGCGATTAAGTTTAGAATTGCATGTTTTTTTTCGTACCCAGCTCATTGCGGTTTTAGAGTCTGTATAGATGATGCGATCGCTGTTGTGTCTTTTTAGAAAGCCTAAACCGTGAACCAAAGCTAGAAACTCGCCAATATTATTGGTGCCTTCAGCAAAAGGGCCTTGTATAAATAGTTGTTTTTTAGACTTGGTGTCGACACCACGATACTCCATGATACCAGGATTGCCAGAAGATGCAGCATCAACAGCAATGGAATTGTAATTGGGCTTGCCTATCTTTTTAAGTTGTTCTGCAGTGAGCTCACTATTAAAAGATATGCTCTTACCTATATAATCAAAGTAGTTTCCTTTTAGAGCTTTTTTAGCAGCATCAAACGTTGCGAAGGATTTGTATTGGGCACCCTCATAATTTTTGATTTGAGCTTTGCAGTCGTTCCAAGATTCAAATACACCTGTGTGATGACCTTTCCAAACGGTGTAGTATTTTTTCTTTTTTTTACTCATTTAAAAGTTTATCAACCACCTTAGGAAAATGTTCCATCTCTAATTCATGAACCTTATCTGCAACATCTTGGGCAGAATCGGTTTCGAGCACAGCACATTTCGCCTGAAAAATAATAGCACCTTCATCGTAATGTTCGTTGACGTAATGTATGGTAATCCCAGTTTCGGTCTCTTTATTCGCAACGACAGCTTCATGAACATGCATGCCATACATGCCTTTTCCGCCATATTTTGGTAAAAGCGCAGGATGGATGTTAATCACCTTTGTAGGAAATTCGTTTAAAATATGCTTCGGAAACATCCATAAAAAACCAGCTAGGATAATAAGGTCGGGTTTTGAATTCCGAAGTACATTTAAAACTTCATCGGTTTTGCTGAATGCTATTTTGTTGAATGATAGTGCACTAACATCAAGTTTTTTGGCACGATCCAAAACTTTGGCATGAGGATTGTTAGTAAGCACCTGAATGACAGAAGCATATTCTCTGTTGTGAAAAAACTTAATTAAATTTTCAGCATTAGTGCCACTTCCGGACGCAAAAATTACAATACGTTTCATTTACAGACAAAAAGTTAGTGTTATTCAAAACAAAAAAAAGAATAATAATTAACAATTAGAACGTAAAACATAAAATCTTCAAAGTAATTTTACTAAATTACCATCACATTTTTAAACTAAAGGTGTGTATTGAAATAAAGTTTTTTTATTTTTGCGACCTAATTAAAACTTAAAATTAAAAAATTATGTCAGACATTGCATCAAGAGTAAAAGCGATTATCGTAGACAAGTTAGGAGTTGATGAAAACGAAGTTGTAACTGAAGCGAGCTTCACTAACGATTTAGGAGCAGATTCATTAGACACTGTCGAGTTAATCATGGAATTTGAAAAAGAATTTGATATTCAAATCCCAGACGACCAAGCTGAAAATATCGCAACAGTTGGTCAAGCGATCTCTTATATAGAAAAAGCAAAATAATTCAATAAAATTTTTATGGAATTAAAGCGAGTTGTAGTTACTGGTCTAGGCGCACTTACACCTATTGGCAATACCAAAGATGAATATTGGGATGCATTAATAAGTGGCAAAAGTGGAGCTGCTCCAATAACGTATTTTGATACTGAAAAGTTCAAAACAAAGTTCGCTTGCGAATTAAAAAACTTTAACGCTACCGATTTTTTTGATAGAAAAGAGGCTCGTAAAATGGATAGATTTGCACAGTATGCTATGGTAGCCTCAGATGAGGCTATCGTAGATTCTAAGCTAGATCTAGAAAAAATAAATAAATTACGAGTTGGCGTTATTTGGGGAGCAGGAATTGGAGGTCTAGAAACATTTCAAGAGGAAGTTTTAAACTTTGCATCTGGAGATGGTACACCAAGATTTAACCCTTTCTTTATCCCAAAAATGATTGCAGATATTGCGCCAGGAAACATCTCTATTAAGCATGGATTTATGGGACCTAATTACACAACAGTATCTGCGTGTGCATCCTCTGCCAATGCTATGTTTGATTCATTAAATATGATTCGTTTGGGTCATTGTGATGTCATTGTAACGGGCGGAAGTGAGGCAGCAGTAACCATTGCAGGAATGGGTGGTTTTAATGCCATGCATGCACTTTCCACAAGAAATGAAAGCCCAAAAACAGCTTCTAGACCTTTTGATGCAACCAGAGACGGTTTTGTCTTAGGAGAAGGAGCAGGAGCAATTATTCTTGAAGAATATGAGCATGCAAAAGCAAGAGGAGCTAAAATTTATGCTGAAGTGTTAGGAGGCGGTTTATCGTCTGATGCACATCACATGACCGCACCACATCCAGATGGCATAGGTGTTATTGCGGTAATGAAAAATTGTTTGGATAATGCTGGTATCAAACCTGAAGAAGTTGATCATATCAACACGCATGGTACATCAACACCTCTAGGAGATGTTGCTGAACTTAAAGCGATTTCTGAAGTGTTTGGAGATCATGCAAAACATATAAACATCAACTCTACAAAGTCTATGACTGGACATTTATTGGGAGCTGCGGGAGCTATTGAAGCCATTGCATCTATCTTGGCAATGGAACATGGTATAGTGCCTCCAACAATAAATCACGAGGTTGTTGATGAAAATATTGATTCTAATCTCAATTTAACGTTAAATAAAGCACAAAAGAGAGATGTTAAAGTAGCTATGAGTAATACGTTTGGATTTGGCGGTCACAACGCATGCATAGTGTTTAAAAAAATAGATTAAATCTCGAATGAGCTTCATTCGTAACATATTAAAAAGTTCCCGTTCTGATAAAGACGGGAATTTTTTTTTAATACTCAACAAGATCGTTGGTTATAAGGTAAAAAATAAGTCCTTATACATAAAAGCTTTTACGCACAGATCTATGAATATTAAAGACGAAAAGGGTAATGCTCTTAATTATGAGCGTTTAGAATTTGTTGGAGATGCTATGCTTAGTGCGGTTATTGCAGCTTATCTTTTTGAAGAAGTCCCTCATGGCGATGAAGGTTATCTAACCAAAATGCGTTCTAAAGTGGTAAGTAGGGAGCATCTCAATGAATTAGGGAAAGAATTAAAATTAATAGATTTGGTAGAAAGTAAAATTCCTAAATCTAACTTCGGAAACAATATTCATGGTAACCTTTTTGAGGCCTTAGTTGGTGCGATTTATCTAGACAAAGGTTATAAATGTTGCGAAACTTTTATCCATAAACGTGTCATAAAACCTCATGTTGACATTGAAACTTTAGAAGGTCGAGTAATTAGTTACAAAAGTTTGTTGATAGAATGGTGCCAAAAAGAAAAGAAAATTTTTGATTATAATGTTTATGAAGACACTGGTAATGACGACTTAAAACATTTCTCAGTTAAATTATCGATTGATCATAAAATTATCGCCAAAGCTAGAGCAACTTCCAAAAAGAAAGCAGAAGAGAAAGCTTCAAAGCGTGCTTTTTTTGTGTTTCAGAATGAAATAAGCAAAGCCATCTAAAGGATATTATTTTACCCAAGCCAATACTTGTTAACTACAACGTTTTCGCAGTTTTAGTAGAGTAAGATTAATATAAACTTCACAATTAAATAGCTATATTATGCTATATTTACAACTTGTAGTTGATTAATTATGGCATTACACAAGTTACTCGTTGACGATTTTTATGATGCTTCTTATTCGCTAATTGCGATACATTGCAGATTAGAAGATTTTCGTTTAGCTTATCTTTTAAATAAATATTTAGATTTAAAGTTACAACGAAAGCTCCAAGATTTAGACTATAATTATTTTGATGCCTCCTTTTCAATTTACGAATGGGAAAATAAAAAATTAGATACTGTTTGGAACCTCGTATCCAATATTTGTAAAAAAGATGAGGCAACACTTCAAAGTTCGGGTTCATTATTTGAGAACTCAACAACAGTAACAAGAACAGTTAATTTACTTCCAGAACTTAAAACAGTAGATTATCTTATTAAAGTTTCTAATGAACAGAGAAACTTTAACGAAAAAATAATATTAAATAGAATACAATCTATACCTCAAGTAATAACAACTTACAGTGTAGATATTGAAAAAATAAAATCTAAAGATCACTTAATTTTTAACTAATGCTACGTAGAAAAAAAACCAAAATAGTTGCCACCTTAGGACCTGCAACAAGTACAAAAGAAGTACTTAAGGGCATGCTTGAAGAAGGCGTAAATGTATTTAGAATCAATTTCTCCCATGCAGACTATAAAGATGTAGAAGAGCGTGTAAAAATGATTAGAGACCTAAATGAAGAATTTGGCTTCAATGCATCAATACTTGCAGATCTCCAAGGACCAAAATTAAGAGTTGGAGTAATGAAAGGAGAGGTTATTGTTAATGAAGGTGATGAAATCATTTTTGCTACAGGAAAACGTTTTGAAGGCACAAAAGAACGAGTCTACATGACGTATGATAATTTCCCACAAGACGCACAGGCAGGAGAACGAATTTTACTAGATGACGGAAAGTTAATTTTTGAAGTCGTTTCTACAGACAAAAAATCTGAAGTCAAAGCACGTGTCATTCAAGGTGGACCTTTACGTTCTAAAAAAGGAGTGAACCTTCCAAATACAAATATTTCACAACCAGCTTTAACCGAGAAAGACATTGAAGATGCCATTTTCGCATGTAGCTTAAAAGTAGATTGGATGGCATTGTCTTTTGTACGTCATGCAGAAGATTTAATGCAACTTGAAGAATTGATCACAAAACATAGCGACCATAAAATCCCGATTATTGCAAAAATTGAAAAACCAGAAGCTGTAGAAAATATTGATAAGATCGTTGCATATTGTGATGGATTGATGGTAGCTCGTGGAGATTTAGGTGTAGAAATTCCTGCGGAAGAAGTGCCACTTGTTCAAAAGCAATTAGTCTTAAGAGCCAAAAGAGCTAGAATACCAGTAATTATTGCAACCCAAATGATGGAAACAATGATTACAAGCTTAACGCCAACACGTGCAGAGGTTAATGATGTAGCTAATTCTGTTATGGATGGTGCAGATGCAGTGATGCTTTCTGGAGAGACTTCAGTTGGTAATTATCCTGTACAAGTCATTACGCAAATGGCAAATATCATCAGGAGTGTTGAAGATTCAGACTTGATCAAAGTACCGCAATCACCACCACATATCAAAACCAAAAGGTACATTACAAAGTCTATTTGTTATCATGCAGCGCACATGGCTAATGATATTAATGCAAAAGCTATTTCTACATTAACAAATTCAGGATATACCGCATTTCAAATTTCAGCATGGAGACCAAGTGCGCATATATTGGTTTTTACATCAAATAAGCGTATCCTAACACAATTGAGTTTGCTTTGGGGAGTTGAAGCATTTTACTATGATAAATTTGTAAGCACAGATGAAACAATAGAAGATGTAAACGCTATGGCTTGTAAAAAAGGCTATCTCGAAGTTGGCGACATGCTCATCAGTTTAGCTGCGATGCCAATTCAAGAAAAAGGTATGGTAAATACCCTGAGAGTTTCTGAAATTACGAGTTGTAGTTTTTAATCACATAATAATTTAGAGTGGTGAGAATACTATTAGGGTGATACCGGTAATAGGCTGTACTTAATCAAGTTGCTCTCTGTTAGAAGTTCCAAAAAATTGCTCAATTATTTAATAATCGAGATTTCTTGATTATACAAAATGAACGAGTAATCGCTAACGCAGAAACGTACTACTTATCTTTTATTTTACCTATTTTAAAAAACTCATCCTTAGATTTTTTTAAGAAATCTAGAAGTTGAGTAGGATATACGTCTTCATTATTTAAAGGAAGCAATGAGATTGAATTACTTAAATGTAAAATATTAAAAGTGTCATTATTAGGTTTTAATACAAACACTGTACGTATTTTATCAAACTCTGGCGCATTCTCAAAAACGGGAATATACCACAACGAAACTGCAGCTACGATAATACATCCATTTGTATCTAATCTAGAATCAAGATCTGTAATTTTAATTTCAAAAGGATTTTTTATTTCATGAAAATCATGCTCGATTGCTTTAATCCAGCTTTGTTTGTTATAGATTGTAGTAGAAATTCCATCAAACCCTATAAAATTGTCATCAAAAAACGCTACAATATCTAGCTCTCTTTGAGAATACAATCTTAAATAATTTTTAACAAACCTATGGCTACTATTTAAAAGGGTATTTTCCATTCATCATCATTGATTATTTCTAATCTTTAAATTAATAAACTAATTTTAGAAAGTCAAGAGAATACATATATTTAGTGTTAAATTTCTAATTGTTAGAATGTACTCAAAATTCAAACCTCAATTGCATACTAACAGGTTTTTCCGTTTTTTCAACTTTTTTATTTTTAGAACTTTCGGTATTTAAATTAGACAAGGAAATCCCTAATAGTCGTACCGAATTACTCATTTTTTCCTGATACAGTAAATCTTTAGCAGTTTCAAGAATCATACTTTTATCGCCTATAAAGTATGGTAAAGTCTTGCTTCGGGTTTGTAAGGTGAAATCACTGTACTTTATTTTGAGCGTCACTGTTTTTCCAGAGACGTTACTTTTGCTGAGTCGCTTGGCAACCTCTTCTGCAATATGGTTTAGTTTTTCTAGCATAAAAATTTCCGAAGATAAATTTTCACTAAACGTACGTTCTGCAGCGAGCGATTTTCTAATACGATTGGGTTTGACTTCGCTATTATGGATGCCACGAACAACGTGATAATAGTAACGTCCCGATTTTCCGAAGTTATCATCAAGATACTCCAAAGATTTTGCTTTTAAATCCTTACCGGTAAAAATCCCTTTTTGGTACATTTTCTCTGCGGTGACTTTACCAACGCCATAAAATTTTCTAATATCGAGATCCTCTAAAAATTGAATGACTTCTTCTGGATTCACGGTTTTTTGTCCGTTAGGCTTGTTGTAATCGCTAGCTACTTTGGCTATAAATTTATTGATAGAAATCCCAGCAGAAGCAGTTAAACCAACTTCATTTAAAATACGAGCTCTAATTTCTTGGGCAATTAAGGATGCACTTGGATTTCCTTTTTTGTTTTGAGTAACATCCAAATATGCTTCGTCAAGGGAGAGGGGTTCTACCAAATCTGTATAATCATAGAAGATAGTTCTAACCTTTTGAGAAATGGTTTTGTAACGATCAAAATTAGTTTTTACAAAAATAAGATGAGGACATAATTTAATCGCCAAACGTCCAGACATAGCGCTTTTCACTCCAAACTTTCTCGCTTCATAACTGGCTGCGCTAATGACACCTCGAGCTCCACCACCGCCAACAGCAATCGCTTTTCCTTTTAGACTGGGATCATCCATTTGCGCTACAGAGGCATAAAATGCATCCATATCGACATGAATAATCTTTCTAATTGGTAAATCGTTTTGCATCATGTAAATTTACTGATTCCTGCGCAGGCAGGAATCTCTATTCATGAGAATTGAGAAATTAATTAAATAAGATTCCCACTTTAATGGGAACTAAAGATGATAGAAATAGAACGTAAATTTTTAGTGACTTCGGAAGATTTTAAAAAAGATTCCTTCAAGCATACGCGAATTATTCAGGGTTTTCTTAATACACATCCAGATCGAACAGTTAGAGTTAGGGTTAAAGGAGACCAAGGATTCGTAACAGTTAAAGGAAAATCTACTGAGAATGGCTTGTCTCGTTATGAATGGGAAAAAGAAATTTCTAAACAAGACGCTGAATCACTTTTAAAGCTCTGTGAAAAAGGTGTGATTGATAAAGTGCGTTACGAGGTCAATATAGGACAGCATGTGTTTGAGGTTGATGTGTTTTCAGCAGAGAATAAAGGTTTAATTGTTGCTGAGGTTGAATTAAATCATGAGGATGAAAATTATAAAATACCAGATTGGCTTGGTGAAGAAGTAACCGGTAACAAACGTTATTACAACTCGCAGTTAAGTAAGCATCCATTTAAAGATTGGAGCTAAAAAAACCACTCATTTGAGTGGTTTTTAAAAATTTGTCTAACTAAAATTATGCTTTTTTAGAACAGCAGTCTTTTTTACAATCTTCTGCACAAGCCATTTTTTTAGAATCCTCAGATTTTTCTGCACAACATGCTTTATCACAATTAGCTTTGCAAGCTTCTTTTTCCGTAGAAAAAGACTCTACGGTTTTCATGTCTTTTACTTTGTAAGTATCACCCGCTTTTGAAACAGCTTCCTCTAAAGTTTTTGGAGTAACCATGGCTTCATCGTACTCAACCATTGCTATTTGTTTGTCAAAATCTACCTTAGCAGATTTTACGCCATCCATTCTAGCCATTTTCTTTTCTATGGTTTTAGCGCAACCCATAGCACAAGTCATTCCTTCAATACCAAATTCCGCCTTTGCATAAGTAGCATTCGGATCTAATTTTTTAGCTGCGTTTGTATTGATTTGTGAGGTAGATTCTACAGTTATAACTTCTGGATCTTTATCGCTTTTACAAGCAACAATTGAAACCGAAATCAATGCAATCGCAAATATGTTCTTTAATGTTTTCATAGTATATGTTATAGATAGTACCAACAAACTTAATAAATATTGATGTGCATTGCATTAAAATTAACGAACTTTGTGAATTACTTAAGAAATCTTATGAGTGATACTACTAAGAAATGGCTTTTCCTCTTTGTTCTATCTATTATTTGGGGGAGTTCATTTATATTAATTAAGAAGTCACTATTAGGATTAACACCGTATCAATTAGGTGCTCTACGAACAATTATTACTGGAATTTTTCTATTTTCGGTGGGTTTAAAAGGACTCAAATCAATAAAAAAAAACGAATGGAAATGGATCGTGATTTCAGGATTTATAGGATCATTTATACCTGCTTTTTTATTTGCTATTGCAGAAACTGAAATCGATAGTGCAATTACTTCAATTTTAAACTCGTTAGTACCTTTAAATGCCATTTTGTTAGGATTCGCCATTTTTAAGATTGGGTTTACAAAACGTCAGTTATTTGGAGTTATCATTGGTTTTGTAGGAACAAGTATCCTTATTTTGAGAGGAGCTGAAATGAATCCAAATCAAAATTATTTATACGCTGGCTTTGTAATTATCTCAACAGTCATGTATGCGCTAAATGTGAATATTATAAAAAAGTACCTTCAAAATGTAAAGCCATTGAGTATTGCTACGGGAAATTATGTTGGTATTATAGTTCCTGCGATAGTAGTTCTCTTATTTAGTGATTTTTTTACTGATGAAACATTTGCCAATCCAAACTTTAAAATGTCAATGGTTTATGTTATCATTTTATCTTTCTTCGGAACTGCGCTCGCCAAGGTACTCTTCAATACTTTAGTGCAGATATCAACACCAGTTTTTGCATCTTCTGTAACCTATTTAATGCCAGTTGTTGCTTTAACTTGGGGATTGCTGGATGATGAAGAATTTGGATGGTTTCAAATATTGGCCAGTGCCATTATACTGGTAGGTGTGTATTTAGGTAATAAGGGTAGATATAAAAAAAGCCCGAAATAATATTACTTCGGGCTTTTAGAATTATAAGTTTTGAATCTTAGTCAAAATCTGCATCAGATACACCTTCGTTTACTTTAACAGATTTAACTGTAAAGTCAAAGCGACGTGGTCCTGCAGTTTGCCCTATTTTAAAAGGAAACTTGATACCTCCAACATCTTTATATTCATCATAGAATACAGATTGTGATCCTGCTTCACTAGTTTCAACTTGTTTTATTTTTAAACCTGTTTCAACATCATAATATAAAGATTTGCTGTCGCTTACATTTACTTTATACGCTTTGACACCATCTACCATTTCAATTTTTTCTAAAGTAACACCACCGTTTAAATAGTTAACTTCAGGAAAAGGAGATGATTCTACCTTAGCATCTTTCAATTCTTCAGGTGTCATGTCTTTACGTTGCCCTTGCTGGACGATATATCCACCTTCAGGATTAACAACAGATTTCATAAATGATTGTCCCATTGCAGACACTTCTGACATGGCTTGGTTTTTGGATGTTTTCTTCATCTCCAAGTTCATCATCACACCAGGTTGTAATTCCGCTTCCGCAGTCATATAAACAGAGTTTACTTTATCTAAAGCAGCTTTTCCACCAATGGCATCTATATAAGATTGCATTACTTTGGTAGCGTCCATATCTGCTGGCATTTCAATTTCGTAAGATGGTTTTTCTGTTTCAGCTGCAAACTTATCGTAGTATTTAATAGGAATTCCTGTTTTTTGAAGGTTTTCTAATACTTCGCTTCCTTTACCAATAACGACGATACGAGCGTTTTCAGTTTTAAAATACTTGTTGGCCACACGATTTACATCATCTGCAGTAACTGCATTAATTTTTTGTAAATAAGTCGTGTAAAAATCATCTGGAAGATCATTAAGCTTAATATTTAAAGCGTAACGTGCAATAGTTTGTGGGCTTTCTAGAGCCAACACAAAATCTCCAACATATTTAGCTTTTGCGTTTTTAAGCATATCTTGCTCAATAGGCTCAGTTTTAATACGGTTGATTTCTTTCAAAGTTTCAACAACTGCGCTATCTGTTACCATATTTCTAACAGCTGCACCTGCGGTGAAACGTGATGCATATTCATCTGTACCAATTCCAGATCTTGCGCCATAGGTATAACCATGTTCTTCACGAAGGTTCATGTTTAAGTAGCTATTAAAGCCTCCACCTAAAATTTTATTGGCAATTAAGACAGAATGGTAATCGTCATCTTTCATTTCTAAATCTACATTGTTTGTCAAAGAGATATTAGATTGTACAGCGTTTGGCATATCAACAAAGTTAATTTGTGTGTACTGTGCATTTGGAGCTTCATCGGGAACTGTATAATCTATACCAACAGATTTTTCCCATTTAGAAAAATGTTTTTCAATTTGCTTTTTCACGTCCTTAAAAGATACATCTCCAACAACAACTAGATAAGCGTTGTTAGGGTTGAAATATTTTTCGTAAAATGCTACAGCATCACCATAGCTTACATTATTTACAGTTTCTTCTGTGGTAAATTCTCCATAAGGATGATTTTTACCATAAGCCAAAGCAGACCCAACTCTTCCAGCCACTGCATCAACGCTATTTTCTTCAGATTTTAAACCGTCTATAAGTTTAGCTTTTTCTTTCTCAAATTCTTCCTCGATTAATAAAGGGTTAATTGCAGCATCTGCCATTAATTCTAAGATACGATCAGAATATTTTGATAATGAACTTGCGTAGCCTCCTCTAAAACTAAAGCCAATATTTGCGCCTAAAAAGTCTACTTCTTCGTTAAATTCATCTTTAGAAATGTTTTTTGTCCCGTTACCTAACATAGCGCCAATTAAACTCTCAACTCCTGCTTTATCACCAACAGTCATTGGCTTATTATCAATTGTTAAGGAGTATGATACTCTTGGTAACTTATGGTTTTCTACCACTAGAACAGTAAGTCCGTTTTTTAATTCAAATTCTTGAGGCTTCTCCAGTGATATTTTTGGAGCAGGACCTGGTTCGGGCATTTTAGATCGATCAACTTGTGCAAATGCACTAACCGACATTAAAAATGCTACGACTAATATGGATATTTTAAATTTCATTTTCATTTATTTTTTAGTTGTCAGTTTTCTCTTTTGGTAAATATTCTAACTCTACACGTTGGTTAGGATTCAAATATTTTTTTACAACATCTTGAATTTCCTGTCTAGTAATTGAACGGTAAATTTCAATTTCAGAATTTATTAAATTGATATCGTCATAAAGCATATAATTTGTTACCAAAGAGCTCGCAATACCTTGAATACTTGAGTTTGAGTTTACAAATCTGTTTTCAAATTTATTTTGAAGTTTTTGATAATCTTTTTCTGAAATGAGCTCGTTTTGCATTTTAACAATTTCTTCATCCATCTCCTTAAGCAAAGCATCTAGAGAAGTATCTCCCAATGGAAGACCATAAATGGCATAAATACCATAATCCATTTGATCGATGTTGATAGCACCAACTTGAAGTGCCATTTTTTTATCATCCACTATTTTTTTGTATAATTTTGATGTTTTACCATCACTTAAATAAGCAGATACCATACTCAAAACATAAGAATCTCTTTCTTTAAAACCAGGAGTTCTATATGCTGTAATAATTGCAGGGATTTGAATATTTGGATCGAAGAATTTTGCGTCGATTTTTTCTGTGATAGGTTCTTCTTTAGCAAAATTTCTAGTTGGTACTGGTCTACTCTTTATGTCTGCAAAATATTTTTTTACTAATGTTTTTGCTTCTTTCTTATCAATATCACCAGCAATTACCAGAGCAGCATTGTTTGGTCCATACCAATCTTTAAAATATTGTTGAAATTCCTCTAAAGTAGAGGCGTCTAAATCTGCCATTTCTCCAATATTTTTATTTGCATAAGGGTGATTTTTAAATAAATTTTCACTCACAGCAAATAAAAACTGTCCATAAGGGGAGTTATCATACCTTAGACGCTTTTCTTCCTTAACAACTTCGTTTTGAGTATCTACTCCAACTTGGTCAATAACTGGGTGAAGCATTCTTTCAGATTCCATCCAAAGACCTAATTCTAAATTGTTAGAAGGGAAAACTTCATAATAGTAAGTTCTATCCAATGAGGTGTTTGCATTATTGCTACCACCATTTGAAGATACGATTGTAAACCATTCTCCTCGATCTATATTTTGGGTACCTTCAAATAAAAGATGCTCAAAAAAGTGAGCAAAACCAGTACGAGGTGCTGCAGCAGTACCTCCCAAATCTTTTCCTCCTACATCATACATAACACCAACGGTCACTACAGGAGCAGTATTATCTTGGTGTAAAATAACGTGAAGTCCGTTATCTAAATCAAATTCTTCAAATTCAACCTGTTGTGCATTGACAGAGAAGCCAACAAGCACAAAAGAGGCTAAAATTAATAGGTAATTTTTCATTGTGAGTTTGTTTTAATTAATTGTGATTTTGTGTTAATTTTTATATAATGTTAAATTAGTGTTCGGTTTAGTTAAAAAGTTACACTATTTCCACAAAAATAGCGAATAACATAGCTTATATTACTGTTTTTAGTGCAAAATATATCTTAAAATTGTTTTCTCATATTTATGCAAAGTAGATAAAGTGTTCGAGTTTTAAAATTTCTGCATAAAAAAATTATATTATTATTCAAAATTCATATATCGTTTGTAAATTAATGAATTAGGATGTATATTTGCACCCGCTTTCTAAGGAGGAAGCACCTATTTTAAACAAAATAATTAATAAAAACGTTACGCTATGTACGCAATTGTAGAGATAGCAGGGCATCAATTTAAAGTTGAAAAAGACCAAAAAGTTTTTGTTAACCGTTTAGCAACAGAAGAAGGTAAGAAAGTAGATTTCGATAACGTTCTTTTAATTGGTGATGGTGACAATATTACTTTAGGCGCCCCAGCTATAGGCGGAGCACTTGTAAGTGCAAAAGTCTTAAAGCACCTTAAAGGTGACAAAGTAATCGTCTTCAAAAAGAAGAGAAGAAAAGGTTACCGTGTAAAAAACGGACACAGACAATCTTTATCTGAAATCCTTATTGAAGGTATTACTACTTCTGGAGGAAAGAAAGCTGAAAAAGCTGAACCTAAGAAGGAAACTAAAAAAGCTGAATCAAAAGAAGAAGCTAAAAAGGAAACACCTAAAGCGAAACCAGCTGCTAAAAAAGCAACAGGAAAAGCTGATGATTTGAAAAAAATCGAAGGTGCAGGACCTAAAGCTGCTGAAGCTTTAGTAAACGCAGGAATTGATACTTTTGAAAAAGTAGCAAATACTGATGCTGCTAAATTAAGTGAAATTCTTACTGAAGAAAGTTCAAGATTAGCGCACATCGTTACAGATACTTGGCCAAAACAAGCTAGATTAGCTGCAGATGGTAAGTGGGACGAATTAAAAGAATTACAAGACAGATTAGATGGTGGAATTGAAAAGTAAATTTTCAATAACATTAATTATTAACAATATAAAACCTTAAGACAATGGCTCATAAAAAAGGAGTAGGTAGTTCTAAAAACGGTAGAGAATCAGAATCAAAACGCTTAGGTGTTAAGATTTTTGGTGGACAAGCTGCTGTTGCAGGAAACATTATCGTAAGACAAAGAGGTAATACACATCATCCAGGTGAAAATGTGTATGGCGGAAAAGACCACACTTTACATGCTAAAGTAGATGGTTTAGTAAGATTCACAAAGAAAAAAGATGGTAAGTCTTTTGTTTCTATTGATGCTTTTGAAGCATAATTTGAATTTTATCCCATAGTATTAAAAACCCATTCTAGTTTAGAATGGGTTTTTTGTTTTTGTGATTTAGATCGAATTGAAGAATTTCATTTTTATTTATTCTAATCATCAAAAAATTTTTTTTGTGTTGATCTGAATGATATTTATCTTACTAATCCACAATCTGCATCTTCTTCAGTAAAAAGCTTGCATTCATATTTTGGCAAATACCTTGTTTGAATTTATAGTCAAAATATAGTTCGTCGTTAACGATTTCAGCATCAAAATAATAGTTTTTGACGTCCTCAAGTTCTTCGGAAATTTCACAAAGACTCAAATCGTGAGTTGCAATAATACCGGTTGCGTTTCCTGCCACTAGTTTTTCTACAAATTTTCTTGAACCGATTGCTTTATCTGTACTGTTTGTACCTTTTAAGATTTCATCAAGAATAATAAAATAAGATTCTTTTTCTATAGCATCAACAATGAATTTTAGTCGAGTTAATTCACTAAAAAAGTAACTACTATCATCTGTGAGTGAATCGCTCGTACGCATGCTCGTTATAAGTTTAACAGGAGAATAGATACTTGACTTTGCACAAACAGGCAACCCAACGTTTGCCATTACAATATGAAGAGAAATGGTACGAAGAAACGTACTCTTTCCTGCCATATTAGCTCCCGTTACAATAAAGAATTCTTGATTATCGATAGTGACATCACTATCTACTCTTTTTTTAGGGTTTAAAAGTGGATGTCCTAATTGAGACGCTTTTATAGTTGATTTTCCGTTTGATATTTCAGGAAATACATAGGCTTCATGGTTAAAAGCATAATTACCTAAACTGTTGTATGCGTCAAAAAACGACACCACTTCAAACCAATCTTCTACTTTGTGGGCGTATTTTAAAACCCATTGTTCAACGTTATAAGAGTTTTTGATATCTAAAAGTAAATAGCCATTCCCAAAAAGAGCACCAATAAGATTATTACGGTTATCCAAGGCATCTAGGTGTTTAGAAAATTCCGAAAAAATCTCTGAAGCCTTTTTGTTTTCAGATCTTATTTTTTGCTGTTTTTCTTTTAATAATTTTGATGTAAATGTCTCATTTTCTATTTGTAATAACAGTGATGCATATTGTCTAAATGTATCTTTAGTTTTATCTGCATTTAAAGCGAGATCATTTATTTTTTTGAGATATATGCCTGTAATGCCAAGTCCTGCAAAAATCCAATACCCAAAAAATCCAATCCCAATAACTTCAAAAATTGCTAGGGCTAATAGTGTAATTGATAGTAATGCAAATAACCAAGTAGCTAAAAACATCTGTTTTGGAATAAACGTTTTATGGGTTTTTAACCATTTTATAATTGTTGGAGCAGGCGTTTGGGTTTTAATTAAGCTAGCTGTTGCTGCATATAATTGTGTCCATTCGGTTTTGGTTGATAATTCTTTTATCGCGTCCTGCCTGTCTTCTATATTGGCAACATTATTTGCTTTTAAAGCATTTGCGAGCTGCAATTCACCTTCCGAAGTACTTGTTCTATTTAAATATTGAAAAAATGATCCTTTTCCGAAGAGATCAATATCCAAGCTATAAAAGTGCTTTGGGTCTTGAAATTGATCTCCTGTTTTTCTATGCTGAAATTCGCCAGAAGCAATTTTTATTTCCTCTTCATTAATTGTTGCTAGTGCCTTATGAAGAGTTCGTTTATTTTTGACACTGGTATATTTAGAAAGTAGAACTATAAACACCGAAATTCCTGACAAACCAATAACAATGGCAATTTGCCAACTTTGGAAAGTAAAATAGATAGCGATTGCTGTAATGAGAAAAACAAGCAGTCTTAAAAGGCTTAAAAGCGTCGTCTTTTTATAAAGTTTCTTTACTTCTAATTGATGATTTTCAAGGCTTTTTTTAAAATAAGTTATTGCGACAGACATATTTAAATTTAGGACATAAAGTAACAAAAAATCCCAAGCATTGTGGCTTAGGATTTTTAAATTTATAATTTCTTTGGTTCTCTGTTTTGGGATATTAACCTTTTAAACTTGCTGCTAAATACTCACGATTCATACGTGCAATATTCTCTAAAGAAATTCCTTTAGGGCATTCCACTTCGCAAGCTCCAGTATTGGTACAATTACCAAAGCCTTCTTCATCCATTTGTTTGACCATATTCAATACACGATCTGTCGCCTCTACCTGACCTTGTGGTAACAAGGCAAATTGAGATACTTTTGCACCTACAAATAACATTGCAGAGGCATTTTTACAACTTGCAACACAAGCACCACAACCAATACACGTGGCAGCCATAAATGATTCATCTGCATCGTGTTTGTTTACCGGGATAGCATTTGCATCTACAGTTAAACCAGATGTATTAACAGAAATAAATCCTCCTGCATGTTGGATACGATCAAAAGCGCTTCTATCTACAATTAAATCTTTAATTACAGGAAATGCCTTAGCTCTAAAAGGCTCAATGGTAATAACATCACCATCTTTAAACATACGCATATGCAATTGGCAGGTAGTTACACCTCTATCAGGACCATGTGCTTCGCCATTTATATATAATGAACATGAACCACAAATACCTTCACGACAATCATGATCAAATGCAACAGGTTCTTCTCCTTTGGTTATGAGTTCACTATTAAGAACGTCTAGCATTTCTAAGAAAGACATATCTGGAGAGACATCGCTAATGCTATAGTCTACCATTTTCCCTTTGTCATTGGCTCCTTTTTGTCTCCAAATCTTTAATGTAAGGTTCATATTTTCTGTTCCCATTTCTTTGTTCTTTTTTTATTTTGAATACATAATTAAGTTGTAGACCTAATTATTTATAACTTCTTTCTTTTACTTCAATATTTTCGTAAGACAGTTCCTCTTTATGCAATACAGCATCTTTTGGCTCTCCTTTATATTCCCATGCAGAAACATACTGAAATTCTTTACGACGCATTGCCTCACCTTCTGGAGTTTGATATTCATCTCTAAAATGTCCTCCTGCAGATTCTTCTCTTTGTAAGGCATCTTTAGCGAATAATTCTCCAAGTTCTAAGAAATCTGCAACGCGACCAGCTTTGGCTAGTTCTTCATTAAATTCATCTGCAGATCCTGGAACCATAACGTCTTTCCAAAATTCAGCTCTTAAATCTGAAATCTCATGAATAGCAGATTTTAAATCCTCTGCATTACGTGCCATTCCGCATTTGTTCCACATGATTTTTCCTAAACGTCTATGGAAATAATCAACAGGATGCGTTCCTTTATTATTTATTAAGTGGTTGATATTATCAACAACAGTTTTTTCAGCTTCTTCAAATTCCTTAGTATCAGTAGGTATTTTTCCAGTACGAATATCGTGGGATAAATAGTCACCAATCGTGTAAGGCAGTACAAAATATCCATCTGCAAGTCCTTGCATTAAGGCAGAAGCACCAAGTCTGTTAGCACCATGATCTGAAAAATTAGCTTCTCCAATGGCATACAATCCTGGAACTGTAGTTTGTAAGTTATAATCTACCCAAATACCACCCATTGTGTAATGTACCGCAGGGTAAATCATCATAGGAGTTTCGTATGGGTTTTGATTTACGATTTTCTCATACATCTGGAATAAATTTCCATATTTCGTTTTCACGATTTCCTGTCCTAATTTTTTAACAAGCGCATCATCATTTTCGTCAAGACCTTTAACGTGGGCTTGCTCTTTTCCGTAGCGCATAAAAGCAGCAGCGAAATCTAGATAAACAGCTTCACCAGTTTTATTGACACCAAAACCAGCGTCGCAGCGCTCTTTTGCTGCACGAGAGGCAACATCACGAGGTACTAAGTTACCAAAAGCAGGATAGCGACGCTCTAAATAGTAATCTCTATCTTGTTCGGCAAGTGCAGTTGGTTTTAATTTTCCAGCTCTAATAGCTTCAGCATCTTCTTTTTTCTTCGGAACCCAAATACGTCCATCATTTCTTAAAGACTCAGACATCAATGTCAATTTAGACTGATGTTCTCCAGAGACAGGGATACATGTTGGATGAATTTGCGTGTAGCATGGATTTGCAAAGTAAGCACCACGTTTGTGAGCTTTCCAGGCAGCGGTAACATTACTTCCCATCGCATTGGTTGATAAGTAAAATACGTTACCGTAACCTCCAGTTCCTAAAACGACTGCGTGCGCAGAGTGACGTTCTATTTCACCAGACACTAAATCTCTAGCGATTATTCCTCTAGCTTTTCCGTCAACCTTGACGACATCTAACATCTCATGACGGTTGTACATTGTAATTTTACCGCGTCCAATTTGACGGTTCATTGCAGAGTAAGCACCTAAAAGTAATTGCTGTCCTGTTTGTCCTGCTGCATAAAATGTACGTGATACCAATACACCTCCAAATGAGCGATTGTCCAATAATCCACCATATTCACGAGCAAAAGGAACACCTTGAGCAACGCATTGGTCAATAATATTTGCAGACACCTCTGCTAAACGATAAACATTTGCTTCACGAGAACGGTAATCACCACCTTTTACAGTATCATAAAATAATCTGTAAGTGGAGTCACCATCACCTTGGTAGTTTTTTGCAGCATTGATACCACCTTGCGCAGCAATTGAGTGTGCACGTCTAGGTGAATCTTGAAAACAGAAAGCTTTCACATTATAGCCTAACTCAGCTAATGTTGCAGCTGCAGAGCCACCTGCTAAACCAGTACCAACAACAATAATGTCAATATTACGTTTATTGGCAGGATTAACTAGGTCAATCGTGTTTTTATGATTTGTCCACTTATCTGCAAGTGGTCCTTTTGGTATTTTAGCATCTAAAGCCATATTAGATATATTTTAGTGAGTAAAGTGGTGAAATAGTGCAATGAATACAAATCCTGCTGGAATTATAATAGCATACGCTTTTCCAAAACCTTGTAACCCTTTTGTGTATTTATTGTTCATTCCAGTTGATTGGAATGCAGAACTAAACCCATGTAAAAGGTGTAGTGATAAAAATATAAAAGCAACGCAGTATAGAATAACACGCCACATATCTTCAAATTTATGATGGAGTTCTTCCCAGTATCTAAATCCGCTATCAACATTATCAGGATCTAAAAGGCCACTCATATCACCTTTAAAATATTTGACATTGATTTCTGGAGCCCAAAAATCGTAAAAATGGAGCCCAATAAATGCTAAAATTGCCAATCCGCTCCAAATCATATTTCTACTCATCCAAGTTGAATTTGCAGCACCATTGTTTTTAACGTAGCTAATTTTTCTAGCATTTCTGTTTTTGATTTCTAATACAAATCCCATTACGAAATGGAAAATAACACCTAAAATCAGTATAGGTTGTAGCACAAATTGAATTAACCAAAACGTACCCATAAAGTGAGACACATTATTAAAAACGTCCTCACTAAATACAGATAAAATATTGATTGAAAAGTGTTGTAATAAGAAAATCATCAGGAAGAGTGCCGAAAGTGCCATAGCAAATTTTCTTCCAATCGTAGAATTTAAAATTCCGCTCATTATCTAAGAAGTTAGTTTATATGTACAAAGATAAGGAGCAAGCCTAAGCTCTACAAGGTTTTCGTTGTAATATTTGTTATTTAGAATGGGTTTAATTTGTAGAGCTCTAAAAATGTTAACTTGAATTGTTATTTCACTTCAAACATTGTTTTTTCATCACCAATTTGAATTGAATATTTACCTTTTGGCAAGTAGTATTTATCGTTATTAGCCTTATTAATATCAATATTTGTGTTTTCTTTTAATAATGCTTTTCTGCCTTTTTCGGTAAGCGTTAAATCGTATTTCGAGTAATTAAATCCTTTATCTGCTTTAACTTTCATCTCATTTAAAAGTGTTCCACTTTCCGAATAAATCTTTATGTTTTTTTCTTCGGAAACATTAGAATAATAAGTAACATCTACAGTTGGTTCATAAGCGTCAAACCATTTGCTCCATGAACTTCCCCAGCGCGGAGAGAATCTTGCGTCATTGACTTTAAATAACGTTACAGCTTTTGATTGCATGCTTGAATTTATTTGCTGTATAGGACCAATTTCGGTTTGGTAAATGCTGCGACCATGTGTTCCCAGTAATAGATGTTTTGCTTCTGGTTGGATCACGATATCGTGAACAGCAACATTTGGCAACCCGTTACTGAATGCTTCCCAAGTACTGCCATTATTGAAAGAAACATACGCTCCATTATCTGTTCCCAAATAAAGAATATTTTCATTTTCGGTATCTTCTCTAATCACGTTTACTGGAGATGCAGGAATGTTGGAGCTAATGTCTTTCCATGTCTTTCCATAGTCATCACTCATGTAAGCATAGACTTTAAAATCATCCCAACGATACCCGTTGAGTGTTGCATAAACGCGTTCTTTTTTATGTTTGGATGCAATTACGCGACTTACCCAAAGGTCTTGTGGTAACGTGTTTGAAATGTTTCTCCAATTGCCACCACCATCATTAGTGATATGAATCAAACCATCATCACTACCTGTATAAATCAACCCAAATTGAAATGGAGATTCACTAACTGTTGTCAATGTACCGTAAGCAACGTTTCCTTTTTTACCGCCATTTGTGAGGTCTCCTGAAATGGCAACAAAATCGCTGCCTTGATTCATAGAACGCATTAATTTGTTTCCTCCTAAATATAAAATATCCTGATTGTGAGGAGAGAGTAAAATAGGTGTTTGCCAGTTAAAACGATACGGACTTTCGCCCAACTCATGTTTTGGCTGGATGTACGTTTGCTCATCGGTCTCTAGATTGAGCCTAAAGTAATTTCCAAATTGAAAACCTGTATACACCACATTGTGATTTCTACTATCAATCTCAATTTGCATCCCGTCGCCACCCATGATACTCTTCCATGGGTATTCACCACTTTGATGCCACGATTTATCTTCTGGAGCACCAAAAGCACCTTTCCAAACACCATTATCCTGCAAACCACCATAGACATTATACGGTTGTTCATTATCTACATTGATAGCATAAAATTGACCAACAGATGGTGAGTTGTTTTTAATCCAATTTTCACCATCATCGTAAGTAATATTTACACCACCATCGTTACCATTTATCAAATGGTTTGGATTTTTTGGATTGATCCAAAGTGCATGGTGATCTGCATGCACGTTTTCTGCACTAATAGAGGTAAATGTTTTTCCGCCATCTTTAGATTTTACGATAGGTACTCCATAAATATAAATGTTATCTGCATTATTTGGAGCCACATAAATATGGCCAAAATAGTAACCGTAACTGTAATAGATTTCGTCGAGGTAGTCGTCGTGAGTTTTTTTCCACGTTGTTCCGCCATCTGTACTTTTATAAACTTCGGTGCCAATAACAGGTGTGTCAAAAAGCATAGAATTTGCATCTTCTAGATAATTGGCAAGATCAATAGGTTTTAGGTTACCGCTTCTCACCATTTGCTTTACATTGTCGGCTTTATATTTTTCCTGAAAACCGTTTGTTTTTAAATAGGTATTTATTTTGTCATCCTCTAAATCCAATAATGCTTGGGCTGTCATGGTTTTAAAGTCTTCTTTTGACAATACGTTTGAGCTCTCTTTTTTTTCTTCGGAAGGTCTGCGAAACTGGTTATCATGAACTGCATAAACAACATTATCATCATAAACCGCTAAGCCAATTCTACCAACGCCTTGACCGGTTGGGAAACCGCTGTTTTCCGTAGAAACCTTAGTCCAAGTATCTCCAGCATCTGTACTTCTGTATATAGCGGAATTAGTTCCATTTCCTTCAAAATTCCATGCTTTACGATCTTTTGTCCATGACGATGCGAACATTAAATTATAGTTATTTGGGTTGGTTTGTACGTCTATAATCCCACTCATGTCATCAACGAATAGTTTTTGTGACCATGTGTTCCCGCCATCGGTTGTTTTATAAATCCCTCGTTCTTGATTTGCAGAATATAAATGTCCCGT
Source organism: Psychroserpens sp. Hel_I_66 (assembly GCF_000799465.1). Taxonomy (NCBI): domain Bacteria; kingdom Pseudomonadati; phylum Bacteroidota; class Flavobacteriia; order Flavobacteriales; family Flavobacteriaceae; genus Psychroserpens; species Psychroserpens sp. Hel_I_66. The sequence continues at coordinate 2,772,795 of NZ_JUGU01000001.1, read as the reverse complement.
CACACCAACAACGACTTCGTCAGGGTTATTAGGATTAATGAGAATGCGTCCAATATGATGGGAATCTTTGAGACCCATATTTTGCCAGGTTTCTCCATTATCTGTTGATTTTAAAATCCCAATGCCTGCATAACTCGATCTTGAACTATTGTTCTCACCGGTTCCAACCCAAATGGTTCTGGTTTTCCAATCAACAGCAATGTCTCCTACATTTTGAGTTTCCGAAGTATCTAAAATTGGAGAGAATGTGGTGCCATTATTTTTGGTATGCCAAACTCCACCAGAAGCGTAACCCACGTAAAACTCGGTTGGATTTTCTGAATTAACTGCCAGATCAACCACACGACCACTCATTATGGTTGGGCCTATATTTTTAAATGCTACATTTTTAACTAAGGAATTCTTGACAAGTTCTTCTTTTTTTGCCAGAGCATCATCAATGGTTTGTGATGATGTTGCTGGTTGTTGAGCACTAACAAATAGTGTTGCTCCAAAAATAAAATAACAGATATATTTTAACATGGTGGTTGGATTTATTGGTATGGATTTAAAATGAAATCTAAAGGTAATAAATATTGGGTATTGAATCCTAAAATAAAGAACTAACTCAATATGTTGGGATTAAATAAAAAAAGGCGCTCAAAATTAATTTTGAACGCCTTAAATATTATGTGTGTTTTGTGTTACTCCACAATAAATTTCTTTGTGGTTGATGTAGAATCCATACCAATTTTAATAAAGTAAACACCTGCTTGCAATTGACTTACATCAATAGCATGTAGAGTATTGTCTGATTTATTTAAATCTCGAACCATGACTTTTCTTCCTTGTACATCAAAAATAATTGCAGATTCTAATCGCAAATGGGATGCTGCATCAATATTTAAAATGTGTTTTGCTGGATTTGGATAAATCGAAATATGTTCTGCCAGGATAGCTTCATCCATCCCAAGTGTAGAACAACTTGATGCAGTCATAGAATCTGTACCGCAAACAGAAGTGTTGAGGTTCCTGTCCATTACATCTGCAGCACCAGCAATATCACTAGACCCTAAATTTCTACTATTTTGACCATTCGCAATTGAGAAATGCATGACTTCACCAGGATTGATAATGTGTGCCAATTGATGGCCATGTCCTAATTCATGTACCGCTACACTTTCAAAATCGACCTCAAAACCAGAGGCTGTTCCTGGACCAAACTCCCAAGACAATACTGAAAAATCTCCTGTAAATGCATCGTTAAAAACAATATCCAATTCTGTAACTACAATATCAATTCCTCCTGGAGATGATGGGTTATTGCATGACCCAAAGCGTGACGTACATCTTCCTAACACACCATCTGGTAATTCTGACCCATTATCAAAACGAATAATGTTTATATCATCATCTGCAATAATATCTACTGTAGTAACTGCTCCAATTTCCCAATTGATACCTGTACTACAAACCCATGTATCAAAAGCTCTAACAAAAGAAGCATTTGCTGCAGTATTGTTATCAAATTCTGTATGCATTTGCCATGTGTAACCACCAGATCCATTTAAATCAAAATGTTGTGATTGAAAATCTGCTATTCCATTTCCTGGATTTATTTGAGAGTAAAAAACAGTAAGATTATTGGAGGAAGTTACAGTTGTAGATGTTGATGTCACCACTTGAATATCTCCGGTACCTGCTCTAGAAGGCACTTCTAAAACAATTTGAGAATCACTCCAGCTTTGAATTTGACTGTCTAAAGCAGTGTAGTATTGAGAACCTCCAGAGTTAGCATCCCTAAAATTAACGTTACCTTGAGTGTTTCCAAAACCAGCACCAGAAATTACGAGAATATCTCTCACACCTCCATTTACTATGGTTGGAGCAAAACTTGTGATCTCTATTGACCCTGTTGTATTTCTGTTTGCAATATTGGTATTGTAAATATCCAAGACATCAAAATTTGAAACTTTGATAAAATTAGGCGTATTTGATACTGCTTTAATAGCATTATAAAATGAAGTTGTAATTCCTTTTTTGTTTACAAAGGGATTAAAAACTTCATTTGACAGCAAATTATATTTATAAAAACCTTGTGATGATGCAAAAGGCATAAATTTATTTTGAGGTGATTGGTTTGTTATGGCTACGTTATTGTCTTTAAGCATGAACATACCAATGTCGCCAATATTTAAAGTAAGGCTTGGAGTAACAATTTCAGAATCATTGCCAACCGTTCCTCCCGGAGTTACTATTTCTATAGTTTCTGAAACATTTTCACCCTTAAAAATTTTGTAAACCTCAATCGTATTTACGGTATAGATATTATAGTGATTATTATCCCAAAAAGATGCTTTAGAGATTACCTTACCTTCAATTATCTCTGTGGAAGATTGAATTTGAGTATCAAAAGGAACTTCTATCATCAGCTCTTGAGCAGATGAATTTAAAGAAAATGCCATTGTAAAAAACAATGACAAAAACAGTGTAGATTTTATTATTTTTTTCATATTTTAAATTTGAAATATCGTCTAAAAAGTGTAATTCAACCGACAAATATAACAATTTATCGATAATTTGAAATAATTATTTAATCTAATTACCTTTACACTATAAAATAAGATCAATAGTTCAAGCATAATAAATTACTTCAAACAAAGAAAATTTTTAATCTTGAATAACATAATTTCTATAATTAAACACTAAAAATAGCTGAATGAAATATCACAAAATCAATAGCAATCTCTTTATTAAAAACCGCAAAAACTTTATGTCAAAAATGAAACCTAGCAGTCTAGCGGTTTTCAATTCTAACGACATTTATCCCATAAGTGCAGATAGTACAATGCCTTTTCAGCAGCATCGCGATATTTTTTATTTAAGTGGAGTGGATCAGGAGGAAAGTATTCTGGTATTATTCCCAGATTGTCCAAAAGAAAAACACAGGGAAATTCTATTTTTAAAAGAAACCAACGAGCATATCGCAGTTTGGGAAGGCGAGAAACTAACCAAAGAAGCAGCTCTGGAAACTAGCGGAATCAAAACCGTCTATTGGCTCAAAGACATGGAAAAAATCATGTTTGAACTCATGACACAGTGCGATACCGTCTATATAAATACCAACGAACATTACAGAGCATCTGTAGAGACTGAAACCCGGGAAGACCGTTTTACCAAATGGCTAAAAGATAAATATCCAGCTCACAGTGTCGCAAAAAGTAACCCCATTTTACAAAGGTTACGCTCTGTAAAAGATCCAATTGAGATTGAATTAATGCAAAAAGCGTGTGACATTACAGAGAAGGGATTTCGTCGCATACTAAACTTTGTAAAACCAGATGTGTGGGAATATAATCTTGAAGCCGAATTCATGCACGAATTTTTAAATAACCGCTCCAAAGGATTTGCTTATACACCAATAATTGGATCAGGTAAAAATGCCAATGTGTTGCATTATGTAGAAAACAACCAACAATGCAAAGCAGGCGAACTCATCTTAATTGATGCAGGTGCAGAATATGCAAACTACGCCAGTGATATGACGAGAACCATACCAGTATCTGGTCGTTTTTCAAAACGTCAACGAGAAGTTTATGATGCGGTGAATCGTGTAAAAAATGATGCCACTAAAATGTTGGTGCCTGGAACCGATTGGGCTGAGTATCACGTTGAGGTTGGAAAATTAATGACTTCGGAATTAATAGGACTTGGATTATTAGACAAAGCCGATGTACAAAACGAAGATAAAGATTGGCCAGCTTACAAGAAATATTTTATGCACGGAACATCTCATCACATAGGATTAGATACGCATGATTACGGAATTCTCACCGAACCTATGCAAGCCAACAACGTATTCACGGTAGAACCTGGAATTTATATTCCTGCGGAAGGTTTCGGGATTCGATTAGAAGACGATCTCGTGATTCAAGAAAAAGGAGAACCATTTAATTTAATGCGTAATATCCCAATTGAAGCTGAAGAAATTGAGGAGATTATGAATTCTTAGTAAACCTAAAAGTAATATAGATAAAGAGCCTAAAATTAATTTTTAGGCTTCTTGCATTTTATTTGGAATTAACCCAACGACCAAACAAGTCACTATAGAAGGCAAAACCCAGCCCAAATTATATTGAGCTAAAGGGATGAATTTTGTGATGCTTTGCAATCCTTCCGAAGGTCTAATAAAACCAATCACATCTGGAATACTAAATATGAGCGTTACAATCACAACTGCTCTAAATACCAACGGTGTTGAAAATTGTTTTGGTAACACATTGAGTAAAATAAGTATGATTGTTATTGGGTAAATGAATAACAGTACTGGTACTGCAACGATAATAATAGAGTTAAAATCCAATTGTCCAACGATCACACCAAGTAAGCTGGCTAAAATTGCTGTAACAATATATACGAGTTGAGAATTACCCAGCAAGCCCTTAAAATAATCTGCGGTTCCTGCAACAATACCAATTGCAGTCGTGAAACACGCTAGAGAAATTAAGATGCTTAATATGGTATTACCAAAAGCACCAAGCGAAGACAAATTAATTTTACGAAGTAAATTGGCACGTTGCATGTCACTTGGTAAGGTTTCGTTGATACTAATTTCTGAACCGTAGTAAGCACCAACCGAAATCAATCCTGTATAAATAACAAATAACCCAAATCCTGCAATCCAACCAGATTTGGCGATGAGCTTTCGTTTGTCTTCAAAACTTCCGTTGTGTCTTAAATTTATTGAAATTATTATCACTGCTCCAACAACGACTGCGCCAATGGCATCAAAGGTTTGATAGCCTTCGAGAATACCTTTAACGATTGGCGTTTCAAATTGTGAGGTGGATGTGGTCATTTCCGAAGAAAAAAGTCCGATGCCAATCACTAAAAGCAACATGATCACAATTAAGGGTGTCAGGAATTTACCAATGAATCCCAGTATTTTTGAGCGGTTGAGTACAAAAAGCAATACGAGTGAAAAATAAACTGTGCTCGTCCATATCGGGCTTGTGCCAAAAACGGGAAAGATGGCGATTTCATGAGTGGCAGCAGCTGTTCTTGGAGAAGGCAACGCTACTGCAATGACGTAAATTAAAATGCAATAAATGAGACTAAATTTTGGAGACACTTTTTTCCCAAAGTCATACAGGGTACCTTGTAATCGTGCATGTGCTAAAATCCCAATAATGGGAATGACGACCGCAGTAATCATAAAACCAATGGCTACCCAAAACCAATTTTCTCCAGCATTATAGCCTAAAAGTGGTGGTAGCAATAGGTTTCCTGCCCCAAAAAATAAAGAGAATAACCCAAAACTAGTGATGAAAAGTTCTTTTTTAGAATTCAATTAGTTGGTCTTTTTAAGATTGAGATCGTGAAAATCGAAACTAAAATCTGTTATTGGTGCAATGTAACTCATTGTTGCTCCCGTGGCATTTCCGGTTTCGTCGAATGAAAAATGAACAAAAACATCTGCATCGTAACTTCTATTATCCCATTTCGCTACAAACGTCGTTGTATTATAAGGTAATAGTCTGCCTTTAAGATTTGATGAGCGCTCGCTTTTTATGGTGTAATTGTCACCTTTGTTTGAAATAGTGATATTACCAAACCAATCGTCTGTGTAGGTTCCTGTAATTTGAGAGGGTTTAGGTAAGTATTTGTCTTTTTTAACGATTTCAACCTTAGTGTATACTGCTTTTTTGATGCTGTCGTTATAGGCAATATATGTTGTGTTTCTATCTCCATATTGTTGCAGCCAATTTCGGTCTTCATAACCTAGATAGCTGTCTTTTATAGTATTTGTGATGGTATTAAAGGCAGAGCCAACCATTTGATTGGTAAGTACCACAATAGCTAAATCTAAATCTGGGATCATTGTAAATTGGGTGACCGTACCTAATAGACCTCCAGTATGGTAAACTTGCTTATGGCCACCTTTTACATCTGTCAAAAACCAGCCTAATCCATAACCTCTAAAATTTGAGTCATACCAATCCCCTTTGCCAACTCTTAGAGGAGTCTGTAACTGCCAGAGCTCATGAAATTGTGCTTCACTCAATAAACGTTCTCCGTTTTTTGTAACAGCGTCATTCATTAAAAACTCTGCCCAAGTTAGCATATCTGGAACATTACTCACAATACCACCAGCAGGATTTGCAGTTGCACTCCAATCATGCGGAATTTGGATTACCTCACCATCTGCTCTAGTATGGGCATCTATGATATTTGTTTTATCGGTCACACGATCATAAGATGCTTTGCTATTGTTCATCCCAACCGGTTTCATAATTTTGGTCTCAATAAATTCCTCCCAAGACAAACCACTAACACGTTTTAAAACCTCGCCAGCAATAATGAACATATTATTGTTGTATTTAAATTCACTTCGGAAAGAACTCTCTGGTTCCAAATATTTCACATTTGAAATTACATCGTCAACATCAAAATCATTGCCTTCTGGAAAAAACATTAAATCGCCAGCACCCAATCCCATACCACTGCGATGAGTAACCAAATCCCTTACAGTAAACTCTTGAGTCACCCAAGGATCGTGTAATTGAAATTCTGGGATATGTTTACGAACTTTATCATCCCAATTAAGTTTTCCTTCATCTACCATCATTGCCAATGCAAAACAAGTAAAGCCTTTACTATTTGAAGCCACACCAACTAAGGTATTTTCGTTCATATCCTTTTTATTGGTTATTGATCGCACACCATAACCTTTGGCATAAACAATTTCTCCATCTTTTAAGATACCAACAGAAATTCCTGGCACATCAAAAGTTGTCAAAGTTTCCTTTATGAGATTATCTAATTCCTTTTCTGCTATCTGTGATTGCGCTATTGTAAAAGAAACAAGCGCTATAATTAAGAGGTGTTTTTTAATGAGCATATCAATTTTTTAGGCTATTCAATATTAATCAAATATAGCAAATACTTATTTGCACGCGTTAGACAAACTGTATCTTTGTAAACATGATTTTACATTACAAACATATTGACGTATACTACGAAGATGAAGGTCAAGGTGATGCCATCGTTTTGTTGCATGGTTTTTTGGAAAATTCTTCAATGTGGTCCAATATTAAACCTCATTTATTATCAAATCACAGAATAATATCAATAGATCTCTTGGGCCATGGTAAAACACCATGCTTAGGGTATATTCATACCATGAAGGATATGGCAGATATGGTATTGGTAGTGATAGAACATTTACAGTTAAAAACCTACAAGCTCATTGGGCACTCAATGGGAGGATATGTAGCTTTAAGTGTAGCAGAGAAAAATCCAAATGCGGTTTTGGGTTTGTGTTTAATGAATTCTACTTATGAGGCAGACGATAAAGAGCGAAAAGCATTGAGAAAGCGAGCTAATAAAATGGTCCAGAACAATTTTGAACAAATGGTACGCATGTCTTTTACAAATTTATTTTCTTCGGAAAGTAGGGAAAACCACAAAGATAAGATTGCAATTGCATTGAAAGAAGCTTTGGAAACACCGCTCCAAGGTTATATCGCAGCTCAGGAAGGCATGCGAGTTAGAGATAATAAATTTAATTTCTTAAAGGACTTAAAAGCAAAAAAACTAATAATAATAGCCAAGGACGATCCCGTTATTAGTGGTGAAGCTATAATAAGTGATACAAATGGAACAGATATACAATGTGAGGAAATAGCACATGGACATATGAGTTATATTGAAAATATATCAGAATTAACTTACTTATTTTTACGTTTTATCTAATAATAACATCTTTTTAACCCTAATTGATTATTTTTTAATAAGTTAGCTTTAGCAAATCTAACAACCATGAAAAATCCAACTACCACAAAGACCTCAAGTCCTTTAAAATTTTATTGTGATATTTTTGGGCATAATTATGAAATGACCAAAAAAGTGACATCACATGTTAAGGAATATACATGCAAATGCTGTAAGCGTCAATTGACAACAAATAGTAATGGAAAACTTACAGAGCTCACACCAAAATATCAAGAGATTAATAGAATTTTAGAAGACATTTATTCTAGGAGAATGTCACGTTTAAAGAACAAAACGCTCAGTTCATCGATATACTAGAGTAAAATCGTACGTTATTAATTGATTTTCATATATTTAGAAATCCTCTAAAATTAATAATTAATAGCGCAATAAATTGAAAAGTCTCTACTGCTCATTTTTTGGACATCAATACGAAGTCTCAAAAAAAGTCACCTATCATGTAAAAGAATACAAATGTATTCATTGTAACTCTCAAGTTACAACAAGCGGAAATGGTAATCTAATACCATTAACGCCAAAATTCCAAGAAATAAATTCTGTCTTATCTCGTATTCACAACAAAAGACTATCAAGAATTGAACAACGCAAACAGGAAAAAATAGAACACCAAATAGAAGATGAAGAATTCATTTTAAATTTCATCCCTCATTTTTCTTAATTCCCATATTAAATAGGGTTTATTTCCATGCCATATGTTGCTAATCTATACACTTAGCACAACTTTAACACCATAAGTTTTTAAGTTTTGTTGCTTTTGAGTACTATGGTATCGTACCTAAAAATTATGAAGTCTTGAAACATTTATTCTGTAAACTTTTTAACCATCAACTTGTTATCAAAGAAAACGTAACAAGCGTTGTCAAAGAATTTGAGTGCGTCAACTGCCAAAAGGAATTTACTACAAGTGATACAGGTGAAACGATACCCTTAACAAATAAGCGTAGAGAGATTAACAAGACTTTAAAACGACTTTACAAAAGGCGATTAAAATTCAAGAATGCCTATTCTTGATTATTTAAGGCATTCCAACCTTTTGCAATTATTGGTATAGCTTGTTCGCCACGAGTGATTAAGTGCATACCACGAGATTTATCGGTAATGTAACCAATAACGGTTAAGTTTGGGTTTCCTTTTATCTTCGGAAAATCCTTTTGTGAAACCGTCATCAACAATTCATAATCCTCACCACCATTTAGTGCAATAGTTGTACTGTCTATTTTAAATTCCTCACAAGTAGAAATCACTTCTGGATCTAAAGGGATTTTATTTTCATAAATCTCAACGCCTACATCACTTTGTTTACAGATGTGGATGATTTCCGAAGAAAGTCCATCGCTAATATCAATCATAGACGTTGGTCGCACATCTAATTTCTCAAGTAATTCTACGATGTCCTTTCTAGCTTCTGGTTTTAATTGTCGCTCAATGATATAAGTGTACATATCCAGATCTGGTTGGCTTTGCGGATTCACTTTAAACACTTCCTTTTCACGCTCTAAAACCTGCAATCCCATATAAGCTGCACCAATATCTCCAGTGACCACCAATAAATCGTTCGGCTTTGCTCCATTTCTATAAACCACTTTCTTTTTATCAACTTCACCAATTGCAGTAACCGAAATAATTAGTCCCGTTGTTGATGAGGTCGTATCACCGCCAACAACGTCGATATTATAAATATTTGCTGCAGTTTCAATTCCTGCATATAGTTCTTCTAAAGCTTCTAAAGGAAAACGATTTGATACAGCAATAGACACCGTGATTTGCGTAGCATGTGCATTCATTGCATAGACATCGCTCAAATTTACAACAACAGCCTTGTAGCCTAAATGCTTGAGTGGCACATACGATAAGTCAAAATGTACATTCTCTACCAATAAATCTGTTGTTACTACAATTTGCTTTGACTTAGCATCCAACACCGCAGCGTCGTCGCCAATGCCTTTGACCGTAGATTTATGTTTAATATCAAAATTTTTGGTAAGATGGTCAATAAGACCAAATTCTCCAAGTTGATCTAATGAGGTGCGTGATTGGTTTTTATCTTCTATCATAATGCAAAAATAGTTAGCTTTTTTAAAGCAGAGAATTGATTTAAGTTATTTTTAAGGTCTTCGGAAACATTAGAAAATGCATTTCAGCGAAAAAATTAGTATTTAGTCGGTAATTTTAAAAATTTATTTTAAATTAGTCATCCCAAATCATTGCAACCTACTATGAAAACGACAATCAACGACAAATTGTTATGTTCTGTTTTTGGACATAACTTAAAATACACTTCAAAAAAAGCAAAAAAAGCACATGTGTTGTCCTGTGCGACATGCCAATCTAAGCAATACGATAGCGATCTTGAAAATTTAAACATGTATCCGTTTGAAAATAAAGAAATTAGAACCGCTTTACAAGAGCTTTTTATTTTGCAAAGCCAATATTCCCGTAGGCACATTTCAGTATAAAAAAATATAACACAAATTATCTTCTTTGATTGATGCTGATTTTACGTTTGGCATTGCAATTTGTTATAGAGTCATATGCTAATATAATGTTATGTTGTATGGTAAAAATATAGTTATGTCGTATATTTGCAATCTATTTAGACAATATCTATATAACAAATGATAAAAGTATCAGAAACAGCTAAAAAGAAGGTCATTGAATTAATGAAAGATGATGGCTTCAACACAACTACCGACTTTGTTAGAGTGGGTGTTAAAAGTGGTGGATGCTCTGGTCTATCTTATGATTTAAAGTTTGATAATGAGCAAAAGGACGATGATAAGATTTTTGAAGACAATGGTGTAAAAATCATTGTTGATAAGAAAAGCTTTTTGTACCTTATTGGAACTACCTTAGAGTATTCGGGAGGTCTAAATGGTGCAGGGTTCGTTTTCAACAATCCTAATGCTAATAGAACTTGTGGTTGCGGAGAATCATTCTCGCTATAAATCCTTGCTAATCCTTCAAATAAAGAAGGAATTAAAACGTAAAAACAATTATGTCAAAATATACTGAAGATGATTTAAGGGAAGAATTAAAAACCAAAGAGTACGAATATGGTTTTTATACTGACATTGAATCTGAAACATTTCCAATTGGTTTAAATGAAGACATCGTTCGCGCTATTTCCAAAAAGAAACAAGAGCCAGAATGGATGACAGAGTGGCGATTGGAAGCTTTCAAGGCTTGGAAAGAGATGGCTGAGCCTGAATGGGCGAATGTAAAATATAAAAAACCAGATTTTCAAGCGATTGCCTATTATTCTGCTCCCACAAAAATAGATCCCAATAAAACTTTAGACGATGTCGATCCAGATTTGTTAGCGATGTACAAAAAGCTGGGTATTTCGGTTGATGAACAAAAAAAGATGAATAATGTGGCGATGGATATCGTTGTAGATTCCGTTTCTGTAGCAACAACCTTTAAAAAGACTTTAGGTGAAAAGGGAATCATTTTTATGAGTATTTCTGAAGCCATTAAAGAACATCCAGAATTAGTTAAAAAACACTTAGGTACCGTTGTTCCGCAGAAAGATAATTTCTACGCTGCATTAAACAGTGCAGTTTTTAGTGATGGTAGCTTTTGCTATATCCCAAAAGGTGTGCGTTGCCCAATGGAGCTTTCAACCTATTTTAGAATCAATCAAGCTGGAACTGGTCAATTTGAAAGAACATTGGTAGTTGCAGACGAAGGTAGTTATGTCTCCTACCTTGAAGGTTGTACAGCACCAAGTCGTGATGAAAATCAATTACACGCAGCAGTAGTAGAATTAATTGCTTTGGATGATGCAGAGATAAAATACTCTACAGTTCAAAACTGGTATCCAGGAAATGCCGAAGGTAAAGGCGGAGTTTACAATTTTGTAACTAAAAGAGGTTTGTGTGAGAAAAATGCAAAAATCTCTTGGACCCAAGTAGAAACAGGAAGTGCTGTTACTTGGAAATATCCATCATGTATTTTGAAAGGTGATAACTCTGTAGGTGAGTTTTATTCAATTGCTGTGACCAACAATCACCAGCAGGCAGATACAGGTACCAAAATGATTCACTTGGGTAAAAATACCAGATCAACAATTATATCAAAAGGAATTTCCGCAGGAAAATCCCAAAATTCATATAGAGGGTTAGTGCAAATAAGCTCACGAGCAGATAACGCTCGTAACTTTTCACAATGTGATAGTTTGTTAATGGGCAATGAATGTGGTGCACATACATTCCCGTATATAGAAGCAAAAAATAAATCGGCTCAAATAGAGCACGAGGCAACAACCAGTAAAATTGGTGAAGATCAAATTTTCTATTGTAATCAAAGGGGGATTGACACTGAAAAAGCAATCGCTTTAATCGTAAACGGATTCAGTAAAGAAGTACTTAACAAATTACCTATGGAATTTGCTGTAGAAGCACAAAAGCTGCTGGAGATTAGTTTAGAAGGCTCTGTAGGGTAAATTTTTATGTCTTCGGAAACAAGAATCTGAACATTTATAGATTTAAGTTTAATGAAATAGCACTTCCAATTTTAAGGAAGATAATTATGAAAAACACATTTATAATTTTAATGACACTTACCTTTCTTGTAGGTTGTAAAAATGATAAGACCACTGAAGAAAATGTGACTTCCAAAACTACTGTTTTAGAGGATGGCAAAACTGAAAAGCAAAGCGATGGTCTAATAGCCATTCAAGGTGAGTTTATTTATTATGCAGATGCAGCTGTCTTAAAAACATCAAATAAAATATTTGGTGTGGTCCTCAATGATAAAGTAAATGAATTACAAGATCAAGTCAAAGCTTATAAAAAAGAGGATACAGATATGGTTCCTGTTACCGTAAGAGGTCGCATATTCAAAAAAGATTCTAATGAAGAAGGCTGGGAAGATAAAATAGAAATAAAAGAAATTTTAAACGTTTCGCCACCTAAACCAGAGGCAAACGATGTTATAAAAATTGGAAACAAATAGTATGTTAGAAATAAAAGATTTGCACGCAAGTGTCGAAGATAAAAGTATTTTAAACGGTATCAACCTAAATGTAAAAGCTGGAGAGGTTCATGCTATCATGGGACCTAATGGCTCTGGAAAAAGTACGTTGGCATCTGTTATTGCAGGGAAAGAAGAGTATGAAGTAGATAAAGGACAGATTCTCTTAAACGGAGAAGATATCGAGGAATTATCTGCGGAAGAACGCGCACACAAAGGTGTATTCTTATCATTTCAATATCCTGTAGAGATTCCAGGAGTTAGTGTGACTAACTTTATGAAAACAGCTATCAACGAAACTAGAAAAGCTAAAGGATTGGAAGACATGCCCGCAAAGGATATGTTAAAAATGATCAGAGAGAAAGCAGAACTTTTAGAAATTGACCGTAAGTTCTTATCCCGATCACTTAACCAAGGATTTTCTGGAGGAGAGAAAAAGCGTAATGAAATTTTCCAAATGGCAATGTTAGAGCCAAAATTGGCAATTTTAGATGAAACCGATTCTGGACTTGATATTGATGCGTTGCGTATCGTTGCAAACGGAGTTAACAAGCTTAAAAGTAAGGATAATGCTGTTATTGTAATAACGCACTATCAACGTTTGTTAGATCATATCGTACCAGATTTTGTTCACGTATTGTACAATGGTAAAATTGTAAAATCTGGAGGTAAAGAATTAGCACATCAGCTAGAAGAAAAAGGTTACGATTGGATTAAAGAAGAAGTGAACGCTTAACAAGTTAAAAGTGTTTAGTTTTCTGTAAGCAGTGGCTTACTCCAATGAAAAAATGAAATAAAATGGTAATCATTTAAAAAGTTTTGGTTTATGATTAAGTAAACTTAAAACTGAAAGCTGATTACTGAAGATTGAAAAGAATGGAATTAAAAGATAAATTAGTATCGTCATTTATGGCTTTTGAAAATACAGTAGATGTAGATGCTCCTGTGCACGATTTACGTAATGAAGCGATAAAGATTTTTGAAGATCAAGGCTTTCCGTCAAAGCGTGATGAAAATTGGAAATACACATCTTTAAATAGCCTATTAAAAACAGATTACAGTGTTTTTCCGAAGCAAGAAAACGCCATAGAGTATAGAGATGTAAAAAAGTATTTTATCCACGATATAGATTGCTACAACTTAGTGTTTATAGATGGTAAATTCTCCTCAAACCTTTCACAAACAACACACGATAGTATTGATGTATGCTTGATGTCATCTGCATTGAACAAGCCAAAATATCAACTTATTACTGAGAACTATTTTAATAAAGTGGCTTCAAAAGATGGGATTTCATCTTTAAATACTGCATTCTCAAAAGAAGGTGCATATATTCATATTCCGAAGAACAAACTAGTAGAGAAACCAATTCAAATCATTAATTTCTCAACCGGAAATGAGTCTGCTTTAATGTTACAACCACGTAACCTAATTGTAGTAGATGAGAATTCACATGTGCAAATTATAGAACGTCACCAAAGTTTGACAGATAATCCTGTTTTAACAAATAGCGTTACCGAAATATTTGCCAATAAAAGAGCGATTGTAGATTACTATAAAATTCAAAATGATAAGCAAACTGCTTCATTAATTGACAATACGAGTATCAATCAAAAAAGAGAAAGTCATGTATCTGTACATACGTTTTCTTTTGGAGGAAAATTAACGAGAAATAATCTCAATTTCTACCAAAACGGTCAACACATGGATTCTACCTTAAATGGTGTGACCATTATTGGTGATAACCAACATGTAGATCACAATACATTGGTGCATCATATTGAGCCAAATTGTGAAAGCCATCAAGATTACAAAGGTATTTTTTCAGATAAATCTACAGGTGTGTTCAATGGTAAGGTTATCGTGAACAAAGAAGCACAAAAAACCAATGCGTTTCAATCTAATAATAACATTTTATTAAGCGATAAAGCCTCGATAAATAGCAAGCCTCAATTAGAGATCTTTGCAGATGATGTAAAATGCTCTCACGGTTGTACCATTGGTCAACTAGACGAAAGTGCTATGTTTTACATGCGCTCGCGTGGTATTCCAGAAAAAGAAGCAAAAGCCCTTTTAATGTTTGCGTTTAGTAATAACGTTTTAGATTCAGTAAAAATTCCTGAAATTAAGCAACGCATCACAAAGATTATTGCGAATAAATTGGGTGTTAGTCTTGGGTTTGATCTTTAGTAAACTCAATGTTGCTTACTTGTCCGTCACAGGATAAAAACATTCCTGTTATTTCAGAACTGTCTTTTGTTTTTACAAACTGATAGAGTGTTCTGTCTTTATTTCCAAATGCATCTATTTCAATAGGATACAAGGCTATAGCTGTATTATTTTTGTACGATAATTTTAATTGATCTTTGTCTATATAAAAATGATAAGTGGTTTGTAATTCTTCAGAATAAAATTCACCACAATAGTCTATTAAATTTTCAGGATTTGTGTTTATTAGGTTGGCACGTTTAAAGTAAAACGGAGTTCCTCCAAATGATATAACCATATCATAATGGGATGTTTTTTCAAAATTATATTTTACATTTTGAGCATCACGTCTCACAAATTCATTGGTGTTATTTTGTAGTAGCGGTATCTTGCTATTTCCCATAGATCCTTGAGCTTTAAGCGTATCGTTTTCTTCGGAAATTCGCATCGTCATATCGCTGTTGATTTCTCGGTAATCTCCAGTAAAGAGTATCAAATCTTGTGGTTCAAACGAAATTTTATCTTCTATCAAATTTGGTTTTATGTTTTCTTCGGAAACGAGCAGCAAGTCCAAAATTTCATAAGATATTGGAGTTGGGTTAATCGATTCCAAATTTGTGAGAATTACGATGCCAATCTTTTCTTTTGGAACGGTAATGATATGAGATTGATTTCCAAAGCCATATCCACTATGGCTCAATGTTTTATAACCTTTGTAATCGTCTACCATAATTCCTCTTGCATATTTGGCTTTTTGTTTACTGGTCAGTACTTCGGTTGTTTTAAGAAATTGAGCTAATGTTTTGAACTCAAGGATATCTCCATTAAGCATTCTCATCCAAATATTCATATCTTTTATATGGCTTCCCATACTTCCAGCGCCATAACTCAACTGATTTGATGAATTAAATACATAAGTATCTTTTTGTTTTTGATAACCAACAGCTTTGTTTTTAACAATTGTACCATGGGAAATCCTTACAAAAGTGTCCTTCATTCCTAACGGTTTAAGAATTTTATCTTTTAAATACTCATCGAGATTTTGGTTTGAAACCTGTTCAATAATTAAAGCTAAAAGATTGTAATTTGTATTTGAATATATGATTTTCTCACCAGGATGATTGTTGAGATTTTTTTGTCTTTTAACTAAATTAAGGACATAAGTATTATCATAATAATCATTATTATAATCAAAACCAGATAAAAACATGGTGGTATGATAATTTCTAATACCACTAGAATGGTTAAGTAGATGTTTGATTTTTATGGGTCTCCCGTAGTTTGGAAAATCTGGAAAAAACGAAGTGATATTATCTTCTAAACTTAGTTTAGAGTCTCTAATTAAAGACCAAATAGCAGCTGCGGTAAATTGTTTACTTATTGATCCTAAGCTAAAAATAGTAGAATCTGTATTTTTTATGTTGTAATCTAAATTCGCGACTCCAAAGCTTTTAGAATATACTATAGAGTCTTGTTTAATAACACGAATGGATAATCCTGGCTCATTATTAGTATCATAGATTTTTAAAATACTATCAATGGTTTTTCTTAGATTATTTTGAGCATTCGTAAATAAACTAAAACATATAGAAAATAGAACCCAAAAAATTTTCAAACCTTGCATTGCTTATATTTTTGATAAAAATAGGTTGGTATTAGTCCAAAATTTAAAAACAAGAAACCAACAAATACGATAATTCCTCTGTAAGGCCAAGTGAGAAATTCAAACATAGCTCCTATACCAAGTATAAAAAAGGTTATAAACCCTAGAATGTAAAATGATTTTTTCATTTGAAATTAAGTTTAAGAAAATTTAAGAATAGATTTTTTGTATTTCGCATAAAAATGAATAGGAAGTATGACCAATACCGAAACTAATATTGCCCCAAGTAACCAAGCATTAGCATAAGGCCATTGCATCATTTGAAACACCAAACTCATTACTAAAAGTAGAATTACCAAAAAGCCAAAGGAAAATTTTAGTCTATTAATATTTATTATCTGTTTAGCGAATTTTTGATAATTGGTTTCCAACTGTAAATTTTGAAAACTACTATAACCACCAAATTTCTGAAGTGCTTCTTGGTATATAGTATCAAAGTTTTCAGAGTTATTGTTTTCGATATAAGTGCAAATATGATCTAAAAGATCTTCTCTTAAACCCTGAGATTTGACGCCATAAAGTTTTAAGTTATTCTCTATAAAGTCTATATGTCGGTCTGTAAGTATCATGATTTTAAAATTTCAGAATTAAAAATAAGATGTAAAGTATCCATGAAATCATTGATTTCTTTAGTGACTTCTGTTACCTTTTCTTTGCCATCTTTTGTAACCTTGTAATATTTTCTAACGCGTTTTCCTATATAAACTTTCTCTGTTTCAAGTATCCCTTTGGCTTCGAGCTTATGAAGAATGGGATATAAGGCACCTTCAGAAATATCAATTTTCCCAAAAGTCATTTTTTTGACCTCTTGGGTAATCTCATAACCGTACATTTTATCTCTGCTACTTATCAATTTTAAAATGATAGGTTGTAATGTTCCTTTTGTGAGTTCTTTGCTATACATTTTACAAATATACATTTTATTTAAATGTATTTTAATAAAATATTAAAATATCTATAAGTTTCGATTTCTAAATGTCATTTTAGCTAAACATCTCGTAACTTTGCAATCATGATAGACGTAAAAAAAATAAGAAAAGACTTCCCAATCCTAAACCGAAAGGTTAACGGGAAACCCCTAATCTATTTCGATAATGCTGCAACCTCGCAAACGCCAAAACAGGTGATTGATGTTATTGTAGATTACTATTCAAATTACAATGCCAATATTCACAGAGGAGTTCATACTTTGAGTCAAGAAGCTACCGATTTATACGAGGCTGCAAGACTAAAAATACAAGCGCATTTTAATGCAAAACATAGCTATGAGATTATATTAACTTCGGGAACTACTCACGGTATCAATTTAATTGCAAGTAGTTTTTCTTCGGAATTAAAAAAAGGCGATGAAGTCTTGGTTTCTGCATTAGAACATCATAGCAATATTGTGCCATGGCAAATGTTGTGTGAGCGCACAGGAGCCATTTTAAAAGTCATTCCCATGAATCAAAATGGGGAACTGATTATGAGTGATTACGAAGCATTGCTTTCAGAAAAAACAAAATTGGTGTTTGTCAATCATATTTCAAATGCTTTAGGAACGATTAATCCTATCAAGAAAATGATAGCATTGGCACATCAAGTTGGTGCAGCAGTTTTGGTTGATGGAGCACAATCTTGTCCGCATTTAAAAACAGACGTCCAGGATTTAGATGTCGATTTTTATGTCACTTCTGCCCACAAAATGTGTGGACCAACAGGTATTGGTATGCTTTACGGAAAAGAAGAATGGCTCAACAAACTTCCTCCTTACCAAGGCGGTGGCGAAATGATAGATCAAGTAAGTTTTGAGAAAACAACTTATGCTGGTTTGCCACACAAATTTGAAGCTGGTACGCCAAATATTTGTGGAGGTATCGCTTTTGGCGCTGCTGTAGATTATATGAATGGTATTGGTTTTGAGAACATTGCAAAATATGAGCATGAGTTGTTGGAGTACGCTACAGAAGCATTATTAACTATAGAAGGACTAAAAATCTACGGAACAGCAAAAGAAAAAACATCGGTCATTTCTTTTAATTTAAAAGGTATTCATCCTTATGATATAGGCACCATATTAGATAAAATGGGAATTGCTGTTAGAACCGGTCACCACTGTGCACAACCTGTTATGGATTTTTATAAAATTCCAGGAACCGTTAGAGCGTCATTTGCATTTTACAATACAAAGGAAGAAATTGATGCTTTGGTTGAAGGTGTCAAGAAAGCTAAAATGATGTTGTCTTAAACTTTGGCTTCTTTTTTGTAATATTACTACAGTAATTATTAAAACCTAATATTATGAAACTTATGATATGTGTACTCATTATGCTCATTTCGGCAAAAGAATGTGATAAAGAAAATGCTCAATTAGCCACTCAAGATACTACAACAGAAGGGAACAATACAACAGTTATGTCTCAAAAAAGCATGCAAATCGATAGGAAAATTACGTATCAAGCTGTTTCAAGAGGTTTCTTTTTAAACGTTACTGTGCAGGGAGATTCTATCTCATTTTCAAATGAAAGAGATATGAAATCGGTAACTACTTATAAAATTCCGAAGGAAGAAAAAGAAGAACTAGTAAGTTTAATTTCGAGTATGGAAGAAACTACATTACCAGACTTAAAGGCACCTTCTAAAAAACACCAATTTGATGGCGCAGCAATCGCAACTGTAGAAGTAGAAAATGGTGAAAATAGTTATAAGACCGTTGCTTTTGATCATGGTACACCTCCAGAATCAATTAAACCAATAGTTGAAAAGATGTTATCAATTAAAACAATGATTGAGAAGCAGTAGAGATATCGTATCTTTGTTTTTTCTGAAAAACGAACCGTTTAAAAAGTTTAGAACGATAATGACAATTACAGAAATACAGGACGAAATAATAGACGAATTCTCATTTTTTGAAGATTGGGAAGAACGCTATCAATATATGATTGACCTTGGCAAGACATTGCCTCTAATTGATCCAGAATATAAAACCGAAGATAATATCATCAAAGGATGCCAAAGTAAAGTTTGGGTGCATGCAGAGATGAATGATAATAAAGTCATATTCACAGCAGATAGTGATGCGATTATCACAAAAGGAATTATCGCCATTTTAATCAGGGCATTTTCCAATCAACAACCCAAAGCAATAATTGAGAGCGATACAGATTTTATTGATAAAATCGGTTTGAAAGAACATTTATCACCTACACGAGCTAACGGTCTGGTGAGCATGATAAAAAAAATAAAAATGTATGCCATCGCATACCAAGCACAACTGAATTAAAATACTATTCAAAAGTTTTTCTTCGGAAAATAAAAAACACAACAATGAGCGATACAGCAATAGATACAAACCTTTTAGGTGAAAAAATAGTGAGAGTCTTAAAAACTATTTACGATCCCGAAATCCCAGTAGATATTTACGAACTTGGTCTTATTTACGATGTCTTTGTAAATGAAGATTACGAAGTAAAAATATTAATGACCTTAACAACCCCAAACTGTCCAGTAGCAGAAACTTTACCTTTAGAAGTGGAAGAGAAAGTAAAATCCCTTAATGACGTAAAAAACGCTGAGGTAGAGATTACATTTGATCCACCATGGACGCAAGATCTAATGAGTGAAGAAGCTAAATTAGAACTGGGAATGCTTTAATGATTTTTCAGATTATAATTTTTAATGCCTAGACAAAAACCTAAATCTATAACAGAGGGCAATAAAGTAAACCTCAAAGGTTCCTTTAAAGCACTAGTTTATATTCCGAGGTTTTTTAAGGAAATCTGGAACACCAACAAAAAGCTTTTTCTTGGATCTGCTTTTTGTCGTTTAATAGCTGCAGTTTTACCCGTAATGATCTTATGGGTTGGTAAAATTATCATAGATGAGATTGTATTACAGGCAAAGGCAGATATATCAGACCTATCTAAACTTTGGCTTTATGTAGGTATAGAGTTTGGTCTCATTATTCTTTCAGATTTAATAAGTCGTGCAATCTCATTAACAGACGGGCTTTTGGGAGATGCCTATTCTATAAATTCTTCAGTAAATATTATAAAAAAGACCAATAAGATTGATATTAGTCTTTTAGAGGATTCCGAATTTTACGATAAATTAGAACGAGCAAGAACACAAACCACAGGACGAGTAGGTTTAATGTCTAATGCACTTGGTGAAATCCAAAGTCTTATTTCTATTGCGACCTTGGTTGCTGGTCTTATTTATTTTGAGCCTTATTTAATTATACTTCTCGTCATTAGTATTATTCCATCATTTATAAATGAAATTTGGTTTAGCCAAAGACAATACTCACTTGCTAGAGGTTGGACAACAGAACGTCGCGAACTCGATTATCTAAGATACATTGGAGCCAATAATGAAACCGCAAAGGAGATTAAACTCTTTGGTCTCACAGATTTTATTGTGGACCGTTTCAAAAATCTCTCTCAAGAATATTATGACCTCAATAAAAATCTAGCAATAAAGCGTTCTGCTTTAGGATTTTTGTTTAATGTATTGGGAACTTTGAGCTATTATGGAGCTTATGTTTTTATAATCTATAGAGTTGTAACTGGCATGATCACATTAGGGGAACTTACGTTTTTATCGGGCTCTTTTAATAGGTTAACCAGAAATTTACAAGACTTCTTTTCTAAATTTACCAGAATTACAGAAAGCGCATTATACTTAAAAGACTATTTTGAATTTATAGATCTTTCAATACAACCAAAGCATATTGAAGACCAGCCAATACCAACGAAGATAAAAACGGGCTTTGTATTTAAAGACGTCTTTTTTTCTTACCCAGGATCTGATGTAAACATTTTAAAGGGAGCATCATTTAATTTAAGTGCAGGAGAAAAACTAGCTTTTGTTGGTCAAAACGGTGCAGGAAAAACAACCTTAACCAAACTTCTACTTCGGTTTTACGAGCCAACATCTGGAGAAATCCTATTGGATGGCGTTAATATTAACAGGTTCAATAAAGCAGAATATCAAGAATTTTTCGGAGTGATTTTTCAGGATTTCTTCAAATATGAATTTACTGCCAAAGAAAATATCGCCATTGGCAAAATAGATGAAATAGATAATCTTGAAAAAATTAAAAATGCTGCGGAATTGAGCTTGGCAAGTGAAGTCATTTCAGAATTAAAAAAAGGCTATAACCAACAGTTGGGTAAACGATTTGCCAAAGGTCAAGATCTGTCGGGAGGTCAATGGCAAAAAGTAGCGTTGGCAAGAGCTTACATGAAAGATGCCGAAGTAATGATACTAGACGAGCCAACATCTGCGTTGGATGCAAAAGCAGAAAGTGAGGTTTTTCAGCGATTTATTGCATTGACCAAAAACAAAACGAGTATCATCATTTCTCATAGATTTTCTACCGTTAGACAAGCAGATAGAATTCTTGTATTGGAAGAAGGTAAAGTTTTAGAAATAGGAACACACGAAGAATTAATGGTAAATGATTCTTTATATGCTGAGTTATTTGCTTTGCAGGCAGAAGGTTATCAATAAAAAATAAGTTAATTTTGTATTATGCAAGAAGAGATAATAAATAGAGTCGCATTAAGTAAGCTTATGGTAGTTGATTTGGAAGACTACTACCCAGATGGAGAACGTGTGAGCTTTGATATAAAAGATTGGTTATACGAGGGTTTTGTTTTAAGAGAAAAAGAGTTTAGACAATTGGTTAGTGATTATGATTGGTCTCAACATAATAATCAATTCGTAGCCTTAACGTGCTCTTCAGATGCCATAATTCCTGCTTGGGCTTATATGTTGTTGACTATAGAACTACAGCCATTTGCTAAAAAAGTTAATATTGGAGACTTAGAAGCTCTAGAAGCTTCAATTTATCAAGATATTATAAATAATCTAGATGTTGAGCCTTATCAAGATAAACCGTTAATCATCAAAGGCTGCGCGCACAAACCAGTGCCTTCAAATGCTTATATTATGTTATCAAGCAAGTTAAAGCCTGTTGCCAAATCAATAATGTATGGTGAGGCCTGTTCTTCGGTTCCGTTATTCAAAAGAAAATAAAAAATTTTACGTGTGACTTTTTAGAGAATGTGTGTCTTACTTTTTTGTGAGGCTCTATAAAGCATACATTTTATTTTAAATTTTTAGTCTTGAAAAAATGAATGAATTATATTTGCACGATTAATTAATAAACCCGAAATAATTAAAATTATGAATAAGAACATATGTTTAACTGCATTTTTGCTTTTATCAATAGCATTCGGTTTTTCCCAAACAAAGGAAGAATTGCAGGCCCAGAAAAAGGAAAAACAAGCAATTGCAGATGCAGCGCAAGCTGAGGCTAACGAATTGCAAGCTCAAATTGACGCGCTTCCAGGATGGAGAGTAGGCGCTTTTGGAGTTATTGGAGGTAGTTTGTCAAACTTTAACAACTGGTATTCTCAAGGTGTGCCTAATAACTCATCTGGAAATATTGGTTTAACTATAAATGGTTACGCAAACTTAATTGAAGATAAATTCTTTTGGAGAAACTCATTAAATACAAATTTAAGTTGGGTAAAATTAGATAATAAGGATACAGATTTAGATTCAGATGGTTTTGAACCAACTACAGACGTTTTTAACATTTCTTCTTTATACGGAAGAAAATTAAGCGAAAAACTAGCAGCTTCTGGTTTAGTGGAATACAGAACAACACTCTTAGATAACTTTAACGATCCTGGATATTTAGATGTTGGTATTGGTGGGACTTGGACGCCTATCGACAACTTAATAGTAGTAGTTCACCCGTTAAACTACAACTTTGTATTTGCAGATAATGACAATATTTTTGAATCTTCTTTAGGTGCTAAAATCGTTGCCGATTATACACGCCAAATTGGTAAGATTGGTTTTAAATCCAACCTATCTATGTTTCAAAGTTACAAGAGTGGTGATTTATCGAATGCAACTTGGACAAACTCTTTCAGCTATACGCTATGGAAAAGAATTGGTGTAGGTTTCGATTTTGCATTAAGAAGTAACAAACAAGAAGCTTTAAGTTATGCATTGGGTCAATTGCCAGCAGATTTTATGGGAGAAACGCCAACATTTGATACTGTTGATAATGAATTACAAACATATTACACTTTAGGTTTGACTTATAAGTTCTAAACCTATTTATGACTTTAAAAAGAAAAGCATCTTGATGATTTCAAGATGCTTTTTTTATTTTTTATTTTTCTTCGGAAATTACTCCTCTTCATTGTAATCTGGGTACAAAAAGTGATTATATGGGAAACGAGTGACATGGATCTCTCTCACTTCGTCATAAACACGTTTTTTAAATGTATCGATATTCTTTTTGTTCAATGCTGAGATGAACAGTGCATTTTTTCCAACCCGATTCATCCAAGTTTTTCTCCATTCTTCTAAAGTATAATGTTGCGAGGTTCGTTCTGTGATCAAATCATCATCATCAAGGGGCTCAGCCTCATAAGCATCAATTTTATTAAATACCATTATTGTTGGCTTATCTGAGCTATCGATCTCACCAAGAATTTTGTTTACAGATTCTATATGCTCCTCAAAATTAGGATGTGAGATATCTACGACGTGCAGTAATAAATCGGCTTCCCTAACTTCGTCCAAAGTACTTTTAAAGGATTCTACCAATTGAGTCGGCAATTTTCTAATAAATCCAACGGTATCTGTCAATAAAAAAGGAAGGTTTTGTATCACTACTTTTCTTACCGTAGTATCTAGCGTTGCAAATAATTTATTTTCCGCAAAAACATCGCTTTTACTAATCACATTCATTAAAGTGGATTTGCCCACGTTTGTATATCCAACTAAAGCAACTCTAACCATTTTTCCGCGATTACCGCGTTGCACAGCCATTTGCTTATCTATGGTCTTGATTTTTTCCTTTAGCAATGCAATTTTATCTCTAACGATACGTCTATCTGTTTCAATTTCGGTTTCACCAGGACCACGCATTCCAATACCACCTTTTTGTCTTTCTAGGTGAGTCCACATTCCTTTTAACCTTGGGAGCAGATATTCGCATTGGGCCAATTCAACCTGTGTTCTGGCATAACTTGTAGTTGCACGCTGAGCAAAAATATCAAGAATAAGATTAGTTCTATCTAGAACTTTACAACCTAATATCTTACTTATATTTCGTTCTTGTGCAGCAGAAAGTTCATCATCAAAAATTGCGGTTCCAACATTATTGTTTTCAATAAATTCTTGGACTTCCTTCATTTTACCAGACCCAATAAATGTTTTAGGGTTTGGCATATCCATCTTTTGAGTGTATCGTTTTAATACCTCTCCTCCAGCAGTGTAAGTCAAAAACTCTAGCTCGTCTAGATACTCTTTAGATTTTTCTTCATCTTGATCTTTGGTAATAACACCAATGAGTACAGTTTTTTCAAGCTCTATATCTTTTTTTTCAATCATAAATTTTAGTAAAATACAAAGTTACGTAATTGGAATGTATGTCTATTGTATTTTAAAACCTAAATTTGTTACGTGAATTCTTCAGAAATAAAAACAACATCCCACACAATAGCTTTCTACAACCTCGAAAATCTTTTCGATATAAATAATGATGCCAAAACATATGATACCGATTTTTTGCCTGGCTCTTCAAAGCGGTGGACCAAAAAAAGATATGATCGAAAACTCTTTAAATTAGGTGAGGTTATTTCAAAAATAGGATATGACAACACCCAAAAACCACCCGTAATAGTTGGTTTAGCAGAAATTGAGAATAAAAACGTTATTCAAGATTTAATCCAAAGTAAAGATTTAGAGTCATTTAACTATGGTTTTGTTCATTATAATTCTCAAGATGAGAGAGGGATTGACGTTGCGATGATTTACGACAAGACAAGATTTACAGTTGAACAATCTAAAACATATGCTGTTTTTCTAAAGGATCATATAGGTAAACAGGATTATACAAGAGATATTCTCTTGGTTTCTGGTAAACTTCATACTGAAAAAATACATGTCATAATAAATCATTGGCCTTCAAGAAGAGAAGGAGAATTAGAATCTTTGCATAAGCGATTAAAAGCATCTCAAAAAGTAGTAGAGATTGTGAATGAAATTAGAACAGAAAATCAAAACGCTAAAATTATTGTGATGGGAGATTTTAATGATAACCCAGGAAATGAGAGTGTGAAATATCTTTCAAATAATGCTGAGCTTTTTAACCCTATGGAAACTATGCTGTCTTACAGCAGAGGCAGCGTAAACCATAATTTCAAATGGAATCTTTTTGATCAAATTTTGTTTTCAAATAACTTTTTTGAAACAGGATATAACAAACTTAAGTTTGACGAGGCAAACATCTTTGATGAAAAATTCTTGACACAATATAAAGGTAAGTTCAAGGGACAACCATTTAGAACTTATGTTGGTAATAAATATAAGGGAGGATATAGTGATCATTTCCCAGTTTATATACAATTAATATGGAACGAAATCTAAGCTCTTAAAATTTTTTTCTTTTTGTCGGTAATTCTTGCTTTTTATCTATTATACTAATGTTAATAGTCTGTTAACTATCAATTTTTTTATCTTCGGTTAATTATACATGCTTTCTTAAAAACACCTACACATTGAAGCTTGTTATTTGTGCTTTAAAGGAGAATTTTAAGATATTAATTATCAATTGATTAAATAGTATTTACACATATGAAAAAATTTTTACTCTCGTTTTCATTCCTTTTCTTAATTCTTATTCACTGTGCAGAAGCACAAATTACAAC
Source organism: Psychroserpens sp. Hel_I_66 (assembly GCF_000799465.1). Classification (NCBI taxonomy): domain Bacteria; kingdom Pseudomonadati; phylum Bacteroidota; class Flavobacteriia; order Flavobacteriales; family Flavobacteriaceae; genus Psychroserpens; species Psychroserpens sp. Hel_I_66. The sequence goes on along the minus strand of NZ_JUGU01000001.1, from coordinate 2,746,455 downwards.
TTATCCTTATGCCGAAGATTTTGAATCTGGTGATGGAGGTTGGACTGTCGATGCAGCAAATCCAGGAAGTTGGGCATTAGGAACACCAGCAGCAGCTATAATAAATTCAGCAGACTCAGGCGTGAACGCTTGGGTAACAAACCTAACAGGACCATATAGTGCCAGTGAAAATGGTATAGTTACAAGTCCTGTGTTTGATTTTTCTTCACTAACTGCACCATCCATAGAATTAAGTGTTTGGTGGAATTCAGAGTTCAGCTGGGACGGTATGGTCTTACAATCTTCAATAGACGGAGGCGCTTCTTGGCAAAACGTTGGAGCAGATGAAGATCCAAATAACTGGTATAATGACGATACTATTGCAGGAAACCCTGGAGGTCAACAAGAAGGATGGACAGGAAGAGGTACGACAGGATCTGGCGGATGGGTAATTGCTAGACACGCTTTAAATGGTTTAGGCGGAGAATCAAATGTGATTTTAAGAATTGCGTTTGGGTCTGATACATCCATACAAGATGAAGGTGTTGCTTTTGATACAGTTTCAATCTTTAATGTAACTTGTCCAGAGCCATCAGGTTTAACTTTAGGAACCATAACTGAAAATTCAGCAGAAATTAATTGGGTAGCAGGAGGAGCAGAAGACACTTGGGAAATTGCGGTTCAAACTGCAGGTACAGGAGTGCCAACAGGAGCAGGTGATGTCACAAATGTTAATGACCCATACAATGCAACGCCATTAACTCCTAGTACAGCTTACGAAGTTTACATAAGATCTAATTGTGGAGCAGATGGCTTTAGTAATTGGGTAGGTCCACTAAACTTTTCAACATTAAATGTACCACCACCACCTCCAGTAGGTGTAACTTGTGCTACAGGATCTTCATCTTTTATTTTTACTGAAAATTTTGACCAAGATCCTCCAGCAGGTTGGACAGGAACTGGATTTGACGGTACTGATGGAAATTGGGATATAACTGCAGCTGGCGCTAATTCCTTTGGTACGGGTCCAGCTAACGCATTTGATGGTGGTTCAGGATCTCATCTAGAATATGAGGCATCTGGCAGCGCAACTGCAATAGCATCTGCAATAAGTCCTGGCATCGATTTAACATCAGCTATAGATGGAGCAGAATTATCATTCTTTTTCCATGCCTTTGGTGAGGATATGGGAACTTTAAATGTAGGAATTTCTAACGATGCTACGGGTCCATTTACAAATGTGTTTTCTTGGGTAGGTGACCTGCAATTATCAGATGATGAAGCATGGGTTCCGGTTGGAGTTAATTTAGATGCTTATTTAGGTCAGGTTATATATTTAGAATTTAGTTATGGTGGAGCTGGAACTGGTTTTGAAGGAGATATAGCTGTTGATTTTATAAGAGTAGAATCTTGTGGTGATTTTTGTATTCCACCAAGTTCATTAGTTGTAGCTAATATTACAGGCACAACTGCAGATATAAGTTGGACACCAAATAATGGTGAAACTTCTTGGGAATACGTTGTCGTGCCAGCGGGATCAGGAGAACCAACAGGTCCTGGAACTACGACATCAACACCGTCTGCATCAATATCTGGACTAGATTTTGAAACCGAATATGAAGTTTGGGTAAGAGCAGATTGCGGTACATCATTTAGTATTTGGTCTGGACCAACAAATTTCACAACTACGATACAAACAAATTTTGACGTTGATTGTGCAGCAGGTCCAACCAATAGTTTTATTTGCTACGGAAATAATGACTCTGAGATATTTACATATACAAGTTCTGATGGTTCTCCTCTAAACCTTACTATTAACACAGGTGAAATTGAAGGAGCTCCTTTTGATTTCTTATTAGTCACTGATGGAAACGGAACAGTATTATATAATGATGAAGGTGATGATGGTCTTTTAGATGGCCTAACATTTCAATCTATTACAGATACAATAACAATTCAAATAACATCAGATACCTCTGTGAGTTGTGAGGCTGGTAGCTTTTGTTGCTCAGATGGTATAGATTATACAGTTTCTTGTGCAACATGTATAAATCCAACTGCAACATATCAAGTAGTTGATGATTGTGATGCAGGAGACCAATTTTTAATAAACGTTAATGTCACGAGTTTAGGTGATGCTACTTCGTTAACAATTTCAAACAATATAAACGGTGATACTACACCTGTAACCGCAATTGGAACTTATCAAATAGGTCCTTTTCCATTTTTGGTTGATGTTGTGGTTACAGTAAGTAACGATCAAGATGTGAATTGTGTAATCAATAGTAGTCCAATTCAATTATTAGCTTGTCCGCCAGAAAACGATAACCCGTGTGACGCAACAGTCGCAGTGGTTAATGGCGATCAATCGTGTGATTTAGTAACACCAGGAAGTTTAATAGAAGCAACCGATTCTGGTGTGCCAAGTGGAAGCTGTACCGGAAATCCAAACGATGATGTTTGGTTTCAATTTACAGCATTAAATGAGGTGCAGTTAATTTCAGTAATAAACATCTCTGGTGGAGGCTTTAATACAGACCACGCATTATATGAAGGTGATTGTGACAACTTAGTTGAGATAGAATGTACAGATGGTGTAGCAAGTGTAACTCCTGCGTTAGTAGTGGGTAACACATATTATGTTAGAGTATTTTCAGGAGGTATTAATCCAGAAACAACCACATTTGATCTTTGTATCAAAGAAGCGCCAACAAATATTATTTGTGAAAATGCAGAAAATTTCTGTGCTGAACCAGGTGGAGCTTTAACAACTTCCAATATTATAGGTATTCCAGATCCAACAGATATTGCTTGTTTAAGTTCGGCACCAAACCCTACTTGGAGCATTATCCAAATTGGAGATCCTGGTTTAATTGAAATCGAAATTTCTCAAGTAGATGAAGATGGAAACGGATTAGATGTTGATTTCGTGCTTTGGGGTCCTTTTGATGATTTAGAAGGCGCTTGTGATGGATTAGACCTAGGTTGTCCAGATCCTGCTGCTTGCCCAAATAATACAACAAGTCCAGATTTTTATCCCTTCGGAAATATAGTAGACTGTAGTTACTCATTTGTTTCCGTAGAAAATTTAACTATTGATGACGCTCAAACAGGAGAAATTTACCTTTTATTAGTAACAAACTTCTCTGATGATCCAGGAACAATATCTATAAGCCAAACAAATGATGGAGGTGAAACTGACGGAGATATAACTGCAGAAATTGAAGTAGATTTAGGAGAAGATCAAAACTTTTGTGGCTTCCCAGATTTTGAATTAAATGCAGATTCACCGTTTGCAGATACCTATGAGTGGTACGAAGATGGATTTATCATTGAAGGGGAAACAGGTCCAACAATTACAGTATCTACCTCAAGTACGTATACTGTAATAGCATACGACGAACAATGTGATTCTCAAGCTCAAGACTCTGTTACAGTTAATTTTGGAATGGAACCTACAGCAAACCTTGTAGACGATATTATTACATGTGATGATATCTCTGCAGATGAAGTTGAGGATTTTGATTTAGAAATACAGACACCAGGTGTGCTAGGAGCTCAATTGGCAACAGATTTTAATGTGACTTATCATTTGACCTTAGCAGATGCTCAGGCAGATACAGGAGCGTTAACATCTCCATATACCAACATTTCAAACCCGCAAACTATTTTTGTTAGAATAGAAGATGCAGATGCAGAGTTCTGTTTCGCGACAACTAGTTTTGATTTGATTATTTCTGGACCAACTCCTACTGCGACTAGTGTTCCAATTGAAGAGTGTGATGACGACACAGACGGTATTACATTATTTGATTTAGCTGCACATGATGATAATATCTTAAATGGTCAAAGTAGTACAGATTTTACAGTAAGTTACTATGAAACCGAAGCAGATGCTGAAGCTGGTACAGGAGCAATTGACACTTCAGTATTATATAGCAGCACTTCACAAACCATATATGCACGAGTTGAAAGCAATGTAGCATTTGATTGTTACGCTACAACACCATTTGAATTAATTGTAAAACCTTTGCCTAGTACATCCTTTACTACAGATTTTGAATACGAGGTGTGCCCTGATGCAACGGTTGAAATATTGATAACAGCTACAGCTAATAACTATAACGAATCTGATGTAACCATTAATTGGTATCAAGATGGAGGTCTTATAGCTGGTGAGAATAGCTTAACACTGCCAGTGTTAGAGGCTGGCTTGTATGAAATCGAAGTCACATTTAATGATGGTACACAATGTTCTAGTATTACAGCTCAAAATGTTATAGAATTAGAGAATTGTGTTATACCTCAAGGGATCTCGCCAAATGGAGACGGTATGAATGATACTTTTGATTTGAGTAGCTACGATGTTAGTAAACTTGAGATATTTAATCGTAATGGCACATTAGTATATTCTAAAGCCAATTATACAAATGAGTGGTATGGTCAAACAAATGACGGTGACGAACTACCGGTAGGAACATACTTCTATACTATGGAATATGAAGACGGAAAACAAAGAAGTGCTTGGGTATATATCCAAAGACTGAAATAGAACCAATTATTAATTAACAAATAAAAAGGGAATTCTTGAATTCTTGCAAACAACTAAAATTAAACAACTAACAAATGAAAAAATTTTATATCATTATTGTATTGCTCATAGCAACACAGGTGTATGGACAGCAGGATCCGCAGTATACACAGTACATGTATAATATGAATGTTATAAATCCAGCGTATGCAGGTTCTAAAGAGAACCTCTCCTTTGGGTTATTGTATCGTTCACAATGGGCAGGTATTGACGGTGCTCCAAAAACAGCAACCTTTTTTGGACACTCTCCAGTGGGTGAAAAGGTAGGATTGGGATTGTCTGTCATTTCCGACGAAGTAGGACCGGTAAAAGAAACCAATGCTTACGTAGATTTCTCATATACACTTCAATTGGGTGGAGAACATAGACTAGCATTTGGTATTAAAGCAGGTGCTACGTTTCATGATATAGGATTAACGGACCTTGATTTGATTGATGAGAATGATCCATTCTTTGCTCAAAACATCAGTACAACCACACCAAATATTGGAGCAGGTTTCTTTTATTATACAGACAAGTATTATATAGCAGGTTCTGTACCAAATATTTTAAACTCTGTTCATTTAGATGCCAATGGTAATAAGATTGGATCTGAAGAAGCACATTATTTCTTTACAGGTGGTTACGTATTCGATTTATCCCCTAATACAGAATTAAAACCTTCGTTTTTAGTTAAATCGGCATTTGGAGCACCAACGTCTTTTGATGTGAACCTTAATGCTAGGTTCTGGAAGAAATTTGAAATAGGAGCATCATACAGATTAGATGATTCTTTTTCAGGGTTGATAAATTTTGCAATTACCGATAACCTAAGAATTGGTTACGCCTATGACAATGTTACTTCAGATATTAAAAAGTATGCTCCAGCATCACACGAATTTTTATTATTATTTGACTTGAATTTCCCTAAAAAAGTTTCACGTTCACCAAGATATTTCTAAACAATTAAGCTAATCATTATGAAAAAAATATTAACACTTTTTACAATTGCAGCGTTAAGTACTTTTAGCTTAGTTGCTCAAGATGCCAGTACAAAAAAAGCAGACAAACATTTCAAAAGATTTGAATTTGTTGAGGCTGCAGAAGATTATGCAGACCTAGTTGAAGATGGTGAGGGTTCACCTTATGTTTACAGCCAACTTGCAGAATCCTATTATAATGTATTCAACACTCAAGAAGCTGAGCGTTGGTATGCCAAAGCTCTAGAAACTTCAGATAGCCCAGAGATGGTTTTCAAGTATTCACAAATGCTTAAAGCTAATGGAAAATATGAAGAATCAAATGCTCAAATGGCAAAGTTTGCTAAGATGAGACCTAGTGACGATAGAGCAATCGCCTACAATGAAAACCCAGATTATTTACCTAAAATTTTAGAAAAAGGAAAAAAATTCAATATTCAAAATTTAGGATTTAATACTGAGTATTCAGATTTTGGAGGAACACTCCAGGGAGGGAAATTATACATTACTTCCGCAAGAAACACATCCCGTAAAACATATGGATGGAACGAGGAACCTTTTTTAGACATCTATCAATTAGACAAAAATGACGATGGTACCTATCAAGCAGCAAGCTTAGTAGAAAATAAAGTAAACACGAAATATCATGAAGGTTTAGTATCATTTTCTCCAGATGGAAATACAATGTATTTTTCTAGAGAAAGTTTTTTCGAGAAGGAATTTGAGAAAGATTCAATCTCTAAATACAAATACAGTTTATTGCATTTGTTTAAAGCTACAAAAGATGGAGATCAATGGGGTAACGTAGAAGGTTTTTCAATCAATAGTGAAAATCATTCAATTAAAAACCCATCAGTTAGTCTAGACGGTAAAACATTATACTTTGCGTCAGATATGGCTGGAGGTTATGGTCTTTTTGATATTTACAAAGCTAGCATTAATACAGATGGTTCTTTAGGAGAGCCAGTTAATCTTGGTCAAAAAGTTAATACTCAAGGACAAGAGATGTTCCCATACATAAGCAGTAACAATACGCTTTATTTTTCCTCAAATGGTCACTTAGGTTTAGGTAATCTTGATGTTTTCTATACAAAAGAAGTTGATGGTAAAATGGCTCCAGTTAGAAATGTTGGAATTCCAGTAAACAGTAATGCAGATGATTTCGCTTTTTATTTAGATGAGGAATCAGAAGAAGGATATGTGTCTTCTAACAGAGAAGGTGGTATGGGAAGTGACGATATCTATGCAATCAAAAAACTTCAACCATTATGTGATGTTTTAATTTCAGGAACAGTTATGGATTCTAAAACAGGTAATCCAATAAATGCTGCATCGGTAACAATGTATGATGACCAAGGAAATATGGTGCTTTCTAAAGTGACCAACTCTGATGGTACTGTTGAATTTATTGTTGAATGCGGAAAATCTTCGGAATTGGAAGTAAAAATGGACGGTTATGAAAGTCAAAAAGTAACAGTTGATGCAACTGAAGACGACGAAGTAGAGGTAAGTATTTCTTTAAACCCAATTGAGGATATTGTTGGACCTGAAATGATTGAATTAGATCCTATCTATTTTGATTTTGATAAATCAAACATAACAGCACAAGCAGCTTTTGAATTAGATAAATTAGTTCAAATCATGAACAAATATCCAGAATTGGTTATAAAGGCGACTTCTCATACAGATAGTAGAGGAAGTGATTCTTATAATATGAGTTTATCAGACAGAAGAGCTAAAACAACAGTTCAATATGTAATTTCAAAAGGAATTGATAAATCAAGAATATCTGGAGAAGGTAAGGGCGAAAGTGAATTGAAAGTTGAATGTGGCTCTACTTGTACAGATGAAGAGCACCAACTAAATAGAAGATCTGAATTTATTATCGTAAGTGGAGGACCACAACCGCAATAAATTACCGTAAGCCTTAATTATTTAAGGCTTACGTTGTTTAATTATAGTTAGACTATAAAGAATTATAAAACATTATGATTAAGAAAAAGTAAGTAACACCCACACAAATGAAAAATATTACATTATTAATCGCACTATTATTTACCTGTTCTTGGGTTAGTGCACAAACGTATCTACAAGAAGATTTTAATACTGAAATCCCTGCAACTTGGACCATTACAGATGGTGGTGGAGCAACGGGAGATTCTTGGATGTCAGCCCAGCAAGGAGGAGGAAACAGTCTTGACGGTACAAATGGAGCCTTAGTTGATAGTGACGCTAACGGAAATGGAACAGAATTAATAGAAACATTGACTTCACCAACCTTTGATACAACTGGTGCAACAGCTTTATTTCTTGATTTCGATCAATATTATTTTGACTTGGCTGGAGGAGCAGATTCAGATATTGGAATAGTTGAAGTATTTGATGGTACAAACTGGATTGAAGTACTAAACCAAGATGCAAGTGCAGGTGGTTTTGATGCAGCAACAGATCAACAACATATTGATATTACTGCATATTCTAATGCAGCTATGCAAATAAGATTCATCTATGACGATGGTAATTCCTGGGCTTTTTACTGGCTTATTGATAATATACAGGTGTATAACTCTACCTGTAATTTCCCATCAGATATAACGGTTTCTGCAATAACTTCAACTTCTGCGGAAATTAGCTGGACAGCAGGTGGTGCAGAAATGGATTGGGAAGTTGCAGTTCAACCAGCAGGTTCTGGTGAGCCAACAGGTGCAGGAACAATGACAAATAACAATCCCTATACTATTGATACGTTATCGCCAGTTACAGAGTATGACGTTTATGTAAGAGCAGATTGCGATGCAGATGGCTTGAGTATTTGGGCAGGACCAGTTACATTTCAATCAGCATGTGATGTATTTACTCCGGAATATTTAGAGAATTTTGGAACTATTATCCCAGATTGTTGGGATGAAGCAGATAATGGAGATGCTACGACAGGTCCAGAAAATTTAGGAGCTGGAGCTTGGGGTCCAGATGGATTCTTAAACAATGGGTTTGCGGGAGCTTACAAAATCAATTTATGGCAAGCCAATAAAAGTGATTGGATATTAACACCACAATTTGACTTAACTGGAGGCCCATTTCAAGTAGATTTTGATTTTGGAATTATGGTATTTGGTAGTAACACCACTGCTGGAACTTTAGGTTCTGATGATTTTGTACAGTTATTAATCAGTAACGATAATGGTGCGACATGGACACCCTTAATAACATTTGACAGTACAAGTACAGTACCTGCAACAGGAACACAAGTGGTTCAAGACTTAACAGCATATTCGGGTCAAATCGTACAATTTGGAATTTTAGGTTCTGAAGGTACTGTAGATGACACAGCAGATAATGATGTTTTTGTTGACAATTTTAGAGTACGAGAAATTCCAACTTGCCCAGAGCCAACAGGTTTAACAGTAGATAATATTACTGCTTTTACAGCAGATATAAGCTGGACAGCAGGTGGTGCAGAAATGGATTGGGAAGTAGCAGTGCAACCAGTTGGGACAGGTCTTCCAACAGGTCCTGGAACCCCAACACAAGATAATCCTTACACAGCAATGACTTTAACAGCTGTTACAGAATATGAGGTTTGGGTAAGAGCAGATTGCATTGGAGAAGGCTTGAGTAGCTGGGTTGGTCCAGTGAATTTTGAAACGGGTTGTGATATATTCATCCCAGATTATTTAGAAACGTTTACAGATATTATTCCAGATTGTTGGGATGAAGCAGCAAATGGTGATGCGGCATCAGGGCCAACTGGTTTGGGAGCTGGTGATTGGGGTCCAGATGGATTCTTAAACAACGGTTTTGCTGGTGCTTATAAAATTAATTTATGGTTGGCAGCAAAGAGTGATTGGATATTATCACCACAGTTTGATTTAACTGGAGGGCCATTTCAAGTTGATTTCGATTTTGGTATTATGCAATTTGGAAGTACTACTACAGCAGGAACATTAGGTTCTGATGATACAGTACAATTATTGATAAGTAATGATAACGGTGCTACTTGGACAAGTCTTATCACATTTGATAATACAAGTACGGTGCCAGCTACAGGAACACAGGTTGTTTTCGATTTGACAGCTTATTCTGGACAAATAGTACAATTTGGTATTTTAGGTTCTGAAGGTACTGTGGATGATCCAGAAGATAATGATGTTTTTGTAGACAACTTTAGAGTAAGAGCAATTCCATCATGCCAAGAGCCAACAAATTTGGCGGTGTCGAATGTAACAGGTGATTCTGTAGATATTACATGGAATGCTGGTGGACCGGAAACAGATTGGGAATATGTAGTTATTCCTGCAGGATCTGGACCTCCAACAGGTTCAGGTACTTCAACAACTTTGACTGCGATTACAGAATCAGGTTTGGATTTTGATACAGATTATGAAGTTTGGGTAAGAGCAAATTGTGATGCCGAAGGTTTTAGTACTTGGGTTGGTCCTGTGGAATTCACAACTACTATTCAAACTGATTTTGAAGTAGATTGTACAGCAGGTATTTTACCAGGTTTCTTATGTTACGGTAATAACGATTCATTAATATTGACATACACAAGTGCTGATGGTACACCTCTTAATTTATCATTTTTAGCGGGAGAGGTTGAAGGTGCGCCATTTGATTTCTTAGTAGTTTATGATACAGATGGCTCAGAATTATATAATGACGAAGGTGATGATGGAGATATTTCAGGATTAACATTTCAATCTACTGGAGATACTATCTCTTTTCAAATAACTTCTGATATATCTGTAAGTTGTGACTCAGGTAGTTTCTGTTGTTCAGATGGGATAGATTTTACAGTGGCTTGTGCAACTTGTATTAATCCAGCAGCAACATACCAAATTATTGATGACTGTGATACTGGAGATCAATTCTTAGTAGATGTTAATGTGACCACATTAGGAGATGCTATTTCACTAACTATATCCAATAATGTTAATGGAGACACAACACCAGTAACCGCAACTGGTATTTATCAAGTTGGACCGTTTCCATTTGCTACAGACGTTATAATTACGTTAAGTAATGATCAAGATAGTAACTGTATTATCAACAGTTCTGCAATTAGATTAGAGGCTTGTCCTCCAGATAATGACAACCCGTGTGATGCAACAGTTGCTGCTGTAAATGCAGACGATAGTTGTGCTTTGATCACTTCTGGTACATTATTAGAAGCAACAGATTCTGGAATACCAGATGGAACATGTGGTGGAAATCCAGATGACGATGTTTGGTTTCAGTTTACTGCATTAGAAGAATTTCAAATTATTCAACTTACAAATATAGATGGCACTGGTTTTGGAATAAATCTAGATCACGCATTGTATGAAGGGACATGCGATGCTCCTGTAGAATTGTATTGTTCTGCAGATGATGCAAGTCTTACAACATCACTTACAGTTGGAAACACATATTACATTAGAGTATTTTCTGCAGGAGACGTAGGTGTAGATTACACATTTGATTTATGTATAAGACCAGGTTCTGGCAATGTATCTATTGACCAAACAACTTACACAATAGAACAATTGGTTGTTGATATTTTAATTGACAGCCCGTGTGCTCAAATATCAAATATAACCTCCTCAACTGGATCAGATTTTGGAGACGTTAATGGTATTGGCTATTTTTCTGCAGATGAAGGTAGTTTCCCTTTTGAAGATGGGATTTTATTAACATCTGGTAATGCAGCCTTAGCTGGAGGCCCAAACTTTAACGCAATGAGTGATGGTGGATTTGCTTGGGTAGGTGATACTGAACTTGACGATGCTGTTGGGATCAATTCTAACAATGCCTCTATTATAGAGTTTGATTTTGTGCCTTTATCTGATGATATTAGTTTTGATTTCATTATGGCTTCCGAAGAATATAATGGATCTACAGGAGGAACTTTTGAATGTACGTTCTCTGATGCCTTTGCATTTTTATTAACAGATCAAGCTGGTAATACAACAAATTTAGCGGTATTACCTGGTACGACTACGCCAATACTAGTAACCAATATTCACCCAGAAAATCCTGGTTGTCCAGCAATTAATGAAGAATTTTTTGGAGGGTATATTCCACAAAATTTACCTCCAATCTCTTTTGATGGTAGAACAACAGTATTTACAGCATTCTCACCGGTTAATATAGGAGAAACGTATCATATTAAATTAGTAATTGCAGATGCAAGTGATACAGCATTAGACTCTGGTGTATTCTTAAAAGCAGGAAGTTTTGATATTGGAGAGGTTGAGTTAGGTGCAGATATTACAGTAGCAGCTGGGACAGCAGCATGTGTTGGAGAACAAGTAATTTTAGAAACGCAAGCACTTACCGTTGATCACGTGTGGTTTAAAGATGGCTTCCAAATTGAAGGTGAAACTTCAAATACTTTGGTAGTGACTGAAGATGGTACTTATACTGCTCAAATTATATTTTCTCCTTCATGTATTATTTCTGACGAAATCTTAGTAGAATTTTTACCATCACCAGAGGTTAATACTCCTGATGATAACATAATTTGTTCTGCTACTGGTCAAGCTGTTTTTGATTTGAACTCTAATGACGCGTTTATTCTTGGGCCATCACAAAGTCCTGCAGATTTTACGGTAACGTATCACATTTCTCAAGATGATGCCGATAATGATGATGCAGAATTGACGTCGCCATATACAAATACAACTAATCCTGAAACTATTTTTGTAAGAGTAGAGAATAACGTTACTGGATGTTTTGATACAACTTCCTTTAATTTAGTAGTTGAGGATCCATCATTTACTATTCAAAGTGTAGATGTTATTGGTTGCGATAATGATGATGACGGAATAGCTGAGTTTGACATTGATTCAAACACAGCAAACGTTCTTGGAGATCTTGATCCTTCTCAATACGATGTAAGTTATTACTTAAACGAAGCTGATGCTATTGATGGATTAGATGAATTAGTTTCACCATATGAAAGTGCTGGAGGTCCTATCTTTGTAAGAGTTGAAACTGTAGGAAATCCAAACTGTTTTGTAGTAGGAACCTTCAATCTTGTATTTGGTCTTGACCCATCAACTAGTTTTACAACAGATTTCAACTATGAAGTTTGCCCAGATGCGGTTGTACCAATAATAATTGAGGCTACGCCTGAAAACTACGATACAACAGAAGTTTCTATTAGTTGGTTCTACGCTTTAGATGGTAGTGCAACACCAGAATTGATTTCTGGAGAAAATGGTTTAACATTACCTGTCTTAGATGGTGGTATCTATACTATTGAAGTAACTTTTAACGATACAGGGTGTACAACATCACAATCTCAGGAAGTTATTGAATTAGAGAGCTGCTTTATACCTCAAGGTATTTCTCCAAATGGAGATGGCTTGAACGATAGCTTTGATTTGAGTAACTTTAGAGTAACTCGTTTAGAAATCTTTAACCGTTACGGTACGTCTGTTTATCAAAAAACAAATTACATTGATGAATGGGTTGGACAAAGCGATAAAGGTGATGAGCTACCAGTTGGTACTTACTTCTACTCTGTAGAATTTGAAGATAAAGAAAGTGAAACCGGTTGGGTTTACTTACAAAAGGAACAATAATCAACCAATATTTATAATTAAAAGCCTCAAGCAAAATTTTGCTTGAGGCTTTTTTAGTTTATCAATGTTATAGGTTTAGATAAAATATAACATAGTAATGGATAGAATGATACTTGCAGCTAATAAAGACCACAATAAATAGATATTATATTCTTCTGAATTTTTCTTACTGTTGAGCTTTGCGTTTAAAATCTTCCGTTTTTTACCACTGTAATAGAACCAATTTCTAAAGATAATTACTATGCATAGGATTATAAAAAGTGTCCAAGCACTTTCCGAAGACACCCTAAAAGAGTTCATTTCATTTAAAAATGATGATAGAAAGATGCCTGATAACAACAATAAACTACATTGTAATGTGGAAATATAATATAAGGCTATTGTATTTGCCTTTTGTTTCTTTGTTGGTTTGTAGTGCTTAAATACATTAAAGAAAAGCGTGTCGAAAAAATCCATAAGCTAATAATTGTATGATATAAAAAAAGCCACACCTAATAGATGTGGCTTTAATATTTAGTTTGATTTTTTTATTGAGCGTCTATGGTAACAAAATCTAATTCGTAAGTACCATCAAAATCTGCCTCACCACTACCAACATATTTAAATGCGATATGGATTTGCCCAGATGCACAAGATAAATCTACGTTTCCAGACTCAAACCAGTCACCAAAGAAATCACTGTCTTGAGTTACGTAAGCATCTGAAACGATTCCCCAAGTTGCAGAAGTTACTCCAGCCTCGGTACCATCCCAGTCGTTAGAGAATAATACTTGCATTGTGCTTCCGTCTGAGAAACTGTTAGATGTTTCAAAGTTTAGGGTTACACCTGTGTTTGCATCTAAATCTATTTGAGGTGTAATTAACCAAGCTACAGTGCTCGCATCTCCAGAATTGAAAGATCCTACTCTTGCAGAAATCCCTTGAGATGCATTTGTACCAGATTGGGTATATGCTTCCCAACCTTCAGTACCAGCTTCAATATAGTTAGTCCATCCGTTTCCAGAGATCAATGAATTTATTGTTTGATCTTCAAAATCATCTTCAAATAAATTGTTAGATCCAGTTGTCGCAGCTAAACCACATGCTAATTCTATTGGATCACAACGTTCTGGATTGTCAAAATTGATATCTTCTGGAGAATTTACATTTACATTAAAAGCATCTCCAAAAAAGTTTTTAGAAAGAATTCCATTTAAAGATCCGCTCATTATAGGGAGTTGTAAAGCTTTAAAATCGGCAAATGTACTTGTACTAAAGATTGTACTATTTCCAGTATCACAGCTCTCTAAAAGACGTTCACCATCAAAATCATCAGACTCTTCAGCAGCAAATGTTTTTGGATCGTCACCTAAAACTTCATCTCTGTTGAATTGTACATTTTCCAATTTGATAAACAAGTTTGTTTTATCATTACTAAATTCGCTAATGGCTAACGGAAGGGGTATTAGTGTTCCTGTTTCCGCAGAACGAAATATTGTAGAGTCTTCTAGGAAAGAAGGAATTTTTTCAGCCTCATTATTAGAGTTTACTCCTATGGTTAACACACCATTAGAAATACCTGCAGTTAATCCGTCCAACTTGACGTAGATTTTTCTTCCAACTTCGTATCTTGTGAATAAAGGGTTAACATCAATTAAAATTCTTATTCCAGTTGTTGGGTTTTCTAATTTATCCTGTATAATTATCTCTTCAAAAAAGTTTCCACCTTCATCAGTTGAGATGACATAACCTTCCATATAATCACTGTTACTATCAAACTCAAAAGTTACTGTGTCATCTCCATCATCAATAGCTTGTTGCAACTGCCCAGCTACTGAACCAATGGTTACTATTGGCCCATCTAAGGTTGGCTCCTCAATGGTTACATCTGGTGTATCAAAATCATCATCTTGAACACAAGAACTAAATACTACTAAACTCATTAATAGTAGTAAGCTGTTTAATTTAATTGTTTTCATCATTTTAATTTTTATTTTTTCCTTCGGAAAGGGTTTTATTTTTATAGTCTATTTAATATTTAGAATCTTACGTAAAAGTTAAGGTAATATGTGGTTCCATATCCGAAGAAATAACGAGAACCAAAAACTTCTCCGTTAGGTCTTGATGTATCTTCTAAAACACGGTCATATGTTCCTAATCTAGATTGTTCAAATCCTCCTGTTCTATAAGTTTGGTCAAACACGTTGTTTATTGTAGCGAAAAAGCCAACAAAGTAATCGTCGATTTTCCAAGATTTTCCACCAACAACATTAACTAACGTATAACTATCAAATTGTTCTTGTTGTAAGAGGTCTCTAGCAATATCACTATCATAATCTACAATAGGTTGACCGTCATAATCTGTTGTGAAATTCGCAGATCTTCTCAAGCTACTAGCATCAACATAGGCATTTGAAAAGAAGTTGGTAGTTGCTCCAATCCACCAATAGTCTGGGTCACGATATTCAAATCCAATCTGAAATGCACGTTCTGGACCACCAGCAACATGTAAATCCTTTAAATTTGTTGTACCGTCTCCAAAACGAACTTCACCAGCAAAATCATCACTTGTTAAATACAAATCTGGATTGTTAGCAAATGTATATTGACCTACAGAGGCTGCCCCTTTTAATTTTATTGTTGGCGTCACTTGAGCTTCTAAACCAAATTCTAAACCAATATTTCTTCTTTCGATATTAGTAGTGATTTCTTGAACAAAAGCATCACCATTATCAATTCCCAGTCCTGCTAAATCCTCGGTATAATAGAAACCAATATCTGATCCATCTTTAAAACCTGAATAAAAACCAGTTAATCTAGCTTTTACAATAGGACTTCTATAAATATAACTAACATCTAATGCATTTATTTTCTCACTTTCAAGACCGGTTACCGTATTATTATTTTGTCTTGCATTACTAAATGAGTTTCTCATAGTTGGCGCTTTTGTAAAATAACTAGCATTAGCATCGATTAAATGACGCCCAGTAATTTTATAGGTTGCTCCAGCTTTAACGCCATAGTTTGAGAAGTTAAGTTTTTCACTTTTTCCAAAAGAAGAAGATCCCGGGAAGTTTCCGTTTTCATAGAGTCCATTTCTTTGGTAAGACGTTTGTGAAACATTTGCACCTACATAAAAATCTACTTTAGAATATTTAAATTGAGCTTGGGCAAATCCACTTACTACATTAGCATCCATTTCATAATTATATTTGTATCTATCACCTTCTTGCACTATTCTGTTTGGATTGTTAACATCACTTTGGGCAATATCTGCCAACGTTAGATTAGCTGCATTAGGAGATTCTTCTGCAAAGAAATCTACATCTAAAAACCCTGTGCCTCCTAAAAGATCTTTCAGTTCTGCAAAGTTTTCACTTTTGAGATTTCTATAGCTAAGATTTCCGTTTAGTCTAATGCGGTCTGTTAATTCTGTATCGAATATAGTATTGACACTAAATTGAGTGTCATCGTTTCTATCTTCTTGAATTGCGTAAATTGAATTGCCTCCTTGAGCTCTAACAATAGCGTTCCCAGAATAAAGTTCATCCCAGTCTAATTGACCATCATTTCTAAATTCTTGCTCTGCTAAATAAGCTTGTTGGTAATTATAAGCATTAAGGTTATCAAAACGTAATTGGTAGCTTGGTAAATTTTGATAGTAAGCTGGATCTGGGTTTCTTGCACCACCAATGTACGAACTCTGTCCGTTAAAATCTACGAAACGTGTACCACCATTGTCAATACGAGTATTCCCTACCTTACCAAATTGATACGCAACATTTGTATTCAATTTTGTTTTTGACGAAATATCCCAATAATGGTTTAACATTAAAATAGGCTCGTTGATTTCTCTGGTTCTCGAGTTTCTAATCTGACCGTTTTGAGCTCCCCAAAAAGGATTATAAGTGTTCCCCTTTAATTCAAAAACCTCCTGAGTAATAGCGGTAGAACGTCCTCTCCTATTTTGAGCATAAATACCTGTAAAGTTTAAGCTGTGATTTTCGTTAATTTGCTTTTCTACAGCTACAAAAAATGAATTAGCGTCATATAGAGTACCATCAACAAAGCCTTCTTCTCCAGATCTGCGAGATCCTAATACAGAATAAGACCAACCTCCTTTAAGTAATCCAGAGCTGTAACTTGCCATCACACGATCTGTATAGCTTCTATTAGCGTTAGCGTATGAAATACGTCCGCCACTTCTATATTGTGAAGCTCTCATAATGATGTTATTTGTACCAGCTAAATCACCAAAATTGTAATCGTTAGGAGTTGTTCCCATAGAGAATACTTGGTTACGCTGCATATCATTGAGTCCTCCCCAATTTCCCCATTGTGGTCGTCCCGTAAATTGCTTGTTCATTTCAATACCATTGATAAGTACTTTTCCATTAGCATTATCTAAACCTCTTGGTCTAAAAAACGTAGCACTAAAATCAAAAGCTGCTGCATTTAAGAATACATCTCTTGAAGACTGTAGTAAGCCAGAAATGTTATCGGTTAATCCATCGTCTTCACTGTTTAGATTGTCATCAGAAATCGAAATAATGAATAAATCCTTTTTGTCACTTGAATCATATTCAAGTGTCATACCGCTAATATCAACGGTTTTACCTTCGTTAACAACAATAGGATAACGTTTGGTATCGTAACCAACCTTTTCAATTTTTAAGACTTGTTCACCTAGAGGAACAATACCCGGAAATTGAAATTCACCGTTTGCATCTGTTTTAATAGATTGTCCGGTTTCTTCAATGGTGATAGTTACATCAGGAATAGGGTCTCCAGTCGTGGCATCTAGCACACTACCTTTTACAATAGTTTCTTGCGCAAATGATGTGAGCACGGAGAAAATTCCAAATAATAAAATAAAAAAACTTTTCTTCATACCTTATTTTAATGATTAATAGATGTTGCTTAACTAAATTTTAAGATTTAAAAGCGTGCAAATTTACATTATTTATAATAAATACATACTTTTGGCTTGACATTTGCAAACATCGTAACGATAACATAATATAAACACTATGAAACCAGTACATTTTTCTTTAGCGATTATCTGTTTTTTAATGACATTTACTAGCTTTTCACAAGAAGAAAAAAAAGAAAAACGCTTTAAAATACATACGGTAGCGTTTTACAATTTAGAGAATTTATTTGATACTATTAACGACACGACAAAGTTTGACGAAGCAAGTCCTATAATGGAAATGAAAGCAAATAGAGAGGCTGTCTATGTTAAAAAAGTTAAAAACATGGCAAGAGTAATTGCCGATATTGGTGCAGATGTTACAGGTAATACACCAGCAATTATTGGTGTTTGCGAAGTGGAGAATAGACAAGTACTGGTAGATGTTGTAAATGATCCATTATTGCTTCCAAAAGATTATGGAATCATTCATTACGAATCTCCAGATGCCAGAGGTATTGATGTCGCTTTGTTGTATCAAAAAGATTTATTTAAGCCAACAAGTCACAGTTCACATGAGGTTAAGATTTATGATGATAAAACTCGAGAACGAAAGCATACTAGAGACCAACTTTTAGTAAGTGGCGAGTTAGATGGAGAACCAATTCATGTAATTGTAAATCACTGGCCTTCAAGAAGTGGTGGTGAAGCTCGAAGCAGACCAAAACGTGTGGCAGCTGCAAAAGTGAGTAAGTATCTTGTTGATTCTATTCAGGTTAAAGACCCATATGCAAAAGTTTTTATCATGGGAGATTTAAATGATGATCCAACAAATGAAAGTGTAAAAGGGGTTATCAATGCACAAAGTGATAAAGATAAAGTAGAGCTAAAAGGGATATATAACCCTTATGAAGATATGTTTAAAAAGGATGGTTTTGGTACAACAGCATATAGAGATGCATGGAGTTTATTTGACCAAATCATGTTTACAAAACCTTTGGTAGAAAAAGATGATTATTCTTCATTTAGATTTTATAAAGCAGGGATTTACAACAAGCAATATTTAACTAATAAAAGAGGTAGATATAAAGGTTACCCATTACGTAGTTTCGCAGATGGTGGATTTACAGATGGATTTAGTGATCACTTCCCGGTTTACGTATTTTTAATTAGAGAAGTAGAAGACTAATATTAGAATTCAATAAAACAAAAAAAATGCGCTATTCTACAATAGCGCATTTTTTTTGTTTTTAAAACCACTGTGACCACGGTATTCTCGAAAGTACCAATAAAAAACCTAAGGTATAAAAAATAGAAAGCATCTTAAATTTAGGTCTTGAAGTTAGTTTCTTTTTATGTTTTGAATAGCCTATAGTAATAAATACCACAGCAAGAATCCCAACAAAAGGATGTTCTACAGCTAGGAGTCTGGAGAAATCATCTAATCCTCCCATCCCATTATTTGCAATATTTTTAAACCCATAAGGAGAAGTGAAATATAATACCAACCCAATCAACAATTGAATGTGCATTACAATTAAAGTAAATAGTGAAATTCTAAAATCTATAGCATGAAATTCTTTATTCCCAAAAAACTTAATCAACGCATTAAAAGTAGCTACAACAAGCATAAATAACACAAGATAAGCCCAATAAGAGTGAATCATTTTAACAACTTCGTACATCGTATTTTATTTAGTGATTAGTGGTGCAAATGTAATAATTAAAACCATAGATATTATTCTGAAATTGAAATCTGTCGCTCTGCCTCGTTACCAAATTCATCGACTACGGTTAAGATGTGGTTTCCTTTCTTCGGAAGAATAGCCAATTCATGGATATCTTTGGTTGTGCCAACGTAAGTTTCATCTACATACCAAAACACAGTAGAGTCTGGTTTGTAATGTGCTATTTTAAGGATAAGTTCATTGGTTTGTCCATCAAAATCCTTAGGAAGGAAAATGGTATTGTTTTTCTTCGGATAAATAAAATCAATAGCCACTTGAGTTTCTCCAGCACAATCCAACCTAAGTTTTGGCAAGGGCTTATAAAACGGGTTTTTACTCTTGTAATAATATGCCATCAATGGAGGAAGCACAAACCAAGGTTTATGTTTAATGTCACTTAAATCCTCGCAAGAAGAATTGACTTGATAAGTTTCGGTCTTATCCATATGCGCTAAAATATGATAGGGACAAGGTTCAGTCTTGAGTCCGCTCACTTGAATGTAATTCTCTTCTGTCTCATCACAAACAGTTGATGCGCGATAACCACTTTTTGAGCAAATACTCACTTCTTGCATTTCATCAAAAGGTTTTGAAAACCAATCGCTATTTGGTAAAACATCAAAAACATCAAATAGAATAGGAGCAGCAGTTTGTACGCCAACCAAACCTGGTCGTCCCTCACCATCTGCATTACCAACCCAAACACCAACCACATAATTTTTTGTGGTACCTATCGCCCACGCATCCCTAAAGCCAAAACTGGTTCCCGTTTTCCAGGCAATTTGTTTGGAGTCATCGTAAAACTCCCAGCTTTCATCACCTTCAGGTCTGTTAACTTTTTTTAAACTTTCATAAGTGAGGTAAATGGATGCAGCGTCATAAAGTGTTTTTTCAGCAGACTTCTCTCCAAAGTTTATCTTTTCCGAAGCAAAAAAAGTAGGCTCGACAAACTCATTGGTATAATATTCACTTGAGGTTTCAGAAAAATGATTGAGTGTTGATGACATGGATGCATAACTTTTGCATAAATCCCAAAGGTTGCTTTCGGCTCCTCCAAGAATGAGCGACAATCCATAATGATTGGCATTATACGTTATATCTTTAAGCTCTAGTTGCTTTAAATATTGATGAAAACGATCTAGCCCAAAACTTTGCAACATACGCACAGCTGGCACATTTAAGGAGCGAGACAATGCACGACTGGCAGGGACCACACCGTCATAGGTCTTATTAAAATTCTCTGGATTGTAACTTCCAAACTCACTAGGGATATCTGCAACCAGCGTATTGGGTAGCATGTCACCAGCATCCAGCATGGCAGCATATAGAAATGGTTTTAAAATACTACCTGTACTTCTTGGTTTGTCAATTATGTCAACATCTTTTTGATGAGCCCGATCTGTTGGTGTGTTGCCCACATATGCCAGAACTTCTCTGGTGTGGACATCCAAGACCAAAACAGCAGCATTATGTATTTCATTTTGCTTCAATATGTTATACTGATTTTTCACAATATGATTTATACGGTCTTGGAGCTTGCTATCAAGGGTGGTTTGGACGCGTTCTCCACGATTTGTTGTGGCGATTTTTTGCAGGAGATGGGGTGCGATTTGTGGCAATGCATAGGGTTTCTGCGGAAGTTCTTCGGAAATAGATAACTGATACGTCAAGCTGTCTATAATTTTGTTTTCAAGTAATTTTTTGAGTAGCCTATTCCTTTTTTCCAATAATCGTTCTTGATTTTTCCCTGGATAAATAAGACTTGGTGCATTTGGTAATACTGCTAGTGTTGCGCTTTCTGCCCATGAAAGTTGATGAGGGTCTCTATTAAAATAACGCCATGCTGCAGCATCCAAACCAACAACATTACCGCCAAAAGGTGCGTTACTGCTATAATATGCTAAAATATTTTGTTTAGAATCTCTAAGTTCTAGTCGAGTCGCTAAAACAATTTCCTTGATTTTTTCAAGATAGGTTCTAGATTGACCTTTACGGGATAATCTAATCACTTGTTGCGTTAAGGTACTGCCACCTCGTCTAACCTCTCCAGAGCTAACATTATCTTTGAGCGCTTTAAAAATAGAAATTGGGTTAAAACCTGGATGGTCATAGAAATACTCATCCTCAAACTGGACGATACAAATTTTAAATTTCTCTGGAATACTATCATTGTGTGGAAATCGCCATTGGCCATCACTAGCAATTTGCGCTCCTAAAAGCTGATTGGTTTTACTCGTAATTACAGTTGCAGTTGGATCTTTGAATAAATCCCTAGGTAAACAAAACACATAAACAGTTAATAGTACCAAAATTACTATTGATTTCTTTATATGCTTCTTAAAAAATGAAATTAACCTATACATTAACTATACAACATTGTATTAATTGGATTTCTATCTATTTTTTTAAATAAATATAACTAATTTGGGAGACTAACCCTTATTTTTAAACGTGAAAAACCTCTCCAATTGTATTAAATTTATCATAATATATTTGACATTTTTTTCTTCGGAAAATGTGTTTGCCCAATTAGGTTTTTGTGAGGGAAATTCAGGTGATCCAATTTTTACAGAGACCTTTGGTACAGGCACTACAGATTCTCCTTTACCAGCAGGAACGACAACCTACAATTATGCAAATGGAGGTGAACCTAATGATGGGCTTTACACCGTTAGCAGTAATACAAATTATTTTGATTGGTTTAGTGTACAGGACCATACTCCCGATGATACCAACGGAAGAATGCTTGTCGTAAATTCCGCATCAGCATCTGGAGAATTTTATAGAACAACTATTAATGGATTATGCGAAAACACCTCTTATGAGTTTTCATCTTGGATTTTAAACCTCACGCCTGCTAATGGGTTTTGTGGTGCTGGAGCAATACCTGTTAACGTAAGATTTGAAATTTGGGACAATACAGATACTAATTTATTGGCCTCAGGAAATACCGGAAATATTAATAGTACAAATACACCAATTTGGGATCAATATGCATTGGTTTTTCAAACAATAGTTGGCCAAACTTCAGTCATTTTGAAAATGATCAATAATGGCTCTGGAGGTTGCGGTAATGATTTAGCAATAGATGATATTGTATTTAAGAGTTGTGGTGATTTTATAATGGTTACTAATGATACCAATGATTCATCTATTACCTTATGTAGTTCTCAAACTCCATATTCAACTGTGTTAACAGCAAATCCCGATAATACTGTTTTTAGTAATCATTTCTATCAATGGCAAGAAAGTACAGATGAGATTAATTGGACAGACATACCAGGTGAAACTGCAGATAATTTAACTATTACTGCAAATTCCACAATGTATTACAGGGCTAAAGTGGCAGAGTTCGAGTCTAATCTTAATAATTTAGATTGTTTAACATTCTCTAATACATTTAACTTAATTATCAATCAAGCGCCTAATCCACCAACGATTGAATGTTGGGAAACTGCAACATTTAATGATGCCAGCTGCTCGTGGGAAGTCACAGGAATTCAACCTACTGAACCTACAGGCTTAGAATGTTGGGAAACCACTAATTTCAATACTACTAGTTGTAGTTGGGAAATTACAGGAACTCAACCAATAGAGCCAACAGGTCTTGAGTGCTGGGAAACTGCAACATTTAATGATACCAGCTGTTCGTGGGAAGTCACAGGAATTCAACCTACTGAACCTACAGGCTTAGAGTGTTGGGAAACCACAAATTTCAATACTACGACCTGTAGTTGGGAAATTACAGGAGTACAACCAATACAGCCAACAGGACTTGAATGTTGGGAAACTTCAACATTTAATGATACCAGCTGCTCGTGGGAAGTTACGGGAAATCAACCAGCACAACCTACAGGCTTAGAATGTTGGGAAACCACTAATTTCAATACTACTAGTTGTAGTTGGGAAATTACAGGAACTCAACCAGTACAGCCAACAGGTCTTGAATGTTGGGAAACCGCAACATTTAATGATACAAGTTGTTTATGGGAAGTTACGGGAAATCAACCAGCACAACCTACAGGCTTAGAATGTTGGGAAACCACAAATTTCAATTCTGCGAACTGTAGTTGGGAAATTACAGGAACTCAACCAGTACAGCCAACAGGTCTTGAGTGTTGGGAAACCGCAACATTTAATGATACAAGTTGTTCATGGGAAGTTTCAGGTGAACAACCTGAAGAACCTTTAAACCTTGAATGTTACCAAACTGCAACATTTAATAATGAGTCTTGTAGTTGGGAAATTTCCGGAGAACAAATAATAGAAATTATTGAGGAATTTCGTATTATCTGTGAAGATGAAGATGTTGTTTTACAGGCAGATACAACTATTTTTGATGCGAGTTATTTATGGGATAGTGGCGAAACCACAGCGTTTATTACTGTGAATTCACCGGGAACTTATAGTGTGTTATCTTCAGATGGTTGCGCTATAGTAGAAAAAACGATTATTGTAGAACAATCGGTAATTCCTATGTTAGGGACCATACAATCAGACGGAAGTAATATCATAGTGTTTACATCTAATAATACCGGTAATTTTTTGTATTCTTTAGATGGTGTGAATTATCAAACTAGTAATATTTTCTTTAATATCAATGGTGGTAATTATAGCGTTTATATCAAGTCGGCAGATTGTGATTTCGTGTTGATTTCGTCACATTTACATTTCTATATTCCAAAATTTATAACCCCAAATGACGATGGTGTAAACGATAGCTTTAGTCTGGGTAATCTTGAGTTTTACAATTCTTCGGAAGTTTATATTTTTGATCGCTTCGGAAAACTGCTCTTTTCAGCAAAAAACAGCTCTGTTAATTGGACGGGTAGATACAATGACAAACCACTACCAACATCTGATTATTGGTATTTGATTATGATTGAAGGCCAAGAATTTAGAGGTCATTTTACGCTCAAACGATAGTTCTAGTTAAAAAATTCATATTCGCGCTCTACCTTACAAATTCTAACTTTATACCAATGATACCAATTGGTTCTACCTTTTTGCTGGGCTACCAAATGATCGGTTTGTTGTTTCCAATTTTTAATGGCTTCTAAACTTTCCCAATAACTTACAGTAATTCCAATGTCGTTTCTTGCACTTTCCATCCCTAAAAATCCCTTTTGTTTTTTAGCAAGGTGTTCCATTTGTATTGCCATTTCGGTGTAGCCCTCGACGTCTTTGGTTTGTGTTGAGGTAAAAATTACTGCATAGTATAGGTTGTTCTTTTTCATTTAAATTATTTATTATCCTTCAATATTCAAATTTTTAAATGAGTTTGAATCTACCTTCCCTTTTTTTAAAGGGAAAGATTTCATAATAGCTTTCAACTATCACTTTTCAACCTCAATCCAACTTCCTTTATTTCTAACAAAGAAATCATTATCATACATCGCTTCTACTTGTGTGCCTGGGAGGTAATAGTTGCCTAAATATGCAGCATTTAGCATTACTGTAAATACTTTTTCGCCATCTTTTTGACCACTAGCTCCAAGATCGAAATAGAAATTAACCCGGTCATCACGA
This sequence comes from Psychroserpens sp. Hel_I_66, assembly GCF_000799465.1. Classification (NCBI taxonomy): domain Bacteria; kingdom Pseudomonadati; phylum Bacteroidota; class Flavobacteriia; order Flavobacteriales; family Flavobacteriaceae; genus Psychroserpens; species Psychroserpens sp. Hel_I_66. The sequence continues at coordinate 2,721,211 of NZ_JUGU01000001.1, read as the reverse complement.
ATATCTGTATATCTCGCTTGACTCGTTGTAGTATCACCATAATCTGTAAAACTTGTGTTTACAATTTCCCAACCAGACGGGAAAATTTGTGTTAGCGCCACATCGTGAACACGATTATCATCTTTGTTGCTCACCGTAATTCTTGCCACAACATCTTGACCTTGTTGTAATTTGTCCACATTTATACGGTTACCGTTGAGGTCTTGATAAATAACCGATACTCCCAAACCACGCTGCTCAACTAATTCTTCACCTAATGGCAACTGACCAGAATTTAAAACTCTTACATAAATGAGATTACCAATATTATTTTCAAGTGTTAACATATTTGAGCCATCTTTAACCGCAAGCTCTCTTTGAGCAATCGTGCTCTTGGTGCTTATCGTTTCCGTATTACCATTAAATGTGTAATTGAAGTTCATGTCCTTACCTCCATTTGCTTCAACCAACTTGGCCATTGCCAATAAACTGTAAGCAGTTGTTTGCGTACTCATCCATTGATTGCTGGACAAATCTTTAGCAATCTGCTCTGCAAGATCACGCGCTTTAGGGTTTTTCGTTATAATCATTGTTTCTAAAGCCATTGCTCGATTTCTATCGACAGAGCCATACGTATAATAATTATATTCTTGTGGCTTAAAGTTAATATTAGCGCGTTTTGAAAGTTCTTCACTAGCTTCTTTTTGTCCAGCCAACGCGTAAGCAGCTGCTAATCGCCATTTTGCCTCGTTTGAAATTTCGGTAAATTCTCGTAACCTGTTCATGGATGCTAAATCTGCATTTCCAGATAATGCCAAAGTGTATAATCTGTATGCTTGTGCCAAATCTGAATTATAATTTCTATAACTAGGTCTCCAATCTCTAGCAGCCTGTTTTTGGTAGCGTATCCAATTGCTTTTAAACGTTAATGGGAGTACAAATCCTTTCTTTTCTGCCTCTAACATAAAGTGTCCTGCATAGCTCGTTCCCCAATCGTTGGCGGTATTTTCACCAATCCAATAACTTAATCCGCCATTTGGTCTTTGGAAATTACCTAAACGATTGATTCCGTTTTCAATATTGGATTGTATTTCCTGTTTTTTCTCATATTTCAAATCAAAAATATCGGTTAAGAATAACTGCGGAAATACGCCAGACGTCGTTTGTTCAACACACCCATGAGGATAGCGAATTAAATACTCCAATCGTTTAGTAAAATCCATTGGCGGAAGCGTTGAAAACTCAACGATAGCGGTATTTGTTCCGGGAACGCCAAAGGTTGAAAAGTTTAAACTTTCCGAAGCATTAGCCTCTAATTTGGCATTCTCATATCGAGACGTTATTGGGTTAGGATTCGTCACATCCAACTCCACTTTGTACGTTGATTTTTCACCATTGCCAGTAGCAATTACTTCTACAGTATTGATTCCTTTTGCTTTTGAAACATCGAGCTTAAAGTATGCCATTTGCTCATCTGGTTTTGCAAAACTGAGTTGTTGAGTTGCATTGCCCACTACAGTGATCCCATCGCTTAATTTCAAACTAAGATTTACATTTTTGACATTAGGCTCCATAGCAAAAACCGTTACTGGAAGCGTTACTTTTTCTCCCGGACTTAATTTCCGCGGAAGCGTTGCCAATACCATCAATGGTTTTTTAACCTCAACCGTTTTGTCTGTGCTACCGTAGGCTTCGGTTTGATTATTTCCTGCAACAACCATTGTACGAACGGAACCTATATAATTTGGCAGCTTAATTTTGTGGGTTTTGTTCTGTCCAGCTTTCAATTCAAAAGGTCCTAAATAAGTGACTACTGGCTTAAAGCGGTTGGCTTTTTTGTTCTTACCTTTTGCAGCACTGCCATCACCACCAATCGCAAAGACTTGATCTATACTTCCAGAATAGGCACCAATTACATCATCAAAAATATCCCAGGTTTTTACGCCAAGTGCTTCACGTGAATAGAACTCATCCCATGCATTGGGCGTTTTAAAACGTGTTAAATCCAGCAAACCTTCTTCAACCATAGCCACAGTATAAGTCATGGCCTTATTATTTTTTTCTGAAACGACAATCTCAAAATCCTGTTCTGGTCTTAATACACTTGCCATTCTCAACTCTGGTTCTAGAATGGTTTTAGGATCTTCTACCAAAATTGGGATGACTCCATACAATCGTATGGGTAAATCATTGCTCGTTACAGCATGAGGTTGTAATAGTGAAATATTCACAAACACATTAGGAGCCATTTCCGAAGTAATAGGAATATCTATAGATGTTTCACCTTTTGAGGTTTTTACCCATTTGTAATCAATCACATCAGATCCGTTTTCTATACTCACCAACGCTCGACCTTCATTACCTGACGGGAATTTAATTTTAGCAGTTTCGCCAACCATATATTTATCCTTGTTACTAGCAAATACTAACATTTTTGCAGCTTCTTTGTCATCTCCTGTTGACATTCCAGACCAGTTTTTATAAAAATATGCTGTGCGTCCTGTTGCGTGACCACTTACAGGATCGTAAATTCTAATGAGGTAACGTCCTTTATCATTCTCTGGAATCTTGAGGGTGAAAGTTGTTTTGCCATTTGCTCCTGTAGATGCTTTCTGGTCTAAAACAGGTCTGTGATAGCTGCTCGACACGTAATTTGAAAGATTATCGTAAGAGGAATTCCACCACCAGCGCCATTCTACCTTATAAACCTTGATTTCAAGATTATCACGTTTTACAGGTTTTCCATCTTTATCAACGGTAGCAAGGTCAAATGTTTGATTGGTATCTGTAAAATAAGACCCGTAATAATTACCTTCAGGAGATTTTAAACCCACATAAGAGTCATAGGGAGAGTATGGCTTTGTGAATGCATCTAGAGAAAAATCGCCTCCATTTTCAAAAGCTCTCACCAAAAATTGGGCGGTGAGCATTCCTGGAGCGTTTTTACCGATGTCTAGTTTTGTGTTTATGCTTGCTTTTCCTTCTTCATCAAGATTACCTTCAAAAACGTTAAGCTCTTCAGTATTGAATTGTCGTGTAGGATCATTAAACACATAATCTTTATAGCCCTCAAAATTGGTGTTTGAGCTGCTAAATTTAGCTTTTACCTCTGCCTCAATATTTTTTGCTGGCGCACCATGTAACCATTTTACATCTAATGTTCCATCAAGAGGTGCTTTGCTGGAAAGAATGTTATTTTCAAAATCAATTTTTATTTTTAAACGGTTAGGTTTTACGGTTTCTATTTTAAGGGCTTTGTAAAATTGTGCGCCTCCAACCGATACTTTTGCGTTGTAGTTTCCTGTTTTTCCTTCCGAAGAAGTAGGAACTATAAATTTGTAAAAATTATTGATATGATCTTGAGTGATATTTTTATAAACCAGTTTTCCGTTTGGATCTGTCACTTCCATTTTTACAGGATGTCCTTTTGGGAGCTCGTTGGCTTTATCATTGAGCATAAAGGTTAGAAATAGTGAATCTCCAGGTCTCCAGACACCTCGCTCACCGTAGATATAGCCTTTTAGTCCGCGCTGTAATTTGTTTCCGGAGACATCAAACTTACTTAGAGAAAGCGAATTTCCGTCGGTAAGTCTTAAGTAACTCGTGTTTTTTCCTTTGGTCACAATAGCAAATGATGCATATTTATTGCCTTTGTAAGTTGCTAGACCTTCAGTATTTGTAAATAAAGAACCGATTTCTTGTTGCTGGAAATTAAATAATTTGATTGACGCGTTTGCCTCTGGATTGGTATTTAAAATATCGGTAACAGCAAAATAGTAGGTATTATCTGCGCCTTGCTTAACGATGACTCCTAGATTTGAAGCCAATAAATTTTGAGATACTATTTTGTTGTCGTCATAGTAGGCATCGTCACATGGGTTGTCTCGCTGTCTCCAATTGTAACTGTAATTTCGGTATCTATAGGTACGATTATCCCAATATTCTTCCTCTTTTAGATCTTCATCTTCGGTGGATGTTTCGGTATAATCTCCTTCATAATAGTAATCTTCCTCGTAATAATAGTCATCGTATTCGTCATCTTCATTTAGAGATCCGCTAGGGTTTGCCTCACAATCATAAAGCGAGTAGTTTTTAGAAAAACTAATCTCAACCCTGTAAATAGCTCCAGCATCTGCTTTAAAAAACTTAGATAAATCAATGCTGTAAGCTTTCCATTTACCAGAGTTTTCTGCAGCCGACTGTAATTGAATAGTTTGTTTTGCAATCCTGCGACCAACGCGTTTAATTTCATTTTGATCATTACTATTTAATGGATTGTCCTGTAAAAACTGGAGTACGTTATCCTCAAAAATCTTGATGACTCTTACATCTACAGCACCTAAGTTTACCGCTTCAAAATTGAACTTTAAATCATTAGAATTTGGTAGAATAGTACCATTACTAATGAGGCGAACCATAGGTTTTATTTCTTGAAATGATATCGCTTCAGAAAATGGCTTTTTCAACTTATAGCCTTCTTCATTTTGAATTCCTTGAAAGACATCAACTTGAATATTTCCAACCAATTTACTGTCTGGATACACTTTTAAAACATTGCCAACCACAACAAATTTTGGTTTCTGTACACCTTGAATCGTGACTAAACCATCAAAATTTTGTTTGTTTTTTATAGGATCTGAAAAATTGATATATAAAAACTGCTCAGGTGTTTTATAGGCCTCAACGTTTACAATTTTAAAATTATTGATTCCAGGAATTTGTATTTTGTTCTCACCTACGTTGTCGGCTTTTATGGACTTGCCATTCCATTTTATAAGTATTTCAGAATCGTCAACCAAACGATTGATGCTATCAATTCTGAATTCAAAATATTTTGAAGATTCATTAAGTTCGTTAAACTCTACATTAAGTTTTTTTCCGTTTTGGGACGCTTCAATTAATTGTTTAGCATCGGTTACAGAAATAACATCTGCAGATTTTAAAACCGCTTCTAAGTACTGCCAGTTTTTGCTATACGATTGTAAGGCATTGGTATTGATGCTAAAATTTGGAGTGATGGTCTTAAATTTGAATACATAATCTTCATAATCTTTAGGCATGTTTTTATAAATCTCGGCTAATTTGATCTTCACCGTATATTCGGTCGCAGGTTCTAGATATTCATCGGGTATAAATAATAATTTGTGGGTATTTGAAGCGACTAATTTACCATCAACGTGCGGAGAAATAGTTACAATGTCTTTTGTGATTTCCTGACCTTCTTTCCAATCGCTAACATCATTAGCAAGGTTTATACTTATAGGTTCAATTACCGATTGTAAGCCAGAAGACGTATAACTTATATAATCTCTATATTTAAAGAGGTTGTCTGTTTCTTGGGTAATTTCATCCTTTTTTTTACATGCAAAAAAGAAAGTGAGAATAATTAAAATTAGTGAGAGTGGCTTAAGATTCATGGCTAATAAATGTTTTTTGCGATTGTAATTTTAGATTGTAAACCATCAATTAGACAGCTTGCTACTATAAAATTAATGGATTCAAACGTTTTTGAGTCCCAAATATGTTATGTGTATGTCATAAAATAGAATTCGTAATTAGATGTTGAGAATTCGTTTTTTAGGATTGAACAGATTGTCGTGAAAACTGTTATTCACTACTGTTTGTTGTACTAATCTTCATTTTCTTTATAGATCCCAATCTCTAATTCTCCTTTGTCATTCATTGTAGCACGATACATGCCAGAAGTATTAAATTCCGCAACCATGTTTCCATTTTTATCAACCGCAACAATACCTCCATCACCACCAAGTTCTGGCACTTTTTTCTGGATGACTTCTTGAGCAGCCTCTTTAAGAGACAGTCCTTTGTATTGCATCAAGGCAGAAATGTCATGAGCTACCATGGCACGAATAAAATATTCTCCCCAACCTGTGCTCGAGACAGCGCAAGAATTATTATTGGCGTACGTTCCAGCACCAATAATTGGTGCATCTCCAACACGTCCATAACGTTTGTTGGTCATGCCACCTGTTGAGGTTCCTGCAGCCAGATTTCCATTTTTATCTAACGCAGCACAACCCACGGTTCCAAATTTTGAATCTTTAATTTCTGGGTCGTAAAAGGCTTGTTTGTTGTTTTGATCTTGTTCTGTTTTTTCTTTTTCTATAATGCGCTTTAGGGAATTAAATCTATTTTCAGTATAAAAGTAAGAAGGGTCTACGATGGTCAGTCCTTGTTCCTTTGCATAAGTTTCCGCTCCAGCACCAGCCATCATGACGTGTGGCGAATTATCCATAATGATACGCGCTAAATTGATTGGATTTCTCACGGTGGTTGTTCCTGCGGAAGCGCCTGCATTCAACGTTTTCCCATCCATAATTGACGCGTCGAGTTCATTGGTTTCAGCATTTGTAAAAACAGCACCTTTTCCCGCATTGAAAAGAGGCGAATCTTCCATTATGTTAATCGTTTTTTGAACTGCATCGAGACTGCTTCCGCCATTTTTCAAAATCTCATAGCCAACTCTAATGGCTTCTTCCAATTTGGCTTTATAAGCAGCTTCCTTTTCCGAAGTCATATTCTTTTTAAGAATGGTACCTGCACCACCATGTATTATAATGGCAAACTCTGCTTTGGGTTTTTCTTTTTCTTCGGAAATATCTCGTGTGATGTTCTCTACATTGTCATCTGGATTTGGAACGAGTTCTCCACAACTTAAGCACAGGGAAAATAGTAAAGCAAAAAGTACAGTATTTGAATTCATAACATTTCGTTTTTAAGTGCTTTAAAGTTACAGCATTCCTGAATTTGCATCAAGAAAAAATGATAAATTATTAGTAACTTCGCGAGATAATTTAATAAATCATAAAAATTAAGCAGATATGGAAGCAATTGCTACCGATTTCGGAATAAAAGAAGCATTAAGCCAATTAGGCGTTAAGGATGTAAATAATGGAACATCGACTGGGTCAAACAATTTCTCAAATGGTGAAACTATAGAATCCTACTCTCCGGTTGACGGTCAATTAATAGGAAAAGTAAAAACGACAACAAAAGCAGATTACGAGAAAGTGATGGATGCAGCAACAAAAGCATTCAAATCTTGGAGAGATGTGCCAGCTCCACAGCGAGGGGAAATCGTTCGTCAATTTGGAAATAAATTAAGAGACCTAAAAGAACCTTTAGGAAAATTGGTGTCTTACGAGATGGGGAAATCTCTACAAGAAGGGTACGGAGAGGTTCAAGAAATGATTGACATCTGTGACTTTGCTGTAGGATTGTCTCGCCAGTTAAATGGGCAAGTCATACCATCTGAACGTCCAGGACACGTTATGAGAGAGCAATGGCACCCAATTGGTGTTGTTGGTATTATTTCGGCATTCAACTTTCCTGTGGCAGTTTGGGCTTGGAATACAGCCTTAGCTTGGATTTGTGGAGACGTTTGTGTTTGGAAACCTTCAGAAAAAGCACCGTTATGTTCAATCGCATGTCAAAATATCATTGCAGGAATTTTAAAGGATAATGATTTGCCAGAAGGCATTTCATGCATCATCAATGGAGATTACAAAGTTGGTGAAATGATGACTACAGATAGTAGAATTCCATTAGTATCTGCTACAGGTTCAACCAGAATGGGACGCATTGTTGGTAAAACAGTTGCCGAGCGTTTCGGAAAATCTTTATTAGAGTTGGGTGGAAACAATGCCATCATCATTACACCAACTGCAGATTTAAAAGTAGTGGTTCCAGGAGCAGTATTTGGAGCAGTTGGAACTTGTGGTCAACGTTGTACATCAACCAGACGATTAATCATACATGAATCGGTTTACGATAAAGTAAGAGATGCTATCGTTGGCGCTTACAAGCAGTTAACTATTGGTAACCCGTTGGACGAAAAGAATCATATTGGTCCGTTAATTGATAAAGACGCAGTAGACACGTACTTATCTGCTATTGAAAAAGCAAAAAAAGAAGGCGGAAATGTTTTAGTTGAAGGTGGTGTTTTGGAAGGCGAAGGTTATGAAAGTGGCTGTTACGTAAAACCAGCAATCATAGAGGCAGAAAACGATTTTGAAATCGTACAGCACGAAACATTTGCTCCCGTTTTATACTTAATGAAATATTCTGGAGATGTTGAAAACGCTATTGAAAAACAAAATGGTGTTGCACAAGGTTTATCGTCTGCAATTATGACTAATGAAATGAAAGAAGCAGAGAAATTCTTGTCTTATGCAGGATCAGATTGTGGGATTGCAAACGTAAACATAGGTACTTCTGGTGCAGAGATTGGTGGAGCATTTGGAGGCGAAAAGGAAACAGGTGGTGGACGTGAGTCTGGATCTGATGCTTGGAAGGTTTATATGCGTCGTCAAACAAATACCGTAAATTATTCTGATGAGTTACCTTTAGCTCAAGGGATTAAGTTTGATTTGTAAAAACTCAAATTATTTAATAGAAAAAGCCACATCTAAGGATGTGGCTTTTTTATTACAAAGTAACGCAACCTTTTTATGATTTTTGCATCTATAGTTAAAACCAACTCATTATATGAAAGTAAAGATGTTTATACTGCTAACCTTTTTTGCATTTTTCGTGAATTGTGAAGTTCCATTTGAAGACAATTCTAGATTATTGATAAAGGGACAAGTTTTAGACGAAAACAATCTACCAATTACAGATGCTGATGTAGCAGTTTATGTTGGAAGTAATGACAATGCAATTTTGGGATCTGATGGTCAATTAATAGGAGAAGGTAACACCATTAGTGATGGTACATTCTCAATTGTCACACTTTTTGGGCGCGATGATAATTTTATAGTTGAGGTATTTGTAAATAATGAATACTCAACTTATTCTTATAAAACAAATACAGTAATATTTACACCAACTAATCTCTTAATAGATTTAGGTACTGTACCAATTAAAAGAAGAGCACTCTTCAATATAAATATTACCAGAACAAGTCCGCCAGATACAGAATTTCAATATACCATAGCCTACAAAAGTAATATGTGCAATGAAGTTTACATGAATGAGGAACTTATTGAAGAAGAGTCTTTCTGTTTTAATACTGAAACCTTTGGTGGAAATTTAAGCAATGATAACCCTACTGTAGATACAAATTTCTCTTCAATAGTAGGTTCTGATGTTGTGTTTACATATTCTGTAAATGGAGCACCACAAATCACTCAAACATTAACCATCGACCAAACAGACTATGAATTTAACTTTAGCTACTAATTTTAAACAGATTTTGATTTGTTGCTTATTATCATTTTCAGTTTTAAATGCTCAAGATAATATTGAATCTAAAGAGGAACTTCCAAACGATTCTTATAAAAATGAGAGTTATAAAACTGCACTAATTTCTTTTGATGTTTATAAGCCAGTTATTAGTGAGAATAGCTTTATTGGGCAGGGTACAGTAGGAAATTTGAGTTTTAAGTTTGACGCTCAATTTTTTGTCTACAAGCGTTTTTTTGTAGGCATATCTACTGGGTTTACATTTTTAAATGTTAATGATCCAAGTTTTACTGGTATATATAATAGAAGTACGGTTTCTAATGTTTCATTACATTTGGGTTATGAACAACCAGTTGCCCGAAATCTAAATATTGGAGGGAGTGTTTCACCATTTGGCAATGCCACATATAAAAATGTTATAAATCAAGGTAGATTAGAACAGCAAAGAGATTATGCAAAACCAATAATCTTGCGAGCCTATATTAGCTATAATATTTCAACCAATTTTTCCGTTTATTTGGATTACTCTTTTAGAAGTGATAAGACCGAAATAAATACAGCTCCAGAAATTCAGGATAATTTCAGTAAAATCCAATACCATAATATTGGACTTGGGATTGGCTTCTACCTCGGAAAAAAACCAATAATTGATTGATTTTAATTCCGAAGAAACCTCATCTAATTAGAACAAATTATTTGTTTACGCTATTACACTATGTGTAAATTGGACTTCGTTTAATGTACTCCATAAAAAAACCTTACTTCATCACGACGTGCGTTTCAGAAATAAGGTAATTTGTAATTGATTAATAGCATTTCAAAAGTCGTGAAATTCTGCTATACTTTTCAAAAAAAACTATGATTGGTAAATAAAAGTGTATAAACGGTATCAATTTGTTAATTAGTGTTAAAATAACCGTTTAAAAGGAGATGGTATTGAGCACTAATAAAAAATTTATCATTTTATATTACAGTATAAAAAAACAAAAACCTCATTTCGTTTTCGATAAATCGATTTTGAAATAAGGTTATATGTAATTGATTAATAGCAACACAAAAATGCTAAAAAATCTATAAGGTGTACAATAAATACTACAAAAAGCAAAAAAAAAGGTATGAACGGAAAATTTTGTAAAAAACCCTAGGTTAACTGTACTTCACTTTTCTTAAAACCCTAATAGCATCAAGATATGAATCATAAACTTGTATGCTTGTTTTTTTTAAAAAGGGTTTAGCCTCAATTAATTTGTCTATTGCATTATCAAAAGAGTTTAGGTAGCAAATAAGATAAGTTGCTGGTAGATTTTTGAGATCTACGTGTTCACTTTTTGTTAGTGACTGCCCCTTCTTAAGCTTCTCAAGAATGGTATTATTAGCATTATAGATGTGATGTAATATGACTTTATTAAATTGAGGAGGCTGAAAAAGTAAATTGGTCTCTATATTATAATGGGCATTATCTTCAAAATTTATGATGGTTTCTTCAAGTTGATAATATTTTTTTTCATTTTGAAGTCCGAGTAGTACATATTCAATAATCTTAAAACTACTATCGTCATACGAAATAGTGACTTCATCCAGTTTTGAAAAGAATAACCGTACCTGCTCATTTATAAGCTCGATATCCACACGGGAATAATAAACATTTTGTTTAATTTCTTTTTTTTGACCAGACCAGCACAACACAAAATATTCTTTAAAAACCTTGTATTTTGGATTGTAATCTTTGCGCTTATTCATAAAATCAAATACACCATCAAGTGTATATTCAATATTATTTTGAGAGTGGGATTCTATTGCAGCTACGATGTTAGAATTGAGATCTTTAATCTCAATATCAAAAACCTTAGGCATACTAATACTGCCATCTCTAAAAAAGACAGAACCACCATAATATTTCCAGATATTCTTTCTTAAAGACGTAATATCATTAATTGGCCTAATAGTTACAAGCCCAACAACTTTATCATCTGGTAAGTGCGGAAACGGAATATTCTCATATTGCACAATTGGAGGATTTGAGAGATAAGCGTTGATGAGGTTTTGAATTTTACTATCATCAAAAAAACTCACACCAATAATCTTATTGTCTTCATCTTCAACCCCAATTACAATATATGAGTTGTTTTTTGGGTTGCTGTTTGAGAGCGCACAAACATGTTTTAAAAACTTGGCTTTACCTTCTTTATGGGTGATATCGACTTTTCGCTTTTTGTCATAAAAACTGTTCTCATCATTGTGAGCAAGTAGGTTTTTAATAAGTAGTCGTTTATTAATCATACCATTTCCCGTGAAAACGAGAATCTAAATGCCTACAAAAGCAGGAATCTCTATTCTAATTCTTACCATAGCAGTACTATCATTTATTAATTTTTATTTAATCCATAGGTCTCGTCTCCCCAATAATAACTCCAAAATCACCATCTAATTGCTCCCATCTTTTCTTCGGAAGATAAGTTCTGGAAACAAATCCGTCGAGATAAAGCGCATTTTCACAACCATTGTTTTTAAAAAATTCTGCAAAGTCATATAAGTTGATGGTGTCTTTTGACATCGCAAATAAAAGAGCTCCATTTTTAAGTATGCCAACTCCATTTCTAATGTGTACATTTTTTGAACCTTTTACAAACACCGGATGGATGTCTCCGTCAATCACCAGCATTGGTCCAGATTGCGTTGCGTAAGTGATCGTTGGTGTATATTTGAAATCGGTTGTTTTACAAATTTCCCCTTTGTTGTTTTTGGTGAGATAAAATATACCGTTGGGTTGCAAATAGAAATTTCCGTAGGCATCTTTTGTAGTATCAATCTGCTTTTTTGTGATTCCTTTTTCTATAAACAAACCTTGGGGTGAACCATCTTTTAGGTACATGCCACCATTCATGGCAAAGACGAGCTCACGGTTTTTGTTGTTGAGCTCTTTTTTTAAAGCTTTAAAATTTCCGAAGTTAGAATCATTATCAGCCTTTAGATAAAATTTTAGATCTTGATTTTCAAGATTTACAATATGTGTCACGAAGCGTTTGTCTTGTATTTCTTGTGCTGAAGATGTGCATGACCAAAAACAGATTATTTGAATTAAGGTGCTTAACCAACTAAATTTGAGGTGTTTTTTCATAAATCCTTATTCACAATAGTACTGCTGGCTTGAGCGGTACAGAACATGAGTACGTCGGCTATATTTACATGTGCGGGTCTTGAAATTGCAAACTGGATGACTTCTGCAATGTCTTCTGCTTGCAATGCCTTAAATCCTTTATAAACATTATCTGCAACGGGATCTCCTTTAAAACGTACTTTTGAGAATTCGGTTTCTACAAGACCTGGATTGATTGCTGTAACTTTGATGCCAAAGGGATTTAGATCTATGCGCATGCCTTCGGTGATTGCTAAAACAGCGTGTTTGCTTCCGCAGTATACATTTCCTTTTGGATACACTTCTTTTCCCGCAGATGAACCAATGTTTATGATGTGTCCGCTTTTTCGTGCTGTCATTTGCGGTATAATCGCCTTGCTCACATAAAGCAATCCTTTTACGTTGATATCTATCATGGCATCCCAATCGTCTAAATTTCCTGTTTGGATTGGGTCTAATCCATGTGCATTTCCTGCGTTGTTGATTAAAATATCTACTTGTTTAAAACCTGGAGGGAGCGCTTCTATAGCATCAAAAGTTGCTTTTTTATCCCTTACATCAAAGTTAAGGGTGTGTACATTGGTTTGTTTGCTTAACTCTTCCTTTATAGTGTCTAGGCGTTCTTGACGTCTTCCGCAGAGAATAAGGTTGATTCCGTGTTTTGCAAATTCTTGCGCTGTTGCTCTGCCTATTCCACTAGTTGCTCCTGTTATTAGGGCTGTTTTTTTTATTTTCATTTTTTATTTTATTATAAATTATGGCACTTTATGTCCTTGACAAGCCACTAATATTTTAAACCAATCTTCTAATTCTAAATTAATGGATGAGGCTCTCGATGCATCAGCAATTCGCTGTTTTGTTGTGGTACCAATGACTGGATGAATGTTTGCTGGGTGTCTTAAAATCCAGGCTAAAAGCAACTGGTCTTCGGTGGCGTTGTATTTTTTTAGTAATTCTCCAAGTTGTTTGTGGATGCGCCTGGTTTGTTCTGTGTCTTCTTTAAAAACACTTCCCAAAGGTGACCAAGCCATTGGTAAAATGTTATTTACAAGCATAAAATCCAATGAGCCATTGTGCATCGCTGTGTGTTGGGTAAGTGAAAATTCAATTTGGTTTACCGATATGTCCATAGCTTTTGAGACTAATTGCATTTGAGACGTTGTAAAATTAGAGACTCCAAAATGTTTGATTAAACCTCTTTTTTTTAAATCTGAAATGGCTTCTGCAATCTCATCTGGATGCATTAAGGGACTAGGTCTATGAAGGAGAAATAAATCTAAATAGTCTGTTTTTAAGTTTTTGAGAGATTCTTCTGCAGACCAAATAATATACTCTTTACTGTAATCGTAATGCTTAACGGTATTCGATCTTGCGTCACCTAAATATTGAATTCCGCATTTACTAATGATTTCTATGCGTTCTCTTTTAATGCCACTTTCCGCGAAAGCGAGACCAAAATCTTTTTCAGTAGAGTAATCACCGTAAATATCTGCATGGTCAAATGTGGTTATGTTTTGTTCTATGCAATGCTGCATAAGTTCAATCATTTGGTTTTTTTGAAGTTTTTTGCCCCAACTTCCCCAAGTCATGGTGCCTGCAATTAATCGAGAATATGTCACTTTTTTTTCAGTTTATGATGGTTTTTATGCAATTCATGTATAAAAATAGTCAAATCTAGAACAATTGAATATTATTGTTAGAGATTAATTAATTGTCCCAAAATATGAAAGCCTCACGCACATTCAAAATTATAGTTATTGGTGTATTGACCTTGTTTTTAATGACCAGCTGTTCTAATGAGTTAGAAACGGAAACCTTCGAAAATAGTAGTTTGATAACAGTGAAAATTCAAGGTACTCCTTCAATTTTAAGCAAAGTGAATTTAGAAATTATAGATGTACAATTGCGTGTTTTGGAAGATGAAACTTCTCCAAATGCGTGGGTAAGTTTACATACAGTTAATACTGGAATTCACGATTTAACTAAAATCAATACTAACGATGTCGTGACATTAGTAGATTTTGAAGAAATCCCGAGTCAATTTATTTATAATATAAAATTGGTCTTTGGAGATCAAAATTCAGTATTAAAAAACGGATTAGAATACACGCTAAACATTAACGAGAACTTTAATAATGCAGCTACAAATATTGTTGGTAAACAACTACAGACCAACAAAATGTATGATTTTGTATTGGTACTTGATCTCGATAATTCTATTGAAATGTCTTCGGAAGAAAATGCAAATCTAAGTCCTAAAATGTCAACTGAAATGAGATTATATAATCTTTTTTAATTCAATCTTATTTAATTTAGGACGTCTTAAGTGTTGTTTTTTGCGTATATGTTATAAACGAACCCAAAAAACTAATATGAATACACTTACAATTTTCACTTTTTTTATTTTTTGCCTAGTATTAACTGGTTGTAACGATGATGATTCATCATCAACTGTTCAAGGTACATCTAAATTAACCGTAAGACTTGTTGATGAACCTGGAGATTTCGAACACGTTTACATTGATATTGTAGATGTTTTGGTTAAAGTTAATAATGATAGCGAAGATGATAATTGGCAAAGTTTAGAAGCCATTAATACAGGTATATACGATTTACTTGAGTTAACAGGCGGTATTAATGTATTACTGGCTGATGAATATACAATTCCTTCGGGGACTTTAAACCAAATCAGGCTTGTTTTAGGAAATAATAATACTGTAGTTATAGATGGTATTTCTCAAGAACTTACAACACCTAGTGCACAGCAATCAGGATTAAAGATCCAAGTTAACGAAACGCTTGAGCCAGATTTTGAATATGTGTTTTGGTTAGACTTTAATGTTGATGAATCTATTGTAATTGCTGGTAGTTCTGGAAATATCATTTTAAAACCAGTTATAAGAGCTTCTGCGGAAATATCTACTGGTATAATAAGTGGAACTATTGCACCTAGTGATGTACAAACGTTAGTAAGTGTGAATGTAGGTTCTGAAGTTATTTCTACCTATGCAGATATTGATGGTAATTATGTTTTAGTTGGTGTTCCTGCAGGAAACTACGATGTCACTTTCACTCCAGATATAGATTCTGGTTTACTGCCAACTGTCGTTGAGGACGTAGAAGTTGTGGTTGGTCAAACTACAGTTTTAGACGTTGTCATTTTATAAATAAAAATTAGATACGATTTTTAAAGAGCGTTACCGAATGGTGACGCTCTTTGTTTTGTGATATCATCATTCTTATTTGCAAAATAACTTTTAACCAAATGTTAACAGCAACTCAGCAAAAATTTTAACAATTTGCGATACTAAATAAAAAGGAGTTAATCCTAGTCTTTAAAAAGAAATATAATGGAAGATACTGGTACAATTGACATTAAAAGCATCAATGAAAAAATAGAAAGAGAAAGTGCTTTTGTTGATTTATTAATGATGGAAATGAACAAAGTCATCGTTGGTCAAAGGCACATGGTAGAACGATTACTTATAGGTTTGTTGGGCCAAGGGCATATCTTATTAGAAGGTGTTCCGGGACTTGCAAAAACATTAGCCATAAACACGTTGTCTCAAGCAGTTGATGGAAGTTTTAGTAGAATACAGTTTACACCAGACTTACTACCTGCAGATGTTGTGGGTACGCTCATTTACAATATGAAGATAAATGATTTTTCCATAAAAAAAGGGCCAATATTCGCCAACTTTGTGCTTGCAGATGAGATCAATAGAGCACCAGCAAAAGTACAATCGGCATTGCTGGAAGCCATGCAAGAAAAGCAAGTGACCATTGGTGACGAAACCTATATTTTGGATAAGCCATTTTTAGTAATGGCAACACAAAACCCAGTAGAACAAGAAGGAACTTATCCCTTGCCAGAAGCACAGGTAGACCGTTTTATGCTAAAAACGGTTATTGATTATCCAAAACAAGCAGAAGAGCAACTCATCATGAGAGCTAACCTTAAAGGAAGTTGGGAAAAAGTAAATCCGGTAGTTTCCGTAGCGCAAATCTTGAAAGCTCAAGAAGTAGTGAGAGAAGTGTACATGGATGAAAAAATTGAAAAATACATTCTCGATATCATTTTTGCAACACGATATCCAGACCAATATAGATTACCAAATTTAAAGCCATTGATTTCTTTTGGAGCATCACCTCGTGGAAGTATCAACTTGGCAACTGCTGCAAAATGTTACGCATTTATTAAGCGTCGTGGTTATGTGATTCCTGAAGATGTTCGAGCTGTAGTTTATGATGTACTGCGTCACAGAATTGGAATTACTTACGAAGCAGAAGCAGAAAATATAACTTCGGAAGACATCATCAACAAGATTGTAAACGAGATAGAGGTGCCTTAGAATTGTCATTCCGCACTCGATGCGGAATCTCTTTAACTTTTATAACAAATTTAATTTGATAGATTCCGCATCATGTGCGGAATGACAGAACACAAAAATGGATACCAAAGAACTCTTAAAAAAAGTACGAAAAATTGAGATCAAGACACGACGACTGTCTGATCATATATTTGGAGGCGAATACCACTCGACTTTCAAGGGTCGTGGTATGACTTTTTCTGAAGTTCGCCAGTACCAATTTGGTGATGATGTTCGAAACATTGATTGGAATGTTACCGCACGCTACAACGAACCCTACATAAAAGTATTTGAAGAAGAACGAGAATTAACCATGATGCTCATGGTTGATATTTCGGGATCGGAGTTGTTTGGTACAGACGAGCAGTTTAAAAATGAAATTGTTACTGAAATCGCTGCGACACTGGCTTTTTCGGCTACACAAAATAATGATAAGATTGGCTTGATTCTGTTTTCAGATGTGATAGAACTTTATATTCCGCCAAAAAAAGGACGTTCTCACGTATTAAGAATTATTAGGGAACTCATTGAATTTAAGCCTAAAAGCAAACTCACAGATATTTCCGAAGCATTGAAATTTTTATCCAACGTGATGAAAAAGAAAGCTATTGTATTTATACTCAGTGATTTTATTACAGATGATGATTACAAGCAAAATTTAAAAATAGCAGCAGGTCGTCACGATATTACAGGAATTCGCGTTTTTGATAAAGGAGAGGAAGAAATTCCAAACCTCGGGATGGTGCAGATGCAAGATGAGGAAACAGGTGAATTAATGTTGGTAAATACTGCTTCTAAACAAGTGAGAACCAATTACAGTAATTACTACAATGAGAAGGTAGATTATTTTAGAGAAATCTTTACAAAATCTGGTTCTGGTACGATAGATTGTCGTGTGGATGAGAGTTATGTGAAAAAATTACTGGGTTATTTTAAAAGACGATAATACTTAGAAATTAGCAAAAAGTGATAAGACAAAAGTTAGCATATGTAAAGAATTCTAAAACGAACAAGATGTCCATCTTTTTCGTTGTTGCCTTATGCCTTATTTCTGGAACCTTATCCGCTCAAGTCACAACTTCTATTGACACCACAAAAATAAGGATTGGTGAGCAAATCACTTATAGGATAAACGTTGAGGCAGATACTACAGATTTGGTGGTTTTTCCAGAAGGCCAAACATTCATGCCTTTGGAGGTTATTGAGTCTTACAAAATCGATACAACAAAGAACACCATCAAATTTCAGCTGATAAAAAAATATGGGCTAACGCAATTTGATTCTGGATCTTATACCATTCCAAAGCAAAAAATAATTATAGGCACTAAAACCTATTTTACAGATTCTTTGCGTGTTGAGGTGCGAACAATTCCTGTTGATACCACAAAACAAAAGCTCTACGATATTAAACCAATGATCAAGGTTGATAAGGCAGCAAGCAAATGGTGGTTATATGCATTAATTATAGTGTTGGCTTTGGCATTGATTGGCTTTATTCTGTATTGGTTGATTTGGCGTAAAAAGCCACTTTCCGAAGAAGAAAAAATAGCGCAATTACCGCCTTACGACAGAGCTAAGCTGGCTTTAAAAAAATTAGATGAGAGTGATTATCTTCAAAAATCTGAATTAAAGGGTTATTATTCGGAGTTGACATTCATCATAAGAAAATACCTCGATGAAAAAGTGTACGATCGCGCATTAGAAAGTACAACAGATGAGTTGGTTTCCCGATTAAATATGCTTAGAGATGCCAACCAAATTGAGTTGAGCAATGATGATATCAATAATATTGAAACCATCCTTAAACGTGCCGATTTGGTGAAATTCGCAAAATCAGCACCAGATGTTGAATTGGCAAGATTGGATAGAAATACAATTGACGTCGAAATAGATCAAGTTAAGGAAGCCTTGCCAGAACCAACCGAAGAAGAAAAATTACTTGACGAGAAATACAAAGAAGAGCAAGAACGCAAACAAAAACGTAAAAAGATTTGGATTACCGTCGCTGCAAGTATTTTGATTTTGATTGCTGTATTTGTGGGATTTGGCGTAAAATATGGTTTCAAATACGTGGTTGATACTATTGTAGGCGAAGAAAGCAAAGAACTTTTAGAAGGAGATTGGGTGCGTAGTGATTATGGTGTGCCACCAATTATGATCTCAACTCCTGCGGTTTTAGAGCGTGTTGAGATGCAGGATATTGATACACTTCAACAAGCGAAAACGACCATGTTTTCGTACGGTGATTTAGATACTGCCATGAATATTTTGGTGAGTACTACCAAATTCAATAATCTTGGTAAAAACGAAGAGGGAGAACCTAATAAAATTGACTTAAATCTGTCTATCGAAGGTAATATCAAATCCTTTGAAAATAATGGAGCTAGAAATCTTATTGTCAAAAAAGAGCAGTTTATAACACCTAATGCTGCCGAAGGCTTAAAGGCATACGGTACAGCAGAATTTCCTACGGAAGAAGACGGTGAATTTAGACAAGCAGAATATGCCATTTTTGCTTTTACTGCGGAAAACGTCTTGCAACAAATAGTCTTGGTATGGAACAATCAAAACGAGTATACCAACCAAACGATTGATCGTATTATTGATTCTATAGAACTTAAAAAACTACAAGAAGAATAATGTTTGAAGGAATAGAATTTTTAAATAAAGAGTTTTTCTGGTTGTTTCTACTGCTACCATTAGCAATTTTATGGTACTTTTTTAAGCGTAAAAGACAAACTGCAGAACTTAAAATGTCAAGCATTAAAGGCTTTAAGGTTGGTAATTCTTTGCTTCCAAAGTTACGTCCGTTATTATTTGTATTACGTTTGTTGGCACTTGCATTTTTAATTGTTGCTTTGGCAAGACCTCGGACGTCAGACGAGACTACAAAAACAAAAACCACCAAAGGTATTGACATTGTAATGGCAATAGATGTCTCTGCAAGTATGCTGGCAAAAGATCTATTGCCAAACCGTTTGGAAGCATTAAAAAATGTAGCGTCAGAGTTTATAAAAGGACGACCAAACGATAGAATTGGTTTGGTAGAATATGCAGGAGAGAGCTATACAAAAACACCAATTACGAGTGATAAAGGGATTGTGTTGCGCTCGCTAAGAGATATAAAATACAATACTATCATTGAAGGTGGAACAGCCATTGGTATGGGACTGGCAACCTCTGTGAACCGATTAAAAGATAGTAAAGCCAAGAGTAAAATCATTATACTGTTAACAGATGGAGTTAACAATTCCGGTTTTATAGATCCTAAAATTGCAAGTGAACTCGCAGTAGAATATGGTATCAAAGTCTATACAATCGGTTTGGGAACAAACGGTATGGCGCTATCACCATATACTATTTTACCTAACGGAAATTTTCAATACCGAAGAGTGCAAGTCGAAATCGATGAAGCGCTCCTCAACGAGATAGCAGACGTCACTGGTGGAAGATATTTTAGAGCAACAGATAACAAGAAACTAAAAGAAATTTATAACGAAATCAATAAACTAGAAAAAACCGAAATCGAAGAAATCAAATACACGACGTATGATGAAAAATACCGTCCGTTGATTTTAATCGCTTTAGGTTTACTGCTTATTGAAGTTTTGCTCAGGTTTACGGTTTTTAGAAGTTTTGTTTAAGGACAGTAGACAGAAGACAGAAGACAGAAGACAGAAGACAGAAGACAAGAGGGATAAGATATAAGGTTTAATAAGATATAAGGTTTAAAGCGAAAAGAGGAGAACAACTAAACAGTTCCACAAAAAACAAATAAACAATATAAAGAATGTTCGATTTTCAATTAGAAGAAAAAGTATGGTTTTGGATATTGCTGGCAATCCCAGTAATTATCTTACTGTTTGCCATACTTCAATTTTGGAAATACAGAACTCAAAAACGTTTCGCTAACTCAAAAATATTGAAACGTTTGAGTCCCAATCAATCGTTATTTAAGTCTATTTTAAAAATTGTTGTGCTTAGTTTGGCAGTAGCTTGTTTCGCCATTGCATTGGTCAATCCAAAAATTGGCACCAAGCTGGAAACCGTAAAACGCCAAGGTGTAGATATCGTTTTTGCAGTAGATGTTTCAAAAAGTATGCTGGCAGAAGACGTTGCACCCAACCGTCTCGAGAAATCAAAACAGCTCGTCACACAAATTATCAACAGCTTGGCAAGTGATCGTGTTGGGATCATCGCTTATGCTGGAAAAGCGTTTCCGCAGTTACCGATTACGACAGACTATTCTTCAGCAAAAATGTTTCTCAACAACATGAATACAGATATGCTCTCCTCCCAAGGTACAGCAATCAATGAAGCTATAGAATTGGCAAAAACCTATTTTGATGATGAAGAGCAAACCAATCGTGTGTTGATCATTATTTCAGATGGAGAAGATCACAGCGATGTCGCGAGTAATGTGGCTGATGAGGCGAGTGACGAAGGCATCAGGATTTTTACTATTGGTGTTGGTGACGTTAAAGGTGGTCCAATCCCAATCAAGCGTAATGGCGTTTTGCTCAACTACAAAAAAGACAACCAAGGCGAGACCGTTGTAACCAAACTCAATGAAGAGACTTTAAGAAATATCGCAGACGAAGCCAATGGTGCTTACATTAATGGTAATAACACCGCAGACGTTATCAAAGAGATCAAAGATATTTTAAACCGAATGGATAAAACTGAATTTGAAGCCAAGGAATTTGCAGATTATAAAGACCAATTTCAATGGTTTTTAGGTTTTGGGATTTTCTTTTTATTCTTGGATATTTTCTTTCTGGAGCGTAAAACCGCTTGGTTAAAACGACTCAATTTATTTAATGAGAATTTTTAGGGTTGCTTCGGAAATGTTATGATGTGAAAGTCTGGTCTTGTTAACCAATATTTCATACAACAATAACCCTTCCAATATTTTATAAAATCTTTAACTATAACAAATTCACTAGTTTTATATCTTGCTAAGCATTTTGTTGATGCGTTTTCGTAAAAACAAAAACTGATTTTAATCTATGAAATTATACATAACCTACATCCTAATTTGTGTTGCAAGCTTTTCTTTTGCACAACAAAAAGATAAAGAAAAAGAACAACAGTTAGCGCTGGAGAATGCTAAAAATTATGTCTATGAAGGCAATGAGCTTATCGATGCAGATAATTACATCAATGCAGAGATGGAGTATAGAAAAGCCATTTCTCAATCGCCATCTGTAGTTGCGGGCTCTTATAATTTAGGAAACACTTACTACGACAAAGGCAACTACGACGAAGCTTTGTATCGTCACACAGAAGCTGCAAAAAACGCAACTTCAAAAGAAGAAAAACACAAAGCCTATCACAATATTGGGAACGTGTTAATGAAAGAGGAACTATGCAAAGAAGCGGTAGAAGCTTACAAAAACGCATTGCGTAGCGACCCAACCGATGATGAAACACGCTACAACCTTGCCATAGCGAAAGAATGTGCTGCACAACAACAGCAAGAACAGGATAAGGAAGAAGATAAAAAAGACGAGGACAAAGAAGACGAAGATAAAAAAGAAGATAAGAAGGAAGACGAGAAAAAAGAAGATCCTAAAGACGAAGGCGACCAAGACAAGAAAGATGGTGAAGATGAAAAAGATGAAGATGGTAAGCCTAAAGATGAAAAAAATAAAGGCGATGGCGAAAAGAAAGACGATAAAAAAGAAGAAGGACAACCTAAGCCTCAACCAGGTCAACTTTCACCTCAGCAAATAAAGAATTTGCTGGAAGCGATGAATAACAATGAACAAAAGGTTCAGGAAAAAATAAATGCCGAAAAACAAAAAGGTGTTAAGGTAAAACCAGAAAAAGATTGGTAATAAACAGCTTTCAAACTTATAGTTCAAAACACAGAAACACAGAAACACAGAAACACATATTACATCTTCATGAGAAATTTGAAACATCTATTTTTGTTCGTCACAATATTCGCAGTTGGTATGGGTTTTGCTCAAGAAAAAGAAGCAATTAAAGCTAATGATAATAATTTAAATGAAGCTGTTCATATAATTGCCAAAATGTCTAGCGATCAAGTTTCCGTAGATGGAATAATCAACATTGAGTATCGTCTTTATGTTTCACAAGACGTTGGTATTTCAAATTGGAAACTGATAGAAAAACCAACTTATGACGGGTTTAGTCAAAACGACATAAAGTTAGAAAATCTACTTATTGAAAACGTAACGTATAAAGGCAAGCCTTACCGAATGGTTATCATAAAAAAGGATGAAATTAAAGCAATACACCAAGGTGAGTTCAATTTTGAGCCTTTACAATTAGAAGTAACCGCTAAGGTTGCAGAAAAAACGAATACAAACGAAGGACTTGGTTTTTCAATGAAAGAAGTTATATTGAAAATGAAGTCTAATGCATTAAAAATTAATGTGAAGTCATAACATTTCCGAAGAAAAAAATTGAGATGAAACTCATAAAACACATATCTATTTTATTAATCGTACTCTCATCGAGTATGATGTTTGCTCAGGTCAAATTTGAAGCTAAAGTAAGTAAGACTAAATTAGGTCAAAACGAACGTTTGCGAATCGATTTCACAATGAATAAGGATGGCGATAATTTTAACGCGCCAGATTTTGAGAACTTTCAGGTCATTGGTGGACCAAATACATCGGTTAGTAACTCTTGGCTTAATGGAGCTCATTCTTATGCAAAAACGTACAGCTATTTCTTGGCACCACAAAAAAAGGGAAGATTTACCATAAATAGTGCGAGCATTGAAATTGAGGGCAAGATTTATAAAACAGATGCGGTTACGGTTCAGGTGACCGATGAGGTTAAACGACCTAACGATCCTTACAATGTAGAAGGTCAGGCTACAGAAAACATCCATTTAGTGGCAGAAGTTTCAAAGTCTGACCCTTATCTCAACGAGGCCATCACGGTAGTCTATAAACTTTATGTTTCTCCAAATACAGGTGTGAGCAATTGGCGGGAAGTTGATAATCCACGTTACAATGATTTTTGGAGCCAAAAGATAGATACCAAGGGTTTGCGAGTGCAAAACGGTACATATAAAGGAGAAGATTATCGATTTGTAGTGCTTCGGAAAACGGTACTTTACCCACAAAAATCAGGAAAACTGGAAATAGAACCTTTAACATTAGATATTACTGTTGAGGTACCAACAAACAGACGCGATATTTTTGGTGGAAGGCACATGGCGCAAACCAACCGTACCGTTTCCGCAGGAAGTAGAACCATTAACGTAAAACCATTGCCAGAAGAAGGAAAACCAGATGATTTTACTGGAGCAGTTGGAGATTTTAAGTTTAATGTGATGACCTCAAAATCTAATTTAAATGCTTCGGAAAGTTTACAAGCCACCGTCGAAGTTACAGGAACAGGGAATTTGAAATTGTTTCAGCTACCAAAGTTGACCTTACCAAGTTCTTTGGAAGTTTACGAACCAGAGCACAATGAGTCTATTAAAACGTATCTAGGTGGCATGCAAGGGTCAATTGCAGATACGTATACCATTGTTCCGCAGTATAAGGGTAAATATCCAATTCCAACGGTCTCGTTTTCTTATTTTGATTTAGAGAGCGAAACCTATAAACGCGTATCCTCTGGAGAAATAATAATTGATGTTATAGATGGACCAATCAATAACTCATCTGGTGACGATAATTTGGCAACTGCAAATACAGATAAAAAGGAAGTGACTTTAAATAGCGATCAATTTGCATTTGTAAAAACCGAAGCGAATCTAAAACCAATACAAAGCGATCCATTTTTTAAATCTACACTATTTTGGGGCTCACTTTTATCACCTTTATTATTAATACCATTGGCAATAGTTTTTCGTAGAGAGCGTGAAAAACGCAATGCAGATGTCTTTGGAAATAAAATAAGAAAAGCAGATAGGCTTGCTAAGAAATATCTTAGTGAAGCTAAAAAATCATTAGGCGATAAAGAGGCGTTTTATATTGCTCTTGAAAAAGCATTACATAATTACCTTAAAGCGAAATTACAGATTGAAACGAGTGATTTCAGTAAAGAAAAAATAGAAGAGATTCTTGTGGAGCGTCAGGTTAATGAAGTAACCGTAAAAGAGTTTATCAGTATTTTACACCACTGTGAATTGGCGAGATATACACCAATCACCAATGTGGAAATGCAACAGGATTATGATAAGGCAGCTTCTACAATTTCAACAATAGATAAAGAAATACAATAGTGATGAGACCTATATTATACTTATTTATATTTCTGTTGGGAACATTATCATTTGCACAAGGCAACAAAGCATTTGAACAAGCAAATACGTTGTACAATGAGGGTAATTATACAGAGGCTTTAAATAGATACACTTCTATTTTAGAAGAGGGAGAGCACTCTGCAGAACTATATTACAATATCGCAAATGCGCACTATAAATTAAACCACATTGCGCCAAGTATTTATTATTATGAAAAAGCGTTATTATTAAAGCCTAATGATAAAGATATTTTGAACAATATAGCTTTTGCAAAAAATATGACCATTGATGATATTGAAGTTGTGCCAGAAGTTGGTTTTTCCAGACTTATTAAAAAAGCGACGAATATAATGGTTTTTGATAAATGGGCTAAAGTGTCGGTGGTATTGGTAATCCTTTTTGTGCTATTATTTTTAGTCTATTATTTTTCTCAAAGCACTTCTAAAAAGCGTTTTACATTTATAACAAGTCTGTCTTTTTTAATTTTGGCGCTTATAGCGCTTTCATTTGCGTTTAACAGTTATGGTCTTGAAAAGAAAAACCAGCCAGCTATTGTTTTTGCTCAAGAAAGTCAAATTAAAAGTGAGCCAAATTTGAGAAGTACAGAGGCTTTTAAGCTTCATGAAGGCACTAAGGTACAAGTTGTTGATACTGTATCTAATTGGAAGAAAATCAAATTAGCAGACGGTAAAATGGGCTGGATACTAAACGACGATATCAAATTATTGAAAGATTTTTAGGCAATCTTTAACCATATCTCGAAATTCTAGTCCTATATTTGTAAATCTTAAACCAACTATGAAACAGAAAATATCATCCATTTTTTTTCTTTTGATATTTACTGCGCTTATTACAGCGCCTTCTGTTATTATGGTTATCGACGATTCTATCGATATTTCTTGTTTATATTCTTTAACCGAAGAAGAGGAAGAAAAAGAAAATAATATTACCAAAGAAGGCAAAATATTCTACTACAACTCAATGAAGTTGATAACTTATATTGAAAGTTTGGAAAAATTCAATAAGACTGCCTATTTCTTCAAAACTTATCAAAAGCCTCATCTCAATATTATCTTTTCACCTCCAGAATTCATTTCTTAATATTATCATTAGGGACAAATTTGTCTTAAAAATTAATTATTAATAATTAGCTATCGAAATTTTCTTTAGCACAAATAGATATTAAATGTTTAAATATATTAAGAATGACATACCAGCTAGTATAGTTGTATTTTTTGTCGCATTACCCTTGTGTTTGGGTATTGCACTAGCCAGTGGAGCGCCTTTATTTTCTGGTGTTATAGCAGGAATTATAGGAGGAATCGTAGTAGGAGCTTTAAGTGGTTCTAAGATTGGAGTAAGTGGTCCAGCAGCAGGATTAGCAGCTATTGTATTTTTAGCAATTCAAGACTTCACAGAGACTTACGGAGGTTTTCAAGAGGGCTTTAAGGTTTTTCTTGTCACTGTAGTAATAGCAGGTGTAATACAACTATTATTTGGTGCGTTGCGTTTTGGTATTATAGGGTACTTTTTTCCGTCTTCTGTGATTAGAGGTATGTTGACAGGTATTGGAATAATTATTATTCTTAAACAAATTCCGCATTTCTTTGGTTATGATTCCGATCCCGAAGGTGATTTTTCGTTTCAACAAGTTGATGGAGGAAACACGTTTAGCGGAATAATGGATGCAATTGGTAATATAAGTATTGGAGCAACGCTTATTGGACTTATTTCTCTGGCGATTTTATTACTTTGGAGTAATGTTTTATCTAAAAAAGGTAAATTTTTCCAGCTAGTACAAGGACCGCTTGTAGCTGTTGTTGTTGGAATTATCTATTATATTCTAACTGCTTCAAATGATAAATTTGGTATTAGCCCTGAACATTTAGTTAGTGTTCCTGTTCCAGACGATTTTGAGTCATTTCGAGGCCAATTCAGTTTTCCGAATTTCGCAGCCATCAATAATCCTGCAGTTTGGATTACCGCATTTACGATAGCATTGGTAGCAAGTTTAGAGACATTATTATGTGTAGAAGCTACTGATAAATTAGATCCACATAAAAATGTAACGCCAACTAATAGAGAGTTATTTGCGCAAGGGACAGGAAATATTCTTTCAGGTTTAGTGGGAGGACTTCCAATTACACAGGTAATTGTTAGAAGTTCTGCAAATATTCAGTCGGGTGGTAGAACAAAAATTTCTGCAATTATTCATGGTTTTTTCCTGTTAATTTCTGTGATTTTGATTCCTACATTACTAAATAAAATTCCTTTATCTGTATTAGCAGCAGTGCTTTTCATCGTTGGTTGGAAATTAGCTAATCCCACGTTATTTAAGAAAATGTATGATATGGGTTGGAAGCAATTTCTACCGTTTATAGTAACGGTTGTAGGAATCGTATTTACGGATTTATTGGTAGGTATTGGTTTAGGACTTGCGGTTGGGATCTTTATCATTTTGATAAAAAGTTTTCAAAACTCCCACTTTTTGCATAAAGAAGGTGAAGATGTAAATGATGGAAAAATAAAAATGACTTTAGCTGAGGAAGTAACATTTTTTAATAAAGCTTCAATTTTAAAAGAATTGGATAATTTACCTGAAAATAGTTACTTAGAGTTAGATGTAAGAAAAACAAGATACTTGGATAATGATATTATCGAAATTCTCGACGATTTTGCTTTTAAAGCCAAAGAAAGAAATATTGATATAAAAATAATTTCAGATCGTGGAATTGTAGAGAATCCTGAAAGTTTTATAGAATTTTTTAAATTGGAGAAAAAATCCTAAAATAAAATAATTTATTTAAAAACATTAAACATAAAAAGACATGAAAGCACATACAAGAGAAACACAGGCAACAATGACACCAGAAAAGGCTGTGCAGTTTTTAAAAGAGGGAAATCAAAGATTCCAACAAAATCTTAAGGCAAATAGAAACTTATTAGAGCAAGTTAACGACACAAGTGATGGTCAATTTCCGTTTGCTACTATTTTAAGTTGTATAGATTCCCGTGTATCGGCAGAGTTGGTTTTTGATCAAGGATTAGGCGATATTTTTAGTGTACGTATAGCAGGAAACTTTGTTAACGAAGATATCTTAGGAAGTATGGAATTTGCATCTAAATTGGCAGGTACAAAATTGATAGTAGTGTTAGGACATACCAGTTGTGGTGCTGTTAAAGGCGCATGTGATGACGCCAAAATGGGCAATCTCACTAAGCTTATAGAAAAGATTACACCAGCTGTAAACGCTGTTGAAGAACCTAAAGATAAGAGTATGAGAAACTCAAAAAATTTAGATTTTGTTGATGAGGTGTCTAAGAAAAATGTAGAATTGACCATTGATAGAATCCATGCTGAAAGTCCTATACTTTCGGAAATGGAGAAGAACAATGAAATTAGAATTATTGGTGCAATGTATGACATAAATACAGGTGCTGTTGAGTTTTTTGAATAAAAATCAAACAACATTTGAAAAAGAAAAGTAAAAAAAGCATTGTTAATTACAATGCTTTTTTTTAACCGAAAAAGTGAGTTTTGGTTATTGTTAAATTGAAGATCACAGGCAAATAGATACTTTAATTTTTCATAAAAAACCTTATTTTTAATTAAAAAACCAACATATAACATTTATGAAAAAATTCTTTTCAAATTTTAAAGGTGATGCTTTTGGAGGAATAACCGCAGGTATTGTAGCATTGCCATTGGCACTTGCCTTTGGAGTGTCTTCAGGTTTAGGACCAAGTGCAGGACTTTATGGTGCTATTTTTATTGGATTTTTTGCTGCTCTTTTTGGTGGGACATCAACACAAATTTCTGGGCCAACAGCACCAATGACAGCGGTAAGTTTAGTCGTTATTGCAGGTGTAATTGCAACCAATGATGGCGATCTTAGTAAGGCTTTGCCCACTATTTTAACTGTATTTTTATTAGCAGGAATAATGCAAATTATTTTAGGTGTTTTAGGCTTAGGTAAATATATAAGATACATCCCATATCCTGTAGTGTCAGGATTTATGACTGCAATTGGATTAATAATAATATTAACTCAAATTTTACCATCATTAGGTTATAACCCTAAAGAAGATCTTGCTTTTGTAGAGCAATTTAAGCCAGAAGCAAAAGAAGTTGTTTTAAACAAAATCTTAGACGAAGAAATCGGGGAAGGTGTTTTAGTTTTAGAGGATTTTGAGCAAACAATCAAAAAGGTAAATGAAATAGAAGATGAAGACGCTATTATTTTAAAAGAATCTAAAACACTTGCAGTCAAAGAAACCTCAGGAGCTTTGGGTGCTTTAAAGGCATTGCCCAGAGCTATAAAACAGATTAACTGGTTAGAATTTGCACTAGCAATAGGAACTGTTTTTATAGTTTTTGGGTTTAAAAAAATTACTACAAAAATACCAAGTACGTTGGTAGCACTATTGGTAATGTCTGGTATTGCAGTTGGTTTTGGTTTTGACTATTTAAAAATTCAAGAAATACCATCTGGATTGCCAATTCCTAAATTAGAAATGTTTACCACTTTTAGTTTTAGCGCAATTTCACCTTATATACTAACTGCTTTGACATTATCACTTCTAGGTGCAATAGATAGTCTTTTAACTAGTGTTGTTGCAGATAACATGACCAAAACCAAACATAATCCTAGTAGAGAATTAGTTGGTCAAGGTATTGGTAATAGTATTGCTTCTGTTTTTGGAGGTATACCTGGCGCAGGTGCTACAATTAGAACGGTAGTTAATATAAATTCCGGAGGAAAAACTAGGCTTTCTGGAATGATAGCAGCCATAATATTATTGATAGTATTACTGGGTCTTGGTCCAATAGCATCAAAAATTCCAGCTGCAGTTTTAGCAGGAATATTAATTACCGTAGGTATTGGCGTTATGGATTATAAAGGCTTAAAAGCGATTTCAAGTTTACCAAAAGATATAAAAATAGGACCTGTTAAATTAAGTTCTGAAGTATTAATAATGATGGTAGTTTTACTGCTTTCAACTTTTTGGGATTTAATTTATGCAGTTGGGATTGGATTGATCATTGCTTCACTAATGTTTATGAAAAAAATAGGAGATTTAACAGCAAAACGTAGTGATGTTAAGCCCCTAAAAGAAGAGGTTTGGTTAGACGAGGCTGGCTTTCCTTCATTATTAAAAGAAGACGTTTTTATAAAACACGTCAAAGGACCATTATTTTTTGGATATACTTCTGATTTTCAAGCGCTTTCAAAACAAATTCCCGATACTGCAAAAACTGTGGTTATTCGTTTGGGCTTGATGCACTATATTGATCAATCGGGTTTATATGCTTTGGAAGACGTACTTTTAGATCTTAAGAAAAAAAAGATAAATGTATTGTTCGTAAATTTAGCAAAACAACCAAAATTTATGATGGAGCGTATTGATATCATTCCAGATTTAATTCCAACAGAACATATTTTTAAAGATTTTAATAGTTGTATGGAATGGGTCAAAACCAATGTTCAACATCAAGATTAATATAGAAATCCATGACTTTAGAACACGTTTTTAAAAACAACAAACAGTTTATACAAGATAAGCTCTCTGTAGATCAAGATTATTTTGAAAAACTAGGTAAAGGGCAAAATCCAGAGCTGCTTTATATTGGCTGTAGTGATAGTCGTGTTAGCGCAGAAGAACTTATGGGTCTAGATCCAGGAGAAGTCTTTGTGCATCGTAATATTGCTAATATGGTAATAAGTATAGATCTTAATGTAATGTCTGTAGTCAATTATGCGGTAGACCATTTAAAAGTTAAACATGTGGTGGTTTGTGGGCATTATGCATGTGGTGGAGTAAAAGCAGCAATGCAATCTGCAGACTTAGGTATTTTAAACCCTTGGTTGCGAAATATTCGTGACGTATATCGTATTCATAGAGATGAACTTAACCTAATAACAGACGAAGAAAAAAAGTATGACCGACTTGTAGAGCTTAATGTCAAAGAGCAATGTGTTAATTTAATTAAAACTGCTGCTGTTCAAAAAGCATACAGAGATAGAGAGTTAAAAGTCCATGGGTGGGTTTTTGATGTTCATACAGGAACGCTTATTGACCTTAAAATAGATTTTGACAAATATCTAAAAGACATTATGGAGATTTATCATCTAGATTAAAAATAGGAGATTTTATGTGTTTTGATTTGTTTCAAGATCCTCATCATCAACATTTTCATCTTCAACATCTTTACCTTTATTCAAAATACTCGGGAAAATCATAGGAGCTAAACCTTTAACCGGTTTGTACAGAATAGAATCTTCTAGATCCTGCTCATCTGCAAAAGGGATATTACTATTTAAATTATTAAATACGATAAGCAGAACACTTAATATTAAACCGATTTTTAAAATACCAAAAACGCCACCCAAAAGTTTATTCAAAATACCGAGTGCAGCAAAATTTGCCAGTTTTGTTAATGCTTTTCCAGCCAGAGCAATGACCAAAACAATGATCACAAAGGTAATGGCAAAAGCTACAATATTGATATATTTCTCATCCCAATTGAGTTTAGTGTCTAAAAATTCCGCAGCAAAATCACTAAAATGTATAGCGCCATAAACTCCAGCAACAAGCGCGACTAAAGAGGCGATTTCAACAAAAAACCCTTTCATAACACCTCGTACTAGCCCAAAAAGTAAAAGAGCACCCAAAATAATATCAATAACAGCCATAGTGAAAGTTAGTTTTAACAAACGTACATAATTTTTCTCATTTTAAAATAATAACGCATTTGTAGACCTTATAGTTTAGTAACTTTGTAGCCTTAATTAAAAAGATTGTTGCTGGAGTTTTTAATAAGCAAAGTCCAAACAAGAAAAGAGATACATGGCAAGAGACGAACAATTAAAACAACGTTGGGATTTAGTAGTAGAAAAACTATCTGCACGATTTGCAGATGGAGATCCATTAGATTTGGATGCAATCATCTATTTGATAGGTGTGCAGGAATTAGGGCAATTAGACCGTAAATTCAAAAAAGACCACAAACTGGATCTAATGCACATTGCCATCTGTAAATTGCTCGCGCCTTATGGCTATTACGAATTCGATTATGCAGATGAAGACGGTTGGCCACACTACAAAGTCAAAGAAGAATTACCACCGTTAAAAGCAGGAGAACAAAGCGTGTTGATGAAAGATGCTATCGTTAACTATTTTATAGAAACTGAATTTATAGAATAAATACAATGGCGTTACCACAAGGGTCGCGCTCTCAGCAGTCGCTCTCTGCGAGGAGCTCCAACAAATGCTTCCATCGCTAACGCAAATCGCGATAAAATTCATTAAATTTGCCCTTTATTTTCAAATACCATGATAGACAAGCTAAAAGAACTCATAGCAGAAGCCGAAGAATTTAAAGCACAATCCAAAGAAGAGGTTGAGGCATTCCGTATAAAATACTTAGGGTCAAAAGGTCTTTTAAAAGAGTATTTTGCTGAGTTTAAAAATGTAGCAAACGAACAGAAAAAAGAATTCGGGCAAACCATTAATAAGCTCAAGCAAACTGCAGAGGATAAAGTCAGCTCACTTAAAGAGGAGTTGGAAAGTAAAGAAGAGGTCAAAGGTGTTTATGGCGATTTGTCACGTCCTGGAGAACCTATTGCTATTGGTGCGCGCCATCCAATTTCCATCGTAAAAAATCAAATCATCGATATCTTTTCTCGCATAGGTTTTAACGTGAGCGAAGGTCCAGAAATTGAAGATGACTGGCACAATTTTACAGCATTAAACTTGCCAGAATACCATCCTGCTCGTGATATGCAGGACACGTTTTTTATCCAGACAGATCCAGATATTTTATTACGTACGCACACCAGCTCTGTACAAGTACGTTATATGGAAAACAATAAACCTCCAATTCGTACCATTTCTCCTGGTCGCGTGTTTCGTAATGAAGCTATTTCGGCACGTTCACACTGTTTCTTTCATCAAGTGGAGGGATTATATATTGACAAGGATGTAAGCTTTGCAGATTTAAAACAGACACTTCAATATTTTACTACGGAAATGTTCGGTAAAAGCAAAATTCGTCTTCGTCCCTCATATTTTCCGTTCACAGAGCCAAGTGCAGAAGTAGATGTATATTGGGGATTAGAAACCGAAACAGATTATAAAATGACCAAAGGGACAGGTTGGTTAGAAATTATGGGTTGCGGTATGGTAGACCCGAACGTATTGGAAAACTGCGGAATTGATTCTAAAGAATATTCAGGTTTTGCCTTTGGTATGGGAATAGATCGTATTGCTTTATTGTTGCACCAAATTAGCGACATTCGTTTATTGAGTGAAAATGATGTGCGGTTTTTGGAGCAGTTTAAATCTGCATTATAAATGTTGATAACATATAACTAGAGCCGACATAACTGTCGGCTTTTTTTATTTAACAGCGATTTAACTTCGTTTAGTTCGGTTTGTTCCGAACTAATAAATAAATTTGCATGTAATTTTTACTGTTTCAGAGTAATTCTTAAAGCAGTTCGAAATAAATGTAAAATATGGAGAAAAATATCTGCAAAGAAAAAATGGCATTGGTTGAAAAGCTAGGCGTTCATTTAGAGTCTAGAGATCAATTGGCACCTGTCGCAGCCAGAATTTTATCTTACATTATTTTAACTGGAAAAAAAGGGACCACATTTGAGGATATGGTTACTATTCTATGTGCAAGTAAAAGTACGATTTCAACACATCTCAACCATTTACAAGATTTAAAAAAGATTGTGTATTTCACCAAAACGGGAGATCGTAAAAAATACTTTACTATCAATAAGGACATGATAATGCAACACATTGATAATATGATCAATGAGTGGAAAGAAGTTAGAGAATTACACTTGCAAATCAAGGATTACAAGCAAACTATTAACTCTCAAGGCGTTGAAAATGATACCGAAAAATTTGATTTAAATTTTCACAACGATTACATCCAGTTTTTAGATGAAGCGAGCGCATCTATAGAAGAGTTGAGAATAAAATTAATAGATAACCAATTCAATATTTAAAATTCAAAAAATGAAAATCAAAAATTTCTATACATTATTATCACTAGGTATATTTTTAGTGATTATTGGTTGTGGCAATGCAGAAAAAGACCAACAAGCAGCCGCATCAACTACACCTCCTACATTTCCAGTAACCCAACTACAAAACAAAACGGTGACTGGATTTACAGATTACCCAGCAACAATTGAAGGGATTGTAAACAGTGATGTTAGAGCTAAGACATCTGGTTACATAGAGAAAGTTTTTGTTGACGAAGGACAAAAAGTAAGCAAGGGACAGTTATTGTTTAAATTAGAAACAGAGGCATTAAGTCAAGATGCTGGAGCAGCAAGAGCACGTGTAAATGTTGCACAAGTAGAAGTTAATAAACTTATTCCACTTGTTGAGAAAGATATTATTAGTCCGGTACAGTTGGAAACAGCAAAAGCAAATTTGGCCCAAGCAAAAGCAAATTTAAGTGGTGTTTCTGCAAATATCGGTTATGCAACAATTAAAAGTCCAATAGATGGTTACGTAGGTTCCATAAATTTTAGAGAAGGAGCGTTAATTAGTCCAAGCGACACAAAACCCTTAACGACAGTTAGTGAAATAGACCAAGTATATGCTTTTTTCAGTTTCAATGAAGCTCAATATATTGATCATTTACAGCGATCTGAAGGAAAGACAAAAGCAGAGCGTATTAAAAATGCTCCAGACTTAAGTTTGGTGTTAGCAAATGGTAAGATTTATTCTGAAAAAGGACGTATTCAAACCAGTACTGGTCAAATAAACCAAAGTACAGGTACCATTCAAATTAGGGCAGCTTTTGATAATCCAAACGAAATCCTAACCAATGGAAATTCTGGAAAAATAAGATTTCCTATAGAATATAAAGATGCTGTAGTAGTACCACAATCTGCTACCTATGAACAACAAGGAAATATTATGATTTTTAAATTAGGAGACGACAACAAAATCTCGACTTCAATTATTAAGATTAAAGGAGCGGTAGACAATCTTTATGTTGTAGAATCTGGTGTAAAAGCAAATGATAAAATTGTAGTTGCTGGTGTTGGTAAATTAAAAAACGGAATGGCAATCACTCCTCAAGACATTCCTTTTGAAGAGGCTATTAAACCTGTAGCCACTTTATTCAAAAACTAGTAACGAACTAAAAAAAACAGTATCCATGTTAAAAACATTTATTGAAAGACCAGTGCTTTCAACAGTAATTTCTATAATTATAGTGATGCTTGGAGTCATCAGTATAACGAGTTTACCTATAGAAGAATATCCTGATATTGCACCACCAACCATAAAGGTTTCGGCAAATTATACTGGAGCAAATGCAGAAACGGTTTTAGAGAGTGTCATAATCCCTATAGAAGAACAAATTAATGGTGTTGAAGGTATGACATATATTACCTCTACAGCATCTAACACGGGTTCTGCGGAAATCACAGTTTATTTTGACCAGCAAATTGATGCAGATATTGCAGCTGTAAACGTACAAAACCGTGTGGCAAGAGCAAACCCATTATTGCCTCAAGAGGTGATTCAAACTGGTGTTACTACACAAAAACAAGAGACCAGTGCGTTGATGTTTATCTCTATGTATTCTGAAAGTGATAACTATGATGCTACATTTATTCAGAATTATTTAAAAATAAATGTGATTCCTGCCATGCAGCGTATTAGTGGTGTTGGTGATGTTAGTGTATTCTCACAACAAGATTATGCAATGCGTATTTGGTTAAACCCAGAAAAATTAGCAGCCTATAATTTAATTCCATCAGATATTTCAGCAGCATTAGCAGAACAAAATTTAGAAGCTGCAGCAGGTTCTTTAGGTCAAAATAACGGAGAATCATTCTCTTACACGTTAACTTATAGTGGTCGTTTTAAAAACCAAAGTCAGTATAGCGATATCGTAATTAAAGCTTTAGGAAACGGAGAGTTTTTGCGTCTAAAGGATGTAGCTACCATTGAGTTAGATGCACAATCTTATTCTTCAAATGCGATGAGTTTGGGAAATCCTGCGGTATTTACGGGGATCTTTCAAACAAAGGGTTCTAATGCACAAGAGATTATAGAGAATATTAAAACGACTTTAGAAGCAGTAAAAAAAGACCTTCCTGAGGGTTTAGATATTTTTGTACCATATGATACAAGTTTATTCTTAAATGCTTCTATTGAAAAAGTAGTGAGCACATTGTTAGAGGCTTTTTTACTAGTGTTTTTAGTGGTATTTATTTTCTTACAAGATTTTCGTTCTACATTGATACCTGCAATTGCAGTTCCTGTTTCTATTATAGGTACATTCTTTTTCTTAAATGTTTTTGGCTATTCTATCAATCTTTTAACACTCTTTGCTTTGGTGCTTGCCATAGGCATTGTGGTTGATGATGCTATTGTGGTCGTCGAGGCAGTACATGCTAAAATGGATGAAGGAGAACACAACCCTAAAAAAGCAACATTAACAGCGATGAATGAAATTTCTGGAGCTATTATCTCGATAACATTGGTAATGGCTGCGGTATTTATTCCTGTAACTTTTGTAACAGGTCCAACAGGCGTATTTTATGAGCAATTTGGCGTCACCTTAATTATAGCTATTTTAATTTCCGCGGTCAATGCGTTAACATTAAGTCCTGCATTGTGCGCTTTATTTTTGAAAGAACATAAAGAAGACGAAGACCTTAAGGGAAAAGGTCCTTTGAAGCGTTTTTACACCTTATTTAATAGAGGGTTTAATGCTACAGTTAATCGTTATGGTAAATCCCTTGAGTTTTTATATAAGAGAAAGATCATTTCGGTTCTATTGCTAGTTATTGCTGGAGTTGGTATTTATTGGGCATCTACAACAACACCTACAGGATTTGTACCAAATGAAGATAGAGGAATTATTTTTGCAAATATAGAATTACCACCTGGTGCTTCATTAGACAGAACCAATGCGGTTTCTAAGGATTTATATAGTAAAATTGAAGGTGTAGATGGTGTCAATGCGGTCAATTTTATTAAGGGTAGAAGCTTAATTTCTGGAGCAGGTAGTAATTATGGTTTTGGTATTATTAAACTTGAAGATTGGGGAGAACGTGGAGATGCTTCACTTTCAGTAGAAACAATAACAGGAAAATTATTTGGCATTGCTTCCACAATCCCAGAGGCAAAAATTATTTTCTTCTCACCACCAAGTATTCGTGGTTTTGGAAATTCAGCAGGGTTTGAGGTTAATTTATTAGATAAATTTGGAGGAGAATTTACCGATTTAGACCAAGCCAATAAGGAATTCTCTGGCGCTTTGATGAGTCATCCAGAAATTAAATATGCGACGTCATCTTTCAGTACAAATTATCCGCAGTACGAAATGGAAGTCAATGTGCCATTGGCTAAAGAAAAAGGGGTTTCGGTTACCAGTATTTTTTCAACATTACAAGGCTATATTGGAGGTGTTTATGCTTCTGATTTTTCTAAATTTGGAAAACAATTTAGGGTTTACATTCAAGCGCTACCAGAAGATAGGGCAGATGAAAGCGCACTAAATAGCATGTATGTAAGAACAGAGACCGGAGAAATGACACCAATCACTCAGTTTGTTACTTTAAAACGTGTGTATGGACCGCAATCGGTAACACGTTTCAATTTATTCAATTCAACAACCATAACGGGTGCAACAAATGAAGGGTTTAGTACTGGAGATGCCATAAGGGTTATTGAAGAAGAGGTTGCAAAATTACCAAGTAATTATACAGTTGCTTATTCTGGTTTAACCCGTGAAGAAGTAAACGCAGGAAACCAAACCACCTTTATATTTATATTAAGTATTCTGTTTGTGTATTTCTTATTAAGCGCGCAATATGAGAGTTATTTGCTGCCTTTTGCAGTGGTATTATCATTACCATTTGGTGTTTTTGGAGCCTATATTAGCACGAAACTTTTTGGATTAGAAAACAACATTTATTTTCAAATTGCCTTAATCATGCTCATTGGTCTACTGGCCAAAAATGCCATACTTATCGTAGAGTTTGCAATACAACGCAGAAAAAACGGTGAGAGCATTGTTAACGCAGCGATTAATGGTGCTAAATCTCGTTTGCGTCCAATTTTAATGACCTCATTTGCATTTATCTTAGGTTTAATGCCTTTGGTATTGGCAAAAGGAGTGGGCTCTGAAGGTAATAACTCCATTGGTACAGGAGCAGCAGGTGGTATGTTAATCGGGACACTTTTAGGAGTTTTCGTTATTCCTATCCTATTTATATTATTTCAATGGTTACAAGAAAAAATATCGAGTAAACCAACAGTAAAATCTATTGAAGAATAAAACGATGAAATCAATTTTAAAATATAAAAATTTCAGCAAAGGTGCTTTAATATTGGTGGTAGCCTTGACGTTGCAAAGTTGTTTTGTGGCAAAGGATTATGAGAGACCAGAATTAAATATCGAAACAGAAGCACTTTACAGAACAGAAAATTTACCAACAGATAGCGTGTCTATGGCAGATGTTTCTTGGAAAAATCTGTTTTCAGATCAATACCTTCAAAA
This sequence comes from Psychroserpens sp. Hel_I_66, assembly GCF_000799465.1. Taxonomy (NCBI): domain Bacteria; kingdom Pseudomonadati; phylum Bacteroidota; class Flavobacteriia; order Flavobacteriales; family Flavobacteriaceae; genus Psychroserpens; species Psychroserpens sp. Hel_I_66. The sequence continues at coordinate 2,682,734 of NZ_JUGU01000001.1, read as the reverse complement.
ATATATAGAAGAAGGATTGCAGAACAACATGGACGTACGTATTGCCATTCAGCAAATGATAGCTGCGGAAGCTTATGCAAAACAAGGGAGAGCTGGCTATTTTCCATCTGCGAATATAGGTACAAATTGGACGCATCAAGAATTATCCAAAAACAGCCAATTTGGTGCGTTTTTGAATGACACTTCAACAGATCAATTTGATATTACTGCAAACCTCTCTTGGGAAGCAGATATATGGGGAAAAATAAGAAGTAATAAAAGAGCAACTCAAGCAGCTTATCTACAAAGTGTTGCAGGTCATCAAGCTGTAAAGACACAGTTGATTTCAAGCATTGCGAACACCTATTATAATTTATTAGCTTTGGATGCGCAATTGGAAGTTACAAAGCAAACCATCGCAACTCGAGAAAGTGGTGTGGAGACGATTAAAGCGTTAAAAGACGCGGGACAGGTAACTCAAGTTGCTGTAGATCAAAACATAGCGCAATATAATAATGTTAAAGCCTTACAGGTAGATGTTGAAACTGCTATTTTTAAAACAGAAAATACCTTAAGTATTTTATTGGGAAAAGCACCTCAAAATTTTGAAAGAAGTTCTTTAGACCTTCAGAAAATAGAACAAGAAATAAAACTTGGCGTACCAGCGTCTTTGCTTAGCAATCGACCAGACGTTATGGCTGCGGAATACAATTTGATCCAATCTTTTGAATTGACAAATGTGGCTAAAAGCAATTTGTATCCGTCATTGACATTAACAGCTTCTGGAGGCTTACAAAGTTTGGAATTAGATAAATTATTAAGTGCAAACTCATTTTTCGCAAATATTGTTGGAGGATTAATGCAACCCTTATTTAATAAGCGACAACTTAGAACAGAGAAAGAAGTTGCCATAGCGCAGCAGGAGCAATCTTTACTTGAGTTTAAAAAGACCTTATTAGTTTCTGCAAGTGAAGTGTCCAATGCTTTATTTTCTTACGAATCTGAAACTAGAAAATACGAATTCAGAAAAAATGAGGTTGAAGCATTGCGTACAGCTGAGTCAAATTCTGAAGAGTTGCTAAAAAATGGTTATGCAAATTATCTAGATTTGTTAACAGCAAGGGAAAGCGCTTTAAACGCAGAACTAAATATTATAGACAGTAGATTACAACAATTGGTCTCTATTGTGGATTTATACGAAGCCCTTGGCGGTGGTTGGAGGTAAAATCTAAGGATGATTACTAAAGAAGAATTATTAAAATATTCTGTAAATAAGTTTACCCAATTTGGAAGCAAGCACGTTACTTTAGATGAGTTAGCAAATGAGCTTGGTATTTCTAAAAAAACGATATACACGTTTTTTGATAATAAAGAAGATTTAGTCACTTCAAGTATTGAAAGCTTGTTAAATGATTATAAAAAAGATATAAATAGTTTGATTGCAAGTAATGGAAAGGACCCTATTTTATGCGTTATTCTAATTTACAAAAAAGGGTTTGAGTATTTAAAATACTTTAAGCCCTCTTTCCTTTTTGGGCTCGAGAAGTATTACCCAAAAGCAATAACTTTATTTAATGAGTTTGTTGATGAACTGTCAAATCGTATAGTTTTTGAATTATTTAAGCAAGCACAAGAATCTGGTAGTGTTAAAAAGGAAATTAATTTAGAATTAATAGTCAGAATTTATTTTTATAGGATCGATAATCTCATATTTAAAGAGAATAATTTATCTGAAGCATACCCAACAGAAGAGCTTTTTAAGCATTTAGTGGTTTATAATTTAAAAGGAATAATAACAAGTAACTATTCTAATTCTTATTTTGAATAGTTTATTATTTTTGAAATATGAAAAAGGACATCCACATCCCAAAAGTAGAAGACGTATTCGTTGCAGTTGTTCAAGAACAGCATCCAGAATATAAAACAGATGATTGGAATGCTTACATCATCAATAACAAAGATGTCGACTTAGATACCGTTTTGATTGTATCGAAAGGTTATTCCGAAGAAAAAATGACACCTCCAATGCGTCATACAATATCGCTTTTACCAGCAAGAAGCTACGCTAAGATTGAATTTATGCAAAATGAAGTACTTCAACTAAACAATGAATTTAAAGTCACGTTTTTTGAGGGTAATCAAATGTGCGATAAAACATATCTCTTTAGAAAAAATACGATTAATACAAAGGCTTTACAAACAATTCCCTTAATGCAGTTGAAAGGGGTTTTGGTCAAATAGCTTATAGCATTTGGCGGTTGGCTTTGAGCTAATGGTAAAAGGCTAATAGGCAACAGCTAGTCAAGTTTATCTGTCAATTTCCCAAAAACTTTCTTGGGATTCTTGTTCTCATACAAAATCTCATAAACCGCATTTATAATAGGAAGTCGAGTTTTCTTTTTATTCTTTTTGTTGAGTTCATGTGCACTTTTTGTGGCGTAATACCCTTCAGCAACCATGCTCATTTCCATTTGTGCAGATTTTACGGTGTAGCCCTTTCCAATCATATTTCCAAACATTCGGTTTCGGGAAAACGTAGAATAACCGGTCACCAATAAATCTCCCAAATAAGCAGAGTCATTGATGTTACGTTTCATCTTGTGCATTTTTTTGATAAATCGCTTCATCTCTCTAATCGCATTGCTCATCAACACACTTTGAAAATTATCACCATATCCTAAACCATGAGCAATACCTGCAGCAATAGCATAAATATTCTTTAACATTACTGCGTATTCTGTACCAATGATATCGTCGCTAATTTTGGTCTTGATGTAGTCGCTAGATAAAGCGTCTGCTATATGCTGGGCTTTTTTGGCATCATCGCAAGAAATCGTTAAATATGATAATCGCTCAAGAGCAACTTCCTCTGCGTGGCAAGGTCCTGCAATCACTGCAATATTTTCAAAAGGGATATTATATTCATCATGAAATTGCTCACCAACCAATTTGCCTGTTTCTGGCATAATCCCTTTTACTGCGGAAACAATCGTTTTATTAGATATATCGATCGTTAGTTTTTGTAATTCTCCATGGATAAAAGCAGACGGGATTACAAAAATCAAAACATCTGCCCACTCAGCAATTTCATTAATATCATTGCTTAGTTTAAGTTGTTTGATATTAAATTCTACAGAGCTTAAATAACTTGGGTTATGTTGCTCTTTTATTAAATGTTCTTTAGTGTAAACACTACGCATGTACCAACCCACTTCATCTAGATTTTCGCAAAGCATTTTAACAATTGCTGTTGCCCAACTTCCTGCTCCAAATACTGCATATTTTAATGGCTCACTCATATACCGTGTATCAATCTTTGTTTTAAAAACTCATAATATGTTGTTTCAAAAATAAGCATTTTATGGCCTATTTCCGAAGAGAAAACAAAGCAACTTTTATTTTTGGCACGCGTTTTGAAATCTATAATATAGAAATCACAAAAACGAACGATTATGAGAACGATGAAACTACTTTTAGGTTTTGCTTTAACAGCGACATTATTCACGTCATGTTATACAGACGAGATTATTGTGAACGATTATAATAATAACCCATCGATTTCTCTAAATCAATTATTGAATTCTTATGAGTTATGGTATGTTGACCTCAATCAAACCACTGGGTATGGTGAAACACCATTTTTGGATATAGCATTTACAATGTCTTTTAGAAACGGAGTATTATTCGCAAACAATAATCTTGTAGGTTTTGGAAATCAAGGTAACGGTTATGGTATTGATGTTGGTGTTTATGATACTTATGATATGATTTTAGATATCAATCACGATATTGATGGTTTTGAAACGTTTGATGTATATCAAATTGATAATAACACGATAGAATTATATAACCCTTTCAATGATACCTCCTATTTCTTGAACGGTTACCAAAGAAGCACTTTTGATTATGATTTTGTGTTTTATGATAACATTCATTATTTCTTACAAGAATATGAAGCCTGGGAAAAAACATATACCAGTCAATTTGGAGCGATCAATGAATTTGATAACGAGAACTACCTTCAGTTTTTAGCTGGCGGAAATGACTCAGAGTTTAGAAGCTCACAAGATGCAAACATCTCAAATCCAGACAATATTTTCTGGGATTATACAGGAGTCTACGGTGTAGGTAATTTGAGCAACAATATGTACTTAAAAACATTAACACTAGATTATGATTTCTTCGACAATGAATACTTTGAGTTAAGCGTTATAAATGACCAAAGGATAGAATTGTTCCATCCATCGTCTGAAACCGTTTACGAATTTACAGGACGAGGTTACATTCAATACTTAAGAGAAACCGATGCTCAGGGACGAAAAATTGAAGGTAAAAAAGAATTAAAAAAACGTAAGCAGAAAACTGCTAAAAAAGATAACCCAAGGGTAAATACAAGGAGCTAGATTTGGTTGGTTATTTAGTCTCCAGAAACGTCCAACTCATTCATTTGAGTTGGGCGTTTTCTTTTTCAATAAAATCAGAGTGACATTCTCAGGGCAAACGTGTCATAATATTATTGAAAAGCGATAGTCTTAATACTGATAATTATTGCATTTATAAAAGATTTTCGCCAACTTTACAGTTATAACATTAACAAGAACTTTAAGGATTTTTTTTTTCGGAAATATCCAATCAACAACAGTTCATAAAAACCAAAAACAACTATGGGATTATTTTCATTTATTAAAAACGCAGGAGCAAAAGTCTTCGGAATAGGAAAAACAACAGAAGAAGAAGCAGCTGAAGCAAGAGCAAAAGCAACTAGAGAAGCAGATGCAACAGAGTTACGTCTAGAAGAAGCAGCAGCAAGAAATATGGAAGAAACAATTAGGGATTTACAACTGGATGTTGAAAACCTAAAAGTTTACGTGGAGGATGAAATGGCAAGAGTCTCTGGTGAAGCACACGATCAAGCCACAAAAGAGAAAGTAGTATTGGTAGTCGGTAACACAGCAGGAATCTCTCAAGTAGATGATCAAATGACTGTTGAAAATCCAGAACCAGAAGCAAAATTCCACGCAGTAGTTAGTGGAGACACTTTAGGTAAAATTGCAAAACACTATTATGGTGATGCCATGAAATACCCACAAATTTTTGAAGCAAATAAACCAATGCTAACAGATCCAGATAAGATTTATGTTGGGCAAGTGTTACGTATTCCTAATTTGGATTAATTACACACATTTAAAATTTAATAATAGAAGCACAATATTTATTGTGCTTTTCTTTTTTATCTAATTATTAGAAATTTTACCTTTTCATATAATTAAACCCATTAACTTATTAAATTTGCAACCTGAAACACCAAAGCATTTTTTTAAAGGTGTTCTAATTTTTTTACTATGTATAGAAGTCACAATTGTGGTGAGTTAAGAGCATCACATATCAATAAAGAAGTCACACTTGCAGGTTGGGTTCAAAAATCTAGAAACAAAGGGTTTATCGTTTGGGTAGATCTTCGTGATCGCTACGGGATGACGCAACTCGTTTTTGATGAAGAGCGCACACCAAAAGAAATGATGGAGCGTGCAGAGGATTTAGGTCGCGAATTCGTAATCCAAGTCAAGGGAAAAGTCATTGAGCGTGCCTCTAAAAATCCAAATATGCCAACTGGTGATATTGAGATTTTAGTATCTGAATTAACGATTCTCAACGAATCCAAATTACCACCTTTTACGATTGAAGATGAAACCGATGGTGGTGAAGAATTACGAATGAAATATCGTTACCTCGATATTCGTCGTAACCCTGTGAAAAATAGTTTGATGTTTAGACACAAAGTCACTCAAGCAGTGAGAAACTATTTATCTAAAGAAGGATTTATAGAAGTAGAAACACCATATTTAATCAAGTCAACACCAGAAGGCGCACGAGATTTTGTCGTGCCTTCGCGTATGAATGCTGGTCAGTTTTATGCCTTACCACAAAGTCCTCAAACTTTTAAGCAACTATTGATGGTTGGAGGTATGGATAAGTATTTTCAAATTGTAAAATGCTTTAGAGATGAAGATCTTCGTGCAGATAGGCAACCAGAATTCACACAGATTGACTGCGAAATGGCATTTATCGAGCAAGAAGATATTTTAAATGCTTTTGAAGGTTTGACGCGTCATTTAGTAAAAGAAGTGAACGGAGTTGAGGTTGAGAAATTCCCAAGAATGTTATACGACGATGCCATGCGTCTCTACGGAAACGATAAACCAGACATTCGTTTTGGGATGGAGTTTGGTGAACTAAACGAAGTTGCACAGCATAAAGATTTTGGAGTATTTAATGCTGCGGAATTAGTAGTCGGTATTGCAGTTCCTGGCGGAAACAGTTACACTAGAAAAGAAATCGATCAATTAATAGATTGGGTTAAGCGTCCGCAAGTTGGAGCTTTAGGCATGGTCTATTGCAGGTATAACGATGACGGAAGCTTTAAATCTTCCGTAGATAAATTTTACGATCAAGAGGATTTGGCAAATTGGGCAGAGGTTACTGGAGCAAAACCTGGTGATTTGATTTGCGTACTTTCCGGAGAAAAAAATAAGGTACGAGCACAACTAAGTGCCTTGCGTATGGAATTGGCAACACGTTTAGGTTTGAGAGATCCTAAAACATTTGCACCACTTTGGGTCATGGATTTCCCATTATTAGAATGGGATGAAGATACAGAGCGTTACCACGCGATGCACCATCCATTTACCTCTCCAAAACCAGGACAGTTAGAGTTATTAAAAACAAATCCAGGAGATGTAAAAGCAAACGCTTACGATTTGGTCCTCAACGGAAACGAGATTGGTGGTGGTTCTATTCGTATACACGATAAAGAAACGCAGGCCTTAATGTTTGATTATTTAGGGTTTACACCAGAAGAGGCAAAAGCACAATTTGGATTTTTAATGGATGCATTTCAATATGGAGCGCCTCCTCATGGCGGACTCGCTTTTGGATTGGATAGGCTCGTTGCGATTTTAGGCGGACAAGAAACCATTCGTGATTTTATTGCCTTCCCAAAAAACAATAATGGTCGTGATGTCATGATCGATGCACCTGCGCCAATTGATGATGATCAACTAACAGAATTGAGTTTGAAACTCAACTTAAAATCATAAATATTAAATCCTGCTTCATGCAGGATTTTTTAGTAGATTTAATCTATGCTAATCAAACCCATAACAAAGCGTTTACTCCTTTTGCGACAGAGATATATTTCGCAAAAAAACTTTGTTTTTTTATTGGCGATGCTTATTGGTTTATTATCTGGATTGGTATCTGTAACTATAAAGAATATTACTTACGGAATTCAATGGATATTGGAGCACCTCGTCATAGTTTCAGCAAATAGCATCTATTTCATTTTACCAACTATTGGTCTTTGGCTGGTTTATTTATTTGTAAAATACATATCTAAAAAAAAGATTGAACACGCCATCCCAAGTATTCTATTTTCGTTGTCAAAAAAGAATGGTTTAGTCAAACGAAGCAAAATTTATTTACCTTTAATTACAGCGCCTTTAACTGCTGGTTTTGGTGGTTCGGTTGGGTTGCTTGGTCCAGCTATTGCTTCTGCTTCTGCAGTGAGCTCCTATGTTGGTCAGTTATTTCATGTGGATAGAAAAACAAGAACGTTGCTCATTGGTTGTGCAGCAGCAGGTGCAATTGCTTCTATTTTTCAATCACCAATTGCTGCGATTATTTTTGCCGTTGAGGTTTTTAGTTTAGACTTAACCTTTGCTTCGTTGTTGCCATTATTAATTGCTTCGGTATCTTCAGTGTTGACATCTTATTTTTTCGTCGGAAATGGAGTGCTTTTTAATTACAATATCGCAACACCTTTTGTATTACAAGACACACTTTTTTTCATCGTTTTGGGAATAGGTACAGGAATAGCATCGATCTATTTCTCTAAAATTTATTTTGCGGTATATAAGTTTTTTGAACGTTTTAAAACTAGCGGACAAAAATTATTGGTTGGTGGCTTGGCCATTGGTGTGATGTTGTATTTCATTCCGCCATTATATGGTGAAGGTTTTGGATTTATAAATGATTTACTCGATGGCAATCACTTGCATGCTTTGGGTAAAACGCCTTTTGATGATTATCTCGATAATATTTGGGTTGTGATAGCTTTATTGTTTGGGATCACTATTTTTAAAGCCATTGCGATGACCACTACCTTTGCTGCAGGAGGAGCAGGAGGAATCATTATCCCAACCATGGTCATGGGAAGTGCACTGGGCAATGTTGTTGCAAAAATCATCAACAATATAGGTTTGGGTTTTCAGGTTTCTGAAACTAATTTTACACTCCTCGGTATGGCAGGATTAATTGCGGGTGTGTTGCATGCACCATTAACCGCTATTTTTTTAATTGCTGAAATTACGGGTGGTTACCAATTGTTCGTCCCATTGATGATTACGGTTTCTATGTCATTTATAATCAAGAAAAGCACAATAGAGCATACCATTTACACCAAAGAACTTGCTGAAAAAGGAGCGCTATTGACGCATGATAAAGATCAATCTGTATTGACGTTAATGAAACTTGATAGCGTTATTGAAAAGGACTTCACAATTTTAAATCCCGAAATGTCTCTTGGTGAAATGTTACATAAAGGTGTAGCCAAATCGAGCAGAAATTTATTTCCGGTTGTAGATTACAATGGATATTTGGTTGGTATTATTTTATTGGATGACATACGAACGGTTATGTTTGACCAGTCATTATACGAAACCACATCTGTAGAAACCTTTATGCACAATCCGCCAGATTATATCTACTATGAAAGTGATTCAATGAAAGATGTTATGCGTAGATTTCAAGATAGTGGAGCTTGGAATCTTCCGGTAATAAAGAAAGGAAGTTATTATGGTTTCGTTTCTAAATCTAAGTTGCTCACTGCTTATCGTCGTGAACTAATTAATTTTACATCATCTTAATTCATTTAAAATGAAATACATTATCATTATTGCTTTAATAGCTTCTTTTGGAAGTGTTTTATGTGGTTTTCTTTTTGAGGTAGACTATTCTCAAAAGCTAATTGGCTTTGGAGTATTAGGTTTGTTTTTTGTGGTTTTTCCTTTGTTTATATATCACCGTTGGAAAGATAAAAATCTTAAGGATTATATGCTTTCTCAAGAAAATCTTGATAAAATGAGAGAAAATCAGAAAAAAGGAAAGTATTGATTGAGTTAAAATGGGTTTGAATTTTCACGCTCAATTAGTCATTATGAGTATAAGAATTTAAGTGTTTTAGAGCCTAATTTTAGAGTTTCAGAAGAAAAAATACAATTTATTAACATACCGAATCATTTAAAATTATACCTTTGCGTCTTAATTAATATATATTTTTTACCATGACTGGAACAGTTAAATTTTTTAATGATTCAAAAGGATTTGGATTCATTACCAACGATGAAACAGGAAAAGACATTTTCGTACACGTATCAAACCTTAACGGTGTTGAATTACGTGAAGGCGATAGTGTAGAGTACAACGAAGAAGAAGGAAGAAAAGGACTAGTAGCTGCAAATGTGCAAGTTCTTTAAGTAGATATACTTTATTACAGTTTCAACGTCTAACGAGAGTTAGGCGTTTTTTTTGTTTATTTTTTGGGCGTTACTCTCCTTCGTTCAAAGCTTCGTAGAGTCAGGCTCTCGGCAGTCGCTCTCTGCGAGGAGCTCCAACAAAGCCTCCATCCTTAACGCGAGCTTGGTCTTAATTCAAATTTCGTTTTTCAATAAAAAAACGTTTCAATAAAGCCGAAACTTCATCAGCCATAATGCCTCCAACCATTTTAGTTTTTGGATGCAGTTTTGCGTCTAAGGCAATACAACCACGTTCTTCATCTCTTGCTCCATAGACTATCCTAGAAATCTGACTCCAGTATAAAGCACCAGCACACATTTGGCAAGGCTCTAAAGTGACATATAATGTACAATTAACTAAATATTTACCTCCTAAAAAATTTGCTGCTGCTGTGATGGCTTGCATTTCGGCATGTGCAGTGACATCGTTTAAAAGCTCTGTGAGGTTGTGTGCTCTTGCTATAATCCTGTCATTAATAACAATAACTGCACCTACGGGAATTTCACCTTTTTCAAAAGCTTCTTCTGCCTCTTGCATGGCTTTTTTCATGAAATAGGTATCGTCAAAAGGGTTTTTCATAAATGTAAATGTAAAAAAATCATATAATTATTGCTGTATGAATCAATATCAATTGTCGTAATTTTGTTAAATGACGTCGTCTCTTTTAGAACATATTAACTTCCCAAAAGATTTAAGACAATTAAATCAAGATGAGCTTCCACAACTCGCTAAAGAGTTGCGTGAGTTCATCATTGATATTGTCGCCACTAAAGAAGGTCATCTTGGTGCTAGTCTAGGTGTGGTGGAATTAACTTTAGCTTTGCATTATGTTTTTGATACACCAAATGACCAACTCATTTGGGATGTTGGCCATCAAGCTTATGGACATAAGATCTTAACTGGCAGAAAGAATATTTTTCATACTAATCGCCAACAAGGAGGCTTAAGTGGATTTCCAAATCGTGAAGAAAGTGAGTATGACACTTTTGGTGTTGGGCATTCTTCGACTTCAATTTCTGCAGCTTTGGGAATGGCAATTGCATCTCAATTAAAAGGAGAAGATAAACAGCATATTGCAGTAATTGGTGATGCGTCTATTGCCAGCGGAATGGCTTTTGAAGGATTAAATCACGCTGGAGTTACCACTGCAAATTTATTGGTCATCTTAAATGACAATGCTATTGGTATTGATCCAAGTGTTGGTGCTTTAAAGCAATATTTGACCAATGTTAAAAAAGGAAAAGAAAAGCAGGATAATATTTTTGAGGCGTTGAATTTTGATTATTCCGGTCCTATTGATGGACATGATTTCAAAGCATTGATTTTAGAACTGGAGCGTTTAAAAACAGTTAAGGGGCCCAAGTTTCTGCACGTTATAACAACCAAAGGAAAAGGATTAAAGCAAGCTGAGGATGACCAAGTAACCTATCATGCTCCTGGTAAATTTGATTCTGTTACAGGAGATGTTTTTCCGAAGAAAAAAATAGTGGAAGCACCAAAGTTTCAAGATGTATTTGGCCATACTATTGTTGAGCTTGCTAACTTAAATAAAAATATTGTGGGGATTACACCTGCGATGCCTACGGGAAGTTCCTTAAAATTTATGATGGCCCAAATACCAGATCGCGCCTTTGATGTCGGGATTGCAGAGCAACACGCAGTTACTTTGGCTGCGGGTATGGCAACCCAAGGATTGATAGTGTTTTGTAATATTTATTCTACATTTTTGCAGCGTGCTTATGATCAAGTTATTCATGATGTTGCGCTTCAGAATCTTCCTGTGATTTTCTGTTTGGATCGTGCTGGATTGGTAGGAGAAGATGGTGCAACGCATCATGGTGTATTTGATATAGCGTATTTAAGATGTATTCCAAATATGATTATTTGTGCGCCAAGAAATGAAGTTGAGTTGCGTAATATTATGTATACAGCGCAATTGGGTTTAAAACATCCCATTGCGATTCGTTATCCTAGAGGTCGAGGATCTATTATTGATTGGAGAGTGCCATTTTCAGAATTAAAAATTGGAAAAGGGATTCAATTAAAAAAAGGAAATCTTATTGCTGTTTTAAGCTTTGGAGTTATGGCTTCAAATGTAGAAGAAGCTATTAGTGAAGTTAATTATGCTGAGGCTATTTCCCATTATGATATGCGTTTTGTAAAACCTTTGGATAAAGATTTGTTGGATGAAATTTTTAAATTTTATAAAACTGTTATATCTATTGAAGATGGAGTAGTTACCGGAGGTTTTGGAAGTGCTATTTTAGAATTTGCTTCTGCGAAAAACTATAATATTCCGGTAAAAGTATTAGGTGTAAGTGATAATTTCATTGAACACGCCTCTGTAAAACAACAACATCAATCTTTGAAGATTGATGCTGAAAGTTTAAGTATTTTATTTAATGCTACTATTGTTCATCTAATGTCGCAATATTAGTATCTTCATTTGAATCCTCTACAACTACATTATTCTGTACAGGTTCATGATTGCCATTACTCGTAATATCTTTAAGCACTAATAGGAATGCTATTGTTACGAAAAATATGACTGCAGCTCCTAAAATATTCTTTCTCATAGTTGTAGGTGTTTAAGATTATGGTTAAACAAATATATGTATTTATCGGTAAAACACAAATTTATTCGATGAAATGCATTGAATTAAAAAAGGGAACTATTACAGTTCCCTTTTAATTATGTTCAATATCTTGTTTATTTAATGATAATTTTTTTAGTTTCTGAAAAATTACCAACAGTAATATTAACAAAGTAAATTCCGGAATTCAAATTTAGATTTAAATCTGTATTTGAAGCAGATAAATAAGACGTTGTATTAAATACTTTTTGTCCGCTAATATTGAAAATACTAATGTTTGCATCACCTAAATCTCTTTCAGATTTAATGGTAACTTCACCATTGGAGATTGTTGGAAAAAGAGTGACAACGTTAGCATTATATTCGCTTTCTAAGACGCTAAGTGGTTGACTTGTGAATTGGCTGGTGAAAAATCCACGACCAAATGTTGATGCTAAAATAGTGTTATCTGAGGACTTCAGGTCTAGATCTGTAACTGTAACGTCACTCATCCCATTAAAGGCTTGAATCCACACAGGATTCGCAACAGTATAATCTGGTGTAGCCCATACTCCAAACTCAGTACCAATAATTAATTCCTCAGGAATTAATGGATTTTGAAGAATACATCTCACTGGAAGATCAGGTAAATTACCTTCAATTCCTGTCCAAGTTGCACCTCCATCACTTGTTGACCAAATACTTTGAACACCATAATTGTACATGGTAACAAAAATCTCTTGTTGACTTTGGCCAAACTCAATATCTGAAATACTTCCAACAAATCCTGGACCAGTTATATTCACAAAAAAAGGATTGGTTATATTAGCTAATGAGCCACGTAGTAACCGACCACTTCTTAAACCAACAAATAACGTTGTTGATGATGTTGAGAAAGGAGAGACTTTTAATGTGCTTGGAATGCTATTAAATTGTCCCGATGTCAATAAATCATTATCTGTTGCTGGGCCACCTGGTAAAAAGTTTGAAATACGTTCAATAGCAATCCCATTGGCATTACTTGTTGCATTTGTATATAGTATATCTAAATTTTTATCTAGCACAGCTTCATTAATAAAATTACCTCCTCCAAATGTTGAAATATTCGTGAAATTCGTAAAACTTGGCAAACTAATAAAAAAAGCACTGTTTCCCGGATAATTAGTAATGATATAATTTCCATCTTCACCAAACTCTGTATAACCACCATCGCCTCCTAAGGCGTCAAAAAATCCATTAGCACCAGGATTAGCGTTAAGAGCAAACTGAGTGCCATTGTCCTGTGTTCCTCCAGCTATATTGGTGTTTGGAGTTGACTGATCAATCGAACCATTATAAAATTGAATAGTATTATAATCTTTATTTCTACTTTGGATTGCATCAGGGTTGCCAACTGCATTCGCTATATCTGCTGTATAATAAACACCACCGTCATTACCTAAAATAGCTTCTGCACCATTTGTTCCTGGTCTAAATACAATAGCATGTTGATCTGCATGTACTAACGGTACATCTAGATTATTTAAATTATTATTATTGGACCATTTAGAAACTTGTGTCCATGTATTACCAGAGTTAGTAGACCTGAATAAATCAATACCTCCTACATAAAGGTTGCCATTTATATCTGCTTCTACAGGCAAATCGTAAAATGCTTGACCTCTAGTGTAATCTGTTGCAGGGATTCCTGCATCAACATCATTTGGCTCGTTTACTACTGAAACATTTTCATCAGTAGCAAAAGCATCTGTAGTCATAAAAATATCAGCTTGTCCATTAATATTGCATACAAGCCAAAATATATTAGGATTAGTCGGGTGTGGTTCTAATTCTGTTCTGTCTGATGCGCCAAATCCTCTAACAAAACTAAATGAATTGCCATCTGTCGATCTCCAAATATCTCCTCCACCTTGTCCCAATTCATTAGAGGTGGTTGTTAACCAAATATTATTATTGACATCCAGTTCAATATCATTTGGGTTTTTATATGTTCCGTTGGTAAATTGAATATCAAAGCGAGTCCATGTTTCTCCGTCATCAACAGATTTATAAAGACCTCTACTATTTCCTCCTAAAAAATTATTTGGAGCTGAAGCTTCCACAAATCGACCACTAGGGAAAGCTGCGTACAGCTCTGTAACACCACCATTATCTCTTGCAATGATATCACTGACGTAAAATATACCATCGATATCCTGTCCGCTATTGCTAACTCCAGTAAATCCTCCAAATACATTCTCCCAAGTCAAACCACCATCTAACGATCTGTAAACACCTCTACCTACAGCAGCACCATCTGCTCCTATATATGGTTCTCCAGAACCAACATAAAACTTATTACTATCATTTGGATCTGAAACTATAACTGTTACAGAAATATTTTCTTGAATCCCAGATACCAAAGTCCATGAAGAATCTGGATCAGTGATATCGTCATTCACCCACAATCCACCAGATACACCTCCTGCAAATACTCTTGTATAATCATCTGCTGGATTCGCATTGTTTATATCGTTAGGGTCAAACATAAGACCTCTTGTTCTACCACCTTGATTATTTGGTCCTCTATCTATCCACGGATTAGAATTATCACCGCCAACACCTCTTAAGGCTTCTCTTTCTGCTTTTAATTCCTCTTGAATAGCTAATGCCACTTCGGGAGTTGGTCTTCCTAGTGCAGGATTCATGGTTAGCTCCCATAATTGCTCATTATAAGCATTTGGAGGTAAGCCCATTGCCTTTCTTTCTTTTCTTGATAATTTTTGGGTCTCTTTAAAAGGACTATTCTCTAAAAAAGATGTGTGTTTTTCTCTTAGAGCTTCTGTGTCGTCTTTTTGTGAACTAGTTTTAAAAACTAAACCAAAAATCAGCAACAAAGCCAATAGAGAGGTAAATACTAATAATTTTCTTTTCATGCTTTTTCAATTTTTATTTATAAATGGTTTCCTTTTAATTTTTGATAGGTTAGCATCGCATTAGAATCTGACATTTTTGAAACATAAAAACATACAGATAATAAATTATCATAAATATTGTTGTTATCTAAGTCTACATAAGGCTCCAAAACTTTCATAATTAACTTATCAAAATTTGAAAGTTCGTTGGTTATATTATTAGATACAGCTTTTGTAAAGATATTTAAAAGTTCATTAATAACCTTATATCCAACAATCTCTTTGTCAATAACGTCTTTGGATTGGTATATATTTGAAACACTCAATTTTATGATGTCATTAATTTGAGCTTCATAAGCACTAAAATCTATTATAGCTTTAGAGAATTCTCCGTTAAGGATAGACTCTTCGTGTTGCATAAAAATCTCAACTGCCTCTGTAATTAGAGTGTTTATAGCTAAAGATCTCAAATAACTTAATCTGTCTTGAGTGCTTTGTAATGCATTATACGTTTTTGTTTGAATAGAATCCCTAACCAGATTTATCAAATATTCTAAAGCAAATTCTTCTTGAATGAGCCCAAGATTTATTCCATCTTCAAAATCTATAATCGTATAACATATATCATCTGCAGCTTCAACCAAATAAACTAGCGGGTGCCTACAATAGCTTACATCGTCTCCATCACCTCTTTTCAATAAACCCAAGTCCTGAGCAATATCTGTAAAAGTTTCTTTTTCTTTCTGAAAAAATCCAAACTTTTTATCTGCAATGTGTTTTGTGGGTTTCTTCGGAAGCGACTCTTTAGGGTATTTCGTGAACGCTCCAAGAGTGGCATAGCTAAGTCTTAGGCCTCCAATTCGTCCTTGTCTGCTTTCGGTTAAAATTTTAAATCCGTTGGCATTTCCCTCAAAACTACAAAGATCTTCGTATTGTTTTTTGGTAAGTTGGTCTTCAAAATATCGGCCTTCACCAGTTTTAAAAAACTCTCCAATTGCTTTTTCGCCAGAATGCCCAAAAGGAGGATTACCAATGTCGTGTGCCAAAGCTGCAGCAGCGACGATAGCGCCAAAATCATTGATTTGATACCCATGAACATCTCTTAAATGTGGGTGTTTTTTTAAAATTTTCTGACCTACTTTTCTGCCTAAAGATCTCCCGACAACACTCACTTCTAAACTATGGGTCAACCTGGTGTGAACAAAATCTGTTTTAGACAATGGTACAACCTGGGTTTTATCTTGAAGACTTCTAAATTCCGCAGAAAAAATAATACGGTCATAATCTACCTCAAAACCTAACCGCGTTTCGTCTTGTTCTTTTCTTAAGCGTTTATGTGAGTCTCCAAATCGCTTTAGAGATAATAACTGTTCCCAATTCATTATAAATATTTAAGATGAGCAAGATACATTTTTCAATGTTAATTTAATGTTTCCTATTTATGAAATTACAAGATTTAGGTAACGGTTTGTTAACCTTTTGCTACCTAATGTTTAATATCTAATTAACTTCAATTTCAAACAATGCTTGTTTCTTTGCAGCGAAACTTGAATATCAAAAAAACTATAAAAATATTATCATGAAAAAATTAATTTTATCAACTCTTATTGCTTCTTCTCTAGTATTTACTGGATGTTTTAAAGATGATGATACTCCTATAATTATTGAGGAGGTAACAATTATTAACAATAACAATGGCGGTGGCGGAGACGGTGAAACGTGTCCTGTAATTCCTGTAACAGGTGCGATTACCGAAAACACAACTTGGACAAATGATAACATATATCAATTAAACCAAAAAGTGGTTGTAGATAATGGTGCAACATTAACTATTGAAGAAGGTACAATTATAAAAGGTTCTCCAGGAACTGGTTCTTTAGCTTCAGCTTTAATTATTGCTAGAGGGGCTAAAATTAATGCGGTAGGTACTCCAACGCAACCAATCATTTTTACTTCAACTGGAGACAACATCGCATGTGGGCAAACTGCTGGAACAAACTTAGATGAAAATGATAGAGGTCTTTGGGGAGGTTTAATTGTATTGGGTAATGCTCCTTGTTCTTTTTCAGGAGATATAACAGAGGCACAAATTGAGGGTATTCCTGCAGACGATACTTTTGGATTATACGGTGGTTCTGTGTCAGGTGACAATTCTGGAGTTATGCAGTACTTGTCTATTAGACATGGTGGCGCATTAATTGGTGAAGGAAATGAAATCAATGGTTTAACACTTGGTGGTGTTGGATCAGGAACAGTAATTACTAATATTGAAGTTGTCGCTAACGTAGATGACGGAATCGAATTTTTTGGAGGCACAGTTAACGCTTCAAATCTATTGGTTTGGGCACAAGGTGATGATGCATTAGATATTGACCAAGCTTATTCTGGTACAATAAACAATGCAGTAGTTGTATTAGGAGATTTTTCTGATCATGCTTTTGAAATTGATGGGCCAGAAGGTTCTGCAACAGGATCTTTTACTTTGCAAAATGCTACTATTATTGGTAACACAGTAACAGAAAATGGTGAGTATGCAGATTATAGAAGTGGTGCAACAGGATCTACTAGCAATATTTATGCTTATGGGTTTAAAGCGTCTTCAGATGTTGAATTAGATAATGATGGAGTTGCAACAAACTACAACAACGGACTTTTAACGTTTGGTACTTGGCAAATTGTATTGCCAACAGGAGTTACAGATGTAACTAGTATTTTCGCTAACAAAGCAGAAACAGTAACTGTAACTGGTTTTGGTTCAACTGCATCTGCAGTAGCTTTAGGCGGTAATACAGTTGGAGCAACAACTTCTGAGTTGGCATGGACTTATGCAAATGCTGCTGGCGGATTAGGTTTCTAAATAGAAATTTAATACACAGGTATTTATAAAAGTCAAAGAAACCTATATAAACTACTACACATTAATATATCAATTAGCGTGTAGTAGTTTGCACAATTAACTAATTATGAAAAAAAATATATATACAATTCTTATTCTATTCTTTATGTGTGTTGGTTTTGCTAACGCACAAAAGGGAACGGTTGCTGGAAATGTTATAGATGGAGAGTTTGTAGAACCTATGGCTTTTGCTAATATTTTAGTAAAAGGCACAACCACTGGGACCACTTCAGATTTTGATGGAAAATATCAATTAGAGCTAGACCCAGGAACTTATACACTTGTTTTTTCTTTTGTAGGATATAACACTCAAGAAGTCACCGATGTGGTTATAAAAGCGGGTGAAGTAACTAACTTTGATATCACACTAAGTGCAAACTCCTTAGATACTATTGTAATTGAAACCACTGTTAAAAGAAATACGGAAAATTCTGTATTGAATTTACAGAAGAAATCTGTGGTAGTATTAGATGGTCTTTCTGCACAATCTATTAAGAGCAGTGGAGCAAGTAATTTGGCAAGCGCAGTAAAAAGTGTTCCCGGAGTTTCTATTGAAGGTGGAAAATATGTATATGTTCGTGGTCTTGGAGATAGATACACAAAATCTATCTTAAACGGGATTGATATACCTGGTTTGGATCCAGATCGTAATACCATTCAAATGGATTTATTTCCTACGAATATTCTAGATAATGTTATTGTTCTTAAATCTGCTTCTGCGGAATATCCAGCAGACTTTACTGGAGGTATCGTTGATATCATCACAAAAGATTTTCCAACAAAACCAGAATATACCATTTCTTTAGGTACAGCTTATAATCCTGATATGCATTTTAATGATGACTACCTAACTTATACTGGAAGTGATACAGATTTCTTAGGATTTGATGATGGTACTAGAGATTTGCCAATTAATAGATATCAACCAATTCCTGGTACTTTTGAAGATAGACTTCTATTGACATCTTTAACCAGTAGGTTTCAAAATGAACTTCAAGCAAAAAAAGAAACCAGTAACATGAACTTCGATCTTGGTTTTACATTAGGAAACCAATATGATTTAGGTGATAATAAAATTGGTTACCAAGCATCTTTCTCTTATAAAAATGAAACAACTTTTTATGAAAACAGAAATGATGGTGCTTATGTAAAAAGCTTCGATGATTCTTCAGATAATGAATTGAAATCTGTTTTAGATTCTCGTGGTTCAGAAGGTATCAATAATATCATCCTTAATGGTATGTTGGGTTTAACGTATAAGACAGATAAGTCAAAATACAAGGTAAACTTGTTGCATATCCAAAATGGTGAATCAACAGCTGGTTTTTTCAATCAAGACATCTCACAAGATGGTGTTGGTGGTGGTATAGAGCCATTAATAAAAAACTCGCTTACCTACACAGAGCGCTCAATCACTAATCTACTTTTAAATGGTAGACATCGTTTGAGTAAGGATGAAAATGCATTCAATTTTGAGTGGAAATTATCTCCAACTTTTTCTAAGGTGATGGATAAAGCTCATAGAATCACACCTCTACAACAATCTGGAGAAGGCGCGTTTTTTGTAAGTCCTTCGGCATCAACGTTCCCAATTCAATTATGGAGAAATCTTATTGAAGAAAACTGGGCATTTAAAGCAGATTTAGACAAAACTGTAGATATTTTTGGAAGACCAGGTAAAGTTAAATTTGGTGGAGCATATACCTACAAATTTAGGGATTTCAGCATAGATGATTATACCTTCAACATTATTGGTGACGATTCATTTATTGCAGACGGAAACGCAGATAGTTTGTTAGCTCCAGAGAACATTTGGAATCCAACAACAGAATCTGGCACATACCTAGTTTTTGGTGATCAATTTAACGCTATTGATGCTTACGAAGGAGAACAGGGTATTGGTGCTACTTATTTTTCTGCGGAATTTAATGTTTCAGAAAAACTAAAAACCGTTTTGGGTGTTAGATCAGAATTCTTTAAATCATTCTACACAGGAAGAAATAACGAAAGAGAATTTAATAGAGAGCAAATATTGGATGAGTTTGACTTATTCCCATCTGCGAACGTAATCTATGCTGCCACAGATAATATTAACTTAAGATCATCTTATTCTAGAACGACTGCAAGACCATCTTTTAAAGAATCTTCTGTTGCTAGGATATTTGACCCAATTACCAACAGGCTTTTTATTGGTAATATTGATTTAGTGCCAACATACGTGAACAATTTCGATTTAAGATTTGAGCGTTTTGGAAACAATGGTCAAATGTTTGCTGTTAGTGGTTTTTACAAGGATTTCAAAGACCCAATTGAGCAATCATTCTTTTTGCAAGCGCCAACTCAATTAACTGTAGCTAATTTAGGTGATGCAAAAGTATACGGTCTAGAGTTAGAATTGAGACAGCGTCTCGGTTTTATTTCTGAAGGATTAAGTAAAATGAAATTTAATGCTAATGTGTCTTTAATAAAATCTGAATTAACAATGTCTGACGACGAATTTACAAGTAGACAATTAGCTGCCAGAGATGGTGAAACCATAGATAGACAGAGAGATCTTCAAGGTCAAGCTCCTTTTCTATTAAATTTTGGATTAGATTACAATGATCAAGAATCTGGTTTTCAAACAGGTTTATTTTTTAATGTACAAGGTGAAACGTTGCAAGTTGTTGGTATTGGTCTTGTGCCAGATGTTTATACCAAACCATTTAATAGCTTAAACTTTACACTGAACAAAGCCTTTGGTGAAAAGAAAAATTCTTCAATTGACTTTAAGGTTTCTAACATTTTAAATAGTGAAAGAAAAAGTGATTTTGTTTCCTTTGGAGCGCAAGATCAAATCTTTTCACTAAGACAACCAGGAACTGAGATTTCATTAGGATATTCTTTCAAATTTTAAAAATTATTGAATTTATTTTATAAAAAAAGTTCCCAATATTAATTGGGAACTTTTTTGTTATATATATTTTAAGCTTAGTTACTTGTAGCCAACTGTACTTTATCAGTCCACTCGCTTACACTTGCAACTTTAGAATCAACATAATCTACTTCCTTAAGTTTGTTGTTAGACCAAAATAGCCATTTCCCAACTTTCTTACCGTTCTCATAATTTCCAATTGCAACTTTTTTACCATTTGTATCAAAACTAGTCCAAACTCCGTCAAGGTTGCCTTCCTTATTAAAAGCGCCTTCTTGAGCTATTAAACCATTATCATGGTAATACGTCGCTATAGTTGTATCTCCATCTTTCTCAACTGTTACTTTCTGTTTTTCTTGAGCAAATGTTAAAGTAACACTTAACATTAATAAAATTGCGAATATATTTTTCATTTTGAATTTGGGTATTAATTAATAATTACTTAACAAAGCTACGAATAATTTTACAGTAAACAAACATTTAGGTAACATTAAATTAACATTAAACTCACAAATATCTGATATACAATGTTTTGGATACTTTAAAAGTGGTTAATATTTCCGTAGTATTTAAGATAAAATAACTTA
This sequence comes from Psychroserpens sp. Hel_I_66, assembly GCF_000799465.1. Lineage (NCBI taxonomy): Bacteria > Pseudomonadati > Bacteroidota > Flavobacteriia > Flavobacteriales > Flavobacteriaceae > Psychroserpens > Psychroserpens sp. Hel_I_66. The sequence continues at coordinate 2,661,318 of NZ_JUGU01000001.1, read as the reverse complement.
GAATAAGGGTTATTGTGATATTTTTAATATAAATATTAAATAGAACATAACATTTACGTAACATTGAGTTCAATTTAAAACGTGAAATTTGTGCACATTAATTGTATGAATTTCCCGTATGGATAACCTATATATCTACATGCTTGTTGCACTTGCTGTTTTGGCTGTAGCAGATCTTGTAGTTGGCGTTAGTAATGACGCAGTTAATTTTTTAAATTCTGCAATTGGTTCTAAAGCAGTTTCTTTTAGAACAATTATAATTGTTGCCAGTCTTGGTGTCGCGCTTGGAGCCATGTCTTCTAGCGGTATGATGGAAGTCGCCAGAAAGGGAATCTTTAATCCTGGCGAGTTTATGTTTGATGAAATCATGATAGTTTTTATGGCGGTCATGATAACAGATATTCTACTTCTTGATTTTTTTAATACGTTAGGTTTACCAACATCAACAACTGTTTCCATAGTTTTTGAGTTGCTTGGCGCCTCTGTTTGTATAGCGGTTCTAAAAATCTATGCAGATGATTCTCAAACAATACTCAATCTTGGTCAGTACATCAACAATGATAAGGCAATAGAGATTATATTGGGTATTCTACTATCCGTAGTTATTGCCTTTACCGTTGGAGCCATAATTCAATTTGTATCTAGATTATTATTGAGCTTTGAATTTGAAAGAAAACCTGCATGGTATGGTGCATTATTTAGTGGAATGGCTGTTAGCTCGATTTTATATTTCATACTTATAAAAGGTGTCAAAAACGCCTCTTTTATGAGCGAAGATATCAAGGAGTTTGTAGCTACAAGTCCATTAGAACTTATTGTAGGTAGTTTTATAATTTTTACGGTTTTATCTTACTTAATTATAAAATTTACGAAAAATAATATTTATACGATTATTATCGTGATTGGAACATTTGCTCTCGCTGTAGCATTTGCTGGAAATGATTTGGTGAATTTCATTGGTGTGCCAATTGCAGCCTACAATGCATTTACAGATTGGGTAGCTAGTGGACAATTAGCTACAGAATATCGTATGACAAGTTTGGCAGATGCTGTACAAACACAGCCTTATCTATTATTGATCGCAGGTTTGATTATGGTGGCAACTTTATGGTTTTCAAGTAAAGCAAAATCTGTAGTAAAGACATCGGTAGATTTATCGAGACAAGACAATGTAAAAGAACGTTTTGAGCCTAATTACCTATCAAGAAGTATTGTGCGTTTAAGTATGTTGGCTTCGGAAGGTTTTAATCAATTGCTCCCAGAAAAGTCTAAAATATATATTGATAAGCAATTTGAAAAACCAAAAGTTGGAGCAATTAAAAATGAGGATCTTCCTGCTTTTGATTTAGTTCGTGCTGCGGTCAATCTAATGGTAGCGAGTGTACTCATCTCTATAGCAACCTCAATGAAATTGCCTTTGTCAACAACCTACGTTACCTTTATGGTGGCGATGGGAACATCACTTGCAGATCGAGCTTGGGGAAGCGAAAGCGCAGTATACAGAGTTGCAGGAGTATTAAACGTTATTGGTGGATGGTTTTTCACTGCATTCAGCGCCTTTGTAGCTGCAGCAATTATGGCTGTAATTTTATACTACGGAAGAGGCTATGCGCTTTCAGGACTTTTAGTATTGGCAGCGGTATTATTACTAAAAAATTATCTTAGTCACCGTAAGAGCTCAAAAGTTAAAAAAGAAGTTGATAGTTTACAAAAAGCAGAAAGCAGCTCTACTCAAGGTGTTATTTTAGAAAGTGCTGGTAATATTTCTAGCGTCGTTAAAAGAGGAAACAAAATTTACACGACTGCGATAAACGGTTTGGCTACACAAAACCATAAGCTGCTTAAAAAGAATAAAAAGAACATCAATAAGCTCTCTACAGAGATTGATGATCTACGTGATAATATTTTCTATTTCATCAAAAATCTTGAGGAGCCAAGTCTATCTGCCAGTAATTTTTACATCAATGTTTTAGGTTATTTACAGGATATGGCGCAGTCATTAGAATATATCTCTAATGTAAGCTACAAGCACATTAACAATAACCACAAAAAATTAAAGTTTAGTCAAATTAAAGAGTTAAAGGAAATCGATGAACTGATGGAAAAACTTTTTAACGATACTAAAAAAGCGTTTGATAAAAATTCATTTGAGGACATAAGTCTAATTCTCAATGAAAAGAATCAAGTTCTAGATATGGTTAAGGAGAAAATTCAAAAGCAAGTCGAGCGCACAAGAACGGAAGAGTCAAGTCCTAAAAACACAACTCTTTATTTTAGCTTATTGCTGGAAACCAAAGATTTGCTTAAAGCAACAATGAGTCTGCTGGAAGAATATTATGATGCCCATGACAGTGATATAGAGCCAGCAAGATTACCAGACCCAGACCCAGATCAAAATACTGATCATGAAAAATTAACATAAGAATAAAAAAACAGCTCTCAAAGCTGTTTTTTTATGAATTATAATAATGCTATTCTCCAATCTTACCAATTTCATCTAAACCTTCAAATGTTGCTTTTTTAGCCTCAAATTTTGCAATGTCGACAACATAGGTTTTTGATATAGAATCATGCCAACCCTTACCATCTTCTCCAAGAAAAGAAAATTGTTCAAAAGGTATAATTCTACATAACGTGCGTACCAATATTTCGTAAAAAGTAGGCCTAGAGCCATCATAAAGAACCACTTTGGTTTTAGTAATATATTTTCCAATTGAACGTGCAGTAAGAGACTCAATTGTAAGATAATAGATTATTAAAATAATGGCTCCAAAAATATAATCTGCGAACCTGCCTTCTGTTTCTATCACCAAATCATAAAGAACATAGTTCCCTGTTAATTCTGAAATTATACCAATTAAAACACCTATTGCGATCCCGAATACAACTTGTATGATATAATCGATTATAAAATTGGCAAACCTTATGCCTTTAGATGCTAAAACATCCTGTGTAACTGTGTATTTAATTTGATTCATGAGGAGTATAAGTTAGTTAGTGGTTTTCAAATATAATATTCTTGATGTAATATCAAATGGTATTTTTTAATCTAAAGGACAAATCAATTTTCAAGAAGATAAATGAAATAGTAATCAAATATGCTATCAAGACTTTTCAAATCATAACATTTCCGAAGTAAAACAAATAAAAAAGCATCTTGATAATCCTATCAAGATGCTTTTTGAATATTTAAAGTAGTATATGTTTATTAAATGAAACTGATTAAGAACCGCACATTAGGCAATCATCACCCTCAGCGTCTTTGGCTTGGGCAATTAATGCTTTCATCTCATCTGCGCTCATAGGCTCAACTTCTATTTTTTCTGCTACTGCTTTCTCTGATTTTTGTTGTGCAAATTTTGTAGCATTTTTAGCAGCCTGTTCTTGCTTTTGAGCAACATCATCAACTTCTACAGCAACTACAGTTGGTTCTGCCACAGGTTCAGCTTTTTGTTCTCTTGTGATAGTAACTTTTTTAGCATCAACAGCACTCTTGGTACGTAGATAGTACATTCCGGTTTTTAATCCGCTCTTCCAAGCATAGAAATGCATAGATGTTAATTTTGCCATTGTTGCACCTTCCATAAACAGGTTTAAGGATTGTGATTGGTCAATAAAGTAACCTCTTTGGCGAGACATATCTATAATGTCTTTCATGCTCAATTCCCAAACGGTTTTGTAAAGCTCTTTAATTTCCTGCGGAATATTCTCTACACCTTGTACAGATCCATTGGCACGCATGATTTCATTCTTTAAGTTTTCATTCCAAAGGCCTAGTTCAACTAGATCTTCTAATAAGTGCTTGTTAACAACGATAAACTCTCCAGACAGTACACGACGTGTATAAATATTAGACGTGTAAGGCTCAAAGCATTCATTATTTCCTAAAATTTGAGATGTAGATGCTGTTGGCATAGGCGCAACTAATAAAGAGTTACGAACACCATGTTTTGCAACATCAGCTCTTAGTTTATCCCAGTCCCAACGCCCACTTAGAGTATCTTCTTGGATGTTCCATAAATTATGCTGAAACTTACCTTGGCTTATTGGTGAACCTTCATAGCTTTCGTACGGTCCATCTGTTTTGGCTTCTTCCATACTCGCAGTAACTGCTGCATAGTATAAAGTTTCAAAAATATCTTGATTTAAAGCTTTAGCTTCATCACTTGTAAATGGCAAACGCAATTTAATAAACGTATCTGCTAATCCTTGTACGCCTAAACCAACTGGTCTATGACGGAAATTGGAGTTCTCTGCTTCTTTTACAGGATAGTAGTTTCTATCAATGACTCGGTTTAAGTTTTTGGTAACACGTTTTGTAATGCGGAATAATTCCTTGTGATCAAACTCACCATTTTTAATGAACATTGGTAAGGCAATTGACGCTAAATTACATACAGCAACTTCATCTGGAGAGGTGTACTCCATAATTTCTGTACATAAATTTGAAGAACGGATAGTTCCTAAGTTTTTCTGGTTAGACTTACGGTTTGCTGCATCTTTGTACAACATGTAAGGTGTACCTGTTTCAATTTGAGATTCTAGGATTTTCTCCCAAAGCTCACGAGCTTTAATTGACTTACGCCCTTTTCCTTCAGTTTCGTATTTGGTGTAAAGTGCTTCAAATTCTTCAGAATGAACATCACATAAACCAGGACATTCATTCGGGCACATTAACGTCCACTCTGCATTTTCCTGTACACGTTTCATAAACAAATCTGGCATCCACATTGCGTAGAATAAATCACGAGCACGTAATTCTTCAGCACCATGATTTTTCTTTAAATCCAAGAAACTCATGATATCTGCGTGCCAAGGCTCAATGTACATAGCGAAACTTCCTTTTCGTTTTCCACCTCCTTGATCAACATAACGTGCGGTATCATTAAATACTTTTAGCATTGGTACAATACCATTACTGGTTCCGTTTGTTCCTGCAATATAACTACCGGTAGCACGAATATTATGAATAGATAAACCTATTCCTCCTGCAGATTGTGAGATTTTAGCTGTTTGTTTTAATGTATCGTAAATACCGTCAATACTATCATCTTTCACTGTTAAAAGAAAACATGATGACATTTGAGGTTTTGGTGTACCAGAATTAAATAATGTAGGTGTAGCGTGTGTAAAGTATTTTTTTGACATGAGCTCATACGTCTCAATTGCAGAATCTAGATCGTTAAGGTGAATCCCAATAGAAACACGCATTAACATATGTTGAGGACGTTCTGCGATTTGACCATTCAATTTTAAAAGGTAAGAGCGCTCCAAGGTTTTGAATCCAAAATAATCATAACCAAAATCACGATTATAAATAATCGCAGAGTCTAGTTTATCTTTATTATCTGTGATGACTTTATATACTTCATCACTTAATAATGGTGCTTTTTTTCCTGTTCTTGGGTTGACATAAGTGTAAAGATCTGTCATGACCTCACTAAAGGTCTTTTTTGTATTTTTATGTAAGTTAGAGACAGAAATTCGTGCTGCTAAACGGGCATAATCTGGATGGGCAGTTGTCATCGTTGCAGCTTGCTCTGCTGCCAAATTATCAAGTTCACTTGTGGTTACACCATCGTATAAACCATCAATAACCCGCATTGCCACTTTAATGGGATCAACAAGTTCATTTAATCCATAACACAATTTACGAACTCTTGCGGTGATTTTGTCGAACATAATCGGCTCTTTCCTACCGTCTCTCTTTACTACAAACATACTATTACAGGGTTTTTAAAATTCTTTATATTGAGGCTACCGTTCAAAATAAGGAATTGGTTAGTTAGCTAAAATCAGTAAAATACTGATTAACAATTGATTAATAATTAATTTTTTATTCTGAAATTAAAATGGACTATAACATTTTCTTCTGAAAAAATAAGCAATCAGTAAGCGTTAGGTCCTATTTAAAAATTTTACTATACGTTTTGATTAGTTCTAGAAATCGAAACTATCTGAACCAAAATCATATTTATTTTCTTCTTCTTCCTTGTTGAGAACTCCAGCTTTTTGGTATTCTGAAACTCGCTTCTCAAAGAAGTTTGTTTTACCTTGAAGTGAAATCATATCCATAAAATCAAATGGATTGGCTGTATTATATACTTTTTCGCAACCTAAATCGGCAAGTAAGCCATCGGTTACAAACTCTAAATACTGTGACATTAACTTAGAGTTCATTCCTATTAAACTGGCAGGAAGAGATTCTGTAATAAATTCTCTTTCAATATTTAATGCGTCAACAATAATATCTTTGATACGCTCTTTTGGTACTTTATTTACCAAGTGATGCTCATGTAAGTGTACTGCAAAGTCACAGTGCATGCCTTCGTCACGAGAAATCAACTCATTAGAAAATGTTAAACCTGGCATAAGACCACGTTTTTTTAACCAAAAAATAGAGCAAAAGGATCCAGAAAAGAAAATCCCCTCTACAGCAGCAAAAGCGATTAACCGCTCTGCAAAACTTGGCGATTCAATCCATTTTAATGCCCAATCTGCTTTCTTTTTTATAGCAGGAAACGTTTCAATAGCATTAAAAAGCATTGCTTTTTCTTTCTCGTCTTTTACATATGTATCAATTAACAATGAATAGGTTTCACTGTGAATATTTTCCATCATTATTTGAAAACCATAGAAAAATTTGGCTTCGCTATATTGTACTTCGTTAACAAAGTTTTCAGCTAAATTTTCGTTTACGATACCATCACTTGCAGCAAAAAATGCCAAAACATGCTTGATAAAGTAACGTTCATCATCAGTTAATTTGTCTGTCCAATCTGTAATATCTTGATGTAGATCAATTTCTTCCGCAGTCCACATGCTAGCTTCAGATTTTTTATACCATTCCCACAAATCATGATGTTGAATTGGAAAAATCACGAATCGATCTTTGTTTTCTTGTAAAATTGGTTCTACAGCTTGAGACATATAATTTGGTTTTTGTATTAAAAAAATTTTGAAAAATCTAGTGTGATTTGGGACTAACAAAGATTCAAAAATGTTAGTAATATTTCGTTGTTTTTGGTGAAACCTTTTCAACAAGTTTTTAACAATACAGAATTCTCAGAAAAAGGTGTGATTTATTAAAAATAATCATAAGCACCTGTATATTAGTTTTTTACGTTTATGGTTTTATCTTAATTATTACAAGAAATTTCTGATTAAAAAGATAGCTACAAGTGATGTTTACTCCTGTTTTAGATTTCAAGAGAAAGGCATAATTGAATAAAAAAAGAGAGCCATATTATAGCTCTCTTTTTATCCCTAATAATTAACTAAACTAACTAAACTACTTACTAAATATAAAGTCACTTTAATTGAAATTAAATTCTAAAAAAAAAGTCGGGAATGAACCTGACTTTTTAGTGATTAATAGCATTTTATTAAATAGCGAATCCCCACGATCACTTTAAAGTTATCTATTAATTTGATTGGTCATTTAATTTCATTACAAATATGGCGAATAATATGCTACATCATATATTGATTTGTATAGATGGTAAAAAATAATGTATAAATGGTATAGAGATAAATTTGTACCATTAGATAATGGTCTTAAAAACTCATTATACAGGAAATTATGCTAACTATACATAAATGTCAAAATATATTATTTTATATTTTATATTTGATAGTATGATTAAAGCAGTAATTGTAGATGATGAGCCAAAGGCGATTCAAGGTTTGTCTTGGGAACTTACTAATTTTAGTAGTGATATTGAGATTGTACACACCTTCTCAAATCCAGAGGAGGCAATAGGTTATTTAAATAAAAACACACCTGATTGTCTTTTTCTGGATATACAAATGCCAACAATGGACGGTTTTCAGTTTTTGGAGAAGCTTACCAATAGGGATTTTCCTGTGGTAATCACTACAGCTTACGATGAATATGCAATCAAGGCCTTAAAGCACGAAGCTATTGATTATTTGCTTAAGCCTATAGATTCTGACGATTTGCAGGATACTATTAAAAAAATAAAAAAGTTCAATTCTAAATTAACGGAAAACTCTAAAATTGAAGAGGTACTATTAAGTTTTAACCAAAAGTTTGATAAAAAGAAAATCACTATAAATACAGATGGTAAACTTATATTTTTAGATATTGATGATATTTTATTCGTGGAGTCTGATGGTAATTATAGTACCATAGTTACCGAGACAAAACAAAAAATTGTCATTACAAAAAAATTAAAAGAGGTTGATGCTATTTTGCCAGATAACTATTTCTTCAGAATTCACAATTCATTTATTGTCAACTTAAATAAAATTAAGGAGTTTGTAAAAAGTGAGGGTTATGTGATTATGGAGTCTAACCATAAAATACCAGTTGCTAGACAACGAAAGTCTGATTTCTTAGAAAAACTATAGTTTGAATTATTCCCATTGCCATAATACCCAACTTCCTGCTAATTGTTTATTAGTAATCGTTTTGTGCTTTTTGATTGGGTTTCAAAACTTAAATGCTCAAAATGATAAAGAATTTCGTCAAGATATTGACAATTTAACGTCATTGAGACCAAAACAATATGCAACAATAGATTCTATTTTTAAAAAATATTCTTCAGATAGTCTTAAGGTTAAAGCCTTCATAAATGCGTCTCATGATATTGATTATATTGAAGGTGAGAGTTACGCCTTGAATGCTTTAGGAGTTATTTATAGAAACATATCTCATTATGAGCAATCAATTTCTACACACAAAAGAGCAAATGAACTTGCAACCGCCCAAAAAAATATAGAATTTGAAATTATAAGCCTAAATAATATTGGTGTAGCCTACCGTAGAATGGATCTTGTAAAACCAGCGTTAGATTTTCATACAAAAGCACTGGATATTGCAAGGTCAATGAAAAACCCATCAAAAACAATTACTTATAATATCTCAGTTTCTCAAAATAGTATTGGTAACATCTATCTTATACTAGAGCAATATGAATTAGCATTAAGGCAATTTAAAAAATCACTTGCACTAGAAAAGCAAGCAGGAAATAGGTTAGGACTTGCTATAAATTATCAAAATATTGGTTACGCTTATGAAGCTCAAGGAGAACTAGAAAGTGCACTTCGCAACTATAAACTTTCATTAGAATTCAATGAGCAAATAGATTCTAATTTAGGAAGAGTGATATGCTATAATAGTATTGGCCAAGTGTACATCAAGCAGAAAAAATATTTTGATGCAAAAGTTATTATTCAAAAGGCCTTATCCATGGCCCTGTCCATAAACGATCAATTTTATATTGCATCTTCCTATATTAACTTAGGTTGGGTTCAAAAAGAAATGGGAGCGCTTAAAACTTCCGAAGAAAATTTAAAAATGGGATTGCAGGTTGCCAAACAATATAATTTGAATCTCTCTATTGTTGAGGCAGATAAGCATCTTTCAGAATTATATAGCAAGACCGAAGACTATCAAATGGCATTAGACCATTATAAGGAATCTGTTGAGGTCGAGCAAACCATAAATAACGATCGAAATCTCAGGTATGTGAACGATGTCATAATTCAATATGAAAATGAAGCTAAAAACAATGAGATAAAGGCACTTGCCAATGAAAATCAAATTGTAAAATCTAAGTTGGAGCGCAATAAAAAGATTTTTTGGTACTCTATGTTAGTGCTGGCAATTATTGTAGGTGTTTTGGTGGCCTTATATAGAACGAGGCAATTGAGCCAGGAAAAGCAGATTTTAACTTTGGAGCAAGACATGTTGCGTAGTCAAATGAATCCGCATTTTATATTCAATTCATTAAACTCCATAAAATTATACATCATCAATAACGAGAAAGAAAATGCAGTCTATTATTTAAATAAGTTTTCCAAGCTCATTAGAAAAATTTTGGTGGCTTCTTCGGAAAAGGAAAATTCTTTAGAAGATGAGCTGGACACCATGAAATTGTACATGAATATAGAAAATATACGCTTTTCTAACGAGATAGATTTTGAAATTAATGTTGACGATAACATCAATTCAGCAAATATAAAATTGCCTTCTCTTGTATTGCAGCCATTTCTTGAAAATGCGCTCTGGCACGGTTTATCGTCTAAAAAAGATGACAAGAAAATTGTCTTGCATGTCTATAGAACACAAGATGATTGTATAATGATTTCTATTAAAGATAATGGAATAGGTAGAGCAGAGGCTGAAAAAATAAATAACGACAAACTTATTAAACGTAAATCTGTTGGTATAGCAATTACAAAAGCAAGACTTGCTAACTTCTCTAAAGACTATACCAACGATTACAACATTGAGATTGAAGATTTATTTGATGACAATCGAAAAGCCATTGGTACTAACGTTATTGTGAAAATACCAACACGATCAAATGTTTTGCGTTCAGCTTAGCCTCCAAAAGCAGACATCATTGACCCGTATTTTGAAGCATCTATAGAAAAATTTGTTTTTTCTAAGCTCATACAATTCATGGTCATATTGTTTTTAGATTTCTTTTTATCTACAAATATCATTTCCATCATGAGTCCATTTTCTGCATATTTTTCCATCCATTCTGGATTAAAACCTTTTGGCATTTGCTTAGCATTAGCTCCAAAAACCTGGTTGAAACTTACTGGAACATCATCTGTAATGTAAAACGTAATTTTGTGATCGTCGTTTTCGCTTACAAAGCCTTCGCAATCATAACCCATGATCGTTTTAGAATCGATTTTAGTAAATGTATAGTCTGAATTATCATTATCACTTTTAAAATCTGAGGCTTTGAGTTTAGATTTTTGTACTACTTTTTTACCCATCATCTCCATAAACATTGCAGTTACGCCCAATTCACCATCCATAACCATAAACATTTTAGTATCTGAGCCTTTTGCCATATCTGCAGTGTCAAAACCAAAATATTTTGCGCCTTCCTTTAAAAGATAATTTAGCTCAACATCTCCTTTTTTATGGGTCATTTTAAGTTTGTAGCTATAATCAAAATCATAGGTTGAGGGTAATTCTACTTTAGAGGCTTTTTGTGCGATTGCATGTTGAAAAAAGAAAAATAGCGTGAAACAAAAAGCGAGTTTTGAGATAATTTGAGTTTTCATTGTGTCTAAAATTTATAATTTAAATATTTGTAAATGAGAAATTTACAAATATTTAGAACACTCAAAAAATCAAATGTATAAGTGGTTTAAAAAATTGTATAATTGGAATGTAGGTTTCATTATTTTAGATGCTTTTCTGCAACTTTTTCCAATTCCATATACCAATCTTCACCAAATTTTCTAATCAACGCCTCTTTTACAAACTTATAAATAGGTACTTGAAGTTCTTTGCCAAGCGTACAGGCATCATCGCAAATGTCCCACTTGTCGTAATTAACAGCAGAAAATTCAGAATAATCCTTCACCCGAACAGGATATAAATGACAAGAGACGGGTTTTTTCCATGAGATTTCACCTTGGTTATAGGCTTCTTCTATTCCGCAGAGCGCAGTTTTTTTATCGTCAAAAATAACATAGGCACAATCTGCATCGTTAATTAAAGGCGTTTCGAAATCGCCAAAAGGAGTTGTGATATGTGTGCCCTGTTTTTCTATGGCCTCGATTCCTTCTTTTCTTAAAAAAGGTTTCACTTTTGGGTAAATATCTTTGAGTATTTCAATTTCCGAAGCATCTAAAGGAGCACCTGCATCGCCATCTATACAGCAAGCCCCTTTGCAAGCTGATAAATTACATACAAAATCCTTTTCTATAATAGCTTCTGAAACTATGGTTTTTCCTAATTGAAACATGTTTTTTCCCTCTAAAAAGATAAGTCACAAAAGTACTTAAACTTTACGATTATTTAATCTTGAAAATCTTCTATAAAGACCTACTTTTGCAAAAAATTTGAAAAAAAATGGATATTCAATTAAATATAAAAGAGATTTTTACAGCATTTATGATTCTATTTGCGGTAATAGATATTATAGGTAACATCCCAATTGTTATTGATTTAAGAAAAAAAGTGGGTCACATAGAAAGTGAAAAAGCTTCGATAATTGCTGGCGTGATTATGGTCTTCTTTTTGTTTTTAGGGCAAACAATTTTGTCGTTTTTAGGTGTTGGTGTTAATTCCTTTGCGGTTGCGGGTGCGTTCATACTGTTTTTTATAGCCTTAGAAATGATTTTGGGCATTACTTTATATAAGCAAGATGAAAGTACAACGATGACAGCGTCTGTTTTTCCGCTGGCATTTCCTTTAATTGCAGGACCAGGGAGTTTGACAACTTTATTATCTTTGAGAGCGGAATATAGAATAGAAAACATCATTATTGCAGTTATCCTAAATGTAATTATTATCTTTATAGTCTTAAAAACATCTACAAAAATTGAGCGTCTTATTGGCCAAAATGGTATCAATATCATTCGTAAGGTATTTGGTGTAATTCTTTTAGCAATCGCAGTTAAACTATTTGCGCACAATATTAAAGCACTTTTTGAGATGGCTTAAAAAAGACAACTTATGAAATATTTTACAATCATAGCCTCAGTACTTGCGGTTGGACTAATTGCTTATAACGCAGCGTTATTGGATTTTAATAACCCGTTTGAGGGAGAAAGCATTGTTGCTCTTATAACTATCGTTTTGTCTCTTTGTGTGATATTGCTATTACAAATTTTAAGATTTTCAAAGCAAGTAGATCAAAAATTAAAAGGGAGATAAAATGTATGATGCTTTAATAATTGGTGGAGGTGCAGCAGGTATGTCTTGCGCTCTAGTTTTAGGCTCAGCAAAACCGAAACCTTTTGCAGATGGAAAACACATTGGTATTATAACGCACCAAAGAACATCTCATTTGCAAAATGCACTGTTTAATAATGTTTTAGGATTAACTCCAGGTACTTTGGGAGCAGACATTTTAGAAAGCGGGAAAACGCAACTTCAAGAACTGTACCCACATGTCGATCAAATTGATAAAGAAAAAGTGAGCTCGGTTTTAAGTTCTTCGGAAGGATTTACCGTCACAACAAATAAAAACATTTACCATTCAAGAACGGTCGTCATAACTGTTGGCTATACAAATTTATTGACCATTAAAGGGCTGGAGAACTACGTTGAGCCACACCCAAGAGCAGCTATTGAAAAAAACCGAATTTGGTTAAAAAATGAAGATCATTTAATCACAAAAGGTCTTTATGTGGCAGGAACTTTAGCAGGTTGGAGAAGCCAGTATGCAATTGCATGTGGAAGTGGAGCACAAGTGGCAACCGATATTTTGACATTGTGGAACAACGGTCAACATACCAAAGTACACGATAAAGTTTAATATTTAATTTTGTTCGGAAAGATTGACCTCAAAGTAGTCGTTGCCTCGACTTAGCATAATCACTTCCTCAATCATATCATCTGTTTCGTTAATGATTTTTTCAGCAGCATTGCTTCCGTAGAGCTGTTGGGCCAATTCAGATTTTATAAGACGTTTCATTTGCTCATGGTAAGCTACAAACGTTATATTGGTTCGCTCTCGATAATTCACGAAATTCTGAAATTTTATGACAATATCATCGCTAACCTCAAAATTGGCAATGAAGTCATTGGTGGTAACATTATCATAAAAACTACGATCTTTATCTAATTCTTCAAAAACAAAATTACTTATGTATTCCCGTCTTTTGAGGTAGTTTAAGGTTTCATTATTTGAAGTTGTATTTAACGGAACAAAAATATCGGGAATTATCCCACCTCCACCATAGACAATCTTGCCTTTTGGAGTTTTAAATTTTAAGGAGTCTGCAATTTCAATTTGCTCTGCATCCTCAAACTCACCGCTTCTAAGGCGTTTGTTGTAATCATTGTAATAATCGTTGCTTTTTCCGTTATCATATGGTCTTTGAATAGAACGACCAGTGGGTGTGTAATATCTAGAAACCGTTAATCGCACAGCACTACCATCTCCCAGAGACATTTCGCGTTGCACCAGGCCTTTGCCATAACTTCGTCGTCCAACAATAGTGCCTTTGTCGTTATCCTGCAATGCACCTGCAACAATCTCACTTGCCGATGCAGAACTTTCGTTGATAAGAATATAAATTTCACCCTCTTCAAAATCACCTTTGCTCGTAGCGAAGCTTTTTTCAACTTTTCCGCTTTTGTTTTTAGTGAACAATATGAGTTTGTCATCTTCTAAAAACTCATCTACAATTTGCTCTGCAATACCTAAAAACCCTCCAGGATTATCGCGTAAGTCAAGAGCTAACTGGGTCGCGCCTTGATTTTGAAGAATATCCAGAGCATCTTTAAATTCCTTATATGTGGACTCTGCAAACCTATTTATTTTTATGTAACCTAATTTATCGGTAAGCATGTAAGCAGCATCTACACTTTTAATTGGTACGATGTCTCTTTTAACTTTAAACTCGAGAAGTTTATTTTCACCTTTACGGTAAACCGTGATTTTTACTTTAGAGCCTTTTTCTCCTCTTAGTTTAGAGATAATATCTGCGTTGCTCCATTCTTTCCCAAAGATAGAATCTCCATCTGCCATTAAAATGCGGTCTCCTGCTTTAATACCGGCTTTTTCACTTGGACCATCTTTAATGGTTCTTATAACGGTTATGGTGTCTTTGTAAGTGTAGAAATTGACTCCTAAACCTACAAAATCACCTTTCATGTTATTGGTAACGCGCTCCAATTCACTTTTAGGAATGTATGTAGAATGTGGATCAAGATTATCTAAAATACCATTTACCGTAACATCGACAATACTATCTGTATTGACATCGTCAACGTACTCATAATCAATGTAATCTATAAGTCTGTTGAGTTTGTCTTTTTTGCTGTTTGAAGTAAATAAACGATCTGAAGTATCTGTAAAGTTTAGATTTCCGCCAATAAAAATACCTATTGCAATTGCAACTCCAATAATTAGCGGAATGTATTTTTTGTTAAACGTCATTTATACTGTTACATCTTCAATTAATTCTATTTGTATGCCTGCTTTTTCTAAAAATTGCAATCCGGAATCATCCTTATAACCTTGGTGGTAAACTACTCTAATAATTCCCGCTTGATGGATGAGTTTACTACAATCCTTACATGGCGATAGCGTAATGTATAACGTGGCACCCTTACAGGATTGTGTTGAGGCTGCCACTTTTAAAATGGCATTAGCCTCAGCATGTAACACGTACCACTTTGTGTAGCCTTCATCATCTTCACAATAATTCTCAAAACCTGTTGGTGTACCATTGTAACCATCTGATATGATCATTCTATCTTTTACAATTATCGCGCCAACCTGCTTACGTTTACAGTGGGATAGTTTACCCCATTCTTTCGCAATTCTTAAATAAGCCTTGTCGTAACGTAATTGTTTTTTCTTGGACATATATGGATTTAGAAGTGTTTTATTTTCTTCGGAAACATCAACTTAACTATAAAAGTTATAATTCAAATGTAATAATTATTAAAAATGTTTGTGCGCTTTTAAGACTTTGATAACGTTAAAGTTTTATCAAAATATATAAGAACCATTCAATAACTATGAAAATAATTCACTTTTTATCAAAATAGGGATCAAACAACCTATCACAATTGAAGATGTTACCATTACCCAATCACGCTTTGAGAATCTAAAAATAGTTTGACAAAGAAAACTCACAAAAATCACGATAAAGGCAATAAAGAGTTGTCCAACTTCAATACCCAGACCAATTTCTAAAAGAGCTAATAGCTTATTTTCCGAAGAAGAAATTAAACGCTCAAACGTAGTTAAAAATCCTAGACCATGAATGAGACCAAAAAAAAGAGTTGCAAAAAAGACAAGCCCTATTGTTGTGCCATGAGATTTTTTACCAGATGTAAATACATTAAATATAGCTACTATAATGATTGTAATTGGGATAAGAAACTCTATAAGTTTGATATTTACATTGATTATGTCGTAGGTAGTCAACGCAAGGGAAATGCAGTGACCTGCTGTAAATATTGAAATTAGTATAAAGATACGTTTCCAATCCTTAAACAAGTAAGGCACTGTGAGCACGATTAAAAATAAAATGTGATCGTAGGCATTTATATTGAGAATATGGTAAACACCATCTTGAAAATTTGACAGAAATTGGTCTATCATAGTTATTGGATTTGGGAAATGATAATTAAGTTATGAGGTTAGGTTGGTGTGATATCAAAGTTACGTTTAAAAATGCAAATAAAAAAAGGCCTCAACGATATGTTGAAGCCTTTTGGTACTCAAGGCGGAAGTCACCACGCTTAATCTTATTTTTTATTAAAACCCCTGGAATAGACGAAAATATCTGTTGTTTAACGTGTTATGTTAGTAAGATTTCATCTTTTTATTAAAATGAATTAAGGTGAATTAAATAAAATTAACTAATTTCGGCAATATTTCGGCAAAATATTTTAGATGACTATTAAGTTTTTCATTGTTAAAGGTAAAAAAAAGTACAGCAGTATATACATACGTTTTTGGGATAGCAATAGAATCGACCAAAAAGTACGAACTGGAATTAATGTTGAACCTAAAAATTGGTCTATATCAAAACAGCGGATTAAAATAAATTCTTCAACTCTTAATGTAGATATATTAAATAGCCAATTGTCTAAGTTGGAAAAATTCATTTTTGATAATTATAATTTGGAGTATAATACTTCTAAACACATTTCTAAGATTTGGCTTAAGGAGAATGTAAGTATATTTTTTAACAGAACGTCTGTTGATGAAAGCTCTAAGGTATATTTTGTCGATTGGGTAGAGTTATTCGTTAAAGGAGCAGAGGAACGCTTGTTTAATGGAGCAAAATTAAAGAAACGATCACTTAATAATTATAGTACAACCTTGTCGAAATTACAAGCTTTTGAAAACCATAGTAAGCAAAAATTAAGGTTTGAGGATATCGATTTAACTTTTCATAGTAAATTTATTTCATATTGTGTCAATGAAGAAAAGTTAAGTAACAATACTATAGGTTCCATTGTTTCAAGAATTAAAACGTTTTGTCGAAATGCAGAAATGGATGGTTTACCAATAAACCCAAAATATAAGCATAGGGATTTTAACTTGCCTAAAAACGATACTATCGACACCTATCTTAATGATGAAGAAATTAATCTTATATATAATCACGATTTTAGTTCTTCAGAACGCTTAGACAACACTAGAGACTTATTTGTGATAGGATTACGAACTGGTTTGAGAATATCGGATCTTTTAAGGATATCAAAAGAAAACATCTTTAATAATGTTATTAATATAACCACACACAAAACCAATCAAAACTTAACTATACCAATACATCCTCAATTCAAATCAATTTTAGAAAAAAGGGAAGGTAAACTACCGCCAAAGATATCAAGTCAGAAATTTAATATTTATATAAAAGAAATTTGTAGAGATGTAGGTATAAACCAATTAACTCCCGGTTACAAAATGGATCCAGAAACAAAGCGTAAAAAGTTTGACCATTATCCAAAATATGAGCTAATTACTAGCCATAGTTGTAGACGCAGTTTTTGTAGCGTTTTGTTTCTATCTGGTGATATTGATAATAGTACAATCATGGCAGCAACTGGACATAAGTCAATTGCTCAATTTACCCATTATGTAAAGGCTTCTCAAGATGAACACATCAAAAAAATTAGTGAGTATTGGGACAGGCAAAATAACAAATTTGATAAACTATGAACAAGGACTTCTCAAAGTGTAGAAATGTTATTACGTTGGACAAAGGATATAATCTTAATGAAGATCAATTGATTCAACTTATAGAAAATAATATTTTTCTTAAAGGTCATGAGTTCCCTAAAGAAGATTACAATGTATTTGTAAAACCGAACGAGAATTTTCATATAGAAGGAACAGAGGTTTTATACAACTTTTTTGACTATCAGTTAAATCCTAAAATTGTAAACCATATTTTAAATGATCTTCAAGATATTCTTCAAAAATATTTTAAATATAGATATGAGCTTCCTAAAGAGGAAATTAAATTTGAATTAGGTCAATACCTAACTCATGAAGATAAACTTAACTATTTGAATGAAAAACACAACGAAATATGGAATTTTTCAGAATATTTAAAAACTCCTAATTCTAAAAGTGAATTTTTACGATTTTATGAAATGGACCAGGAAGAATTTTTTAAGAGTGAAGACTGGTTAATATGGATTTGGGAAAATAGTGAAAATCATCACATATTACGATATTTATCTACGAATGACCGGGTTTATGATTGTTTTAAAGTTTTTATGGACAAATGGATTGAATATGGTAAGATAAAAGCATTAAGTCTTTATTTAAAAGAACTTTTAATCATACAAGATGCAAGTGCCTTAAATAAAGGTACTACGGGTTATAGAAATTTAACACCACTAGAACAATTTTCTTTCATTGATATACTTAGAGAAAAGGATGTTAATTTTGAAATCCTAGATATAGATATCCAATTCAAATATTTAAAAGTATTTAATTCTAAAATTGGTGGTTCTGACTATGTAAGTCTAGAAAGACTTAAGAATTTAGTTGGTCTTCCTCTGGATGATTTCGAGAATCTTACAGCTTCTGAATATGCTAGAGAATTAAAGAAAATTTCGAATAGTTCTCTTAGTAATTTAAGAAAGGCTTTTCGTAAACATGATATTGCATCAATAAAAGCTGATAAACCAGAAGATCTTAAACCTAATGAACTAGACCACAATAAAAAAGTCTATGTTCAACAGGAAAAAATAAAAAAAGCTAGGAATTTTGTTATTGACCGAATGATTAACTTGGGTATTTGATGGGCATACCCAACTAATTAAATACAATTAATCTAAACTAGATTTGTCATATAATCCTAAAACAAAGGACATGACAAAGCAAGTTTTACAAATTGAAAACACCAATGAATCTAAATTTATTCCCAAACTCATAGGGGAAATTAAATTGGCTCTTAAACAAGATTCACAGTATCAAAAGGACGACGAAATTTTATTGACCAGAGAAGAAACTGCTAAATTACTTTCTATTTCACTCGTAACTCTTTGGAAATACACGAAAGATAATTTATTCCCAGCTTATCGTATTGGAGCAAAAGTAAGATATAAGAAAAGTGAGGTGCTACTTGCTTTGAAAAAAATGAATCAATTTTAATAAAACGAACAAACCCTATTGAATCCACCACGATTCAATAGGGTTTTTATGTTGTTTGAATAAACACCACCAAACGTATGCAATATAAGATATTCAATCTTAAAGAGAGAAAATTTTTTACAATTATTTCTCAACCAATAAGCCAAATAGCAAAGTCTTTAACTTTTAAACTATTTAATTAATCATGGCTTATATATCCAAAGAATTTATTGAAAATTTAATTGACAGTACTCAAATAGAGGATATAGTCAAGGACTTTGTCGATTTAAAAAAAGAAGGCTCAAATTTAAAGGGATTATCACCTTTTACGAAAGAAAAAACCCCAAGTTTCATGGTAAGTCCAAGGAAACAAATATGGAAAGATTTTTCTTCGGGAAAGGGCGGTAACAACGCTCTTAGTTTCTTGATGGCAAAGGGTTATAATTATATAGATGCCATTGAGTACATTGCCAAAAATCAATCTAAGGAGATAGTCTATGACAACTCCAAGGAGGCAAAGTCATTTCAAGAAAAACAACTTAGGAAAAATGAGGTACGACCTTATTTAAATAATGTTGTTGAAATGTACCATAACAACTTAAAGACTCTCGACAAGAACCACCCGGCGTTCAAAGAAATTTTCGGAAAGAGGAAGTACACTGACGCAATAATCAAAACATATAAAATAGGATACGCTCCAGGAGATAAATTTGTGTACAATAATTTTAAGGAAAGGGGAATCGTTAAGCAGGGGCAGGATATAAGTGTAATATCAAATAATCATGATTTTTTCTTTAATAGAGTCGTGTACCCCATTTTTGATTCTATTGGCGAAGTCGTGAGTATTGCGGGCAGAGAACTGAAAAATCCACCTAAGGTGAAATGGCTCAATGGTAAAACTACCGAGCTCTATCAAAAGGACCATATTTGGTATGGAATGCACTTGGCTAAGCAAGAGATAAGAAGTAACAATATTGCATATATTATGGAAGGTTACAATGATGTTATCTCCTTCCAAACAAATGAAATATTAAATGCCATAGCGCCCTGTGGAACTTCAATACACGATAATCAGATTAAGGAGCTTAAAAAGTACACTGACTCGGTAGTCTTTTGCATGGACGGGGATATTGCTGGGCAAAAATCCTCATTGAAAAACATACCTAGATTTCTGTCATGCGGTTTTAGATGTTTCGTAATAAAATTCAAGGATTGCGATCCAGATGATTTTGTCAGAATGAATGTAAAGGAAATTGATAAAAATGGTCTATTAGCTGTTTTAGAGGTTGAAACGGAAAAGACGGATGGCTTCAGGTTACTTCTGGATGAACTGAACGGTAAGGATGAGATTGCTAAAGTAAAAATCGCAAAAAACCTGTGTGATTTGCTAAGCGAAATTTCTGATGACACTTTAATAGGTCCATATAAGAAGTGGTTGCAAAATGATAGTGGTGTATCCATGACCACAATTAATAAATGGATCAAAGAGTTTGACTCTAGCAGGTCCAACATTAAGGAACAACGTTTTATTTCAGATAATGAGTATCAGTTACCTTATGAAATAGAAATGTCCGATCAAATACTTTCGGATATTAAAAAGTACCAAATGTTTCAGGCCAACAATAAGGTATATAGCCAAATAAACAGCGACCCTCCTTACAAATTCAACAATGTCAGCAATTTTTCGATTAATATTATTCAGCACATGAGAGACGAGGATTTTCCAAAAAAACTGGTTTCTGCAAAAAATGTATTTAACGAATCATTTGTTTTTGATGTACCGAGTGAAACATTCAACAGTCATGGCTCTTTTCAAAAGGCAATGACCAATTTTGGAAATTTCAGGTGGCATGGGAAAAATGAGGACCTTTTGAGATTACAGGCTATGCTATTCGATAAGATGGGTAATGGGAGGAGTTTAGAGGTTCTTGGATGGCAACATGAAGGTTTTTATCTATTTAATAATCTAGTCGTAGTTCCCGATGGAGAAAATATTGATATTGATCAGAATGGATGTTTCCAATTTAAAGAAATCAGTTATTATGTTCCATCAGCAAACATAATATATCGCAATAATCCCCATAAATACACTCCGCAAAAACAGTTTAGGCACATTCCTGGCACAATATCATCCTTGGAGTTTTTCGGAAAAATAAAACGTGTCCATCGTTCCCACGCAATATCATCTATTTTCCATGCCATTAGTTGCATGTTCCATGACATTGTTGCTAAAAACTTAAAAGGATTCCCAATAAATTTTAGCTATGGTCCTCCGGGAACGGGTAAGGACGAACTGAACCACGCGGTCAAGAGTCTGTGGGGAATACCGCAGACAGCGACGAACCTCGAAGGAAAGAATGCAACAAAGACAGCTACTATTAGAGAGCTGGCACAATTTAACAATGCCCTTTTAGAGTGGTCCGAATATAGCAGGGGGGACAGCGAACTTGATGGAACTATAAAATCCGTATGGGACTTGAGAGGTAAGAAAATTGGGAAAATTGAAAGTAGGGTGGCCACAGATAATATCCCTGTTCTGTGCGGTGTTTCTTTGACAGGGAATGAATATCCAGATAATGCAGCAATTATCACAAGGGTTGTTTGGAACGACATGAATAGAACCGATTTCAATGAGGAAGATGAAAAGGCATTTAATGAGCTTAATGATATCATAGATGAAGGTGTTACGCATATCACAGTAAACATTTTAAAGAATAGGGCATTGGTAGAGAAAAACTTCAATAAGGAGTATAGATTGTTAATGGATGTTTACCAAGCAAGGATGCCAGACTGCAACAAAAGAATGTTAAAAAACATTAGCACGTTTACAGCATTTTATAATGTTCTAAAGGACGTCATAGACTTTCCGTTTACCCAAAGTGAGATATTAGATCATTTTACTAAGATCACTACTGCACAAATGAGAAAACTTACCAGCAGTAGTATTAATTCAAGATGGTGGGATTGTTTTATCGCAAGTATGCGAGGTGTCGATCATGATAAGATTAAAGTAGGTCGCGAGATTAAACTGGAGGGTAGCTTTTTTTATTTTCAGTTTAGCAATTGCTATTCCAAGTTACAGAGACAGTGGTATACGCAGTACAGGGATTCGGCTCCAGCCAAATCGACTATGAAAGAAGCATTAGAAAAGGATTCAAGTTATCATTCCTATACACCAAGAGTAGATTTTAAAAAAGGTCTTCCTCGCGTACAATCTAGTGCAATTATTGTAGATCTAATGAAAATGCCGGATGATATCAGCGAACTTATTAAATCAGAGGTCAGCTTACAGGAATTTGAAATGCCTCCAGTGCCATACCGTCCAAATATGGAAACAGAACCGCTCAAGGAATCAATTGGGAATATTTTAGAAGATAAACAGGGAGATATACCTTTTTAATATATATGAAAACTCAAATTTTACATGAAATATTTATCTCACAATTCTCACGAGGCATTAGTGATATGATTATCAACATATTATATATTAATAACAAGATGAAAGTACGTGAGAAAGTGTGAGAATGTGTGAGAGGTGTAATTCATTTTCTCACACTTTCTCACATCTTTAATGATATTTTAGTATTTAAGTAACTGATTATCAGTACTGAGTAATTGTGAGAAAATAATTGTTAGTTTTTATTATAAAATTATCAAACAATGAAAAAAAATTATCAAATATTAATGTTTTTGGTAACGGCTTGGAAGTCATCACCATTTACACAATGGGCCACAGAGGATTTGTGCAAATTCCCTGTTCATGGGCATTATTATGAAAAAAGAGTTGTTGACGTGTACAGATATCTTTACGATCCAGCTTCTAATTTTGAAAAGGATGATTTAATAAAATTCTTAATACAAAAAATTAAAAGAGATTTTAATGCAGATGAAGTTGAGCAAATTTGATTATCGATTATAACTTAAAAATCTAGCAGCAGTATTATTGAAAAAACGTTGTTGATGGATAGCAACAACATTGTTGCTGGACTGTTGCTGTCATTGTCACACAATGGTAAAATCCTAGCGTTTATAGTATCTCCCGTTGTTGCTAGACCATTTCTACAATGCAACAACGCTATTGCTGATTTACAACAACGGTGTTGCTGATTTCAAACTAGTGTTAGAATAAAACCAAAAATATCAATAAATAAAATCAATAATAAAAATGAAAACAATAGTTAAAAAAAATAATTTTCAATCTCAATAAATAAAAAGTTTTTTTGGAGGGTATGGGAAATAATTATTTGTAAACAAGGATGAAACGGATAAGGTCCAGTATTACAAGAATCTACAGCTATAATTACTTTTTAAAGGTCATTATTTTATCAACTTAATTTTAAATGTTCTAGGATAACTAATCTTTTCTCCACTGCTTGCTAAAATCATCACTTTCAGTACCTACAGGAAAAAGTAGGTGATGCCATAAACAATTAAAACAATATCTTAAATACCTATACCAATATGGTTTCTTTTTTTTCATAATTTAGTTGTTGAATATTACGAATATAATGTTATATCTTCCCTAATGGATGTATATGCTATTTACGTCTTAAGTGTGAAGTTTTATTGTTCCGATTTGTTGATAACGTTGGAAAGATATACTCTTTTACACTTTTAGGCTTGTGTGATGGGTGTGATGGCTGAAGCGAATTGCAAACGTCTATAGCTTTAGCGTTATCTTTATTCAATTTCTATTTTATCTATTTCTTTCATTATTCTATCTGTTTCAGTTAGAGCAACTATAATTTTCTGATAATGTAAAATATCCTCAAATTTTAATTCTCTTTCCTTTCTGTCTTTCAGCCATTTTTGTGCTGGTTGATAACCTCCAATATAAAACTCCCAAGCAGTTACAGGAATGTTGTCAAAATATTTGCTTTCGTTTATCCAAATTCTACCCAATTGCTTTTCGGTGTCGGTTATTTCCCAATCTTTCTTTCCAATTTTTGTTGTAATTACATTATGGTCGTTTTCTGCATCTTCTGCCATTTCATAACTTGTAATGTAATCTTCAACTTTCGTGCTTTCTAACAAGTGAATTTCTCTTACTTCTTTACCAAGTTTTACTAAACTCCAAAACGTTCTTTCATCTTTTGGATAAGGAACTCTTGGGAAATCTATTTTTAAAAACTCCTTGTATTTTTCTCTGTAAGTAGGCGAGTGTAGAACTGCATAGATGTAATCTAAAATATCTATTGGTGCAAAAGTGTTATTAGTTTGTTCTTTTTCGTTAGTAAAAGTTAAACCTAGTTTTTCTGAAATTTCAGTTATAATATCTAAATTGAGATTTGGTTTACGTTTCTCTTCAGTGAATATCCCATCCTCAATACTTGGATATAAATAAAGAGGAAAAGCCATACCACCACCACGAGCGAATACATTCATATCACTAATTGTATTCGTTGTAAAAATTAAATTCCAAGAATCTCCAGCGACTGCTTGACCTTGTCTGCCTACAATCAAAGAATTATTTTTGAATTGTAAGTTTCTCATTACCTTAATTCTATCTCTATCCACTAAACTTCTGTTGTAACAAACAAACATATTATCAAATGGTCTATAAGTTATTCCTTTAATATCTTCTGTAATAACTTCATATTCTAGTGTATCAATAAGGCTTTGGTGTTTCCACTTTGAGTTAAACTTGATACCAAACTTTTGTTCGACATCTTTTTCCTCATTTTCAAAAAAGTATTTAAGGTTTTCCTTTAAAATCGTATTACTTTCTGCTATCAATAAATTATCTCTTGATGTCTTAATACCTACTGAATTATTAATGAATAATTTATCTAAACTTATTAGTTTATAATATTGTTCTTGAAGTTGGTCGTCAATACTATAGAAATTATAAAATGGTAAACTTGGTTTGAATAAGTCAAAATTTATTGAGCCTAAATAATTTTCTATGAGGAATTTATATTTGTAATCTCTTTTGCCATAGCAATCATAATGATGAATTGTAGCATCATTTTTATCATTATTTTTCTTTACAGCAATTATAATAGCTACTCCTTGCATAATATCAAAGACATTTTGGTCTAATGAGCCGTCAGGTGCAACTTCTTTCTTTTTTGTACTTCCGTGAAGGTCAATAATATATATGTCATTAAAAGATTCAGCGAGTACTGCTCTCATTCCCCTAAAAGTTGGGTTGTCTATGTATCCATTATTACTGATAAAAGCCAAGACTCCTTCTCCGTTTTTATTAATTAAAAATTCAGAATATCTAATAAATTTAACATAATCGTCATTTAGATATTTTGAATTTTGTTCTTTTAATTTACTGCCATCTGGTTCTTTTTTGTATTTGTCAATTAAATCTGTAATCCAAATTCCATTATTTGATGAAACTCCACTATATGGTGGATTACCAATAATACACATAACAGGTGTATCACGTTTTATATGGTTAGCTTCATTAGCTTCACTACTTAACCAATTAGAAAATAAAGTCCCTGTATCTTTGTGATGTTCTTCTAGTGAATTGGTTAAATAAACATTTAAACGTTCATTTTTAGTTGATTTATAACCAGTTTCCGTTAGTAACATATCTAATTTAAGATGTGCCATAGAGTAGGAAGCCATTAACAACTCAAAACCGTTTAATCTTGGTATTAAATGTTCTTCTACATAGCCACTCCAAGCACCTTTCATTGCTTTGAAGTTTTTGTTATAAATAAATTTTACAACTTCTGCTAAAAATGTTCCTGTTCCTGTTGCTGGGTCAAGTATTTGAACTTTGTGTACTTCTTTTTCTATTTGTTTATATCCTGTTGCAGAACGTTTATCAGGCGTTTGAGTGTCTAATTTTATTTTGGTTTTACTCGTATCTGCTAAACCTTGTGGTAAATCAAATTCGTTTTTTAAAATATCGTCAACTGCACGAACTATAAAATTTACAACTGGTTCTGGTGTGTACCAAACACCTCTTGCTTTACGTAATTTTGGGTCGTATTCTGCCAAAAAAGTTTCGTAGAAGTGAATTATTGGGTCGTGCATTTGAGTTGCTTTTCCAAAATTCTTTAAAAGTTGTTCAACGTTTGTAGCTCTAAAAACTTCTGCAAGGTTGTCAACTACTGTTACAATTCTTTCATCAATATCTGGTCCAGCAATGTATCCAAAAAGTTTACGTAAAAAAGGATTTGATTTTGGTATTAATTCCGCTGCTTCTTGTCGGCTAAAATCGTCTAAAGTTGGGTCGTGCAAACGAGCTGCAAACATTCCATAAGCCAAAGTTTGAGCGTATATGTCTGCAAAATCTTTAGGTTTTAAATCGTGAATTAATATCTGTTTAAAAGTGTCGTATTGTCCTTTTAAGGAAGTGTTTTCCTGTGTTTCTTCATCAGATGTAATTACACGTTCTAAAATATCTTGTAATAGACGTGCTTTACCAGCCATCATTACTGCCAATTTTTTTGACGATTTTATGGTTTGTCCAATGTGAGTAGAAAAGTCTTTTATTAAGTTCTCAAACTTTGAAAAGTTTTCGGGAATTGGTTTAACTGAATTGTTTTCAATTTCTCCGATTTTTATTTCATGAACTAACTCTCCGTGTTGAAAGAATTGAAACCATATGTAATCTGTAATTATTAGATTGTCAAGTGCTTTTTTGTAACGTCCAAATTGTTCTTTATACGATTTACTGTTTAAGTCTTTTCCAATATCTTTTGCTTCAATGTAACCAACAGGAATTTTTCCTTTTGTGATTACATAATCTGGGTTTCCACAATCAGTTACGTTTGCAGGTTCGTTTGTTATTTCAATTCCTTTTACTAATTCTCTAATTAGTGTTTCTAAATCTCCTCTATATGAATGTTCTCTTGATATTCCAGATTGAAGTCTTTTGCTTACTATATCTATGTATTCTTTTGTTGTCATTTTGTTTATTCAATCTTTGGTCAAGTTTGGTTAAAAATAGATCTTTTGTATTTTATTATTGATTTTAGTAAATAGTCGAGTACAGGCAACTAATCATAACCGTCTTAATTTTGCTTATTAACTCAGTTTTTAGTTGTTTATATTTATTTTAGTAATTCAGATCTGCTTTTTAAATTAATACCTTGAACACAGTTATGTTCTTTTAAAATCAAATCTTCTATTGCTAGGTTTTCAAGAATGTTATATCTAATTAAGAGACTTTGAAGCTTTGGAAAGGATAAAGAATTATAGAATAAAAGAAATAGTTCAGGAGTTGTCATTTGAGCCTGAATAAAATTTGCATAAGTTTGATATTCATTAATTACGTCTTGTATATCGGAATCTTTCTTATCTATTTTTCTTTCCGTTTCTTTTTCTTCCAAAAAGTTTAAAATATGATATAAATGCCTAAAGTAATGACCCATGACAAAATGAAACCTATGTAAAAAAATCCCATATGAAATCCTAGCTAATTCAATTTTATCCAAATTTTTAGAATCTTCCCAGATTTCCTTTGATATTTTATAATAACTAATCGAATATGATATTTTTTTTAAATTGTCTAAATTCTTTATGTATTCATCACCAGAAGGATCGAATATTCTTGAATAATCTTTCCAATCAAAATAATTTACATATGACTCAAAATCCAATGCATTTAATATTCTTCTTAATTCCGATTTAGAGTTATTGAAGAAAAACCTTCCAGTAATTTCAGTTTTTTTGGGCTCATTTGACGAATTTACATCCCAAATATCGATTTTTATCTCTTCTGCAAGTTGCCTTTGTGTTTTTAGAAGATTGAAAAATGTAGTTTGAAAATTCTGATCTTTAAACTCTTCTCTAGTTTCAATTAACTCGTCCCTTTGCAGTGACAATTCTTTTTGTTGGAAATAAATAGAAATTATAATTCCAGTCAATGCTAATCCTGAAAACAATGAATTTACAAACCCGAATTTATCTCCAAAAGCTCCACGTTCACTTATTACTGTTTGATTATCTAAAAAAGTTTTTGGAAAAATGAAATAATCTATTATTAACCAGCTGACAATCCATAGGACTAATACAATTGCTATGGCATTAAATATTACTAGTTTTTTGTGCTTGTCTTCTTCCTTATTTTTATTCATAATTATGCACAACCGTCTATTATATGATTTTGTTGTGTATTTAAGCAACTAATTTAGTAAATAAATCACAGATAGAAAGTCCGATAGACTTTCGAAAGTATGCTCTAGGTTTAAATGTATTACAAAAATTTTGTCAAATCTTCCTTATTCACTTTAAAGTTGATTTATTGTTGATAATATGTTAATAATATCACTTTAAAATTGTAGTAAATTAATTATACTTATATTTGCGAAGAATTTAACACGTTAATATGGCAGATAAGTTAGTTATCAAACTTTTTTTGCAAGAACTTCAGGCGATTATTAAGTCTTTAGGCATAATCTTCTACAATCGTCCTAAAAACAGTATTCAGAATCTTGCAGATTTAAGTATTACCCCTAAAATGCGTGAAGAAATAATTTTGAATTTAGAAGTAAAGGATTACAGTGAAGGTCCTTTAGAAGAAACTCAACAAGGTGGAACAGAAATGTGGGTTTTCGGAAAGGTTATTAAAGGTCAACAAGTCTATATTAAATTGACTATTTCAAAAATGACTGGAGGAGCAGTTTGCATCTCTTTTCATAAGGCGGAACATCCAATGGAATTTCCACTTAAGAAATTAAACTAAAAAACAAACAATTATGAAAAGTCCAATCACAGGTAAGGAAATGACCTTACAAATTGAGAAGAGTATTTTGGTTTTTCGAAAAGAAGAATTTGAGTATAATCACAAGAGTTATTTTTGTGAAGATAGTGGTGAGTCATTTACAACCACAGAGTTAGATGAATTTAATTTAAATCAAGTTTATAATCAGTATAGAGATAAACATAATGTTCCATTTGCAGAAGAAATAAGAGAATTTAGAGAAAAATACTCTTTTAGTTATGCAGATATAACGAAAGTATTAGGTTTAGGTGTTAATAGTTATAGTAATTATGAAAAAGGAGAAGTTCCTAGTTTGGCTAATGCTGCTTTATTAAAAGCTGTAATTAATAGTGAAGGAACATTAAAAGGATTGATAAAAAGTAATAATGAAATTTCAGAATCTCAAAGAGAGAAGTTTTTAAAAAATATTGCCAAAGTTAGAAAGGAAGAAGAACTAAATAAAAGAAAGCAAGAATTGATTGACTATGTTTTTGATTATAATGTTTTGCCTGATAATTTTTCAGGTTATAAAAAACCAAATTTTGATAAACTTGTTGAAATGGTAGTGTATTTTACTGAAAAGGTACAAGTAACTCCTACCAAAATGAATAAACTATTATTTTATTCAGATTTTTTAAATTACAAATTAACAGGTGTTTCAATAAGTGGAACACGTTATTTTGCTCATACACACGGTCCAGTTCCTAAGAAATTTAGAACATTATTCGATTACCTTTCAGACCAGCAAATTGTTGATTTAATTTCAGTTCAATATCCAAGTGGTTTAGTTGGTGAAGAGTTTATTAAAATCCCATCAAAAATATTTAAGAGTACATTATTTGATAAAGCTGAAATAGATATTTTAGATGAAATTGTTTCAAAATTCGAAAAGTATAATGCGAAAGAGATAAGAGAATTAAGTCACGAAGAAAAAGCGTGGATTGACAATGAGAAAAGTAAAGGATTAATAGATTATAAGTATTCTTTTGAATTAATTCACGTTTAGCGTTTTGTGTATGACTAGTTGCGTGGTTCAGCAACTAATTTAGTAAACAAATACTTACGGAGAAAATTCCAAAGAAATTTTCCAGATAAGCATTAGCCAAAGCAAATAATTATATCCGGTGTTGTGCCTAATTTTTTAAACTTTTCAATAATCATCAAAAACTTCTCTGCCAATACTATCCCTTTTTTGTATAACCTTTGAATATTTCTTTTAGCTCTTCTGTAGGATGGAATCCCGATTCTACTTTTGAATGGACATACAAATCATTTTCATAGGTTATTTCAGTAAGTACATGTGGTAAATCTTCAATAGAGACTTTTTCCTTAAGTTCAGTTATTGGTACAGGAATATACTCTCCATCGTCTTGTTCTCTCCATACATAATCAGCTCGTGTAATTACATATATAGACTGCCCATCTTTAGAAAATTCACTTTTCACAACCACATATTCTCCATTGTGATTTCGAAAGAAAGTTGTTCCCTCTTTCAAACTCTCATTATATATTTTCAATGGATTTCCTTCAATAGTTTGTGGTGTGCTTGGAAATTCGTTTGGTATATCGTTGTGAAAAATAATGCGTTGTGCCGCATTAGGGGTTTTAGACATTATGTAATTGGGTTGAGGAATAGATTGGGTTTGAGTGATTTTTTGATTAAAAATCCATTCTCCTAATTGTCCTCCCGTTGGAATTTTACCTTCTTTAGCCCAATTTGTTAAGTTGTTTCTGGCATTATCAGATTCTTCTTTTGTAACCGTTCGCATCCAATCAAAATTTTGTTCAAGTTCGCCATCAATCGGATTAGAGGGATTTGTAAGGAAATTGTCGATACTTCCATACTTAAAAATTATTCTTGAAAGAGTGATTGGATTTAGTAAGATGTTTTCTAATCTAGTTATCCATCTTAAGTTTTCAGGTCTATTATTTTTTTTGTTAGTGTCAATATGGTCGACAATATGTTTTTCAGAAGGTTGTTTTCCATGAAAAGCTGTTGCTACAATTCTATGTACTGTTTCTGATGAAAAGTTCATATAACCTTTCTGCTTACATGGATTTTCTAAAGTCCATTTTTCATCCAATGGTCTTTTTCTTTTTCCAGGTTTTCTGCATCTATAAATTGAGCCATTGTCCTTTACATGATATATTTCTCCACGATATTCACAGGTTTTTTTTTCTTCATCAAATATGTCTAAAATATAGTTCAAATTTTTCTAGATTTTTCGGCTTTTAGAATTAGGTAGCGTTTATGTAAAAGTTTAGTTGCGTGGTTTGAGCGCCTAAAATAGTTTATACAAACCGAATAGCAAAGCTCTTAGATTTCTCAATAGCCTTTGTTAGGGCTTTATACTTAACTTTTTTAGCTCGTTAACGGATTTGTAGCCAAGATCTTCAGCAGCTACTTTCAGCTAGGTGTCTAATACCATAGCATCGAGATCTTTTTTAAGTGGTAGCTTTTTCAGCTGTTCAATTTCTTTTTGAAGCGCTTTGATTCTGGATATTTCGTCTTTTGTTTCCACTTTTACTTTGCTGTTCATTAAGTCTTTGCTATTGTACATTTTAATCTACTCGTTGAGCGTTGTAGTTGCAATGGAGTAAAGTTTACAAAGTTCGTCATTATTGTACGTAATGTTTAAAATTATGTAGCCTTTATTAAGAACGGGTCACTCAACCAAGTACTCCATTTAGGATGATAATATCGAGCCTCATAATAATAATTGCCACTTTCATTATCCAATTTCTTTGCATTGAACTTATAAGGTATGTTGTAACTGTTCTGGTGCTCTTCAACTAAATTTGGAAACACATTATTATTGATTGGAGAAATTTAGCCTTAAACCTATCTAATCAAGAATATTTCTAGCACGGATCATAAGTCCGCGCTATCGCGATAAAATCTTAGTTGTTATATTATTATTTGTGAACAACATAATCTTGTAACTGATCTTTAATATAAGTTGATGTGGAAAGCAATTGATTTTCCTTGTCATACTTTAAGTGTATAGTTTTTCCATCTTTATAGACAATTTTAATATAATAAGATAGCTTACCATAATTGTATTTTTTAATTAGAACCAGTTTATCGTTCAGATAACAATGATTCAAACCTTTAAGTTTTCCAAATACGTAATTATTTATACACACTGTTTTATCTTCTGATATCTCTATCCATTCCCCTTCTTTTTTATCCATTGAGAATATCCCTTGAGACAAAATATCGCCATTTTTATCATAATCTATATAAACACCATTTTTTCTTACATCATTATTTATCTCAATATATTCTGATATATTACCATTTGAAAAATAAGTATTCAAAAATCTTTTCTTTCCTTCAAAATAGAAAAATAATGTGTCATTTTGTTTTAAATAACCACTATAAACCATCCCTTTATATGTGTATAACTTTTCATTTAAAATTATGCTATCTAAATCATTTAACGTTTTGGTTTTATTGGGTTTTTCAATTATTTTTTGTTCAAGCTTATCATAAGTAATGTAATTATCGGGAGAAAAATCTTTTGCAACATTAGACCAAATAAAAAAAGACTTTTTCTCATTCTCATCTAATGCACTACATTCGTCTTTTGTCAAAATACCTTTTTGAATAATTTGAAAACAATAGTTATCCCCAAAAGGTATTTTTAATACACCAGTGAATTTAGAGTTCAAACTCCAATATTCATATTTATCTCCTATTTTTTTAATTGTAATTTGATTTTGATTAATTGTATCTGTTTGAGAAAACATTATATTTGTTGTACAAATTAACAAAATCAATTTAATAAAAAGTTTCATATTTCTATTCTTTAATTTGTTTAGGTTTAATACCAAGAATTTCTAAATTAGGTTTTTGATTTATAGATATTATTGTATTCGTTTCAGCATTATAACGTGGAGCTAAAATATTCATTTGCTCTTCAGGAACCCCCAAACTCATTAGTTCATTATAAATTGTTTCTGCTCTAGCGTTTACTAAATCATTTGTAGTCCAATCATCTCTAGTTTCACCATTTATAGTTCCGTTCAAAAGTGTGGCTCCACTCGGCCTATTTGTTCTACCTTGTATATCAACAATACTGCCAGTATTAATAATATTTTGAGCATATTCTGTTAAATCTGTTTTTAGTGTATTTTGATTACCTTTAAAGTATATGTTATTAGAGGTTGTTCTTCCATAAGTTTTCCTGTAAGCTGGTCGAGAATTATCATCATTTTGTGTGCCTGATATAGATTGCGAAATATATACCATTGGACTACCTGCTTTACTCCCTTGATTTAACAATATTTTTTTATATATTTTATTTTCTTGTCGTACATAGTTGTTAACTCTACCATTACTAAAGTGTTGTGGTATTTCTTGAAAAACAAATATTGTTGAATTTTTTGAAAGATATGTGTATATGTTTTTGAATTTTTTCCAAGTTGGTGGATCTGGCCATTCTCCTGTGGGATCTGTTAAGTTTATGGGATTGTTAAATGTATAACAATAAGGAGAATATTGAGAGCCTTTCTCCCTCAGCGGATCCACACTCAACCAAGTACTCCATTTAGGGTTATAATACCTAGCCTCGTAATAGTAATTTCCAGTTTCATTATCCAGTTCCTTAGCATTGAACTTATAAGGTACGTTATAGCTGTTTTGATGCTCTTCAACTAGACTTTCACCATAAGGTAAATACTCCATGTGCTGAGCGACCACTCCATTTTGATTGGTGATATAACTAGAACTACCTAGATGATCACTATGATACCAATAGGTATCAAATTTATTAATATCATGATTATAGCGTCTCAATTTACCTTCTTGCACTTTTATTAAACTTTTAGATTGCCCGAGTTCGGTATAAGTTTTGTTTAAGCCAGTATTGGCTTCATCTATAATTCCCACCAACTTGCTAAATTACAAATGTTTGGAAAGAATTATTACCTCATGGGGGATTTATTCTTAAATGTTTAGTATGGCCAATAACCTGTGGCTCGGATGACAAGTCCGAGCTATCGGATCATTATAAAAGAAATAAGAAAATGATATGTTCTCTATTTATTAAAACCTTCCTTTAATAAAGAAAAAATAGACTACGAAAGCAATAAATGGTAAAATTAAATAATTGTTAAAGTCTCTTAGTTTTTTGAATTTAATATTGTGAGCAACAATTTGAATAGATAAAAATAAACCATATAATATTAATGGAAGTATAAAAACCCAACTTATTATTCTGTTTAGTGTTCCGTATACAGGAAAACATTCCCATACATTGAATACTAAATATTTGAGTAAACAAATAAAAAAAACTACTACTGTCATAAATGACTTAAATCTATATTTCTTCAATTTTATCAATATTTTTTTTCGCATATTGGTTGGAAAAAAATTCGAGTATTAAACGAAATTGTTCCAGATTTTCAGGATGTTCTTTAGTTAAATTTCCTAGATGATAATTAAAAGATTTTTCAACATCTTTTGAATTTTTAATAGATTCTTTATTAAAAACCATTTCCGCAACTTCAATGTTTTCTTTTATTCTCCATTTTCCAATAGTCATTACAAAGTCTGCTTTATCGACTTTTACTTTATCTAGATTCCTAAATATTTGACTTGTTTCGAGCAGATTAATTAATCTAGGATGTTTTATAACATCTGATTCAATTGCTCCATAAAAGAGTGATTGATGTTTCATATTAGCTCGACCATAAGTTTTAATATTTTCATAGTCGTTTCTGTATGAAATGTCTGTTTCCGAATAGAATATTTCATCAGTTTCATTTATTCTAGCTCGTTCAATATGATATCCTTTATTTAATTTTGCAGTTAGAATTGGAATCCATTTTAGTTTTCTTAATTGAACAGATAGTTTGTTGAATGAAACTTTTTTTAAATCAGCAATTTCATATTCAGCTATTAATTTTTTTATTTTTTCAACGCTAGGTAATTCGGGAAATTTAGCTTGTTCTTCCATAATTATTATATCGATTCTAATTATTTTAGAAATTCATTAAGTTTTTCTCTTAATTCCTCTAGTCTTGGTTTTAAAAAGCTTTCGTGATTTCTGTAGTATTCTTTAATATTTTCCACATCATCTATTCTGTCTATTTCTTCTCGTAAATTAGTTTTTGGGTAACCAGAAGTAATATCGGTCATTAATGCTCCTAATAAGAGAATATTCAAATCTAAACTTCTATGTAATGGTAATTCCTCACTTTGTCTAGTCCACTTTTCTCCTGTATGTCTCCAAACTTTTAAAGAAATTTCATCTTCGTCATATTGTGCATTTCCAATCGATAGAGCTCTTACATCAGTGTTTTTTCTGTATTGTGCGTCAATTTTATCATAGTCATTTACAGATATTATTGGTTTATGGCTTAAATGTTTTGGTGAATCCATCTGTTTGTTGGTTTTTCGGTTAATTGCTTACAACGTTGATGTGTATGATTAGTGGCGTGTTTAAGCACCTAATTTGGCAAATATAAACCGAATAGAAAATCCGCGAGGGTTTTCGTAAGTAAGCTAAAACTAGCCATTAATTATACACGGTGTTGCCAATAGTTTTTATTTTTTGTCGAAATGAAAAATCATTATTTCTACTTCAACTTTTTTATCATTATCCTGTGGCAGATGAAATTCATAGGAAAAAGAAGATTCTCCTTTTTCTCCAATATATTTCAAATGATAATCATGATTTGAAATGTCAGATTTTATTGTTTTTAGTACGTTTGAAAAATCCTTATTTTGAACAAAAATCATAATAGCTACTTTCGAATCTCTCCAAGTTAAATATCTATCAAATAGTTGCGATATCGCTTTTAAAAACTCCGAACTTCCGTACCAAAATTTACATTCCGCTATAAACAAATTTGTGCCATCATCAGCATATTTTAATATGATATCAGCCCGTCCGCCACGATTAAATGTTTCTCCAGTGGCCGTTGTTCCCTCATATCTGGTTTCTAAAACAAACAAAAATTGGTCTCTTAAACCTTCTTCATCTTTTCCGATATATAAAGCTGGTTTCTTTTCCATGCTTTTCCCAGAGTCGTATATGACTTTTAATACATCATCATACATTTCTTGACTCATCGAAGGAACAGAATTGAATTCTTTATTTTTAGAAACTGAAGGTTGCTTAATTATTTTCTTCTTTATTGTTGGTGCGGAAAAAATAGATTGAGTATTTTCATTAACTTTTACATTTATAGCAGCAAAAAAATCATTTTCCTCTTTATATTTATTTTTTTCACGAGAGAACAATGTTCTAATATTATCTTCAAAGGTGACATTTGATTGAGTCACATTATCATTCACGTATTTAATATTATCAAAAGCATTTGTATAGCATGAAGACTTTACTTTTTGGAACTCTGAAGCATCTTGTCTGAAAATTTTTATATAAAATGAAACAAGGTTATTTTGTTTGTCAATTTGTATATCATAATTTGAGTGAACGTTTGGATTGGGTATAACACTAAATAAAACCGCGCTACCTTCGAATCGATACGTTATTTTAAAAGTCCAAGAGTTAGACATAAATTCTCGTCCAAACCTATCTCTTTGCATTTCTTGTGATTTAACTGGATTAGAAATCTCTTCAGTTTCATGAAGAATTTTTAAGGGTTCAAGTCGGTATTTTTCGATTAGATAGTTTACATATTCATTTTCATCTACTTTGAGAATGTGCTCCTTTCCTTTTGAATTTATTTCCTTAATTATTGACTGCGTATAAAGTCGGGGAAAATTTAACCAAGATGTAGTTGAAAATGATTGCATTAAGTTATTTTTTCAAATTATTGGCAATGTCTCTGTATATGGCTCGTAGCGTGCAAATTAGAAAATTATTTTCGGTTGAGCTACAAGCCAGATTTTTAAATTTTACTATTTATCTTTTTTATTGGAAATCGTCAAATTTAAAAATTTGGCGACTTTCCAAATATGCCTTAACTTCGATTGAGCAATTAATTAGCTATGAGCTATATACGTTGTTGTAAATAGTGCTTTCGCACAATCATAATCCTTTAATATAACAATCAAAAAACGGTCTTTCTCTGTGAATTACGCTTAAATCATAATCTTCTCGTTGGCTTGAAAATCCGATTTTATGCTCT
Organism: Psychroserpens sp. Hel_I_66; assembly: GCF_000799465.1. Lineage (NCBI taxonomy): Bacteria > Pseudomonadati > Bacteroidota > Flavobacteriia > Flavobacteriales > Flavobacteriaceae > Psychroserpens > Psychroserpens sp. Hel_I_66. Next base: position 2,624,478 of record NZ_JUGU01000001.1, on the reverse strand, counting down.
TTAATTGTTCCTTCTTTGGAAATATAGCTATGATTTATAATTTCCGTAATATCATCTGCAACATAATTTTTGGGCATTTGAAAAAAATCAAATAAAAAACTTGACCCAAATCCGAATATTTTTCCGTCATTCATTTTCACACAAAATCCAGTCCACGACATTGTGGTTTCTCCACGAATTTTTCCAAGAAAACCTTTTGGAAAAGCAAACGGACTTTTTTCTATTCGGTCAATATCGTATTCATTTATTGAGTTTTTTTTCGCCACAAAATTCTCAACTATATCTTCATATCCAAATCCCGAACTGTTGCTAAAAATTCCTTTTCCTTTTCGCTCTTCGTCAAATCTTCTGATTGCAAGTTCCGTTAGCGGTTTTGGATTTCTAAAACGCACACAAGGAATATAAGTTCCGTCAGTCAAATATGCAGAAGCTCGATAGCCATTTCCATAAATCTGGTCATCAATTGGCTCAATATTCTCTTTTAAAAACTTAATTTTTTCTTCGAGCGTCATTTTTTTTTCGCATTATTTACAACGTTCAGTATAAGAAATCGTAGGGCAGTTGATAAGCACTTTCGTTTCGGTTTATTACTTAGCTAAATATAAATATTTTGCTTTTATCTTTTCTACTATAAACGCCAAATTTTATATTTAGCGGACTTTGTTAAAATGCACAGACCTTTCGGTTTAGCACAAATGCCCTATGTTTTTTATACCTTGTCGTAATACGTTTTCCTATAATTCGATAATGTTTTTGATTTCAATTCTTTTATTAGTTTGTGATTCAATCTTAAAGCTAAATTTGTTTTGCATTATATAACTAAATAAGACAGTTATGACAATTGTCAAAAGTCGAGAAGGTGTTGGATAAAAAAGGAATACATCGACAAGTAATTTCATTGAAAGGTAACTAATCAATAAAGCTATTATTCCAACAGTTAAATATCTTAAAAACTGCGTCTTCATAGATAATTTTGATTCAGGGAATACTATAAATCTGTTTAATAAGAATCCGATAAAAAAAGTTATAGGAAATACAAAAAACAAAGAAGCAATGTGTGGACTCAAAACGAGAATAAATAAATCTAAGTTTTCTTTAGCAAAAATGAAATGAAAACAGATAAAATATAAAGTAGTATCTAAAACTAAATTACTTCCGCCACAAACTGCATATCTATATGTTTTGAGAGGAATGATTTTTTTGAAGATGAAATAGCCAGAATCTATTATTTTGAGCAGTTTTTTTTTCATAATTTACTTTCTCCTCGAATCGTGTTTTTTAATGTATTACAACGGTTAGTATATGAAAAGTAGGCGGTTACGAAGCACGAAACTTTCAGTTAAGCACAAAGATTGATACGAGCCAAAAGGCTTGAATTTATTACTATTTCGCCTATTTTTTATATACATTGTTGTATACAGTAATTTTTTATATTCTAAATAATTCTAAAGTTTCTGAATCCACTCTTTCCTTGTCAAATGATAGAACATTACCTTCTTGGTCATAAACCACTCCATCCTTTTGATAATTTCTTATTCCCTCTTCTATAAGAATTGCAACAGCATCAAAGTATTCTCTCCTATGGCATTTGAGGGTTTTAATTATTTCTAATTCAACATTCGGTTTCCAAGGTTGGGGTGGAAGAAGATCATTCACTTTCATTGCAAATTCCAACGTTATTCGATTCTTCTTAGGTGGGAAATGATTTTTTTCAATTTGTTTTATAACTTTTGGAGGCATACCTTTTTTCATTCTCTCATAACCTTTTAACGACCATTTTCTTTTGGCTGCTTCACAGATTCTTATCAAATAGGTTTTTCTTTTTATCTCTGATGTTTTTGGTGAAGAATTTACGGATTCAAGCAATTCCCATGCTTCCTCAAAAATCGTGTTATCTAAAGTTAATATATCTAAACTAATCAAATCTCCTACACTAAAATTAAAAGTTCCAAATGACTTTGATAATACAAGGAAACTTAAAAATTGCCTTTTAGTTTTTAAGAATCTTTGAGAACTTCCTCGACCTGGTCTTACTGTTTCTAAAAAAGTATCTGTTTTTTTTAAGACTTCAGCAATTTTTGGCCAAACTTTTAAATCAGTTTCGAGAGAAAAGACTTCGTTATATGAAGATTCTGATCTCATAAATCTAGATTTTAGCATAGTTGCTTGATGAGGAGATTTTAAAATGAAATTTATGAAACCAGATGCTAGATATAATGGAGTAACAATTTGATTGACTGGAATCCCTTGATTTTTATAATAATTTGTTCTTCTTTCATAGTAAATTTCGTTAAGCTTTAGCACGTCTTCAATATCTCTTTGAATTTTATCAGTTGCATGTAAGGAAGCTAGTTCAACATTAGTTTGATTGTTTGTAGCACGAATAATTGTATCTCTAACTTCATCTTCGTTCGAAACAATTATTTTAACCATTACTGATCTATTTTTTGGGTCTGTTCCACTGGCTTGAAAATGCCTAAAAATAGATTCTGTAGTTTGCAAACCATTTACGATTTGGATATCTTGAATCTGAATTGATTTTCCAATTACACTAGCACCAGTCGCTAGTATTGTAACTCCATTGTTTAGCCACCAAAAATCAGGAGAGTCCAAATTTTTAAGAGTTTCTTTAATATCTTCATTTACTCTATTTAAGCCCATGAAATCTCTAACATTGGAATCGAATAAATAACGTCTTAATTTATTATTATCAGAAACAAAATTGAAATAGTCATTTAGGTTTACAAGAAGCACGTATCTTTCACCACTTGAAAGAGCTTCTTTAAAAGGAAGTTCTAAAGTAAAGTTTGGAATTTTTCTATTCAAATCGATTAGTTCTGTGGCACCAAAAAAGTGAAATTTTGAAACACAATTACCAAATGAATCTTGGGCAACTTGAATTAGTTGTTCAGACCTTGAAACAATTGAATCACCTAAATCGGATGAGTTGCCTCTAGAAGCGTAACAAAAATTAATTGAAAATTCACTTAGTCTAGGTGAAACCTTTCGATAGGCAAATTTTAAATTTTCTCTTAGTTTTAATACTAAATCAATATACTCAACTTTAAGGTCTTTATTTTCTATTGAAAAATCAAGTAATTCCGTCATACTTGCAACTAAATTGTCCAGAGGAGCTTGACGAAAAGTATCATGATGTTTACAAGTTATTATCCATAATTCTAAAATAGAACCAGATTTTGGCCAATTGAATGAAAGAGGATCTTGTAAACAATGTCCATTAACAAGAATGAAAAAGCCATCAATTCCTCCATCATTTCTACCATCAACACTACCGTTTTTAATTTCGTCAGAAGATAAATCATAATCTTTTAAAATCTGTTCAAATGAAAAATACTCGAACGCTTCATCTCTTTTATTTGAAGGTAAGTTCAGTTCAATTCTTTCATCAATTATTCCATCAATTAGTATTTTATCATTTTTTGCCATTTTGATTTTTTGATTATTGTATACAACGTTTTGGTATAAGAATAGTTGCGGTTTTGTGTGCGAGGATTTTCCGAAGGAAAATCAGACGTAACAAAAGTGCAACGACCTTTGGTTAAGCCTAAAATAGCAATTATTTTTATACTTTGTTGTGAGCTGGCTTTTCACTTTTCTATTTATTATACATTAATTCCGAAAGCTGTTTTCCTGCTTTATTAAATACTTTGGCTTTTGTGATATTAATTCTTTCGTTTTTGGTGACGTAAATAATGATGTCATTTTCAGAATCAATAAACTTATAAGTTGGTTCTTTCAGTTCCTTAATTGTTACAATAGAATCTGAAATACTTATTAATTCGGCTATTCCATTTAAATCAAATTCTTTTTTCCAATTTATTAATTGAGAGTAAGAATATTCAATCTTATTATCAGCAACCTTTTTGATATAAATTCCGTTAGTTTTAGTCTTTCCATTGTCAGTTTTTCCACCACCAGTATATAGAGTTCTTTTTCCAATTTCTATTTGGTCAAACCTCAAAATACTGTCGATTGTTTGTTCTATTTTTTTAGGGTTTTCTTTCTCAATATTTTGGAATGAATAATTTTCAGATATTGAAGATTCCTTTTCTGTTTTTGAAGACCAAGAACATCCAAAAAGTACAATTCCAAATATCAATAGTAGTATTTTCATAGGTTCGTTCAGCTTGCTCACAACGTTTCGGCTATGATTAGTACGGGAATTAAAAGTAGTGAACTTTCGATTAAGCACTTAGCCAAAACTTTTTATTTTGTTTTATCTTTTTTGTACTTAAAGCCAAATCAAAAGATTTGGCGGACTTAGTTTAAAAGCACTAAACTTTGGGTTAAGCACCAAAACCCGTATTAATTATAGCCATTGTTAGCTTTTCGTTTTTATTTTTCCCACCCAGGTCCGTTTTGTTCAGTGCAAGGATCCGCGAGCTTATTCCAATGAGTTAATTCCATTGGCGGTTCTCCTTTCTCGGCTAGTTCACACATTTCATAAAATATGTTGAAGTAATCAAGTGATAGTGGAGAATAATCTTGCCCTTTCTCAATCAAATTAATTTTACCGTTTTGTATTGCTGCCCATAATAATTTTTGATTTTCCTTTGTCAGACTTCTTAAATCTAATTTTCTATTTATCCAATCGTCAATTCTTGCGTTGTGAAATCCCCATCCTGCATCAGCACTTTCGTCATCTTGAGCGTCTGGAATTTGCAATTTTAGCCAGTCTGCTAATTCCTCTCCATTTTGAATTAGTTTCAGTTCCATTATGGCTATTCGAATAATTTCATCATATCCTGTCCATCTTCTTGCGAAACATCTTCCGTCTTTTAATATTATAAATCCACTTGCCATAATGTTCTAGATATTAACAATTAAATCCATCTGAGTTAGAAGATAAACTACTATTTTTTGTGTTTTTCCAATCCAGATTTTCATTTGCATATTCTATTGCTTTTCTGACTAAATTAGGAGTTATAGCTTTTAGAGTATCTTTTTCTTCTATTGAATTATGGATATATTGGATGTGAGTTTTATCTCCACCTCTTGAGAAACTAAATCTATAATTAGGTTTGTCAACTAATCCTACGTTACAAGTAATCAATCCATAATCTTCGTCATAACTGATTGTCCAATAATATTCAATATCATTAACCATAATTTTTCTAATATTTTTGTTTTTTGGTAATGCCATTGAGTTTTATTTAATGAAAGCTAACGGTCTTGTATATGGCTCGTAGCGTGCAAATTAGCGATAATTATTCGGTTAAGCACAAGCCAGATTTTTAAATTTTATTATTTATCTTTTTATTGGAAATGGTCAAATTTAAAAATTTGGCGACTTTCCAAATATGCCTTAACTTCGATTAAGCAACTGCCCAGCTATGAGCTATATACGTTGTTAGCAAACGTTATGGTTGTTTATTCTTTTATAAATTTAAAAGTTCTTCCATTGTCAAATTCTAAGAAGTATAACCCATTAATTAATTGCAAAGTCTCAATTCTATAATTGCTGTTAATTGCACCAACAAGCACTTCTTGCCCTAAAGAGTTATATATTTTATAATTTTCTGTTTTATTCAATCCAGATATTTGGATAAAATGAGATGTTGGATTTGGATAAAGTTTAATGTCATCTTTTGTTAAAAAATCTTCTGTAGATAAAGAATTTATCGATATTTTAGAGATTTTATTAGCACCTGTTTCTACTATATACATTTCTGTTCCAATAATTTCTATTCCTACAGGCGAATTTAATCCAGTCAAAACATCTACTGCTATTGGCGTGACAGCACTTAAATCTACCATACAAATTTTATTTGCAATTGTTTCAGAGATATATAGGTCTGTTCCATTGATAGCTATACCAAGAGGTAAATCTAAACCAGTAATAACATCTATTAAAATTGGGTTAGTTTCTGCAAGATCTATTTTAGAAACTTTTCCATCGTTTCTTATTGCTATATAAAGTTCAGTTCCATTTATAATTATATCAAACGCACCATTTAAATCAGTAACTACATCCGTTGCTGTTGGTGTAGTTGAGTTTATATCTATTTTTGAAATTTTATTTCCGTTAGTTATATATAGGTTGCTTCCATAAAGTACTATACCACGTGGATTATTTAAACCCGTTACAACGTCTGTTGGTGTTGGTGAACCTGAACTTAAATCTAATGAAGAAATTTTGGAAGTATTAGTTTCTGCAATGTAAAGAGTATTGCCATTGAAAGCTAATCCATCTGGGCTAGATGATCCATTAGGATTATTTAAAACAGTTACAACTTCTGCTGTTGTTGGTAAAGTTGAGTTTATATTTATTTTAGAAATTATTTCTCCATCAAACTCTGAAATAAATAGTTCTGTATCCTTAAGTTCTATTCTAACAGGACCATTTAAGCCCGTTACGACATCGGTAGTTTGTGCATAGAGGTCAGATATGATTGCCGAAAAAATGAATATAATAGAGAAAAATGTTTTCATTTATTTGATTTTTTTACTTTACTATTTGTGTTTTTAATGTTTGCTAACGGTCGAGTATATGAAAAGTAGCGCTGATTTGCACACTATCCATTCGGTTAAACTCAAGCCGAATTTTTAAGTTTTTCTATTTATCTTTCTTTTCTCATATAGCCAAATTTAAAAATTTGGCGACCTCTAAAAAGTGCCCGAACCTTTGTGTTTGTAACATCTTGCGCTATTTTTTATATACATTGTTACCACACGTTTTTTATCACGTTTTCAATTACATCATCAATATTTTCATCATCTGCGATTCGATATTTCGTATAACCCATCGGCGTTTTATATCCGACTATTTTCTCCGTTTCGCTGTCAATTTCGCTTTCGTCAAATCCAATTCCATTCCAGATAAACGGTTTATATCCTTCGTAAATAAATTCGTGAGGAACTATTCCATAAACGTTATAATGTTCGGTTGGTAAATCCGATAATACTTTTGGAATTTGACCTTTCTCAATTTTATATTTCTCAATGTCTTTTAGTAATACTATAAATTGACTTTCTGCAATTTTCCCGTAAACTACATTTGTTAAAATCATTGTTATTGAAAAAGCTAAAAAGTACAAAGTTCCGAAACCAGCAAATTTCAATATTCTCTTCTTTTTAAAAACCCAATAGATTCCGCTTATAATTAGCAACAAAAGAAAAATTCCGAACACAATAAAAATCAAATTTTCGATTGAGTGACTGTCGAAAAAAGTCCATTGTATATCGACTAATATTAACCAAATTAGTATTCCGAAAATTACTTTTGATATGAATTTGAATGTCTTTTTCAAATGTGATTTAGTATGATGATTATTGAAACTAAAATCAAATGTGCAATAAGCGGTATAGACCAAAGTAGTTTTTTCTTATTACTTCTATCCGTTCTTATATTAATTATCCAACCAAGTAACATTAAAATTCCACCAAATATTTGAAAAAAAGGAATAATAAATATTACGTATCCAAAAATAATTAAATAAGCACTTATTTTTTTTGAAGTAGTATATTTTGATGATATTACTGTCGTTTTTCTCAAATGTGTGGTAACGTTGATGTATAAGATTAGTTGCGTGTTTTAAGCACTAAATTTAGCAAATAAATCACAGATAGAAAGTCCGCGAGGACTTTCGTAAATTGGCTAAAACCAGCAATTAATTTTATACGGTGTTGTAAGCAGTTTTTATTTTTTGATTTTAGAATCCGATTCTAGAAAGTTCCTCAATTTCAATTCCAATTTCTTTTAACCATTCAATTCCAAATTCTGCTGGATTTCCATAAATAATTTTATCATACTTCATCCAATCAAATTTGACTTTATACTTTTTCTTTCGTTCGAGTTCTAATTTAGTTTTTTCTATATACTCTATTTCACTTTTGATGAGTTTAGGAAATTCTAGAATTTTATTCCGATTATCTTTTAGAGATTCTATTTTACTCTCGAGTACTTCAATCTGCTCTTTTGAGTATCTAACTCCAATCTCTCGATTCAGAACACATTTCCATTCGTTATCTTTTAAAATAAGATTAAAGAGCGATTTGTCATTCAGGTCAATCAGAAACTTTACACCGTTATTTTTTCCATAAATGCTAGCAGCTCTAATCCAGATGTAAATTCTATCTAATTCCCAATCTTTCATTTGCATTCACTTTAATTCTGACTAACGTTTTTATAATATGTTGAAAATCAAATGTCAGTGATTTTTATTTTCAGCTTTTTTTCTCTAATATCCTCCTTAAACTTTAGCTTAAAGTGATTAATCTTTTTCCGTAATGAGTGGAATTGCTTACAACGTTTATGTATAAGGAAAGTTGCGTGTTTGTGTGCGAGGATTTTCCGAAGGAAAATCAGAAGCTAGCAAACGAGCAACTAACTTTGGTTTAGCTAAAACTAGCAATTTTTTTTATACGGTGTTGTAAGTAGTTTTTTATTTTCAATCAGTTTAATAATCCTCGTTAATGATGAAAATCTAATAGTTTATATGCTTTTATATAAATAGTGTCAGACTTTAAAATAATTCCGAGTGGGTCATTTTCCGTTCGATTTGTAAATTCCACGTCAAAAGTGTCATCAAATACAGTTGTCGAAGTATTAATCGTAATACTGTTTTTATTTTCTAAAACTTTCCAAGTAGCATTTTTGTCTTTTTTAAAGTGAAAAGTTTCGGGAATAGAAACTTCATTATTCTCTCTAAAAATCAGAGCGTTAGTATACATTTGGTCTTTGTAACTTTTTCCGCTATATGTTATTTCTTTAATTGCCCATTGTCCTTCAATTTCATTTTTCAAACTATTATTTGAGCAAGAAGTCAATGTGATTATCAAAAAAAAAGTCAGTTTATAAATTTTATTGAGTTTCATTGGCAAATTACTTACAACGTTTGGTATATGAGCTGTGGCTTATCTCGGCACGAATCTCTCTAGATAAAGACTGGCTTTGGAAAATCCGTAGGATTTTCCAAGTTAGGACTGACCAAGCCATAGCTTATATACTGTGTTGTGCGCTGGCTTTTCTTCGTTTTATTGTTTTATAAATAATATGCTTTTCCTGTTTTGCCAATCATCTTCGTCCAATTGATATTCAAATGATAGTGAAGATTCGTCTCCGCTACCTGAAGGACTTGCCCATTCGGATAAGCTACCATTTTCATCGTGAAACTCAAATTGTCCATCTATTCCGCCAGTTTTCCAAGTTCCTATTTTTTCTAGTCCAAATCCTTCAATTCCGTCAAATTTGTAAGTTCCGTCAGAGTATAAAGTTAATTTCAGTTCGTTTTCCGTAACTCCGTTTTCATTTAAAAATTCCGTTGCAGATTTATGGGGAATATAAACTCCAGCAAAATCTTCCATTAGATTATTATTAAATGACGGAACTGCTATTGCATACCAAAATATTATAAGTCCAAAACAGAGTATTGGTACAACTCCAATTCCGAAAGCGACTTTTTTCAGTTTAGAGGATTTTTTGATTAATCCGATTGTTAAAATAATCAGAGATATTAATAGAAACAATCCGCCAACACAAATTAAAAATATAAATAGTAAACTTTCTAGCATAATGTTTTTTTCAGCTTGCGCACAACGTTTGGTATATGAGCTGTGGCGTGTCTCGGCACAGACTTTTCCTGATTAAAACCGGCTTTGGAAAATCCGCAGGATTTTCCAAGTGTGGACTGACCGAGCCATAGCTTATATACGGTGTTGTGGTTAGTTTTTATTCCACTTATTATGTTCAGTTCTGTGGTTAATAGCTAATCATAATTAGGTTTTTCTTTTCTCTAAATTTTTGCATAAAGTCAGATTCAAATGTGTCCAAATATTCTTTTTTTAGGCACTTTTGTAATTTAAATAGCTTGTCCTTGGTCAAAACAAAATCGTCTGTTCCGAATTTTTTAAAGAAAACTGCTTTTACTCCTTTTCTCTGATATGAGATTTCTTCGTAATAATATCCTTTTTCCGAAACGAGTGTTCCATTTTCCGATTCCGTTTTCCGTGTAGTTATTAAATCCGAAAAATAATTTTGTAATTCAGGATTTTCATCTTCCGAAAGCCAACACATTTTTAATTTCGGTTTTTCAATTATTTCAATCAAATTAATGTCTAATCCCATTCTGTTTCTCAAATTAACCACAACAAATATATATAGTTACTGGTAACTATATATCTATTATATGAGTACAAAATACTTATAATAGTAAAACTATGAAATTAATTGAATCACTTTCGTACGTACTTCTACGTATATTTAAGAAATAAACTTTATTGCCTATACAAAAACGTAAAATTAAGTATGTTATTTTAAATGTTTTCCCAACGCTTTAAGTTCGATTCCCAAATTTTCAAACACTTTTGAACACATATAATCTGTCGGTATTCTTAAATGTATTTTTGGATGTTGTTGCTTGCTGCGGGCCATTTAAGGATATAAAAGATTTGTACAGTATGTTTTTTTTATAGCAAAAGTTATCGATTCATTTAGATCCGAGATATAATTGATCCTTTTTTATTAATTTTAATAAAAAACAAATATGTGCTTCCATACGTCACAAACAAAAAAAGTTACAATTCTTGAAAAAAGATATGATGCAGAACTTACAAAGAAAGACGCTAGAGATGCTTATGATATACCTCGTTATCATTTAAACGGATTTGCTCATCCTGACATGTTGATCATCCCTCAAGAGGGACCAACAGCTTTAGCTCCAGCATTATGGGGAATCGTGCCAAATAATAAAAAGCAGGATCAGATAAGAGATTACTATAAAGAAGCGGTACGTTACGGGGGAGGACTAAATGCACGATCTGAAAAGCTTTTCGATCATTTCATATATAAAAACTCAGTTTTCACAAGACGTTGTATAATTCCAGTTTCAGGCTTTTTTGAGCCACATGAACATAAAAGCAAAAAATACCCATTCCATTTCAAGCATAAGAATGATGATTTATTATCCTTAGCAGGCTTATATACCATTATTGATAGCGTGGTTACATTCACTATTCTTACAAAAGATGCATCACCCTTATTTGCAAAGGTTCATAATAAGAAAAATAGACAACCTGTTATACTGCAAAGAGACTTTGAACAAGATTGGTTAAAAGATGATTTAAACGAAAATGGGATTATGGAGTTGATAAATCTCGAGTATCTAGAGGACGATCTAATTACCTATCCTGTGAGCAAAGATTTATTTAGTCCAAAAGTTAATAGTGATGTCGAAACTATAGTTGACAGAGTTGAATATCCTGAATTGCCAAAAATTTCATGATTTTTAATTTGATTTTTTAAATGCCAATGAGCCCTTTTATTTGCTAATTACTAAAATAAAATTTTGAAGGATATTTAGAAATGAAAATTTTCTTCTGTTATTCAAATTTGGTTTTGAGATGTATATCAAATCATTTCAAGTTCAGATATTGATGAATATTGTAAAAATAACAAGATCAGAAAAGGGAGGTATATTAATGATTAACTAAAATACTGCAGCAATAATACTGATGCAGTATTTTTTTCAATTTAAATCATTGTCTTTAGGTGATGTTCAAATTTACTTAAGTTCTGGCATTTTAATTTGTGGATACTAGATAGAAATAAAGCCTTTTGGCTAAAAACTTCTACTTTAAGTTCGTTTAAATAATCATTGTACTCATTTAAATTAACTTTTAGTTTTTTTCGTTTTGTCATAAAAAAAATAGTTTAAGACAGATATTTTCGGCATATTTTCGGCAAAATAAAACAAAAAAAATCCGTAAAAATTTGAAAATCAAATTCATACGGATTTTACAAGTACTCAAGGCGGGAATCGAACCCGCACTCCGAAGAACTGGATTTTGAATCCAGCGCGTCTACCAATTCCGCCACTTGAGCAAATTAGGACTGCAAAATTATAAAATATTTTATTACCATCAATGAAAAATAGTGGGTTTTATGCTTTTTCAGTTGAAATAAATTCATAAATTTGCACCTCGTTAAAACAAAGTGCCAATAACACTCAAATAATTAATTACCAATGCCAAACGGAGCAACAGAAGCAAAAATTTTTGCATGCGGACAAAGTAAGGAACTTGCTGAAAAAATAGCAGTAACATTTGGTGCGCCTTTGGGTAACGTAATTACATCGACCTATAGCGATGGAGAATTCCAGCCATCGTATGAAGAGTCTATTAGAGGAACAAGAATTTTTATTATTGGGTCTACGCATCCTGGACCAGAAAACTTAATGGAAATGTTATTGATGATTGATGCAGCTAAAAGAGCATCAGCAAGACATATAACAGCAGTTTTGCCATATTTTGGATGGGCAAGGCAAGACCGTAAAGACAAACCAAGAGTACCAATAGCAGCAAAACTTGTAGCAAAAATGCTTGAAGTGGCAGGTGCTACGCGTATTATAACTATGGATTTGCATGCAGACCAGATTCAAGGATTTTTTGAAAAACCTGTAGATCATTTGTTTGCATCCACAATATTTTTACCATATTTAAAATCTCTTGAATTAGATAATCTTACTATTGCGTCACCAGATATGGGTGGGTCAAAGCGAGCTTATGCTTATTCTAAAGCTTTAAAAAGTGATGTCGTGATTTGTTATAAACAAAGAGCTAAAGCTAATGTCATTTCTCATATGGAATTGATTGGTGATGTCACTGGAAAAAATGTAGTTTTGGTTGATGATATGGTGGATACAGCAGGAACTTTGACAAAAGCTGCAGATTTAATGATGGAAAAAGGAGCCCTTAGCGTAAGAGCTATTTGTACCCATCCAATTCTATCTGGAAATGCTTATGAAAAACTAGAAAAATCCCAATTAGAAGAATTGATTGTTACAGATTCAATTCCTTTAAAACAAAAAAGTGATAAAATTAGAGTGTTGAGTTGTGCAGATTTATTTGCTGAAGTGATGCATAATGTACATTACAATAAATCAATTAGCTCTAAATTTTTAATGTAGCTACAATAAGCTCAGCTGCCAAAAAGAAATGAGCTTAATTACCGAAGTAGATTATTTGCTTTGGATCTAAAAATAGAATATTAATAATAACTATAAATTTTTAAAATGAAATCAATTACAATCGATGGATCTAAAAGAGAAAGCGTAGGCAAAAAGGCAACTAAGGCCTTACGTAATGCTGGTCAGGTTCCTTGCGTATTATACGGAGGAGACCAAAACGTGCATTTCTCTGCACCAGAATTGGCTTTCTCAAAACTTGTATACACGCCTAATGCGCATACAGTTGTGATTGCCTTAGAAAACGGAGAAACTTATGATGCTGTTTTGCAGGACATCCAGTTTCACCCAGTAACAGATAGAATCTTACACATAGATTTCTACCGTCTATTTGAAGACAAAGAAATTGCAATGGACATACCTGTACATATTATAGGGACGTCTAGAGGAGTTTTAAACGGTGGAATATTACGTAAGAACAGACGTAAATTAAGAGTAAAAGCCTTACCAAAGAATTTACCAGATTTTCTTGAAGCAGACATTACTCCACTTAAAATTGGAGGAAAACTATATGTGACTGCTTTAGAAGGAGAAGGTTATACATTACTTCACAAAGACAATACGGTAGTTGTACAGATTAAAACTGCTAGAACTGCTATTATTGATGTTGAAGATGAAGAAGAACTTGAAGATGGTGAAGAAGCAACTACAGGAGAAGATGGAGGAGTACCTTCAACAGAAACTGATGACGTGGCTGCAGTAAAAGAAGAATAGAACATATTCTAACTATATTTTAAAAAGCATTCTATAATATTATAGAATGCTTTTTTTATTTTTGACCATATCTAAATAAAATAAATATCTGGAAATCTATCCGCAATATCTTTAATTGGAACTCTAAATCATTAGATATAGAAGAAACAAATCCTATGAAAAAATATCTCATCGTTGGACTGGGAAATATTGGTGAAAAATACGCCAATACCAGGCATAACATTGGTTTTAAAGTATTGGATGCTTTGGCACAAAAAGAAGATCTCACGTTTGAAACTCAAAAGCTTGGGGATTTGACAACTTACAAGTTTAAAGGTCGAACCTTTATTTTGTTAAAGCCTAGTACCTTTATGAATTTGAGTGGAAAAGCAGTACAATATTGGTTAACAAAAGAAAAAATCCCATTAGAAAATTTGTTGGTAATTACAGATGATTTAAATCTTCCCTTCGGAAATATCAGGTTGAAAACTAAAGGTAGCGATGGAGGACACAATGGGCTAAAAGACATTCAGTCTACTTTGCAAACCACAAATTACAACAGGTTTAGATTTGGTATAAGCGATGAGTTCAGCAAAGGCAGACAAGTAGATTATGTGCTAGGAGAATGGACAGATGAAGAAGATAATAAGCTTAAAGAACGATTAGAAAAATCTGTCGAACTTATAAAATCATTTGGTACAGCAGGTATAAATAATACAATGAATAGCTTTAACGGTAAATAAAAAAGAGAGACGTAATGTCTCTCTTTTCGTTATATTTTATTTTTCCGAAGAAAATTATTCAATTACAATCTTCTTAGTAGTTTGTTTTTTTCCATCACTTACCTTGACAAGGTACATTCCAGATTGAACATTGTTTAATGAAATTGATTGATTAAAATCAGAATTATTAACATAAGTGTTGTCAAATATTTTTCTACCTCTAATATCAAATACATCTACAGTGATATCTTGATTTGAAGAAGAGTTTAATTTGATTGTAAATTCTCCATTGTTAGGGTTAGGGAATATTGAAAAATCCCCAACTGCAAATTCATCTACACTAAGTGGAGTAACAGTTGTTGTACAAATTTCTATACTCCAATCATTAAGTGTTCCTGTAATAGCATCCCAATTATCTGTAACAGAAATCGTCCAATCTCCACTACTATCCAATCCATTAAAAACTGATAATGGAAAACTTGGGCCATATTCACCAACTGTTGGAGTAGCACAAACAATTCCTGGTGAACCATCAGCAAAAGTTACGTCTAAATCATCTTGAGATCCACATTCTCTATTATAAATTATAGCAGCAGTTGCCCCATCTGGATGTATAACTTCAATGATGATGTCATTTATATATTCATGACTAATATCAGCATTTACTGTTATAAAGTCAATAGTTTGAGAATCTGGAATATTTATAATACTGGTTACTGGAGCGCCTGGATTTCCATTACCTCCTGGCCCATCAGGAATTGCAAGATTTAAGTTTTCTGCTGAGGTATATTCAAGACAATCTGTAGTAACATCAAAATCTAGAGCAAACTCCGAGCTGTTTAATGCATAATAAATATTGCCAACAGGCTCTATCATTATACGACAAGCTATTGATGGCGCATCTGGTACTGTAATCGTTTCAGAACCATCATTTGGTGTATTTGAAGCTAATATAGTATCAAAATTTAAACCACCATCTGTTGATAAAAGAATATTTACATTTGATGTATTTATACCATTAGCGGTAGTACCCGCAACATCCCATGTAATAATTTCGTCTGTTCCACTTAACCAAGTACTACCATCATTTTGAGAGGTAAATGTAAAAGGTCCAGCAGTACCATTAACAGTAATTGTAGTTAAATCAAAACTAGACTGTCCATTTAGACCTGTAGCAGAAGGTTCACGATCTCTTACTGTTAAAGCCCATGTTAAATTTCTAGCAACATTTGATACCGTTTCCCAATCTGAAGTTAATCCAGGATTTGTTTCAGTTAATAGATTATTTAGAACCCGATCAAAATTTGGTATATAACGATCTGGAGACATAGATGGAGGTAAAGATCTCGCTTGCGCTCCAATTGTGCTCGTTGGACCAAAACTAGTGTTTGTCACTTGACCAGAATTATTTTGTTCCCAGCAATATGTTAACATGTCGTCACCGTCTGCATCTGTAGCAGTACCTTTTAAAACATAAGCAGTGCCTTTTGGAATTATATAGTTTGGTCCAGCATCCGCAATTGGTGGATTATTGGCTATAGCAGTAGTCGTAGCGCATTGGTTAGGTCCAGAGTTCACATTGTTCAATATCTGATTTATACTAGCGTAATGGAAATATGGATCACTATTTAATGCTACATTATTTACTCCTGTAATTCCTGCATAACCCATAATAGTAGTTCCACTTCCTGGCTCAACATTTACATTTGCGGTTTCAGTATTCATTGAGAATGTATGGTTAGCTCCCATTTGATGTCCAATTTCATGGGCTACATAGTCAATGTCAAAAGTATCTGTCTCTGGGATATTATCTGCAGGAGATGTGATTCCAGATCCTTTATGATTACCTGTATTAACATTACCGTTTACACAGACACAACCAATACATCCAGCATTACCTCCACCACCGGAAGCACCAAACATATGACCGATATCATAGTCACCATCAGCTAGATTTGCATCTAAGGTATTTGCCAATTCTAAATTCCAGTTTCCTAGATTACCAGAGTAAGGGTCTGAAGCAGCATTAGTGTAAATCAATTGTGGCGCATTTACTATAGTAAAAGTTATTGCCATGTCTGTTTCAAATACTGAGTTTACACGAGTCATTGTAGTGTTAATAGCTGCTAATGCGCCAGCAACTGTTCCTCCATGGTAAGCTGTATATTCCCCATTTACAGAAATAGCTAATCTATAACTTCTTAGAGTTTGGTCATTTGCATCTCTTTGAAATTCGTTATCTGATCTATTTTGAGAAGTTTCAACTAACTCATCGATTGTACTACAAACAAATTCACTATCATAGACTCCTCTAGAAGCTTTTGTATATAATATGTAATCTGTTGAGCCAGGAGATGTTGGCATCATGAAAACGGTTTCTTTGTTTACATAAGAAATCATTGTTTGCACACCTTGTGGAGATGAACTCATACTTAAACGAGTTGTTGGATTTTCGAGACTATAACCAACATAAGATTTTATGTTTGGATATTGTGCTGCTAATTCCGAAGAAAAAATTTGAGATTCATAGATTCTAAATTGTTCAAATTCACCACCTACAACAGGTACTTCAATAATAGTATTTGATACTGATCTGCTTTCTCCTCTTACAGGTGCTAATTGGACTCTCTGGTTAAGAGTATTAGCGTTAAAAGTGAAACTTTCAACTTTTGAAGGCTCTAAATGATATTTTGATAGAGCGTTACTGTCTGTAACCGTATTGTTTTTTGTCCAAATTTTGTTTTGTGAATACCCTAAACTAGCAGTTAAAACTAGCGAAAGGCAAAGTATTTTGCGTAATGTTAATTTCATGATATAGTTATTTTTTTATAAAAATAAATTATTCGATATAGAAATACTAAATAATTGACTATAAAAATTACATTTTTAACTTTCCGTTTTTTTGAGAAATTTTCAGTAAATTAGTTGCTTTAAATTTTAAAAAATTAGAATATGAAAAATTTTACTTTTAAAATAATATGTGTTGTCCTTTTAATCACTTGTTTAGGATTGAATGCGCAAGAAATAAATGTTGACCAGATTCGTAATTGCGCAACAGATGAATATAATGCTCAATTATTAGAGAAAAACCCTAATATGATGGGTAGTGAAGCTTTTGAGCGTGTTATGAATTCAAGAGTTCAAGCATTAGGAAGTGATTATCAAAGAGGTTCTGTACTGAGAATTCCTGTTGTAGTTCACGTTATTCATAGTGGAGAGGCTATAGGTGTTGGAAGAAACATCTCAGACGCTCAAATAGAATCACAAATACAAGTATTAAATGAAGATTTTAGAAGACTTGTTGGCTCTAGAGGTTTTAGTTCTGACCCTGCAAGTGCAGATACTGAAATAGAATTTTATCTTGCAAGACAAGATCCAGACTGTAATCCTTCTACAGGAATTGATAGAGTTGACCTGTCTGATATCGCAAATTCATGGCCTTTCCAAGGTGCTACGGATGATATTTTAAAGCCATTGACTATTTGGGATCCTGAATTTTATGTAAATATGTGGACAGTCGATTTTTCCGATCCTACGCTTCTTGGATATGCTCAATTTCCTGGAGGAACTCCGTCTTCTGACGGTGTTGTAATGGGATATGAGTTTTTTGGGACCAATGATGCTCCAGGAGTAACAATCGGCGGACAATTTAATTTAGGAAGAACTACAACTCATGAACTAGGTCATTATTTTGGTCTTTTTCATACGTTTCAAGGTGGATGTTCATCTCCGAATGATAGTGTTACAGATACTCCCGCAATCTCCGGTCCAACTGGTGGTTGTCCAACAACTGCTGCAGATACTTGTACCGGTGGAGGTGATGATATGTTTGAAAATTATATGGATTATACTGATGATGCATGTATGAATATATTTACAAACGGTCAAAAAGCACGGATGTTAAATGTTATAAACACATCTAGAGTTAATTTAATATCTAACACAATCCCAGAAATGCCATTGCCAGAATTAGCTGTCGATGCTAGCATTAAAATTGAAGGTTTTGATCAAGTATGTGGTGAACAAATTCCAAATATAAGACTAACTAATTATGGATCTAGTACCATAACTACTGCAACAATTAGTTATAGTATAAATGCAGGAGCTCCTGAAACATTTACATATAATGGTAATATAGTACAAAATGAATTTGACACGTTTACACTTCCAACTATAACAGTTATTGATGGCTCAGGAACATTAAATGTTAGTGTTTCTCTTCCTTCAACAGACCAAAGAGTTTGTAATGATACGGATAGTGCAGATTATGTGATAGCTTCTCCAACGACAGCAGAGGCAACCCAATTGTTTTTTAGCTTAACAACTGATAGTTTCTCTAATGAAACGACATGGGAGTTTCGAGATGGGAGTGACAATGTTGTAGCGTCTGGAGGACCTTATAATGGTAGTACTGAAGATAATACAACATTTACGGAATTAATTCCTCTAGGGACTAATGAATGTTATTCTTTTTTAATTAGTGATTCTTATGGAGATGGTATTTGCTGTGATTATGGAACAGGATCTTTTGAAATACGTGAGAACGACGCAACAGGAACTTTGTTAGTGTCAGGCGGGGATTTTGGAGGTTCTCAACAAGCTAATATTTTAGCGAATTCTTTAGGAGTAAATGATTATTTCTTAAATAGTAATTTATATATTTACCCTAACCCAGCAGCTGCTATTCTAAATATCAAATTGAGTAATAGAAGTGATTTACCAGATAGTTATGAGATTGTTAATATGTTAGGTCAGACAATTACTAAAAAAATTATTTCTAGTGAAGAAGATCTAGCAATAAACACTAATGCACTTAGCAATGGTATGTATTTTATTAAAATAAATAAATATGATATTTCGGTAACAAAGCCATTTATAAAAAAATAATATTTATTTAATTTAGATATCAAAAGAGGGTTGATTTATGCAATCCTCTTTTTTTTTATTACATATCATTATACCTACTTTTACAAAAAAATTGATATTGAATTCAAACCCAACAAATATCAAAAAGGTTCCATCTTCCATAATTACTATAGGGACGTTTGATGGTGTGCACATAGGTCATCAAAAAATCATCACACGACTTGTAAAAACTGGTCATTCAAAAGATTTAAGATCTATTGTGTTTACGTTTTTTCCTCATCCTAGAATGGTACTCCAGCCAGATTTTGAAATTAAATTACTACATACCATAACTGAGCGTAAAAATGTGTTGTCTCAATTTGGGTTAGATGAAGTGGTGATTAAAAAATTCACCTCAGAATTCGCAAATAAATCGGCTCGCAATTACGTTAAAGAATTTCTTGTAGATGAGTTAAATGCAAAACATATAATTATTGGCTACGATCATCACTTCGGAAAAAACAGAACTGCAAACATCAATGATTTAAAGGCCTTCGGAAAAGAGTTTGGTTTTATCGTAGAAGAAATTTCTGCCCAAGATATAGAAGATGTTGCGGTAAGTTCTACAAAAATAAGACAATCGCTAATTGAAGGAGATATAGAAACTGCCAATTCTTATTTGGGATATGCTTATTTTATTACAGGAAAGGTTATAAAAGGAAAAGGGATCGGCAAGACGCTAAATTTCCCAACAGCCAATATACATATTGAAGAAGGTTATAAATTAATTCCCAAAAATGGTGTCTATATTGTAAAATCCAATATTGACGGGATTGATTTTTTTGGAATGATGAACATTGGTACCAATCCAACCTTTGAAGGCGAAAAACAATCGACTGAAGTTCACTTTTTCAACCTTGACCAAGATTTGTATAATAAAATTTTAAAGATTGAAATTTTAGAGCGGTTAAGGGATGAAAGCAAATTTGAGTCGGTAGAATTACTTAAAAACCAACTTCAAAACGATAAGTCTAATGCTATAAATTGGATTCAAAGTCGCTATGAATAAGTTTCTTTTCAAATATATAGATAACAGCGCGCTAATCGTTTTCAGAATATTTTTTGGCGGATTGATCTTTTTAGAAAGCATAGGAGCCATTTTTACTGGATGGCTAAAACGCACATTGGTCGAGCCAGAATTTACTTTTAATTTCATAGGTTTTGATTTTTTACAGACCATCCAAGGCGAGTGGATGTACGCGCATTACGTCATTATGGGGATTTGTGGACTTTTCGTTATGGTAGGTTATAAATACAGGTTAAGCATGATTTCGTTTACTCTATTATGGTCTGCAACGTATTTTATGCAAAAATCATCATATAATAATCATTATTATTTCTTAATGATTTTAAGTGCGGTAATGTGTTTTTTACCTGCACAACGTTATGCTTCTGTTGATGCATTACAAAACCCAAGCATTAAAAGAATCTCAATGCCTAATTGGTGCAGATGGGTTTTTATAATTCAATTGTTTATTTTGTATTCCTACGCGTCTATTGCTAAAATGTATCCCGAATGGATAGATTTATCGGTTCCAGAATTGCTTATGAAGAGCAAAAAGCATTATTTTCTCGTCGGAAATTTGCTGCAACAAAAATTCATCCATTATTTAATAGCCTATGGAGGCATTCTATTTGATGGACTCATCATTCCCTTGCTCCTTTGGAAGCGAACCCGAAAAGTAGCCTTCTTTGCATCAATATTCTTTCATCTTTTTAATTCGTTCATTTTTCAAGTTGGGATATTTCCGTATTTATCGTTGGCTTTTGCAGTTTTCTTTTTTGAACCAAGGGTTATACAGAAACTATTCTTAAAACGAAAGCCATTATATTCCGAAGAAAAAATAGAAACACCAACCTACGCTTCTACATTTAAAATTGTTTTTGTTCTTTATTTTATCATTCAAATTGCATTGCCATTGAGGCACCATTTTATAAAGGATGATGTTTTATGGACGGAAGAAGGACACAGGCTTTCCTGGAGAATGATGCTGCGCTCAAAAAGTGGCAATACCAGTTTTAGAGTGGTTGATAAAGCCTCAAAAGCTGAAATACCATTTAAGTTAGAGACATATCTATCAAAAAAACAAATGCGAACCGTAAGCACAAAACCAGACGTGATGTGGCAATTCGCACAGCGTCTCAAAAAAATATATGCTGAAAAAGGATTGGATGTTGAGGTATACGTGAGAGCCTATGTAAGTGTTAATGGCAAAGCGAGTAAACAACTAATAGACCCAAATGTTGACCTTGCAAACGAGCAATGGCATCATTTTAAACACCATGATTGGATTTTACCGTCAAATCAAGATGAGAATAACTGACAATTACTTAAATTTGGCGTTTCAAAAAACACAATACAACCATGCTACAAGTTGCCTATATTAGAGAACACAAGGAAGAGGTCATCAAACGTTTAGCAAAACGTAATTTGGATGCTTCAAAAATGATAGAAGAGGTCATCACCCTTGATGAAGAACGTAGAAAATTGCAAACAAAACTTGACAATACTCTTGCGGAATCTAATAGTATTTCTAAGGAAATTGGACAACTTTATAAAACAGGTAAAGCTGCTGAAGCAAACACATTAAAGGAAAAAACAACACAGCTCAAAGAAGATTCAAAAACATTAGGCGACCAATTAAACACCACTTCTAATGCTTTAAACGATTTGTTATATAAAATTCCTAATGTGCCACATAAAAGTGTGCCTAAAGGAAATACAGATGAGGATAACGAAGAAGTATTTAGAGAAGGCGAAATCCCAAAATTATATGACGGTGCAATGCCACATTGGGAATTGGCAAAAAAATACGACATTATTGATTTTGAACTTGGCAACAAAATCACCGGAGCTGGTTTTCCAGTTTATAAAGGAAAAGGCGCTAGGTTACAACGTGCATTAATTGCTTATTTTTTAGATAAAAACACAGCTGCTGGTTATACCGAATACCAACTACCTCATTTAGTCAATGAAGCTTCTGGATTTGGGACAGGACAATTGCCAGACAAAGAAGGTCAAATGTATCACGTTACTGAAGATAATTTATATTTAATTCCAACTGCCGAAGTTCCTGCAACAAACTTATTTCGTGACGATTTATTGATTGAGAGCGATTTACCTAAAGCAATTACCGGTTACACACCTTGCTTTAGAAGAGAAGCTGGTAGTTATGGCGCACATGTGAGAGGTTTAAACCGTCTACATCAATTTGATAAAGTCGAAATTCTAAGGGTTGAACATCCAGATCGTTCATATCAAGCTTTAGATGAAATGGTCAATCACGTTAAAGAAATTTTACAGGAACTAAAATTGCCATATAGAATTTTACGTCTTTGTGGTGGAGATTTAGGATTCACATCAGTTTTAACCTATGATTTTGAAGTGTTTTCTACAGCGCAAGACCGTTGGTTAGAAATTTCAAGTGTGTCTAATTTTGAAACTTTTCAGGCAAATAGATTGAAACTACGTTTTAAAAATAAAGAAGGTAAAATAGAGTTATGCCATACGCTTAATGGTAGCTCACTCGCATTGCCTAGAGTACTGGCTGGTATTTTAGAAAATTATCAGGCAGAAGATGGTATTCATATTCCAGAAGTATTGATTCCTTACACAGGATTTTCCAAAATTTAGTACGATACTAATATCTTGACTAAAACATAGGAAAACTCTTATTCATTGTAAGAAAATAAAACAAATTACCGCTTAAATGCTAAAAAATAACGTTGTTTAACGATTTTTTAGCATTTTTCTTTGTGTTTACATATTAATTACAGAAGTTAGTACCACCAAATAGTAACCAACCTGCTTAATTATGAAAAACATCAAGAGAATTGTACTGCTAGTTGCACTAGTAGCTTTGGCAAGTAAAGTCTTTTTATAAGATTTAAGTTTAAAGTAATTAAAAGTAAATTTTTAAAAAAAAGCCAAACAGAATAACTGAATCATTTTGTAAAAAATAGATTAATAGCACATTTATTTTGTCGGTAATGCCTAAACGTGAGTTTAGGCATTTTTTTTGATATACGGTTGTGAAAATTACGAGACAACGTAGATAAAACGGTGTCTACCGAATTAATTATAAAAACATTCACAATATCTCGATATTACATTTGTTATATTTACATAAATAAAAATGAAATGCGCCAAATAATTATCAGTTTAACCCTTTTGTACTGTGGTCTTATGTTTTCGCAAAGCGAACAACTGGCAGACGACTATTTTAAGCGTGGCGAATTTGACAAAGCACTACTATCTTATCAAAAGTTAAACGAAAATAAAAAAAATTCAAAATACATCTATAGAATCATTGAGACGCTCCAGCAATTAGAGCGTTACGAAGAGTCTCAACAGCAGATTATGCAACGTATGGGAGAGATTAATTATCCGCCTTTACTTGTAGATTTGGGATATAACTATCAGTTAAAGGATAGTTTGGGCTTAGCAAATAAATACTATGATGAAGCAATCCAAAAAGTCATAGAAAAACCTGCTTATACCTACGGAATTGCAAAAAAATTCGAAGATTACTCCCTTTTAGAACAAGCTTTGACAACCTATAAAAAAGGAATGGAACTAAACCCAGACCTAAATTTCAACATGCAAATGGCTCGAATTTATGGTGAGCAAGGCAATATTGAACTGTTGTTTTCTAATTATATTGATTACGTCGAGTCCAAACCAAGCTTTCTCAATACAGCCAAAAGAGCTTTTAGTGATTTCGTTTCAGAAAATAAAGACAACGAAAACAATATGATCTTAAGAACTTTGCTTCTTAAAAAGTCACAGTCTAACCCAGAGCCACATTGGAATGATATGTTGAGCTGGTTATACATTCAGCAGAAAGAATACAACAAAGCATTTATTCAAGAAAAAGCAATTTACCGAAGAAATCAAGAAAGCTTGAGCAGGATTTTAGACCTTGCGCTTACAACCGTAAAGCAAAAAGAGTATAAGGTTGCCAATGAAATATTTGAATTTGTTTTGGAGAATTCCCAAGATATAGATACCAGATTAACTGCAAACCAATACATGTTGGAAATGGATATTGAAAATGCAGATGGGAAACAACTTGAAGAGATAGATAAAAAATTTAATGATTTATTTGATCAATATGGAAAATATGAGCAAACAATTGCGCTTCAGATTGCCTACGGAAATTTTCTAGCCTTCAATAAACAAGAGCCAAAACAAGCAAGTGATTTCTTGAAAAAAAGTCTGGATTTACAATTATCAACATTTCAGGAAGCAACTGTAAAACTAAAATTAGGAGATATTTTGGTTTTTCAAGAGCGGTTTAATGAAGCATTGATTTATTACACACAAATCCAAGCCAATTTAAAAAATAGCACAATTTCACAAGAGGCAAGATTTAAAGTAGCAAAGACGAGCTATTATAAAGGTGATTTTGCATGGGCAGAATCACAGTTAAAAATCTTAAAATCGTCAACATCTCAATTAATTGCTAATGATGCTTTGGAGTTGAAATTACTCATTAGCGATAATAAGGATGAAGATTCACTTCAAACTGCTTTAAAATTATATTCAAAAGCCGACTTGATGTCTTTTCAGAATAAAAACAAAGAGGCCATAACGCTCATAGATAAAATTTTGAATGAGCACAAAGGAGAAACCATTGAGGACCAGGCCTTATATATGCAAGCTAAATTGTATGAAAAAACAAAGCAAATTGATAAAGCTGTCGCTAATTACCAATATATCATTGATAATTATAGGGACGAAATTTTAGCAGACGATGCACATTTTTATTTGGCAGAACTTTATCAAAATCAACTGGAACAACCAGAAAAAGCCAAAGAACTCTACGAGAAAATCATCTTTAATCACGAAGATAGCATTTACTTCATTGAAGCCAGAAAGCGTTTTAGGATGTTACGTGGTGATGCTATAAATTAATTTTTAATGTTCAAAACCTACAATAAAATTTGAACTTATTAATTACTCATTTCTTTTTGAAATTCACCTTTATTACCTTTGGTAAAAATTAGGCTTATCTTACCAAAAAACAGTAAAACCCTTTGAAGACGACGAAGAACTTCTGTTATTTGCAAAAGATTTATAAAAGCAGACATTTCGTTCTTAATGCGGAATATACAATACAAAAAAAATGATCATATACAACGTCACAGTAAATATAGAAGATTCTGTCCATGAGCAGTGGTTAGAGTGGATTAAGACAGAACATATTCCGCAGGTATTAGGCACTGGGAAATTTGAAAAAGCAACACTATCACAAGTTTTGGTAGAAGAAGAATTGGGAGGCAAAACTTATTCAATACAATATCGTTCGTACTCAAGAGAAGCATTAGACACATATTATAGAGAAGATGCAGACCGACTTCGTCAAGAGGGACTAAAGAAATTTGCAGATAAAATGTTAGCTTTTAGAACAGAACTGCAAATCGTTGATGAGTACAACGTAAAATTTACTTAAAAGACTTACATATTTGTATGTAACAGCAAGAATAAAAGTGATAATACACCTTTAATTTTAGCTTCTACACCCGAAAGCTTTTGGGATTGCGGGAAAACAAGAAAAAGAAAAACATGTCAGTAAAAGCAAAAAAATACTTAGGGCAACACTTTTTAAATGATGAGTCGATTGCTCAAGACATCGCAGATACGCTATCGTTAGAGGGATACCGCCACGTTTTGGAGATTGGCCCAGGAATGGGTGTCTTAACAAAATACTTGCTTAAAAAAAAGGTTAAAACGCATGTTATTGAAATCGACCCAGAATCGGTAGAATATCTCAAAGCCAATTATCTCAATTTGGCAGATCGCGTTCATGAGAAGGATTTTCTCAAATATGATATAACTGAAATATTTGGTGAAGAACCGTTCGCTATTATAGGAAACTTTCCATATAATATTTCTACACAAATTGTTTTTAAGACTTTAGAAATGCGTGAGCAAATCCCGGAATTTTCCGGTATGTTCCAAAAAGAAGTTGCAGCACGCATTTGCTCAAAAGAAGGCTCAAAAGTCTACGGAATTTTATCTGTGCTCACCCAAGCTTTCTACGATGCAGAATATTTATTTACTGTGCCACCATCGGTTTTTAATCCGCCACCAAAAGTAGATTCAGGAGTTCTACGATTAAAGCGAAAAGAAAACTTCACTTTGCAGGTAGATGAAAAGTTGTTTTTTAGAGTTGTAAAAACTGCATTTCAACAACGCAGAAAAACATTGCGAAACAGTTTAAAAAGCTTCAATCTATCAGATAATTTAAAAGCAAATGTTATATTTGGCAAACGTCCAGAACAGCTTAGCGTAGAATCTTTTTTAGAACTTACGAAACTCATTGAGAACGACGAGAATCAAGATTAAGAATTTGTTATTTTCCGAAGAGAAAAACAGCGATTTATCATGGTAGAAGAAAGAGAAAATAGTCAGTTTGAACTCACGAGTGAGCTCATCGAGCAAGTAGAGCTTTGCGTTGCCCAAAACAATGATAAAGAACTTAAGCGCTTGCTCAATGAATTCCATTTTGCTGATGTCGCTGAAATTTTGGACGAACTGGATCTTGATGATTCTGTCTATGTCATAAAATTGCTAGATTCTGAAACCACCTCAGACATCCTCATGGAACTTGATGAGGATAATCGGGAAAAGATACTTAAAAATCTCTCTGCCAAAGAAATTGCAGAAGAAATCGAGGAACTGGATACAGATGATGCAGCAGATATGATTGCTGAACTGCCACAAGAACGTCAAGCAGAAGTCATCTCTCAAATTGAAGATCAAGAGCATAGAGACGAAATTACCGAACTTCTTACTTACGACGAAGATACAGCAGGAAGTCTTATGGCAAAAGAGCTTGTAAAAGTTTATGAAACCTGGACGGTTGCAGGATGTTTGCGTCGTATAAGAGGGCAAGCCAAAGACGTCACAAGAGTTCACTCCATCTACGTTGTTAATAAAGAAGAAAAACTTATTGGCAGGCTATCACTTAAAGATTTAATCGTTGCGAAAAGTGAACAGAAAATTTCAGACATCCTAAAAGAAACTGTAGATGCTGTACACGTTGACGATGATGTAGAAGATGTAGCAAGAGTGATGTCAAAATATGATTTGGAAGCCATACCAGTTGTTGACGATAATTATACATTATTAGGTCGAATTACCATTGATGATATCGTTGATGTGTTAAAGGAAGAAGCCGAAAAAGATTACCAAATGGCAGCAGGTATTACTGGAGATGTTGAGGCAGATGATAGTATTTTAGAACTTACAAAAGCACGATTGCCATGGCTCGTTTTAGGGCTTTTTGGAGGATTGGGAAGTGTATTTATCATGAAAGGTTTTGAGGATGTGATGGAAACCGTACCATCCCTATTTTTCTATACACCATTAATAGCTGCAATGGCTGGGAACGTTGGTGTACAATCCAGCGCAATTATCGTACAAGGTATTGCAAACGATAATGTGAGAGGAAGTATTGGCAGCAGATTGCTAAAAGAAATCGGTCTTAGTTTAATCAACGGTTTTGCACTCGCATTATTAGTAGTACTCTTTGGTTTTATAATAGGTCAAAATACTACCGAAAGTTTTGCTATAGCCATATCAATGATGTCTGTTATTGTGGTTGCAGCACTTGTTGGCACCTTTGTACCAATCATTCTAGATAAACGAGGTATTGATCCAGCAATCGCAACAGGTCCCTTTATTACAACCAGCAATGATATTTTGGGGATTTACCTGTTTTTTATGCTTTCAGGATTAATTATAGGTTTCTAAATGTATTTTGGGCGTTACCTTTCAGGTCGTGCTCTCGCAAGTCGCTCTCTTCGACGAGCTCCAACAATTGCTCCATCACTAACGCGAAATCCGTAACTTTAACTGCATAAAGTGATTTAATATGAAACCAATCCACATTAAAAATAAACACAAACTGTTTTCTAAACAATGGCATCCACACCGTATTGCGACGGTAGACAACATGCAGGTCTTACTTGCAAAACTAAAGGGCGAATTTGTTTGGCACAGTCACGAAAACGAAGACGAATTATTTCAAGTCATAAAAGGCACTCTCTACATGCAATTTAGAGACCGAACAGAGGTTGTAAAACAAGGAGAACTCATTGTCGTACCAAAAGGGGTAGAGCATAATCCCTGTACAAAAAACGATGAAGAAGTACATGTATTGTTGTTTGAAAAATTAAGCACAGCGCACACAGGTAATGTAAAAGACGACATGACACAAACAGAATATCCTGAGATTTAAAAATTTACAATACACGTCAAGTTCAACTCGTTTCAGCATCCCATTATTAAATTTGTAAACATGAAAATACTACACCTAGACAGCAACCACGAATTACTCATAAACCAACTCAATGATTTAGGCTATACAAATCATGAAGATTATACGTCTTCAAAATCTGAAATAAAAGCAAAAATCTCTACTTACGATGGTATTATTATTCGCAGTCGTTTTAGTATTGATGCGTCTTTTTTGGATTCCGCAGAAAATCTAAAATTTATTGGTCGCGTTGGAGCAGGATTAGAAAATATAGATTGTGAATATGCTAAACAGAAGGGAATTAAATTAATTGCAGCTCCAGAAGGTAACCGCAATGCAGTTGGCGAGCATAGCTTGGCGATGCTATTGTCTCTGTTCAATAAATTGAATAAAGCAGATCGAGAAGTTAGGGAAGGCAAATGGCTTCGTGAAGAAAATCGCGGACTAGAACTCGATGGAAAGACCGTTGGTCTCATTGGTTATGGCAATATGGGAAAAGCTTTTGCAAAAAAACTTAGAGGTTTTGATGTTGAGGTGTTGTGTTGCGATCTTAAAGAGAATGTTGGAGACGAGAATGCAACTCAAGTATCGCTCATAGAATTACAGGAAAAAGCAGATGTGTTGAGTTTGCATACTCCAGAAACACCACAAACGATAAATATGGTAGACGAGGGTTTTATCAAGAAATTTAAAAAATCGTTTTGGTTGGTCAATACTGCTCGTGGCAAAAGTGTGGTGACGAAAGATTTGGTTGCTGCATTGCAATCTGGGAAGATTTTGGGTGCAGGTTTAGATGTTTTAGAATATGAAAAAGCGTCATTTGAAAACTTGTTTACTTCAGATATGCCCAAAGCTTTTGAATATCTCATTTCCGCAGAAAATGTGATTTTAAGTCCGCATGTTGCTGGTTGGACCATTGAGAGTAAAGAAAAACTAGCGCAAACTATAGTTGATAAAATTAAAGCAGAATTTTGTTAATTTTAATGCATCTAATTTAAATTATTATGCAATCTACCGCAACTACTCCAGAGGAGTACATCAAACAGTTACCCGAAGATAGAAAAGAACCAATTACCAAACTACATCAGCTCATTAAAGAACATATGCCAAAAGGCTTAGAGTCTGGTATGGGTTACGGGATGTTGGCCTATTATGTACCAAAATCAATATATCCAGATGGATATCATTGCAAACCGTTTCCGCCATTACCGTTTATAAATTTGGCTTCCCAAAAAAATTTCATTGCGTTGTACCACTCTGGCATGTATGCTAAAAAGGAGCTATATGATTGGTTTGTAGCAGAGTACCCGAAGCATTGTAAATACAAACTAGATATGGGCAAAAGTTGTGTTCGGTTTAAAAAGATGGAGGATATTCCTTATGATTTAATTGAGCAACTTTTAAGTAAAATGACAGTAGAAGAGTGGATTGCCATTTATGAAACTGCGATTAAGAGATAAATTAACAAGTTTTGGGATGTTTACATTTCCCAAGAAAAAAATATAAATAGAATGGCGAAGAAACGCGTAACAGGAATTGGCGGATTGTTTTTTAAATCTGAAGACCCAAAAGCATCAAAAGATTGGTATAGAAAACATTTAGGTTTTAATACCGACGATTATGGCTGTACCTTTTGGTGGAAAGATAAAAAAGGTAACGATTGCTCAACACAATGGAGTCCCTTTGAGAAAAAAACCAGTTATTTTGAGCCTTCAAAAAAAGAGTTCATGTTTAATTACCGTGTTGAAAATCTTAAAGAGTTATTGGCAACGTTAAAAGAAGAAGGTGTAACGATTGTTGGTGAGATGCAAGAGTATGACTACGGAAAATTTGGTTGGATCCTTGATAATGAAGGCAATAAAATTGAACTTTGGGAACCTGTAGATCAAGCCTTTAAATAAAATTGTAACAAAATAAGAAAATAAACTACCAATAAATAAAAGTATTCTATTAGGGTAATTTTATTAAATTTATAGTCTAACCAATTAAATTAAAAGATATGTCTGACGATAATAAAAATTTGAGCGATGACCTAGATGATATGATAGGAGATGCTAAAGAAGGCGCAAGGAGAGCAGGAGATAAGATTAGTAGCTCAGCAAAAGAATTTAGCGAAGATGCCAAAGAGTTTGGTCGCGATGCGAAAGAAAGAGCAAATGAATTTTCTGAAGATGCCAAAAAAGTATTTAGTGATGGAAAAAATGTAGCGATCATTGCACATTTTACGCTTATTGGATGGATCATTGCGCTTGTAATGAACAGTAGCAACAAAACGGAGTTTGGTTCATTTTACATTAGACAATATCTCGGTTTTATGCTATTGAGTTTACTTTGTGTTATTCCTTTTGTAGGTCTTCTCGTAGCCATTGTACTTTTAGTAGCTTGGGTTATGAGTTTGGTGAGTGCACTTGGTGGTAAAATGGCACCTTCGTTTCTATTAGGAAAACAATTTCAAGAGTGGTTTAAAGGGATATAGTTAAAAAGCCAGATTCATATTCTGGCTTTTTATAGGAATTTATTATCGTAATATTGCAATATTACGATAATAAAGATTACATTTACAAACAATTAGTTGTTATGGGAGTTACAAAACGTTTTATGTATACAGATGGTATCAATGATATTGCAAACATTGCAAAGGTGTTTGCCCATCCTGCTCGTGTTGCTATTCTAAAATTTATTAGTGAACAAGAAGGATGTATCAATAATGATTTGGTTGATGAAATTGGTTTGTCACAAGCAACAATATCCCAACATTTAAGCGTTATTGCAGATGCTGGTTTATTAAAAGGCAGGTTTGAAGGTAAGAAAAAATGTTATTGTCTCAATGTTGAGCGTTTTGAAGAATTTCAACTTTTGCTCAACTCTTTTTTTACAACCACTAAAAAAAGTTGTTGTTAGTTCGTAATCCAATTTCAATTATTCACTCATGAGATTAAAAAAAACAGAAGCTATGAAAACACAAGAATTATTTTCAATATTAGAACAGTACAGTGAGAAAGCACTACATTTTGAATATGAAGCGAACAAATTTGTAAGTGCAAATTACCACATCACCGAAGTCAAGCACATTAAGGTAGAATCTGTAGATTGTGGCGCTCAAAAGGACTCTTGGAGTGAAACAATTATTCAACTATGGGAAAGTCCGTTAGAGGAAAACAAAACAGATTACATGTCCGTTTTAAAAGCTTTGGGAATTCTTAAAAAGGTTGGCAAGATGAGGTCTTATGATTTAGAATCGGAAGTTAAATTTGAATACAGCAACAACTCATTCCATACTGCTCAATTGTTTGTAAACGATTATCAAATCGAAAACCAAAAACTCATTTTCAGTTTGGGAGTTAAAAAAACAGATTGTAAAGCCAAAGAACTTTGCGGAGTTCCAGAACCTGTGGTGGGAACATTTGAAAAAGCTGAGGAAAGTGTAGAATCATGTTGCACCCCAAATAGTGGTTGTTTTTAAATTTTCAATATGAAAAATATACTTGTTTTGTGTACGGGAAACTCCTGTAGAAGTCAAATGGCTCATGGTTATCTTGAGAAGTTTTTAGAAAGAAAAGCTCAAATTTACAGCGCAGGCATTGAGACCCATGGTTTAAATCCTGGTGCAGTTTCAATTATGAAAGAAGATGGCATTGATATTTCTGGTCATACTTCTAATCACATTGATGAATATGCCCAAATAGATTTTAATTTTATCATAACCGTTTGCGATCATGCAAAAGAGAATTGTCCGTTCATTCCAAGTAAGAATGCGGTTAGATTGCACCACAACTTTTTTGATCCTTCAAAAGTTTTAGGTACTTCGGAAGAAAAGCATGCTGCTTTTTTGAAAGCCAGGAATGAGATTAAAGAGTATGTTAAGAATTTTGCAGATGAAATGCTTTAATTCTCTAAATTGTAATCTAAAGGAAGTGTATCACCAACGCGTTGTTTAGACATAAAACCCATAAAGTAAAATGCACCAACCGGACTGTAATTACCAAAACCATCAATAATAATCTCAGTATTAAAATACGGTAAGTTCGAAGTTTTTTTAGGTGAATTATTCAAAGAAGATATATGAATGGTATCTCCAATTTTAGGCTTTAAATTCTCTTTTTTCAAGACAGGTTTCTTTGCTTGGTTTTCTGAGCGGGATACCAATGTAGATTGATAATCAGTATTGTACAAAATACTTAATGGCAACCTTAGTTTTACTTTAACTGAGTCTGATGTTTTAATCGCTCTTACGTTAATATATTTAGTAGGATCAACAACAAAACCTTGGCTAAAAACTTGATAGCCTTCTGCTTCTAAGTTTTCTTTAGATAAAGCTCTCATAAAATGTAATATAGAACCTTTATAAGTTGAATCTCTTTTTTTTTCAGCATCATGATTTTTATCCTCAAGGGGTTTAAAAAATGATGTCCCAGTGTAAACTACAGACCTAACTCTAAATGTTTCTTTTTCTAAATCTACATAGCTATAATCAATTATAAAATCCTTAATATCAAACTCAATTTCATACTGTAAATTTTCGTTTTTAATACGAACAGGGCGTTTTGAAGACGCAATAAGCTGTTTTGTTTTTTTATTAAAACGTAATATGAGATCTTTTTCATTTGAAATAGTACACGATTTACCGTTTGCAGATATCCCTAAAAAATGGTCACGAAAATGGTTCATCTTTGTTTCTTTTGACATTCCATCAAAATAAGTTAGATAAACTTCGTCTAGAGAATTCTGCTCTTCTACTAATAATATTTTATAAAATTTATTTGCGCTGTAATTGTCAATGGCAATTTTTTCATAACCTAAAAAAGAAATAATTAAGGGAGAGTTTATTCCAGGCTCAACAGAAATTTCAAAAGAACCTTTATTATCTGTCGAAGTACCAATAGTTGTATTGTCAAAAAATACTGAAGCACTCTCAATAGGCTCATTACTTTTGGCATCAAGTACAATTCCAGAGATAGATTGTGCATTTACATTGATAGCACATAAAAAGAGAAGAAATTTTAATATGTTAGTCTTCAGAGTCTCCATTAGAAAATTTACGTTCCAACTCTGCTTGAAATTCTTCCATGACAGGTTTTACAGTACTTTCTGGCAAGTCAGCGATTTTGATATACATCAATCCGTCAACAGAGTTATTAAACATTGGGTCTACATTAAAAGCTACAAGCCTCGCATTTTGTTTGATGTATTTTTTAAGAAGTACTGGCAAGCGTAAAGCACCTGGCTCAATCTCATCAATGATCTTATCAAACTTATTTAAATCTGCTTCGGTTTCATCAAACACAAAATCTTTATCGGCATCTTTTAATTTTACCTTAAATTCCTTTTTAGGATGCACATATTGTGCAACGTAAGGATCGTAATAGTGGGATTTCATAAACTCAATCATCAACGATTTTGAGAAATTAGAAAACTGGTCACTAATACTCACACCACCAATCAAGAATTTATGTTCTGGATAACGTAATGTCGTGTGCACGATTCCTTTCCAAAGTAAAAAAAGAGGCATTGGTTTTTGTTGATATTCTTTAATGATGAAAGCACGTCCCATTTCTATAGACTCGCTCATCATTTTATAAAGTTCTGGTTCAAATCTAAAAAGATCTTGCAGATAAAAACCATCAATACCGTAACGTGCATAGATTCTAGAACCCAATCCCATTCTATAAGCACCAGCAATTTTTTGAGTATCTGTGTCCCATAAAAACATATGGTGGTAGTAAGTGTCAAAGCTGTCTAAATCTATAGCTTCATTGGTACCTTCGCCAATTTCTCTAAAGGTGATTTCACGTAAACGACCAATCTCGTGCAAAATATTTGGGATGAGTTTGGCTTCGGTTAAAAACACCTCGTAGTTTTTACTTTCTAGTAATCTAAAATTACCGTCCCTAAGCGCTTCAACCTCAGCAGCCATTTTTTCAGCACTAACAGAACCTACGATTCGTTTTGGTGGTTTCGCAGGAGGCTTCAACGTATTGGAGATGTTATCTAAAATTTTAGGTTTATCTGCAAAAGAATTAGATAATATATAGGTCTTACGTCTTATAAATTCTGAAAAATCAGATAGACTTTCATGTTCTTTTTGATCATTTACCGAAATTGG
The DNA here is from genome assembly GCF_000799465.1 of Psychroserpens sp. Hel_I_66. Classification (NCBI taxonomy): domain Bacteria; kingdom Pseudomonadati; phylum Bacteroidota; class Flavobacteriia; order Flavobacteriales; family Flavobacteriaceae; genus Psychroserpens; species Psychroserpens sp. Hel_I_66. The sequence continues at coordinate 2,589,806 of NZ_JUGU01000001.1, read as the reverse complement.
CCTTCCAATCCTTACCTTAATGACCCGGTTTTTTTGCGTTAGCAATTCCGAAGGTAACTTGGCAGTTCTAAACGTATCGCTAATTTTTGAAAGCTTATAGAACAACTTACTGTTTTTTGCGTGAAAGTAGATGGGTACAACAGGCACTTCTGCCTTTTGTATTAATTTCATTGCAGCCTCTTCCCACGGTCTATCAACCACTAATTTTCCATCTCTGTAAGTAGATACTTCACCAGCAGGAAAAATACCCAGTGGGTGACCGTTACGAATGTGCATTATCGCATTTTTAAAACCTGCAATGCTTGATTTTGCATCCTTTCTATCTTCAAAAGGATTTACTGGCATAATGTAAGGTTTCATAGGCTCAATACGATGTAGCAGGAAATTGGCGATAATCTTAAAATCGTCACGTTGCTCCAGCATCAATTTAAGCAACAAAATCCCATCAATACCACCAAGCGGATGATTGGAAACAGTAATATAAGCACCATCTTTTGGGAGACGTTTTAGATCTTCTTCAGGAATTTCAAACTTGATTTGAAAATCGTCCAAAATAGCATCCAAAAACTCACCATCACTTAGGTGTTTGTTGCGGTTATAAATTTTATTAAGCGTAGATATTTTTAAGAGTTTCATTAATCCCCAACCAAAAAAAGTGCCCAAAAACCCATATTTGTCTGCATGAATGGCTTTTGCAACCTCCTTTGCGGTAACTAATCCTGTATCTTGTTCTTTGGTCATATGTGATTGGTAGTAAGGGTAAAAATAGTAAATTCTTTATTGAGTTACTATTTGAATTGTTTCGTGAGTTAATTGCTTCAATAACAGTTCTTTGTCTTTTTCTATGGAAGCAATTGCCTGTTCATTATAATGTCTTACTGTATAAAGACTAACATTTTCATTAACTGTTACTTTAAATTTTGCTTTTAAATGCTGAAGCAAACGTTCTAAATTATGGTAAGTGTTCTCAAAACAGACCGAAAAACTAATGGCAGAATTCTGAATCACATCCACCTTCATTTTGTATAAATGAAGTAATTTGAAAATCTCACTAATATTTTCTTCAACGATATAACTAAAATCCAAAGATGAGAGTGAAATCAATACCTGATTCTTTTTCACGATAAAACACGGTACTTTTGGCTCAATACCAACACCTTTTCCAACTCGAGTTCCGGGATTGTTAGGGTTTAAAAACGACTTTACAAACAACGGGATTTCCTTTTGTTGTAAAGGTTGCAATGTTTTTGGGTGAATAACAGAGGCACCATAAAAAGCCAACTCAATCGCTTCTCTGTATGAAATATTATTGAGCAATTGTGCATTTTCAAAATACCGTGGATCTGCATTTAAAACACCTGGCACATCTTTCCAGATGGTAACGCTTTCCGCATTTAAGCAATACGCAAAAATGGCAGCAGTGTAATCACTTCCTTCTCTTCCCAAGGTGGTTGTGAAGTTATTGGCGTTACTTCCTAAAAAACCTTGGGTAACATTCAAGATTTTAGGATCAAAATTGGATTTGATATTGGTTTGGGTCTGTTCCCAATCTACGTTGGCTCTGCGGTAATAATCGTCTGTTTTTATAAATTCTCGTACATCCAACCAATTGTTTTTTAAGCCAATTTCGTTGAGATATGCACTTACAATAGTTGTAGAAGTTAATTCACCATACCCAATAACCTGGTCGTATACAAAATTGTAATCTGGTGATTTATTCCGAAGAAAAAAACCTTCCAAATCTTCAAAAATGGATGATACTTTTTTAAATATGGGATGTTGTGTGTTCTCAAAAAGATCCAGTAAAATCTCGTTGTGAAATTTTTTAACGTCTTGAATAGAGCTATTTAGTTCGGCTTTGTTTTCGAAATAATTTTTAATGACCAGTTCTAAAGCGTTGGTCATTTTTCCCATTGCAGAAACAACGATCAAAGTGTTTTCATAACCTACTTGCTGTAGTACAGAAGCTAGATTTTTAACGCCTTCAGCATTTTTGACCGATGCTCCACCAAATTTAAATACACGCATTTTAAATATTTGCTAAATAATTTTTAATTCCTTTTTCATCTAATTGTACAACGTCCCAATCTCTCATTACATGAGCGCCTTTTTTCTCATAGAATGCAATGGCTGGTTCGTTCCAGTCAATCACTTCCCAGCTTATACGTTTGACCTTTAAACTATCACCATAAGTGACCACAGCATCTAAAAGTGCTGTGCCTAGGCCTGAACCTCTTTTATTTTGGCTTACGATTAAATCCTCCAGATGAAGTATGTTGCCTTTCCAAGTTGAAAATCTATGGTAAACTAGGGCTATGCCTTCTACGTTAGATTCACACTCTGCAACAAAACAATCAAACTGTTTAGGATCTTGAAAAGCACCTGTGATAAGGTCATCAACAGTAATTTCTACAGCATCGGGTTCTTTTTCAAAAATAGCGAGTTCATTGATTAATTCTAGAACTCTGGGCATATCTTTTTGGGTTGCTTTTCTAATTTGAAATGACATTGTTTTTCTTTAGTTCAAATATAACTTAAACTAAATAATTTTAAGTCTTGGATAACTCGACTTTTTTCAGAAAAACAGAATATCAATATATTTAGAGCGACTTAAAATTTATTAAAATACCAACCTTTTAAAGGCATATTATGGTAATACGTAATTTAAAAGAAGGATTTTAGTTCTTTTTTAAAGAAATGGTAAAACTCGATTGTAGTTTTTTATAATTCACCCGAAAACGTTGTAGTTGACCAAAAAAATAAGATATTTGTAAAAACAATCTAACTACATGTCTAGAACAAAACAAACGCTAGGTGAATTTATTATTGAAAATCAATCTTCATTTAAATACACATCTGGCGAATTATCCCGTCTTATAAATTCCATTCGTTTAGCAGCAAAGGTTGTTAATCACGAAGTTAACAAAGCAGGTCTTGTTGATATCATTGGCGCAGCTGGTGACACAAATATTCAAGGGGAAGATCAACAAAAATTGGACGTCTATGCCAACGATAAGTTTATACAAACCTTGACCAAGCGTAACATAGTTTGCGGTATTGCGAGTGAAGAGGAAGATGATTTTATTGCCATTAACAGTCAAGATGAGAACAACCAAAATAAGTATGTGGTTTTAATAGATCCTTTGGATGGTTCGTCAAATATAGATGTCAATGTATCTGTAGGTACGATTTTTTCAATTTATAGGAGAGTAACACCTGTTGGGACTCCGGTCACGCTAGAGGATTTTCTCCAAAAGGGAGACCACCAAGTTGCTGCTGGTTATATTGTTTATGGTACATCTACAATGCTTGTCTATACTACAGGTCATGGCGTAAACGGGTTTACGTTGAACCCAGCAATAGGAACATTTTATCTGTCACATCCAGATATGCGTTTTCCTAAAGACGGAAAAATTTACTCGGTAAATGAAGGTAACTACATCCATTTCCCGCAAGGCATAAAAAATTACATTAAATATTGCCAACAAGAAGAGGGTAATCGTCCATATACAAGTCGTTATATTGGATCACTGGTATCAGATTTTCATAGAAATATGATCAAAGGAGGTATCTATTTATATCCAAAATGTTCTCAAGACTCTGCAGGAAAACTACGTCTGTTATATGAATGCAATCCTATGGCATTTTTGGCAGAGCAGGCTCATGGCAAAGCCAGTGACGGATTTACAAGAATTATGGACATTGAACCAACCGAACTCCACCAACGTGTGCCTTTTATCTGCGGAAGCAAAAACATGGTAGAAAAAGCTGAAGAGTTTATGCGTGATGCTCATTCTTAATTTTTTCATAGAACCCGAACGTTTAAGGTCTGGATAAAAATTCCTAATTTAGTATCCAGAACAAGCAAATCGAAACCTTTTAGCCCTATGAAAAAGCTTTACCCATTAATTATAGCATTCTTATTATGCGCTAGCACGTTATCTGCCCAGTTAGTTGAGGTAGTGCCTAATGTAGGTTTTTCCGCACAAGGTCTATTTTTAAATGGTGACATCTTGTATATAGGTAAACTTAATGATATTAGGAGGATTGATATAACAGAGGAGAGTCCAACCTTAGAAATTTTCTCTACGAGTATTAACCAGTCCTTTTATATGGTCCTCTATGTCAACGATTTTTATGTCTCCGCTGGCGGACCATCAGACTACAGGATAGTGAAACTGGATTTTGCCAACCCCAATGACCCACCCGTAAACGTCACCTTTCAAGATGGGTACCTTGGAGCAGTACGGGTCATGCTATTGGTGGGAGATGACCTCTATTATACAGGTCCCAATATTGACACCCTTTTTAGAATGGACCTATCGCAGGCAACTCCCTCAGCAGAGGTGGTCTACTCAGGTATAGACCTCAACAATGCGATCGCACTATACGGTAACGACATGTACATCGCAGAGTACAAGAACCCTGGCAAGCTCTATAAACTCGACATCACCGATCCTTCTGCCACTCCCATAGAACTGGCGTCTGGTCTTGAGACCCCTTATGACATGGAGTTCCTTGGTGACGAGCTGTACATTTCATTGAACACTGGTGACAAAATAGTCAAGACAGATGTGACACAGCTACCTCTGGTAATGGAGGATGTTGTCGTTGCCCTAGAGCCAAGGGACATGGTATTTGACGGTAATGAACTGTACGTGATCAATGGCATCAACAGCAATATAATCTCAAAAGTGGATGTATCAACACTTAGTGTTGCTGATGTATCACAAGATGAACGCATAGTTTTGTACCCAAATCCTACAGAGGATCTCCTTTACCTTAAAAACCTTAGCTCACAAGAAAATTATACAATCTACGATGCCATTGGTAGGACATTAATGCTTGGCAAGATTGAGCCTAACAACAGTATAGATGTCTCATCATTGGCTACTGGAAGGTACTTTATAAGGATAGGGGATTCATTCCCCCTCAATTTTGTAAAGAGATAACAGCTAACAAAAACCTAAAACATAAAAAAGCCACTATCAAAGTGGCTCTTTTTATATTATAATCATTCCGAAAACGTTCAGAATGTAAAGTGATTCTTATCGATTCATGGTCTTAATCTCTTCAATAAATGTATCAAGATCTACACCATTACTCACTAATGTCAACGCCTTATCGACCACATATTTTACGTTTTCCGAAGAAAAACCTAAACCAATTGCAATTTTACGCAATACAATTTCTTCATGATCGCCTTTAATATGATCTACATAAACCATACGTGACAAATCATATAAACGCTCTAAGCGGTTATCGTAAGATGTAGGAGGGTTTATAGGGTGTGATTTGTAATCTTTTAAAATGCTTGCATAATCATTTTCACCAATATCCAAACGTCTCGCCAAACGGTCTAAAAATGCTTTTTCTTCTTCTGTTATAATTCCGTCGTCCATTGCAACTCTTACGATGGCTGCAAAGTGATCTTCGTTTCTTCTTTTAAATCCGCTATCAAATAAATCTGAAAATGACATAAATTCTTTTTTTAGAGCGACAAAGATAGTTGTATTAAAAGAGTATTACAACAGTAGATGCTACAAAAATTTTATATTTGCACAAAATAAAATGCCTTGAGTACATCTATTCTCTCGCAAACATATGCACAGACTTTGCAAATGCAAAATCTGCAAACTGCTATTGCCAAAACTGAAACAAAAACACACCTCAAAGGTCTTATCGGGTCATCATTTTCTCTCGTTGTAAGTGAAGCATTTAAAACTGCCGACAAGCCTTTTCTTCTCATTTTCAACGACAAAGAAGAAGCAGCTTTTTATCTCAACGATTTAGAGGTGTTGCTCAATGATAAAGACGTGCTCTTCTATCCAGGAAGTTACAGGCGTCCCTATCAAATCGAGCAAACCGATAATGCCAATGTGCTTTTAAGGGCAGAGGTTTTGAACCGAATCAATTCACGTAAAAAACCCGCAGTTGTTGTCACTTATCCTGATGCGCTTTTTGAAAAAGTGGTCACGAGAAGAGAACTGGAAAAGAACACCTTAAAAATCGCGGTTGGTGATGAGCTGTCGCTAGATTTTGTGAACGAAGTCCTCTTTGAGTACAAGTTTAAACGTGTTGATTTTGTGACCGAGCCAGGGGAGTTTTCGGTACGTGGTGGTATTGTAGATGTGTTTTCGTTTTCTCACGATGAGCCTTATCGTATTGAGTTTTTTGGTGATGATGTGGATAGCATTAGAACCTTTGATGTAGAAACGCAACTCTCAACAGAGCAGATTAAAAAAATAGGCATCATCCCAAATGTTGCCAATAAATTTTTAGAAGAAAGTAGGCAGAGTTTCCTAAAATATATCGCTCAAAAAACAGTGGTATTTGCAAAAAACACAGACCTCTTGTTTTCTAGAATCGACGATTTCTTCGGAAAAGCAGAAGACGCGTTTAAAAATCTTTCTTCGGAAATGAAACATGCCTCACCAGAGGAACTGTTTTGCAATTCCGAAGCATTAAAACGAGATTTACTGGAGTTTAGTTTGGTTGAGTTTGGGACGTCCAGCGTTTTTTCCGCAGAAAAAATAGAATATAATACAACTCCGCAACCCTCATTCAATAAGCAGTTTAATCTTTTAATTGAAGATTTAAACCTTCACCACGATAAAGGCTACACGAATTATATTGTTTGCGTGAGCGAGCAACAAGCCAAGCGGTTTCATGATATTTTTGACGATGTTGATGAGAATGTGCACTATCAAACTATTGTGCTGTCTTTATATCAAGGGTTTATAGATCACGATCAAAAAATAACCTGTTATACAGACCATCAAATATTTGAGCGTTACCATAAGTTCCATCTCAAAAATGGTTATGCTAAAAAGCAAGCCATTACGCTAAAGGAATTAACCAATTTGGATATTGGCGATTACGTCACGCATATTGACCATGGAATAGGAAAATTTGGCGGACTCCAAAAAATTGATGTCGAGGGTAAAAAGCAAGAAGCCATTAAATTGGTGTATGGCGAACGTGATGTCCTGTATTTGAGTATCCACTCGCTTCATAAGATCACGAAGTTTAACGGTAAGGATGGCAAACCTCCCAAAGTCTACAAATTGGGTAGCAAAGCCTGGAAAACGCTCAAGCAAAAAACAAAATCGAGAGTTAAGGAAATTGCATTCAATTTAATAAAAGTGTATGCGAAACGAAAACTTGAAAAAGGCTACCAATACAAGCCAGACAGCTACCTACAACACGAATTGGAAGCCTCTTTTATCTATGAAGATACACCAGATCAAATCACATCAACTGCAGATATAAAAGCAGATATGGAAAGCGAACGACCAATGGATCGTCTCGTTTGTGGTGATGTTGGTTTTGGTAAAACAGAAGTGGCAATTCGTGCAGCTTTTAAAGCGGTCGATAATGGAAAGCAGGTTGCGGTTTTAGTGCCAACAACCATTTTAGCGTACCAGCACCATAAAACATTTACAGAGCGATTAAAAGATTTTCCTGTAACTGTTGATTATCTCAATAGATTCAGAACTGCAAAAGAAAAACGGGAAACCTTAGAAAAACTTGAAAAAGGTCATGTAGATATCATTATTGGAACCCATCAACTTGTCAATAAAAACGTCAAGTTTAAAGATCTTGGTTTGCTCATCGTTGATGAGGAACAAAAGTTTGGAGTTGCTGTAAAAGAAAAACTAAAAACGCTCAAGGATAATGTGGATGTGCTCACGCTAACTGCAACTCCAATACCAAGAACATTGCAATTTAGTTTAATGGCTGCACGGGATTTATCGGTTATTACAACTGCACCTCCCAACCGTTATCCTATTGAGAGTCATGTGATACGATTTAATGAGGAATCTATTAGAGATGCCATAAGTTATGAGATAGAACGTGGCGGACAAATATTCTTCATTCACAATCGTATTGAGAATATAAAGGAAGTTGCAGGTATGATCCAACGTTTAGTGCCAGATGCGAAAATAGGGATTGGACATGGGCAACTGGATGGAAAAAAACTGGAAAACCTTATGCTGGCGTTTATGAATGGTGAGTTTGATGTGCTCGTAAGTACAACCATCGTAGAAAGTGGATTGGACGTCCCGAATGCCAACACTATTTTTATAAATAATGCGAATAATTTTGGATTGAGTGATTTACACCAAATGCGTGGTCGCGTAGGTCGTAGTAATAAAAAAGCATTTTGTTATTTTATAACTCCGGAATATTCTGCAATGACCAACGATGCTCGTAAAAGAATCACTGCATTAGAGCAATTTACTGAGTTGGGAAGTGGTTTTAATATTGCGATGAAAGATTTAGAAATACGTGGCGCTGGAGATTTATTGGGAGGTGAACAAAGCGGATTTATAAATGATATTGGATTTGATACCTATCAAAAAATTCTCAATGAAGCTATTGAAGAACTTAAGGACAATGAGTTTAAAGATCTTTATGAAGACGACGGAAAAGAAAGGAACTACGTTAAGGATATCACCATTGATACCGACTTTGAACTGCTCTTCCCAGATGATTACGTAAATAATATCACAGAGCGTCTCAATTTATACACCAAGCTTAACACCTTAAAAACAGAAGAGGAATTAGAAAAATTTGAGTCTGAAATTATTGATCGCTTTGGAGAACTCCCAGTGCAGGTTGTGGATTTGTTAAATAGTGTTCGTGTAAAATGGATTGCAACACAAATAGGTTTGGAGAAAATCATCATGAAAAAAGGGCGGTTTGTTGGTTATTTCATTAACGATCAAAAGAGTGCTTTTTATCAAAGTAACAACTTCACAAAAGTCTTACAATATGTGCAAACACATCCTAACGAATGTAAGATGAAAGAAAAACAAACAAGAAATGGGTTACGTTTGCTATTGACTTTTGAAAACATAAAATCTGTGAAACAAGCGTTGAGTAAGCTTCAAAATATATGAAAGAAGCACACTTTAAACATGTTTTTTGGCTAACAATTGCAACCATATTTATTAGCACCTCTGGTGCGTTAGGTAAGTTTATAGAAATGCCAACTCCAGTCATTATATGGTGGAGATGTGCATTGGCTGCAATATGCCTATTCGCATTTTGCAGGTTTAAAAAGATTAAATTACGTATAAAATCCAATCAAGATCTAGTTACATTTATTTTAGCTGCCCTATTTATGGGTGGGCATTGGATAACTTATTTTTACGCTCTCAAATTATCAAATGTAGCCATTGGTATGCTATCTATTTTTACCTTTCCGGTGATAACAGCATTTTTAGAACCTTTCTTTTTTAAAATAAAATTTGATCCTGTGCATTTGGTTTTAGGAGCTTTAGTCCTCTTCGGAATTTACTTCCTAGCACCAGAATTTGATCTAGAAAATGACCATTTAAAAGGTGCTCTTTTTGGAGTGCTTTCTGCAGTTTTATATGCTATCCGTAATCTCATGCTCAAAAAAAAATCTGCTAATTACAATGGGAGCATGCTCATGTTTTATCAAGTTGCCATACTTACTGTTGTTTTAGCGCCAGTATTGTTTTTTATGGATACATCTGCTATCGTATCCCAGTTTCCGTATGTTATAATCTTAGCACTGCTCACCACTGCTATTGGCCATACAATGTTTATAAACAGTTTCAAATACTTTAAGGTAAGTACAGCAAGTATTATTGGGAGCACGCAACCTATATTTGGGATTATTATCGCATTTTTATTCTTGAACGAAATCCCAGAATGGAACACATTTATAGGTGGTACCTTGATCATTTCTACTGTCGTTATAGAAAGTGTGCGTTCAAAACGTAAATTGAAAGCATAAAATCATGATATTTGGCTTGATATTTGAAACTTAAAATAATGCATCACTCTGGTGACATTTAAACTATAATTTGATGAAAAGATTACTATTTCTCATTGCTTTAATTCCGTCGTTTTTGATAGCGCAACATAGTATAAGCGGAGTTTTTTCTCCTTCGGAAGATTACTCATACGCATTTTTATACAACGCTACACCTAAAGGTTTGAATTTTTTGAACAATGCAAAATTGGCTGAGGACGGAAGTTTTAGCATGCCCTTAGACTCAACAGCAACACCTGGAATCTACAAGATTGTGTATGCCATTCCGCCAGAGGAAAATAATTTTGATTTTATTTATAACGGGAAAGAATCTGTCGCGTTTACCCTAAGCATGAACGATGGTTTGGAATTTACGAGCAGTAACGAGAACAAACTTTGGGCATCTTACATTAAAAGTATGGAAATGGTTAATAGGACCATTAGTAATTTTTACGCTCAAGAAAGTACCGATAAAAAAGCGTTTAAAGAGATATTTAAAACATTGAGCGATACTCAAAAAGCCTATGAAGAATCATCAAAAGGTATGATGGCTTCAGTATTTATAAAAGCAAATACACCATACATCCCTGAAGGTTTTGAGAATTTAACCAAGTATTCAAAGAATTTAAAACGCACGTATTTAGACCATGTAGATTTTAATAATCCGCTGCTGCAAAGCTCAGACTTTTTGGTAGATCGTGTGCTTGCATATCTCTTCGGAATGACTGCCAACACAAGCAATGATCTCTATAAAAAGGATGTTGATGATTTGATGGTAAAAATTGGTGATGGTAATTCAGAACTTAAAACCACATTGTTTGAAATGATTTGGAGACGTTTTAAAAGTATGGATAATGCAGAACTAGCGAATTATGTCACAGATACCTATTTGTTAAAACTTACCGAGCTTACCAATAATGATGAGTTGCAAAAGCAATTGATGAATTATAGAAATAATGCCATTGGTAACAAAGCTGCAAATTTTGACCTATCCTACATAAAAGACGAAACCAAAATAGCGTCTTCCTTACATGATTTAGAGCTCACAAATCAATATTTAGTAATTTTTTGGAGCAGCACCTGCTCACACTGTTTAGAAGAATTGCCTAAAGTAAAGCAATTACTTGCAGCGAAAAAAGATCTCACAGTTATCGCTATTGGCTTAGAAGACGACGCAGAAAACTGGCAAAAGGCAATTGAAGCGTATCCAGATTTTATTCACGTTTTAGGATTAGAAAAATGGGATAATCCATTAGCTAGTACTTACGCCATAGAAGCAACACCATCATTTTTCTTATTGGACAAAGACAAAACGATTATTGCAAAACCTTATGATGTAGAGAATTTAAAGGAGTTTTTAAAATAACGCTAAAAAGTTTTAGCGAGTCGGTAAATTTCCGAAGAAAAATAAAAAACCCTTGATTTGATTATCAAGGGTTTTTAGTTATGATCTAGTATTTAAAATCACTCTCTATTTATCAACTACTGCATAACCTTGCCCAATTTCTTCAATTTCTTTTTCTTCAGCAGTTTTGGTTTCAGATCCAAACTTGGTCTTAAACCACATTTTTAATTTAATGCTCAAAAAGAATAAGATTGGGACAACAATTAAGGTTAAGAAGGTTGCAATTAACAATCCGTAAATAACCGTCCAGGCTAAAGGTCCCCAAAACACAACATTGTCTCCTCCCATATAAATATTAGGGTTAAAATCTGCGAATAGTGTAAAGAAGTTAATATTTAAACCGATAGCTAAAGGGATCAATCCTAAAATGGTCGTGATTGCAGTTAACAATACAGGTCTTAAACGTGCTTTTCCTGCGGTTACGATACTTTCAAAAAGATCTTCCGAAGTTAAAAATTCATCGTCGTCGAGGTCTAGGTCATTTTTCTTTCTGTCAATTAAAAGTTGTGCATAATCGAGTAAAACCACACCGTTGTTAACAACAATTCCTGCTAATGAAATGATACCAACCATGGTCATCATAATCACGAAGGCACTCCCAGAAATAACGATACCACCAAACACACCAATAAAACTTAAGAATATTGCAATCATTATAATTGTTGGTTTTGAAACCGAATTAAACTGAAATATCAATATGAAGAAAATCAAGCCAAGTCCAGTAAAAAACGCTCCCATTAAAAAGGCCATTTGCTTGTTCTGTTCTTCAATTTGCCCTGTGTAATCGACTTTTATATCGTCCGGAAGGCCATCATAACTCTTCATCTCATTTTGAATTTGAGTTACAATTGCACCAGCATCTGTATAACCTGGAGCCAACGCAGAATATACCGTCACCACACGCTTGGTCTCTCTATGTTTTATGGCACTAAACCCAGAGTTGTTTTTCTGTTTTGCAACTGTAGATAAAGGGATTTCCTTAATTTGGCCTGTGTTGTCTCTAAACGTAATATTTTGGTTAAACAGCGCACTCGTATTATATCTGTTCTCTTCATTGAAACGAACGTAAATATCAAAATCGTCACCATCTTCTTTGTAAATACCAGCTTTAGAGCCAAAAATTGAGTTACGTAACTGTTGTCCAACTTGTGATGCGCTTACACCCAGTTCACCAGCTTTTTCTCGATCTACTTCAACCTGCATTGTTGGTTTGTCTTTATTGACATCAATTTTAAGTTCATCAATACCAGCAATGTTTTTTGAGTTTATAAACTCACGCATTTGCTCTGCGGTGGCAATAAGCTCGTTGTAATCCTTACCTTCAATTTCAATATTAATTGGTGCACCAGCAGGTGGCCCATTAGCATCTTTTTCTACGGAAATCAATACGCCAGGATAGATCCCAACCAAGGCTTCCTGTACTTTTTGGCGTAATAGTTCACTATCCTCTCCACGTCGGTACTTGTATTCACGCATTGAGGCTGTTATTTTTGCTTTGTGTGGCATTTCCGCAGCAGAACCTCCATCGGTCTGAGGATTTCCAGCGCCCTCACCAACTTGGGACACAGCACTTTCTACTAAGAAATTTCTACCATCATCCATATATTCATCTTGGTTGATAACATCGTAAACACGTTGTTCTATTTGAGATGTAATGGCGTTGGTTTTTTCGATAGCGGTTCCCTGAGGATATTCGATATAAACAATAATCTGGTTAGGTTTATTATCTGGAAAAAACTCAACTTTGGTACGTTGCGTACTTAGAGAAATTCCGAAGGCAATAAAAGCAGCAATCAGCAATAAAAACGTACCAATACTTAAAATGTAAGGTCGTTTCTTAGACAGTGCTCCACGTAATTGGCGCTCGTACCAGTTCTCTAATTTTACCAACGTACTATTTTGGAATTTGTTCGCCCAGTTTCTAATAAAAAAGCGATATGCCCAAAGCATGATAGCTGTAAAAATCATAACGGTTCCCAAACCTCTGTAGGCGCCACCAAAAATTAAAATAAGAACACCAATCACTGCAACAATACTGGTTATTTTGATGATTTGCTGTAATGGCATATCCTTATCTTCAATTGTCATATAGCGTGACACTAAAACCGAGTTAAAAAAGATAGCTACAAACAATGATGATCCTAAAACTATAGAAAGTGTAATAGGCAAAATTTTCATGAACTCACCCATAATTCCGGGCCATAAACCTAACGGAACAAAGGCAGCAACCGTAGTAGCAGTCGAGATTATAATTGGGAAGGCAATTTCTCCAATCCCTTTTTTTGCTGCTTCAATCCTGCTCAGGCCTTCATCTTCCATGAGTCGGTAAACGTTCTCCACAACAACAATCCCGTTATCGACGAGCATTCCCAGACCCATGATGAGTCCGAAAAGGACCATCGTGTTTAAACTATATCCAATCATATTTAAAATCATGAGCGACATAAACATTGACATTGGAATAGCAAAACCAACAAAAAGTGCGTTTTTAAATCCTAAAAAGAACATCAATACGGTAACTACTAAGATGACACCAAAAATGATGTTATTAACTAAATCGTCAACTTGACCAATTGTTTTTTCCGATTGGTCATTTGTGATAGAAACCTCTAAGTCTGCAGGAAATTCATCAGCAATTGCATCCTGTACAATCACTTGTATTTGTTCTGCTGCAGCCACCATATTTTTACCAGCACGTTTTTTAACATCGAGCATGACTACTGGCTTACCAGATTTTCTAGCAAACGTGGTTTTGTCTTTTTCAGTAAAAAATACTTCAGCTAAATCTTTAAGATAGATAGGGTTTCCGTTTTCTGCTTTAACAACAAAATTTTCAAGCTCTTCCGGTGTTTCAATTTCGCCTAAAATTCTAATGGTACGACGTTGACCGCTGGCTTTTAAATTTCCTGCAGACATGGTCATATTCCCACCGTTTATGGCATTTATGATATCTGAAAACGTCACTTTTGCAGCCATCATTTTATAAATGTCTACCGCAACTTCAACCTCTTTTTCTTGTGCGCCACGTATATCTGCTTTCTTTATCTCTTGTAGATCTTCTATCTCATCTTGAAGATATTCTGCATATTCCTTTAATCTTTCAATAGGGTAATCTCCTGAAATATTAATGTTTAAGATTGGCATTTCTTCGGAAAGGCTCAACTCAAAAACATCTGGTTCTACTTTTGCACCATTAAATGTTGGCCAGTCTTCGCTAGAAGTTTCACTATCAATTTCATCCTTGACCTTTTGTTTGGCTTGCTCAACAGTAATGTTTTCGTCAAACTCAACAATAATCATAGAGTAATCTTCTTGTGACGTTGAGGTAATCTCAACCTTATTACTTACAATGTTAAGTTTATCCTCAAGAGGATCTGTAACCAGTTTTTCAATGTCTTCCGCAGTATTTCCAGGATATATGGTGCTTACATAAATCTTTGTTTCGTTAACCTCAGGGAAGTTCTCTCTAGGCATACTGAAAAAAGCAGAAATACCTAAGTAGAAAAATAAAGCAATAAGAACAAACATCGTGGTTTTGTTGTTAATCGCCATCGATGATAAGCCAAATTCCTTATCTACGTTTTTTTTGTTTTTCTTAGTCATTAGTCTTTGGTTTTGAGACGTTAGAGTGATTTGTTAAATAGCTTTGAAGGCCAGAAGTCATTTTAGATAATTCTTCTAAATTTTGTCTAATACTTTTGTTTTCTTCATCACTTATATACTTGAGTCTTCTTGCGATAGTAGAGCAAACGACACATTCTTTTATGGAACCTTTTGAAATGTTTAAAAATCTATTGAATTGAGCATTAGTATCTCCAGAGCCTTCAGCAATATTTAGAGCAATTGAAACTGAAGCTCTTTGAAACTGAGAACTCAAGCCAAACAATTCTTTTTTTGGAAAGTTCTCAGTGGTCTTATATGTGTTATCAATAAAATCTAATGCTTTTTGATACACGTTTAAATCTTCAAAACTAAATTTTATGTCTTTCATAATTATTGTAAATTCTAATATACATATGAGTGATTTCTATAGGCTATTGACTAGATACTATCGTCTTCTTCATAATTAATAACTTCTACAGACTGTCCGTCTCGTACACTTCTTGCGCCTTCTTTTATGATTTCAGCACCATCTTCTATGCCTTTTAAGACCTCAATATTATCGCCCTGGGTTTTTCCGGTTTCTATAATCACACGTTTTGCAACGCCTATATTTTTACTGTCTTTATTGTTGACTACGTATACGTATTGCTCGCCTTCAGCATTTTCAGAAATAACACTCTGCGGAATCAATAAGGCGTTTTCACTGGTATAATCATTGATTTTTAGTCGTGCTGTAAGATTTGGTTTGATGCTTTTATCGTTATTTGGGATTTCAATTTCAGCCTTAAACGTTCGGTTTGCTGGATTGATAACATCTCCAGCCTGACGAATTTTAGTTTCTATCGTTTTCCCCAAAACAGGAAGGTCTACCGTGACATTTTTACCTTTTGTGATATTGCCTACGTAGCGTTCGGGAACTTCTGTTTCTATATACATGTTGTCTAAATTGACAATACGCAATATTGGTGTTTGTCCAGCTCCGACAACGCTACCTTGTTCAGTAATAACATCGTCAATGGTTCCAGCAAAAGGCGCTTTTATCATAGTTTTGCTAATTTGCTGATTTAATTGATTTACCGCTTCTTGTTGGGACTCGTAAGTGGATTTGGCCTGCAAGTATTGAATTTCGCTACCAATATTTTGTTCCCAAAGTCTTTTTTGACGCTCGTAAGTAGTTTTGGCTAAATCAGCTTGAATTTTTATTTGAGCAATTTGCTGGCTCAACCCACCATCATCTACTTTTGCAAGTAGTTGTCCTTTGTTTACTTTTTGTCCTTCTTTAACGTAAACGTTTGTCAAAATCCCACTATACTCTGGAGTTATCGTTAATAAATCTTTTGTAGTGACATTACCTTGTAATTCGATCACGTGATTAAACACTTCATTTTTTGCATTAAACGTTGTGATTAAAGGGACATGTTTTGTAGTGTCAAGAGATTTGATTTTTTCATCAAGCAATTTGATTTTATGGTTTAAAGCTTGTTGTTCATTAACAAGTTCTCCACGCTTTGCTCTTATGCTTTCAAGATTTCCTTTTTCTATTACATTTTCTACGGAATTCTTTTTGTCTCCAGAACAAGAGACTATAATTAAGGTCGCGATTAGTATTGAATATATATGTTTCATTGATAATTGTGTTTAGTTGTTGATTGGTGAGTTTAATGCGGTTTCTAATGCAGCTTTAGAATTAATCACATCCAGCATGGCTTGTAATAATTCTTGCTGTGCAGTATATAATTGGGTTTGTGCTTGTCTAAGTTCAAAACTAGACCCGATACCTTCAAAAAATTTAGTTTGGTTCTTGTTTTCAATGCGCTCGGCTAATTCGAGATTTTTCTTTTTGTTCTCATAATCTTCTATGGCAAATTGATAATTACTTTTTGCAGACGCAATTTCTAATTTTATTTTTTGTTCGGTTTCGGTAAGGTCTATTTTAGATTTTTCTAAATTAATTTCAGCACGTTGTGTAGCAGCGCTTCGCATACCAGAACTAAAGATTGGAATGCTTAAATTGACACCAACCAATGACGATCCAAACCATGGTTGGCTACTATTCGTAAAATTAAATTTGTCGCTAAATGATGAATATCCTCCATTTACAAAAGCATTTAAAGTTGGCAATGCTTTACTTTTTTCAAGTTTAACCATTAAGCTTTTGGCTTCGGTATCATTTTCTGCAATTTGATAATCAATGGTGTTTTGAGGATTTCCTTCTGTTTCCAAAAGACTCAAAGACATATTATTTTCTGCTAGGGTTTCTAAATTATCGGTTAATATTAGTGTGTTATATACATCCAAGCCTAAAGTGATATTGAGCATTTGGTAGGCTAAGGTTTTTAACCTTTCAGTATTATTAAGCATACTTTTAACACTTGATAAGGTGATTTGTAGTTGCTCAACACTTTCTTCTTCACCTAAACCGTTTTCATAGATTTTAGTGGTTTCAAAGAGGTTTTTTTCCAGCACAGCGATGTTTCTTTCTAAAATAAAGACGCTTTCTTCTGTGAGTAGCACATTTCCGTAGGCATCAATAACTGCTTTTCTTACCTCAAGGTCGGTTTTGGTCTTTGCGTTTTTAGAGATTTCCAAAAACACTTTTGCAGATTGTAAACCCACTATATAAGAGCCATCAAAGATTTTTTGATTTAAGGTGGCAAACGCGTTTACACTTTGTTTGGTGCCAAATACAACTTCTTGGAACTCGCCAGGACTGCCTCCAAAAAACTCTGCTGGAATTACCTGTACCTGTTGTTTTAAAAAGTTTTGATAATCTACGCTAGCACTAATTTGAGGTAAACCAGAGGCTGTCGTTTCCCATTTTTGCTGTTTTGCAGCTTCAATGTCTAATGCAGCATTTTTGGATTGTCTGTTATTTTCTAGAGCATAATCTATAGCTTCCTGTAAGCTGAGGTTTGTTGGTATTTCTTGCGAAAAACCAATGGAAACCATTAATAGACATGTGATTAATATGAGCAGTTTTCTCATAAGTTTAATGATTGGTTGTTAGTAATTGTGTTAATTTTTCTAGTCCTTTTATAGTACAAATCCCTCTTAAGTGGTATTCTAAATAATTATCCATAAGCACGTGCATTGAAAAGTTTTCAAGCGGAAATATATCCTGATCTTTCAACGACATCATGCCATTTATATAGAGTCTTGCAGTGAATTCTACGTTTATGTTTTTTCTATAAAGTCCTTGTGATACACCTCGATCGAGATTTTGAGAAACGCAGCCATGCATTTTTTCAAATTGTTTTTTCTTTATGGTCGCACAAATCTTAGGATAGTATTTCTGTAATTGGTATTGAGGCGATGATTTCTCGTTTTTGAGATGTAGCATTACAAACTGTTTGATCTCATAGATTTCTTCAATAGGATTTTTTTCAAGTTCACAAATGCAGTCAATACCGTGAGAAATAAATTCGAATACCTGAAGCGTTGTAGCCTCTACCAATTTCGTTTTATTCGTAAAATGTTGATAAATCGTTTTTTTTGATATACCCATTTCACTGGCAATATCATCCATAGTAACGCTCTTAAACCCTAAGTTTAAGAACATATCTGCCGATTTGTGTATAATTTTGTCTTTCATATTATTGGGCAAAAGTACAACAGGAAACTTTAAAAACAAAAAAAGTTTCCAAAGTTTTACGGTTATTTAACATTAGCTTAAACTTGAAGAGTGGTTGAGAATAAATTGATTTACATTATTTTTGCACAATGCAAAAAATCTCAACCTATCACGATGCGTTTGTAAATTATTTAAACGCATATATAACGCCCAAAGAGCCAAGCAATCTTTACGAGCCAATTAATTATATTTTAAAACTTGGAGGTAAACGTTTACGACCAATTTTAACGCTCATAACTGCCGAAATTTTTAATGGTGATCTTAATAAAGCTATGGATGCTGCACTAAGCGTTGAGGTATTTCATAATTTTTCTCTTGTGCATGATGATATCATGGACGACGCACCGTTAAGACGCGGTAAAACCACTGTTCACGAAAAATGGGATGTCAATACGGGAATTCTTTCTGGAGATGCGATGCTCATTATGGCCTACCAGTTGTTCGAGAATTATGAATCTAAGCAGTTTCAGGATTTGGCAAAATTGTTTAGTAAAACTGCGTTGGAGGTTTGTGAAGGACAACAATATGATGTTGATTTTGAAACTCGAGACGATGTCACCATACCCGAATATTTAAAGATGATCGAGTATAAAACTGCGGTTTTGGTTGGTGCTGCCATGAGAATGGGAGCTATTGTAGCCAATGCATCGCAAGATTGTCAAGATGCTATTTATAACTTCGGAAAAAATTTGGGTATTGCCTTTCAATTACAGGATGATTATTTAGATGCTTTTGGAGATCCCAACACATTTGGCAAGCAGGTTGGAGGCGATATCATTGAAAATAAAAAAACCTATTTATATTTAAAAGCACTTGATTTTTCTGATGCTGCCGATAAGTTACAATTGGAGCGTTTGTATAGTGTAAACCCAACTGATCCAACAGATAAAATAGACACTGTAAAACAATTGTTTGTGTCAAGTGGTTCTGCAGAAGCAACAAAAAAGGAAATTGAAAATTATACAATTAAAGCATTCTCGGTTTTAGATGCGCTCAAAATTTCCGAAGAAAATAAAAACGCTCTCAAAGCTTTTGGTAACAATCTAATGAACCGAAACGTATAATGCAATTACCCACAACTTTTGAGGATTTGATAGCAACTTCGGAAGAACAAAATCTCTATCATAAGTTGATCAAACAGATCAATAAAGACTTTTTACTGGCCAATATCGATCTTGATTTTGAGGAAAATATTCTTCCAACGAGCCTAAAATATTTATTGCATGAAGTAGTCTTTAAGTTGATCAATGAAAAATTTGCTGAGTATCTTAACTTACTGTACATTATAGATGTTTCCGAAGAAAAAATAAAGCAACTTGATGGAAGTGATTCTTTAAAACTCTCTGATCAGGTCACTTTTTTAATTTTACAACGTGAGTGGCAAAAGGTGTGGTATCGTAATGCGTATTCTTAAAATTTGCGATGAAATTAATCTGTCAGCTGATGTTGTGTAAATTAAAAAAATACCCTAAAAAAAGGAGTTAAAGGGTCTACATAAACACTTTTATCCCTGTCGTAAAGCACATCGTATCTAATCCCTAAAGTTACATTATTTACACGATACCCCAAACCAACAAATAGGGCTGGTACCCAATAATTACGATCTTCAAAAAGGTTGTTGTCAAATTTTTGATTGACATTGAGGTATTCAAATTCTCCAGAAACCTGAAGTTGGTCAATAGGATTAAATAAACTAATAACGCTTGCTCCTAAAATGGTAGAATTGTAAGAGTTTTTCAAACTATTATAAGTGCCATTTAGACCTAATCCCATTGAAAATTGGTTATTAAAATCATAAATAGCACTTGGTGCTAGCGTCCCACTAAAAAAACCATCTCCACCAAAACTTAAACCAATACCACCTCCAAATCTCACATTTTGCCAAAATTTGCTTTCTTGCACGTTATCTTGGGCAAGAGATTGATATGGAATCGCTAGAAAAAGGACAAATAAATAGAAGTATTTTAGCTTTGGACGATTAAAAATTTTCATAAATCTAAATTTGAGTTAAATAAGGCCTATAAATATACCAAAAACGTATCTAATTTTAGTAAAAGTTGTATTTTTGAATAAACTTTGTTGAAGCCAAAACGACATCAACCATTTTATGGATAAATATTCTTTTTTAAACGCAGCACATACAGCATATTTTGCTGATTTATACGAACAATACCAAAAACATCCTGATTCTGTTGAGCCAAGCTGGAGAGCCTTTTTTCAAGGTTACGACTTTGGCAGCGAAAGCTACGGTATGGAAGAAGCCCTTACCGAAGGTGTTTCTACCCAAATACCAGAGCATGTACAAAAGGAATTTCAAGTTGTAAAATTAATTGACGGTTATAGAAACCGTGGCCATTTGTTTACAAAAACAAATCCAGTTAGAGATCGCAGAAAATATGAGCCAACGCTAGCAATTGAAAACTTTGGGTTATCACAATCAGATTTAGACACCGTTTTTAACGCAGGTGAGATTTTAGGTATTGGCAAGCAACCGTTAAGAGAGATCATTAGACATCTAGAGAGTATTTATTGCGACTCTATTGGTGTTGAATATATGTATATTAGAAAGCCAGAAGAAATTGAGTGGATTCAAAATAAACTCAATATCAATGACAATCAACCAAATTTTTCTTCGGAAGAAAAAAAGCATATCCTCAAAAAGTTAAATGAAGCAGTCTCATTTGAGAGCTTTTTACACACCAAATATGTTGGACAAAAACGATTTTCTCTAGAAGGGAACGAATCTTTGATACCAGCATTAGACTCATTAATCGAAAACGCAGCGCAACATGGTGTGAAGGAGTTTGTAATGGGTATGGCACATCGTGGACGATTGAGTACACTTACCAATATCTTCGGAAAAAGTGCCAAAGACATATTTAGTGAATTTGATGGAAAGGATTACGAGCAAGAAATTTTTGATGGCGATGTAAAATATCACTTAGGATGGACCAGTAATCGCAAAACTGAAGGTGGTCACGAAAT
The DNA here is from genome assembly GCF_000799465.1 of Psychroserpens sp. Hel_I_66. Lineage (NCBI taxonomy): Bacteria > Pseudomonadati > Bacteroidota > Flavobacteriia > Flavobacteriales > Flavobacteriaceae > Psychroserpens > Psychroserpens sp. Hel_I_66. Next base: position 2,568,392 of record NZ_JUGU01000001.1, on the reverse strand, counting down.
CAACCTTAACATTGCACCAAACCCATCACATTTAGAAACGGTTGGCGCAGTAGTTGAAGGTATTGTAAGAGCAAAACAAGACGATAAATATTCAGATAATCCATCTCAGGTTTTACCAATCGTAGTTCATGGCGATGCAGCGATTGCAGGTCAAGGTTTGGTTTACGAAGTCATTCAAATGGCAAATTTAGATGGCTATAAAACCAATGGTACCATCCATATTGTAGTCAATAATCAAATTGGTTTTACGACTAATTATTTAGATGCAAGAACAAGTACCTATTGTACAGATGTTGGTAAAGTCACATTATCACCAGTACTTCATATTAACGCAGATGATGCAGAAGCAGTAGTACATGCGATGTTGTTTGCTTTGCATTTTAGAATGAAATTTAAGCGTGACGTTTTTATAGATTTATTGGGTTACAGAAAGTATGGTCATAACGAAGGTGATGAACCTCGTTTTACACAACCTAAACTTTATAAGGCAATTGCCAAGCATAAAAATCCGAGAGATATTTATGCTGAAAAGTTGATGGCAGAAGGTATAATCGATGACAGTTATGTTTCAGAATTAGAAAAACTATACAAGGATAAATTAGAAGAGAATCTTGAAGATTCTAGAAAAATAGACAAAACAGTAATCACTCCTTTTATGGCAGATGAGTGGGAAAACTACAATACCGTTACAGAAGATAAAATGCTAAAACCAATTGATACTACTTTTTCAAAAGAGGGTTTAGCAAAAATTACAAAGGTCATTTCAAACTTGCCAAAAGATAAGAAGTTCATTCGCAAAATTGAACGTTTAGTAGAATCACGTCAAACAATGTTTGATGACGATAAACTAGATTGGGCAATGGCAGAGCATTTAGCTTACGGTACATTGCTAGAAGAAGGTTACGATGTTCGTATTTCTGGTCAGGATGTAGAGCGTGGGACGTTTTCACACAGGCATGCAGTTGTTAAAGTAGAAGATAGCGAAGAAGAAATCTTATTATTAAACCAAATTAGTGATAAACAAGGAAAATTCTTTATATACAACTCATTACTTTCAGAATATGGTGTTGTAGGTTTTGATTACGGTTATGCCATGGCAAGCCCACAAACTTTGGTAATTTGGGAAGCCCAATTTGGCGATTTTAGTAATGGCGCTCAAATAATGTTAGATCAGTACATTTCCGCAGCAGAAGATAAATGGAAACTTCAAAACGGACTGGTTATGTTATTGCCTCACGGTTATGAGGGTCAAGGCGCAGAGCATTCATCAGGTCGCATGGAACGTTATTTACAGCTATGTGCAAAAGATAATATGTTCGTAATGGATTGTACAACGCCTGCAAATATGTATCATTTACTTAGAAAACAAATGAAGGCAGAGTTTAGAAAGCCATTAATCATATTTACACCTAAAAGTTTATTACGTCATCCATTAGTCGTCTCTACGGTAGATGAATTTGCAAACGGAAGTTTCAAAATGGTCATTGATGACGATAGTGTAAAAACAGACAATGTTAAATCACTGGTATTTGTTACAGGTAAATTTTACTACGATTTATTAGAAGAACGCAAACAATTAGAACGAGACGATGTTGCCCTAGTAAGAGTGGAACAATTATTCCCTTTACCAGAAAAGCAGATCAAAGAGGCAATTGAAAAATATAAAAATGCAGATGATATTGTTTGGGCACAAGAAGAACCAAGAAATATGGGAGCTTACAGCCACATATTAATGCATTTAGATGAGGCCAGAAATTTTAGAGCAGCATCGAGAAGACCATATGGAGCACCAGCTGCAGGTAGTAGTGTGCGCTCAAAGAAACGTCACCAAGAAGTTATTGATTATGTTTTTGATAAATCAAAAAACAATCAACGTTAGAACAACAAAAAAACAAGAAACACAAACGCTTAAAATAAAATTACAGAACGATGATTTTAGAAATGAAAGTTCCTTCACCAGGAGAATCAATCACAGAAGTTGAAATTGCACAATGGTTAGTAGAAGATGGAGATTATGTTGAAAAAGACCAAGCCATTGCAGAAGTTGACAGTGATAAAGCTACATTAGAATTACCTGCTGAAGCAAGCGGAGCCATAACACTCAAAGCCGAAGAAGGCGATGCTGTTGAGGTTGGAGCTGTAGTATGCTTAATTGATACATCTGCAGAAAAACCAAGCACAGAATCTGGTAAAGATGTGCCTACGACATACCAAGGAGGAGGAAGCGAAGGTGGAGCAAATAAGCAAGAAACCAAAGAGCTTATGGAAGATCTTGATTCTGAAAAGAATAAAAAAGATAGCGAAAAAGCGCCAAATCCTGCACAAAAAACTTACGCTTCTGGTACAGCAAGTCCAGCTGCAAAGAAAGTTTTAGCAGAAAAAGGTATGGATGCATCATCTGTATCTGGAACAGGAAAAGATGGTCGTATCACTAAAGATGATGCAGTAAATGCAACACCTTCAATGGGTACGCCAACTGGCGGAAATCGTAGTACGTCTAGAAGTAAAATGTCAATGTTACGTCGTAAAGTAGCAGAGCGTTTGGTAGAGGCTAAAAATACAACTGCTATGTTAACCACTTTCAATGAGGTTGACATGTCACCAATTTTTGAACTACGTAAGCAATATAAAGAAGACTTTAAAGCAAAACATGGCGTGAGTCTTGGGTTTATGAGTTTCTTTACACTTGCGGTAGTAAGAGCATTAAAAATGTATCCTGCTGTAAACTCAATGATTGACGGAAAAGAAATGATCACCTATGATTTTGTTGATATTTCAATCGCAGTATCTGGTCCAAAAGGATTAATGGTGCCAGTGATGAGAAATGTAGAACATTTAAGTTTTAGAGGCGTAGAATCTGAAGTTAAGCGTTTGGCTATTCGCGCTCGTGACGGACAAATAACCGTTGATGAAATGACGGGTGGTACGTTTACCATCTCGAATGGTGGTGTGTTTGGTAGTATGCTATCAACTCCAATTATCAATCCTCCGCAAAGCGGAATTTTAGGAATGCACAACATTGTTGAGCGCCCAGTGGCAATTGATGGTCACGTAGAAATTAGACCAATCATGTACGTCGCCTTATCTTATGACCATAGAATTATTGATGGTAAAGAATCTGTTGGTTTCCTTGTTGCGATTAAAGAAGCACTGGAAAATCCGGTAGAGTTGTTAATGGATAACGATGTGAAGAGAGCATTGGAAATGTAATAATTGCTTTTCTTCGGAAATTAAAAAACTAGCGCAATTCATCTTTTGGATTGCGTTTTTTTATATAAAAAAGTCAAATAAAAAAGCGCAACCTATAAATAGAGTTGCGCTTTTTCTCCCTAATAAAAATAACTAACTAACTAAAAAAGTTTACAATAATATTAATTGATATTATTAAAATGGCACTAATAATTAAGCCAGCAATAAAGATTTTATTGGTTAGGCTTTCTTTGTTTTTCATTGTTTCCATTTTTTATATGTTTTGAATTTTGTTTTTTTTTAATAAAGCTCTGAGCTTTTGACCACTCAGAGCCCTATCCCCTTTAAATTAATAGAGTTAATAGATAAATCCCTCTAATCTTAATAACTCGTTATCAAAATTCGCCATTATTTCCGTGTCAAACAATACGTAGTTCTACGTATATTTTGGTTTTTTTCAGTAAAAATTCGGGTTATTAATCTTTTCGAGCTAAAAAAAAAGACATTTTTAAAACAAAAAAGCTCTAGACCAAAAAAGGACTAGAGCTTTAATCCTTTTAAAAAAAGGAAATTGATTAATAGCAATACAAATTTCGCTATTAAATACATACCAAACAATACGTAGTTCTACGTATATTTTGAAAATATTAAATTATGAAATTTATGTATACTCTAATAAGAACTCTTGATGCTCTTTTGCAAATAAAGCAATACTACTTGGGTTGGATTCTAATTTGAGTTTGTGACGAATGTTGCTTTTATGTTTTTCAACCGTTCGGTCAGATATGCAAAGTACGTTGGCAATTTCTTTTGCAGTTTTGCTTTTTACGATGAACTTGAGCACTTTCATTTCAGTATCTGTCAAAGTTTTTAAATCTTCTGGCGTTTCCTTTATTTCAAGATATTCAATAAGTTCTGGGCTAAAATAAGATCGTTCCTCAAGCACATTGGCAATACAGTGCTCTATTTCAGCAATGGCAAACTCCTTGAGTATATACCCATAAATCCCTAAAGATTTAGCCTTAATGTAGATTTCCTCACTCTTTTCAAAAGTGATGATTATTATTTTAGTATTGAGATTGGCTTCTTTGCATTTTTCTGCAACTTGTAAACCTGTAAGAATAGGCATTTGAATATCTAATATTGCTAGATCTGGTTGGTGAGCGCTGATAAGGGTAAAAGCCTCTTTACCATTTTTTGCACTTGCAATAACATTGAACTTTTTTTCTATTAGAAAATCATTTAACCCTTTTAATATTAAAGGATGATCGTCTGCTATGATGATTGAGGTTGACATTTTGCTATTAATGTGAGGGGTTTGAACTTAAAGATAAGAGATTTTAGAAGGTATTTAAAATTTTTCTTACAATTTTAGATACAGGTATTTTTTTTGATAGTCAATCACAGCTTTTGACTTTTTAAGGATATCTGCACCAATAATACCATCTACAGGATTAGCTTCATGAGCTATGAGCGCAGTATTTACATGAGCTAAATTAAAGAGTATGAGTACCACTTTGTCTTTTTTCCATTTACCAATTTTTATGGTGTTCTTTTTAGAAACTTGGGTAAGCATATCTGTCGCTCCAGCACCAGCAGCTTTAATTTCAGAATCTTTGGCAATGAGTTTAAAGTTATCAATCCCTTCAAAACCAATACAAGAACTTGAGGCACCAGTATCTAATATAAAATTTCCCTTAACACCATTTATGGTTGCTTTTAGCTCAAAATGATTGGTCTTGGTAAATCTAAGTTTAATTTTAGCATAGCCTTTACCTAGCATAAATTCTTGTAAAGTTTCCATAACTTTTATTTTAAAACAAAGATAGTTTTATAAATCGATTATTTTTGCAATATGATAATTACAGATACACATACACATCTTTACAGTGAAGCTTTTGATGAAGACCGAAAGAAAATGATAGAAAGGGCAATCTCGCAAAATGTTTCGCGCTTTTTTATTCCTGCAATAGACTCCACTTATACAGATGCAATGTTAAAACTCGAAGCAGATTTTCCAGAGTCGGTTTTTTTAATGACGGGTTTGCACCCAACACACGTTAAAGATAATTATAGAGAAGAATTGCAGCATGTAGAAGATATGCTTGCCAAACGATCTTTTTACGCCATAGGTGAAATAGGTATTGATCTATATTGGGACAAATCCACTCTCAATATTCAAAAAGGTGCTTTTAGACATCAAATTAATTTAGCAAAGCAGCACGAATTGCCAATCGTTATTCATTGTAGAGAAGCTTTTGATGAGATTTTTGAAATCCTTGAAGAAAAGAGCGATGATGATCTCTTCGGAATTTTCCATTGCTTCACCGGAAATTTAGAACAAGCAAAACAAGCCATTTCTTACAACATGAAATTAGGCATAGGAGGCGTAGCAACGTTTAAAAACGGAAAAATTGATCAGTTTCTCAATCAAATAGATCTAAAGCACGTTGTTCTAGAAACAGATGCGCCTTACCTAGCACCAAAACCATATCGAGGCAAACGCAACGAAAGTAGTTACATTGTTAAGGTAGTTGAGAAATTAGCTGAAATTTATAATATTTCCGAAGAAAAAATTGCGGAAATTACTACTCAAAATTCTAAAGATATCTTCGGAATATAGCGTATGGCAACACATCAACCTAACATATTATTGATCTATACAGGCGGAACTATTGGGATGATCAAACATCCTGAAACGGGTGCGCTCAAGTCGTTTGATTTTAATAATCTTATCAAAAAAATACCAGAGCTCAAATTATTAGATTGTAATATCGAGACCATATCTTTTGAAGATCCTATTGATAGTAGTAATATGAACCCTAAGTATTGGGTTCAAATTGCAGAAATCATTGAGAACAATTATGACGATTTTGATGGTTTTGTAGTGTTGCATGGTAGTGACACGATGAGTTATTCGGCTTCTGCATTGAGTTTTATGTTTGAGAACCTGGCAAAGCCAATCATTTTCACAGGATCACAATTGCCTATTGGAGATTTGAGAACAGATGCCAAAGAAAATTTAATCACTTCCATTCAAATGGCCTCTTTACAAAAGGCTGGAAGACCTGTTATAAGGGAAGTGGGTTTGTATTTTGAGTATAAGTTGTACCGCGGAAATAGAACGACTAAAATAAATGCAGAACATTTTGAGGCCTTTGAGTCTTTAAACTATCCGCATTTAGCAGAGTCTGGAGTTCATTTAAGAGTAGAGCAAGACGATTTGTATAAACCGAATCTTCGAAAAAAACTAGTGGTGCACAAAAATTTTGAAACAAATATCTTATTGATAAAGCTATTTCCGGGAATAAGTGAATCTGTTTTAAAACCATTATTTGATATAGAACATATTAAGGGTATTGTTTTAGAAACCTATGGCGCAGGAAATACCACAACAGAAACTTGGTTTATAGAGATGCTAAAAGCGACTATAAAACGAGGATTACCTATTATAAATGTCACACAATGCTCAGGTGGTAGCGTGGCGATGGGGCAATATGAGACAAGTACCCAATTAAAACAAATAGGCGTCATATCTGGAAAAGATATTACTACTGAGGCAGCATTAGCAAAATTGATGTTTATGCTGGGAGAAAAGGTGTCTATTAAAACATTCAAAACTATTTTTGAAACCTCATTAAGAGGCGAGATGTCATAGAAATTCTCAATTCTCTTTTTTTAGATTAATAGGAGTTGTATGTTTGCAAACTCAAAATAGAGAGGTGGCCGAGTGGCTTAAGGCGCACGCTTGGAAAGCGTGTATACTTCACGGTATCGAGGGTTCGAATCCCTTCCTCTCTGCAAAAGGTTCATCCTGCAACTTGAAAAGTTGCAGGATTCATTTTTTGAAACCATATTAAACTTCGTTTAAGGTTAGTTTAAAAAAAAAAGGAATTTGAACACGACCTTCCGTCGTGTATCAGTATGGACTATGCTTGCAAAAGAATTCATAATTGGGATGCACGTCGTCAATGTTATAAATAGGAATAGATAAACTCAAAGCAAAGCATAAGTAAGAGTTGATAATAGATAGTCAATATGTAATATAGTGGATGGGATTTACATGTTTGCTTAAAATTACCAATAAACATGCAAAAGTCAGTCTTAAAAATTTGAATTGAATTATTAAATTTCGATAAAGCCGAGGTAAAGCTTAACAAATATCAATTTAAATACTTTTAAGATTTGGCCTGAATCAATTATCTCGTAGTTCTAAATAGCCAATTTATGTTAAAGTTTGAGGCTCTAGTTTCAATCCAAATTTTGAAGTAAGTATATTTAAATAATTGAGATTAAAGACCAAATTATATGACGCTTAAACGTTTGGGAGTTTTAAATTTTCCGAAGTAATGGAAAAAATGACATGAATTGTATTAACAAAAGAAAAATAAAAAATTAAGTTTTTTGATTTCCGTTTTAATTATCCAAAACATTTTAATTAAATTCGTCGTATATAAATAATATTAATTGTTTAAAAACAACCATAAACTGTACGACTCAATTAGTATTTTTATTTTTTAATTACATTTTTTTTATATCTTTAACACTTTAACTAATAAAATTAAGAACAATCACGATGAAAAGACTATTTTCTATCTTAGCCATAGCAGGAATCATGGCTTTCGGTACTGTTAATGCAAACGCAATTACAGTAGAAGCTGCAACTACCGCAGTTACCACAACATTTCAAGAAACAGATAATGACACTGCAACAGATGACAGATCATTTACACAAGTTGTAAAAGATCGTTTTATTGAAGGTGGTCCATTCTTTATGGGTATTGTATTGCTTTGTTTAATTCTGGGATTAGCGATCGCTATTGAAAGAATCATTTATTTAAATCTTGCAACTACAAATACTAAAAAATTAACTCGTGACGTAGAAGATGCTTTAAATTCAGGTGGTATTGAAGCTGCTAAGGAAGTTTGTAGAAATACTAAAGGACCTGTTGCTTCTATATTTTACCAAGGTTTAGATCGAGCAGACGAGGATATTGATGCTGCTGAGAAAGCTGTAGTAGCTTACGGTGGTGTTCAAATGGGACAATTAGAAAAGAATGTTTCTTGGATCTCTTTATTTATCGCCTTAGCACCAATGCTTGGTTTCATGGGTACAGTATTAGGTATGATTGATGCATTTGATAAAATTGAAGCTGCAGGGGACATGAATCCTTCTCTTGTTGCGGGTGGTATTAAAATTGCACTTTTAACAACTGTATTTGGTCTAATTGTTGCTATTATACTACAAATCTTTTACAATTACATCATTGCAAAAATTGACAGCATCGTTAACGATATGGAAGATGCTTCTATCACTTTAATGGATTTATTAGTAAGACATAAGAGATAATCAACTAATTATTAAATCAAACAGAACATGAATATTCAAAAAATAATCAAAATTGTTGCTTTAGTAATAGGTCTGATTGGTGTATTCTTCTTAGTGAACATAATCATGACTGGAGATGAAGCTATTGCAGCAGATGTCTCTAACCAAGGTATGTTGTCTGCGTTTATAACCTTAGCATTTGTTGTTTTGGCTATTGCGACAGTTGCAGCTGTATTGTTTAGCCTTATCAATTTGGCTAGCAATCCAGACAAGCTTAAAAAGACATTACTATCGGTTGGTGTGTTTGCAGCAATTCTATTATTGGCATTCTTTTTGTCTTCGGGAGAAGAGCGAATGCTAAATGACGGAACTACACTAACAGCATTTCAGTCACAATTGATTGAAGGAGCAATTAAGGCATTCTATATTTTAATTTTGGCAGCAGCAGGTTTAATGTTGTTCTTCGGAATTAAAAAGATGCTCAGTAAATAATATTAACTATGGCAAAACGATCAGCACCAGAAGTTAATGCAGGTTCTATGGCAGACATTGCATTCTTACTTCTTATATTTTTCTTAGTAACTACAACTATTCCAAAAGATTCTGGGATTAACCGTAAGCTTCCTCCAATGGAACCGCCTAACGACGAAGATGTAGTTATCAAGCAAAAGAATATTTTTACTGTTTTGATTAACGGTAAGGATCAATTACTAGTGGAAGATGAACTGATGGAGCTTAAAGATTTAAGAAAAGCTGCCATAGAGTTTTTAGATAACGGTGGAGGAACTGATGCAGCTGGTAACAGGTGTGATTACTGTAAGGGTGATAGGGATGCTTCATCTTCAGATCATCCAGATAAAGCTATTATTTCTTTAAAAAACGAAAGAGAGACATCTTACGCGCAATACATTTCAGTACAAAATGAATTGGTTGCAGCCTATAATGACTTACGTAATAGAAGAGCATTAGAAATAGGGCCTAAAAGAGGTTTTAATGATATGAACTTTGTTGAAATGGAAAAAAATTATAAGGATCCAAAGTTTAATGGAAATAAGGATAGGCTTAAAGAGGTTATTGATCAAATTAGAACTGAATATCCAGAAAAGCTTTCTGAGGTACAATAACATATAAATACTAATAATACTATGTCTAAATTTAAAAGTAAAAAAGACAATGATTTACCAGCAGTAAATACAGCATCTTTACCTGATATTGTATTTATGCTCTTATTTTTCTTTATGGTGGTAACTGTAATGAGAGAAGATACGCTCTTAATTGAAAACAGATTACCTTTAGCAGATCAGGTTGAAAAATTGGAAAAAAAATATCCAATTAGTTATATATACGCTGGAAAACCTGCAAAGAATTTAGAAAGTAAATATGGTAAAGAAGCGAGATTACAGCTTAATGATAAATTTGCAGATATTAGCGAAATTAGGGCTTTCATAAACCAAGAGAGAGCAGCTATTGCCAGAGAAGAATTAGTAGATTTCTTAACGGTATCACTTAAAGTGGATAAAGAGGCTAATATGGGTATCGTTGGAGATATTAAAAAAGAACTTAGGGAGGCAAACGCTCTAAAAATTAATTATACTGTAGGTACAGGTAGTGCCTTAGATAATTAATTAAAAACTTTAGTTAAAATAAAAAAGCATTCGCATCTAGCGAATGCTTTTTTTGTATCTACTAAAAATGTAGTATTGTGTATTGAGTTATATTTGTATTATGAAACAGGTGTTTTTTTTGTTTTTTATGTTCCCCTTTATTGGTATTATTGCTCAAGAGCGTGATAATCCTCTTCAAGATGGAATAGTAAATGATAGTATAAAAGTTGTAGATAAAAATTATAGAGAAGATCAATTTTATGTTTCTGTAACTTATAATTTATTGGGAAATAAACCAGATAATGTATCACAAAGTGGTTTTTCAAGTGGGTTTCATTTGGGTTTTATAAGAGATATGCCAATTAACGAGAAACGTAATGTTGCTATAGGATTAGGCCTAGGTCTTTCTTCAAATTCGTATAACCAATCGTTGTTGATTTCAGAAAATAATAGAAGTTTCAACTATACAATTTTAGAAGACGTGTCTTTCAGTAAAAATAAGTTTACAACTTACCTAATTGAAGTTCCGTTGGAGTTTAGGTGGCGAACATCTACAGCCACAGAATATGATTTCTGGAGAATCTATTCTGGTATTAAACTTGGATATGTTGTCTATAATACTTCAAAATTTATTGGTAGTCCTAATAATATCCAATTAACCAATATTGATGACATAAATAAGCTTCAATACGGTCTTACTTTAAGTGCAGGCTACTCTAATATCAATTTCCATTTTTATTATGCTTTAAATAGTATTTTTAATAAGAACGCGAAAGTGAATAGTAGTGGAGAACTTGTCAAAATGAATGCTATTAAAATTGGATTGATCTTTTATATTTTGTAGTTATAGAGACTTAAATAGATCATTTTTTTAAATTACATCCAGTAGTTTAATAATATGAGTTGTGGCATTAAACCCACGAAAAAACCTGCAATCAATTCTGTATTAGTATGCGCTTTCATATGTAGTCTTGAAGTAGCAATAGCTCCCAAAATGATGCACATAAGCGCAATTGTCCCATTGATATTTATTTTAAAGTGAATAGCTAATGCTATAGCAAACATAAAAAAACCTGCAGATCCAATCATATGAATACTGGCTTTAAACTTTGCAAGCGTGAGAGCAAAACAGGTGATGTTTGAAATTAGAATACCCATAAAGAAAAAGTATAACTCTGGTATCTCGTCTTGAGGTAAGACACGAATCAAAATAAGTATAAGAATAACACTATTAATGAGTAATGGGATTCTTCGCTCTTTAACGGTCTCTAAGTGAGCATTATCAACTTTGTTAATAGTCTTCAACAAAAGATATAGGAGAATTGGGAGGACAATTGTAAGAATCGAAATAGAAAACACCTTGGCTTTCATTAATGATTCTGGGACAAATCGTGGTGTTTTCGAAAAATAAAAAACAACGCCAAGTAAAGGCATTAACAATGGATGAAAAATGTATGATATGCTTTTTAGGAGCTGGTTCATTATATTTTCTTCCTCAACCTAGCCACAGGAACATCCAGCTGCTCACGGTATTTAGCAACCGTTCTCCTTGCTATAGGGTAGCCTTTTTCTTTTAAGATCTTGGCAAGCTTTTCATCGGTGAGCGGTTTTTTCTTATTCTCTTCCTCAATAACGGTTTCGAGTATTTTTTTGATTTCTCTTGTTGAAACTTCCTCACCTTGATCATTGGTCATGGATTCACTAAAAAATTCCTTAATGAGTTTTGTTCCATAGGGTGTATCAACATATTTGCTATTGGCCACACGAGATACTGTAGACACATCCATTTCAATCTCATCTGCAATATCCTTTAAAATCATTGGTTTGAGATTGCGCTCATCGCCTGTAAGAAAGTATTCCTTTTGATAATGCATTATGGAACTCATGGTCACAAAAAGCGTTTGTTGACGCTGTTTGATAGCTTCAATGAACCATTTAGCAGCATCCAGCTTTTGTTTTATAAACATCACTGCATCCTTTTGGGATTTGCTCTTATCTTTAGATTCTTTATAGCCTTTCATCATATTGCTATATTCTCTAGATACGTGCAGTTCTGGAGCATTTCGTCCGTTGAGCGTTAATTCTAATTCGCCATCAACAATTTTAATCGCAAAATCAGGGACAACGTGCTCAACCCTTCTGTTATTGCCAGCATAAGAGCCTCCAGGCTTAGGATTTAAACGTTCTATTTCTTCAATAGCGTCTCTTAGCTGAACTTCAGTAATATCAAATTTTTGTAATAATTTTTTATAATGCTTTTTTGTAAATTGGTCAAAAGCCTTGTCTATAATATCACAAGCGAGCTCTACATCTGGATTTTTATCTTTTCGGTGTAGTTGGATACTTAAGCATTCCTGTAAATTTCTAGCACCAACTCCTGCAGGATCCAATTGATGCACTTTATGGAGTACTTTTTCGATTTTTTCTTCCGAAGTAAAAATGTTTTGGGTGAATGCTAAATCATCCATAATATCGCTAAGTGACCTTCTTATGTAACCACTTTCGTCTACACTGCCCACCAAAAATTCTGCGATATCACGTTCTTCATCAGATAATCGAAACGTATTTAATTGTGTCGTTAAATGTTGTGTAAATGAAGTTCCCGCAGCATAGGGCATCACTTTTTCCTCATCATCACTACTGTAATTACTTACTTGGGTTCTATAATCTGGTACGTCATCATCACTTAAATACTCGTCAATATTGATATCTTCGGTATTGATTTCATCATTATCGTTGTAATCATCTTCTGAATTATCGAACTCATCAAACTTATCCTCTTCAATATCTTCCTTACCGGTGTCTAGCGCAGGATTTTCTTCTAATTCCTGTTTTATACGTTGCTCAAATGCTTGTGTAGGCAACTGGATCAACTTCATAAGCTGAATTTGTTGCGGTGACAACTTTTGCGATAATTTAAACTGTAAATACTGTTTGAGCATATTATAAATTTGGTATAAAGTAAAGTTAAAAAAACTATTGATATATGCTTATAAAAGTGGGTGCTTTTAAGAATAATTTAGTGGATGCTTTTTTCTTCGGAAATGGGATGACTCAAAATACTGTCAATTAAAAAGACCTATCAGGTTTCTAAAACTGATAGGTCTAAATATATAAATTTTCCTTTTTCTTGTATCGTGCTTGTTATAGCATACATTAAAGAGATACCTGCTTTTGCAGATATTTAAAACTCCGCATTTTGAGGTGTACGAGGATAAGGAATCACATCTCTAATATTCCCCATTCCGGTTGCGAACATTACCAAACGCTCAAAACCTAATCCAAATCCAGAGTGTACAGCAGTACCGTATTTACGTAAATCCAAGTACCACCATAATTCTTCTTCATCAATATCTAGAGCTTTCATTTTCTCTTTTAAAACGTCCAAACGCTCCTCACGTTGAGAACCTCCAACCATTTCTCCAATACCGGGAAATAAAATATCCATGGCACGAACCGTTTTTCCATCCTCATTTAAACGCATATAAAACGCTTTGATATTTGCTGGATAATCAAATAAAATGACAGGGCATTTAAAATGCTTTTCTACCAAGAAGCGCTCATGCTCACTTTGTAAATCTGCTCCCCATTCTTCAATAATATAATTGAATTTCTTTTTCTTATTGGGTTTAGAATTCTTTAAAATATCAATGGCTTCGGTATAGCTAACACGCTTAAAATTGTTGTCTACTACAAACTTTATTTTTTCAATTAAGCTCATTTCAGAGCGCTCTGCTTGAGGTTTTGTTTTCTCTTCATCCAATAAACGCTTTTCCAAAAACTCTAAATCTTCCCGATTGTGTTCTAAGACATAGGTTAGCACAGATTTCATAAAATCTTCTGCTAAATCCATATTCCCTGCCAAATCCATAAAAGCAACTTCTGGCTCTATCATCCAAAATTCTGCAAGGTGACGAGAGGTATTTGAGTTTTCTGCTCTAAAAGTTGGTCCAAATGTGTACACCTTTCCAAGTGACATGGCAAACGTTTCTGCTTCTAATTGACCAGATACGGTTAGATTTGTTTCTTTTCCGAAGAAATCTTCTTTATAGTTGATATTTCCGTGGTCATCCAAAGGCGGATTTTTAGCATCCAAAGCGCTCACTCTAAACATTTCGCCAGCACCTTCGGCATCACTACCCGTGATGATTGGCGTATGCATATAGTAAAAACCGTTATCATTAAAATATTTATGAATAGCAAATGATAATGAACTACGCAAACGCATTACAGCGCTAAATGTATTTGTTCTTGTGCGCAAATGGGCATTCTCACGTAAAAATTCAAACGTATGTTTTTTGGGTTGGATAGGATAGTCCTCAGGGTCTGAATCTCCAAGAATCTCAATAGATGAGACTTGAATTTCCACCTTTTGACCTTTACCTTGACTCTCTACCAATTCACCTTTAATATGAATTGCAGCACCAGTGGTGATACGCTTTAAAATAGCTTCATCTGTATTTTCAAAATCAACGACACATTGTATATTATTTATAGTAGAACCGTCATTTAAAGCAATAAAACGATTAGATCTAAATCCTCTTACCCAACCTTTAATCTCTATAGGTTGAAAGGTTATGTCCTGTGTTAATAATTGTGAAACTGTATAGCTCATTATTTAAAATTTTATGCAAATATAAATGTTTATGAAATGATATTTTCTTCGGAAGCATCTTCGTCATCATCCTCTGCAGGAATGATATTTATAGACGGTTCTTTCAAGACTTCCTTATTGGCAATGCTTCGCTCTAATGATAATAATAAAGACGGAAGCAACAGTAAATTAGACAACATGGCAAATAGCAATGTTGCAGATACTAATGCGCCCAATGCGACTGTACCGCCAAAACTTGAGGTTGTAAATACAATAAAGCCAAAAAACAGCACGATAGAGGTGTAGAACATACTCACGCCAGTTTCGCGTAACGCTGCGTAAACAGATTTACGAATTTTCCAGTGGTTGGCCTGTAATTCTTGACGGTATTTTGCCAAAAAGTGAATGGTATCATCTACCGAAATCCCAAAGGCAATACTAAATACCAATATGGTTGACGGTTTTATTGGTACACCCAAATAGCCCATTAAGCCTGCTGTAATTACTAACGGTAAGAGGTTTGGGATGAGTGACACAATAATCATTCTAAATGATCTAAACATATAGGCCATAAAAAGTGATATTAAAAATATGGCTAATGATAGCGAGATGGCAAGATTTTTAACCAGGTATTTTGTTCCCTTTTGAAATACCAACGCTTTACCTGTCATCGTCACATTATAACGATCTGTAGGCTGGAAAACTCTGTTTATTTTATTCTGAAGATCTTCTTCAATGCGCTCCATCTTGTCGGTCCCAATATCCTTCATAAACGTTGTTATGCGAGCATATTGTCCTGTACTATCCACAAAGTTCTTTAACAGATCTACATCTGAAGATGAATTTTTAGCATAAGATAAAATGAAGCTATTTTCTTGACTTGTTGGCAATTGGTAATATTTAGGGTTGCCATTGTAATACGCTTGCTTACTGTATTTTACAAGACTTACTACAGATATTGGTCGTGATAATTCTGGAATGTCATCAATAAGATTTTCGAGTTCCTCCATTTTTTTGAGAGTGCTCAGCTTCATTACGCCTTTTTTGCGTTTTGTATCGACCATGATTTCCATGGGCATGATGCCATCAAACTCTTCTTCAAAAAAGCGGATATCAGTAAAGAATTCTTCTTCTTTAGGCATGTCTTCAATGAGACTTCCAGAGATTTTTATTTGATGAATGCCAATAATGCTCAATATAATTAAAATGCACGATGATGCGTAGATGGCAATTTTTTGCTCTCTAACCATTCGCTCAATCCAATTAACAAAGCCACCAATCCATCGTTTATTGAGATGCTCTAAGTGTCTATCTTTTGGGTAAGGTAAAAACGTATAAATAATAGGTATTACCAATAAACACAAGATGAAAATAGCAAGGATGCTGAGTGAGGCTACAATACCAAATTCTTTTAAAAGTGTGCTCTCTGTTAAAATAAAAGTTGCAAAACCAGAGGCAGTTGTCACATTGGTCATTAATGTAGCGTTACCAACTTTTGTGATAACACGTTGTAATGATTTTACTTTATTACCATGAAGTTTTACCTCATGCTGATATTTGTTGATTAAGAAAATACAGTTTGGTATCCCAATCACAATAATTAATGGAGGGATTAGTGCAGTAAGAACCGTAATCTCGTAATTGAGTAAACCAATGATACCAAAAGTCCACATTACTCCAAAACATACTACAATTAGTGAAATAAATGTGGCTCTAAATGATCTAAAGAATAAAAAGAATATCAATGATGTTACACCAAGTGCCAACCCAATAAACAGTCCAATTTCATCGACTATATTTTGAGAATTTAATGTTCTAATATAAGGCATCCCAGAAATCCTGACATCTAGATTATTCGCTTTCTCAAAGCTATCAATCTTGTCTTTGAGGGTAAGCATTATAAAATCTTTTCGTGCTGGTGTATTTACAATGTCTTTTTTAAGATAGATGGCAGTTCTAATCGTTCCAGTTTCCGTATTAAACAAGAAATTATCGTAAAATGGATATTGATTGAATAGTTCATCCTTTAAAGTATCTATTTGCGCGATTGAACTTAAAGAATCTTTTATAAATGGGACGAGATCAAATTTCTCCTCATCATTGTTTTTAACAAGTTTTTGAAGGTCACTAAGCGAGACGACTGTTTCAACTTCGTCAAAAGCTTTGAAATCTTCAGAAAGTTTATTCCAGGCGTTTAACTTTTCCACAGAAAAAAGTGTAGAATCCTTAACTCCCAAAACAATGAGATTGCCTTCCTCTCCAAAAATATCTAGAAATTCATTATAAACAATATTAACTTCGTGATCGTCTGGTAGAAGATTGGCTTCAGTATAGGTAAAACGCATGTTTTTCCATTGAGAACTGAAAAAAATCGTTGCTAAAATGATTACAACGAGAATACCAATTTTGTTGCGCAATATCAATCGTGCAATGACCTCCCAAAAGTTTTTACTAAACAGTTTAAACATGTGCGCTTTAAAAGAAGCGCAAAGTTAGAAAAAACCTAGGGATTACTTATAACAAATACTCATATATTATTGACTTATAAGCTTACATTAAAAGTAAATTTTACAGCAATATTGTCTTCTAAATTAGGGAGGTGATAACCTCCATATCTATAGGCAAAGCTAAGTCCAAAACCAAATAGTAGTCTATTGATTTCAAAGCCAGCTTCAGAATAGCCTTTTGATAGCGTGCCAAATTCAATATTTTCATGACGCTCAATATCATGCATATTGCCTATTGCCAATCTCGATATTAAGACTAATTGCGGTCTATACCGTTCGGTAATTCTAAAAGGCTTTACAAAATGTTTGAGCTGTAACGTAGCAAATCGATCTGAAAAGAACTCATTAAAATACATTGTTTCAAAACTATTGATGCCTGCTACCGAAAAACGCTGAAGAATAGTCTCCTTTGTAATATTGTTTGGATATGCGTGGTAGAGATGTGTCAAAGGCGTTTTTCCTGTTGATAAACCGGTTGTTAGAGTAGCTTCGGTAAATGTATCCTCATTAAATATAAATCTATGCACGGTTCTAAAATCTGTTTTAAAGAAATTAAAATCTCCAGTAATATTGTTTTTAAAACTTTGGGAAAGCTGAAGTGTAAATTTTGGATATCCTTCTTTCTCTATGGAAAGACCTTTGTCGTTAACTTCTTCAGTATTAAAAGGGTTCCATTGCAAAGATATTTTTGCACTGGTGATATCAAATGTTTCGTAAAGTGTACCATCTACATTAAAGATATAACTGTAGGTTGGCTCTATTTTGCTGGTAGCAAATTCTAATTCAGAAAGTAATTTATTAGAAAATTTATGTTCTACGGAAACTGCTTTTGTGATATGCTTATGAAATAAATCAATATTTAATAATCGTGGTTCAAAAAACGAAAAAAATCGTTTGTCAGTCAAAAAGTTAGAACTTCCAGTTTCTTGTAAATCGTCTGTATAAGATAAATTCACCCAAGTTTGTGTAGCTTCATTGACTCGAAATCCACCACCAATTTTATATTTAAATCTATGGTCTTTAAATCCATAGACAACATAACTGTTAATGCGGTATGTTTCAGAAAAAGCATCATTAGTCACCCCTCCAAGTCCTGTTCTTAATCCTTCATATTGATTAAATTTAACGAGGTATCTCATATCAAGATCTAAGAACTTAGTAGGAAAAAACCCGTTGCCCAACTGTTTGATAAATTCTCTTTTGCTCAACGAATCATTTTTCACAGCTGTAGAGTCATTCTCCGTTTTAGGCGATTGAGCGTACAATGCGCAAGTACACAGCATAATGATAATTAAGCAAATAGCTTTGTGCATTAGTTTAGGGATAAATATTTGGATTAATAAAAAAAAGCGACTTTTAATCGTCGCTTTAGAAGTTATACAGTCATGATTTCTTTTTCTTTGACATCATATGTATCGTCTATTTTTTTAACGTATTTATCTGTCATTTGTTGTACGTCAATCTCTGCATTGCTCTTTTGATCTTCAGATGCATCTTCAAGACTTTTAATCTCATGGTTAGCATCCTTACGAGCATTTCTCACACCAATCTTGGCGTCTTCAGCCTCAGCTTTTGCTTGTTTTGCAAGTGTTGTTCTGCGTTCCTCTGTTAACGGTGGCACATTAATTATAATGACATCACCATTGTTCATTGGATTAAAACCTAAATTGGCAATCATAATTCCGCGCTCAATTTCTTGAAGCATATTTTTTTCCCATGGTTGAACTGTAATTGTTCTACCATCTGGAGTATTGACATTTGCGACTTGAGACAGTGGTGTTTGAGAACCATAATAGTCTACCATAACACTCCCTAACATTGCAGGACTTGCTTTACCAGCTCTAATGTTTACAAATTGTTTTTCAAGATGCTTTAAGGCATCATCCATCGCTTCTTTAGTTGAGTCTAATATAAATTTTATGTCTTCGTTCATTTTTTAAACTTTTTTTACTTATCGAATACCAAAAAATAAGCCAAACTTATAAATTGACTTTAGTTCCAATATTTTCTCCGGAAACCACTTTCATCAGGTTCCCTTTTTTATTCATATCAAAAACGATAATTGGTAATTTATTTTCCTGGCTTAACGTAAAGGCTGTTGTATCCATCACCTTGAGTCCTTTTCTTAATACATCATCAAATGTAATATGATCAAACTTTACTGCGGAAACATCTTTTTCAGGATCTGCAGTATAAATACCATCAACACGCGTTCCTTTTAAGATCACATCTGCTTCAATTTCAATAGCTCTCAGCACAGCAGCAGAATCTGTAGTAAAATAAGGATTACCTGTTCCGCCTCCAAAAATCACGACACGACCTTTATTTAAATGGCTCATGGCTTTACGTCTTATAAATGGCTCTGCAACCTCATTGATTTTGATTGCTGTTTGTAATCGTGTTTTTACACCTTCATCTTCCAGTGCGTTTTGCAATGCCAAACCATTAATCACAGTAGCCAGCATGCCCATATGGTCGCCTTGAACACGATCCATACCTGCCATTGCACCCGCAACACCTCTAAAAATGTTTCCACCACCAATAACAATCGCTACTTCAACACCAAGATCTGTAACTTCTTTAATGTCTCTAGCATATTCTGATAACCGCTCAGGATCAATGCCATATTGACGGGAACCCATAAGAGCTTCTCCAGATAATTTAAGTAGGATTCTTTTGTATTTCATGCGAAAGTGTCTATGACATTTTGAAGTGTTTTCAGTTTTTAGAAAACAACGGTTTAGCAAATATAATCATTTCCTCTTTTTAGAAAAGTAGAATTTTATAAATAAAAAACCACTGCGTCTAAATTTAAGAGCAGTGGCTTGTTGGTATCATAATCCCAAATGGTTTGGGTTGTTTTAAAAACGTTTATTATCCTACTGTAGCACGTTTAAATCCAGTAACTTTAACATCACCATAAGATTCTACATACTGGGCAACAGTTTGTTTTTCATCTTTAATAAATCTTTGATCCAGTAATGCTTTTTCTTGATCTAAAGTTGTATTATCAGAAATGAAACGCTCCATTTTACCTGGTAAGATTCTATCCCAGATTTGTTCTGGTTTACCTTCAGCTTTTAATTCTGCTTTTGCATCCTCTTCAGCTTGAGCAATAACTTCTGGAGTTAATTGTGCCATTGAAATATAGCTAGGTACATTTTTTTGAGTTTTACCTAAACGTCCTAACTCGATATTATCTTTTTCAATAACTGCAATTCTAGCTTCTGTTTCTGATGCTACGAAGGCTGCATCAAAATCTTTGTAAGACAATGTTGTTGCTCCCATAGATGCTACTTGCATAGCTACGTCTTTAACCAAAGTTTCAACGTTATCTACTTTTGAAGATAAACCTACTAAAGCTGCAATTTTGTTGATGTGAACATATTGACCAACGTAAGGTGCGTCTAACTTTTCAAAAGCGGTGATGTCTAATTTTTCACCAATAACACCAGTTTGCTCGACTAATTTTTCTGAAACCGTCATGCCTCCAAAATCTGCTGCTAAAAATGCTTCTTTAGTATCGTGGTGTAAAGCAACTTCTGCTAAATCATTTGCTAATGCTACGAAGTTTTCATTTTTTCCAACGAAATCTGTTTCACAACCTAATACGATAGCAACACCAGATGTGTTATCATCATTTATTTTTGCTATTGCAGCACCTTCAGATGAATCTCTGTCAGCTCTCTTTTCTGCAACTTTTTGTCCTTTTTTACGAAGTACTTCGATTGCTTTGTCGAAATCCCCTTCAGCTTCTACTAAGGCTTTTTTGCAGTCCATCATACCTGCACCTGTAGCTTGTCTTAATTTATTTACTTCTGCTGCTGTTACTTTTACCATAACTTCAATATTGTTTTTAAAATTTAAAAAAGTCGTTTAATTTAAACTTTCCGAAGAAAACAACTAAACGACTTATCTATATTATATAATTATTAATTTATTCTTCTTCTTCGTTTGCTGCTACTTTAGCTTTCGCTTTTTTAGGCTCTGCTTTTTTATCTGCTTTTGCCTCTTTTTTAGCTGCTGGTGATTTTTCACTTTTAGCGTCTTTGTCAGCCTTATCAGATTTACGTTCTGTCAAACCGTCTGCTACTGCAGATGCTACTACAGACATAATACATTCTATAGATTTTGATGCATCGTCATTTGCTGGGATTAAATAATCTACTTCACGAGGGTCTGAGTTTGTATCTACCATTGCAAAGATTGGAATATTTAATTTTTGTGCTTCTTTAATGGCGATGTGCTCACGCTTGATATCAACAACAAATAATGCGCCAGGTAAACGTGTCATATCAGAGATAGAACCTAAATTCTTTTCTAGTTTAGCACGTTGACGATCAACTTGTAAACGTTCTTTTTTAGATAATGAGTTGA
The DNA here is from genome assembly GCF_000799465.1 of Psychroserpens sp. Hel_I_66. Lineage (NCBI taxonomy): Bacteria > Pseudomonadati > Bacteroidota > Flavobacteriia > Flavobacteriales > Flavobacteriaceae > Psychroserpens > Psychroserpens sp. Hel_I_66. The sequence continues at coordinate 2,546,792 of NZ_JUGU01000001.1, read as the reverse complement.
ATGTACCGTCTTTTTTCATACGATCAATCATTGTCATTTTCTTAACCGCTTTTCTAATCGTTACGAAGTTGGTTAACATTCCACCAGGCCAACGCTCTGTAATGTAAGGCATGTTTACACTTCCTGCTTTTTCAGCAACGATGTCTTTAGCTTGTTTTTTTGTTGCAACAAACAAGATTTTTTTACCAGAAGCTGCAATTTTGTGAAGTGCTTCTCCAGTTTCTTGAATTTTTGCTTGTGTTTTGTAAAGGTTGATGATATGGATACCATTACGTTCCATATAAATGTAAGGAGCCATGTTTGGATCCCATTTTCTTGTTAGGTGACCAAAGTGTACACCTGCGTCAAGTAAGTCTTTTACTACTACTTTTTCCATGTTGTAATTGTTTACGTTCTATTAAATTAGCAATGGTTAAGTGGTCGCTCTCGATAATCGAGATTTAATTACTCTTAAGTTTATTTTAAAAATCTTAGACATTTGCCTAAAGCATTTTAAAGACTCACCTATTAAGTAACCTTTTTTGCTCGCCTTCACCATTTAGATGCTAAACTGTACCTGAACTCGTTTCAGGATTTTTTAATCTCTGCTGACATTTGAAAACTTCAAAACCCAGCGTTTTAATTTAAAGCTGTTCCAGTGTTTGACCAGAACAGCTTTGAAAGTTTTTTATATTCCGAAGAAAACCTCGAATAATAAAAAGGAATAGGATTAACGTTTCGAGAACTGGAATTTCTTCCTTGCTTTCTTTTGACCGAACTTTTTACGCTCAACCATACGTGGATCTCTAGTTAATAATCCTTCTGGCTTTAATATTAGTCTGTTTTCTGGATCAAGCTCACACATTGCGCGAGATAATCCTAAACGAATCGCTTCTGCTTGGCCTGTTATGCCTCCACCAAAAACGTTTACTGTAATATCAAAGTTGCCATCGTTGTTAGTCATAGCTAAAGGTTGGTTTACTTTGTACTGCAATGTCGCAGTAGGAAAATAAGCCTCTATGTCTTTTTTGTTAATCGTGATCTTGCCTTTTCCTTCAGCAAGGTACACACGTGCAACAGCCGTCTTTCTACGACCGATTTTGTGAATTACTTCCATTAGTTAACTTTTGTTAAGTCTATTGTTTTTGGTTTTTGAGCCTCGTGAGAGTGCGTTGAACCAACAACGACATTTAAATTACGGAATAAATCTGCACCTAATTTGTTTTTAGGGAGCATTCCTTTTACTGATTTTTCTACGATTCTTGCTGGATCTTTTCCAAACATTTCAGTCGCAGTTAAACTTCTTTGACCACCTGGATAACCTGTGTGACGAATGTATGTTTTGTCATTCCACTTGTTACCTGTTAAGTTGATTTTTTCTGCATTGATAACAATTACGTTATCTCCACAGTCAACATGCGGTGTGAAGTTAGGCTTGTGTTTGCCTCTTAAAAGTATTGCTACTTTAGAAGCTAAACGACCTAGCGTTTGATCTGCAGCGTCAACTAAAACCCACTCTTTATTAACAGTAGCCTTGTTTGCTGAAATCGTTTTGTAGCTTAATGTGTCCACACTTATTAATATTAATTGCCTGTACACGACAGGCGGTTAAACTTTCTCTCTTGAAAAAGAGTTTGCAAATTTACGATTATATATTTGATTACCAAATAGTGTAGATGGATATTTATTGATAAAATTAAAAACAATTATAAAGGGTTAAAAAGCTTTAACTTTTTAACCCTTACTATGATAAATCAATAATTCTATTTTTTTAGAATTTTAGATCTATGATTTTAATCTTTTCATTTTTCTTTTCTCAGACTTTTGTTGCGCTACAGCGTATACTAAAACTGCAATTTCCAAGCCTAATATAGCAATCTTAGCTTTTTTGCTTTTTGTAAGAAAGGTGGTTAAACCTAAAACTTTTGTAAGTATCATTTTTTTTATTTTAAATTATTAATTTAGATTAAGCGTTATCCCTTGGTTGGTGGATCTCTCTTCTATCTTTCTGTTGGTGGTTAATATCTCTCCCGTCCACTTCCTTTTTGTTAATCGCATTTTCTGAAATGCCCGTTTTTTTGACGTCTTCTTTTTCTTTGTTTTTATCTTTATCTGTACTCATAATATGTTATTTTAAGTTATAGAGTAATATAGTATGAAACATAAAAACAGCTTAACTCAAAAGACTTTAAAGTTAACTTGAAACATCAAGTATATAAATTTTGCTAACATTTTAAATTTCTATCCATCCATTGTTTAGTTTTGCAGCTTTAAATTTGGGAAAATGATTTCAGTAGATAATTTAGCAGTAGAATTTAGTGGTCAAACGTTATTTAGTGACGTGTCTTTTACCATTAATGCAGACGATAAAATAGCCTTAATGGGTAAAAACGGAGCAGGGAAATCCACAATGATGAAAATTATTGCAGGTGTCCAAAATCCTACCCGCGGAAATGTGAGAACTCCAAAAGATGCTGTCATAGCCTATTTACCGCAACATTTGCTTACAGAAGATAATACTACAGTCTTTGATGAAGCTTCCAAAGCCTTTAGTCATGTATTTGAAATGCGCGACGAGATGGAAGGCTTAAATAAACAGCTCGAAACCAGAACCGATTATGAATCTGATGAGTACATGAAAATTATTGAGCGTGTTTCAGATTTAGGTGAGAAATATTATGCTTTAGAAGATGTGAACTACGATGCTGAAGTTGAAAAAGCACTCAAAGGTTTGGGATTTAAACAGGATGATTTTAATAGACAAACCAATGAGTTTTCGGGAGGCTGGCGCATGCGTATTGAGCTTGCTAAAATCCTGCTTCAAAAACCAGATTTAATTTTACTGGACGAGCCAACCAATCATATTGATATAGAGTCTGTGATTTGGTTAGAGGATTTTTTAGTCAATAAAGCCAATGCTGTGGTTGTGATTTCTCATGACAGGGCGTTCATTGATAATATTACCAATCGTACTATTGAAGTGACTATGGGTCGCATTTATGATTATAAAGCAAAGTACACGCATTATTTGCAATTGCGTGAGGATAGGAGAGCTCATCAAATTAAAGCCTATCAAGAGCAGCAAAAGTTTATTGCAGATAACCAAGCGTTTATTGATCGTTTTAAAGGCACGTACTCTAAAACCAATCAAGTGACATCCCGTGAGCGCATGTTGGAAAAATTACAGATTATAGAAATTGATGATGTGGATACTTCTGCTTTAAAGTTGAGGTTCCCACCAACGCAGCGATCGGGAGATTATCCAGTCACTATTAAAGAGGTGTCTAAATCCTACGGAAACCATACGGTTTTCAAAAATGCAAATATGTCGATCTCCAGAGGCGAAAAAGTCTGTTTTGTGGGAAGAAATGGTGAAGGTAAATCAACCATGATCAAAGCTATTTTAGGAGAAATCGAAGTAGAAGGCACTTGCAGTTTGGGTCACAATGTTAAGGTTGGTTATTTTGCTCAAAACCAAGCAGCGTTATTAGACGAAAACTTGACGATTTTCCAAACGGTTGATGAAGTTGCCAAAGGCGACGTGCGAACCCAAATTAAAAACATTCTCGGTCGCTTTATGTTTAAAGGTGATGACATAGATAAAAAGGTGAGTATGTTGTCTGGAGGAGAGAAAACAAGACTAGCGATGGTAAAATTATTACTGGAACCTGTAAACTTGTTGATTCTGGATGAGCCTACCAACCATTTGGATTTAAAATCCAAGGATGTCTTAAAAGAAGCTTTGCAAGATTTTGATGGTACTTTGATCCTCGTTTCCCACGATAGGGATTTCTTGCAAGGACTTGCTAAAAAGGTGTTTGAATTTAAAGATCAACGTGTGATTGAGCATTTTGAAACGGTTGATGCGTTTTTGGAACGTAATAGGGTTGAAAGTATTAGGGCTCTTGATTTGTAGATTTAGTCATCTTGACGATAAATGATATCACATTATAAGTGAAATTTGTTTTTTGTCTTTGTTTGTGTTCATTTTGTCTTGAAACAAAACGAATCAAAAATTCAAGTCAATCTGATGAAATTCCTTCGGAACATTCGCTTTCAGAATTACGTGCTTAAAGCTTCGCTTTGCATCTCCATCCTTTCGCTCTTTATTTCTGCAGATTGACATTTTCAATTCTACGAATTGATTTGGGACATGAATATTTCGTTATTATGTGTTATCTTAATGTTATTTCATTTTTGCTAACAGCTAACAGCTAACAGCTAACAGCTAACAGCTAACAGCTAACAGCTAACAGCTAACAGCTAACAGCTAACAGCTAACAGCTAACAGCTAACAGCTAAATGCGTTAGCGATTGCAATGGAAAGCCCACAGCGATCCCGATTTTTATCGGGAGCGCGAGGACTTGTAGTGTAAAGCGCGACCCTTGTGGTAACGCCCAAATTATTAGCCATCTAACTTTTTTCAATTACAATCATTTTAACACCTAAGCGTTTTATTTTTAATTACTTTTGCAAAACTATGCAAGAAGAATTAAGACTTTCGAGTTGGTTACCTACCACAAACAAAGAGGTTAAAATACGCGGTTGGCAAGAATTGGACGTCATACTATTTAGCGGAGACGCTTATGTGGATCATCCAACCTTTGGGCCTGCGGTTATTGGTCGTTTGTTAGAAAGTTTTGGTTTAAAAGTCGCTATCGTACCACAACCTAGTGTGACCGATAATCTTCAGGATTTTGAAAAACTAGGAAAGCCAAGATTGTTTTTTGGCGTGACTGGTGGTTGCATGGACCCGATGGTGAGCAATTACAATGCGAATAAAAAGCGTCGTGATAAAGATGCGTACACACCAAATGGAGATATTGGATTTCGACCAGATTATGCATCTTCGGTGTATAGTAATATTTTAAAAGAAAAATGGCCAGATACACCTGTGTTGATTGGTGGGATTGAAGGTTCTTTGAGACGTGTCACACATTATGATTATTGGAGTGACCAGCTCATGCCAACCATTTTGGAAACGTCCAAAGCAGACATGTTGGTCTACGGAATGGGTGAACAACCCTTACGTGAAATCATTCGATTGTTAGAAAAAGGGGTTCCGTTTAGTAGTTTAAATACCATTAATCAAACTGCGGTATTGTTGAAGGAAGGTGAGGATATCCCAAAGAACAGTAATTGGGAAGATGTAGAAATCGCATCCCACGAAACCTGTTTAAAAGACAAAAAGCAATACGCCTCTAATTTTAAGGTGATTGAGCAAGAGTCCAATAAACTGGCTGCGCGACGTATTTTTCAGAAAGTAGGAGATAAGACCTTGATGATCAATCCGCCTTATCCAACCATGACAGAAGCTGAGATTGATGCGTCTTTCGATTTGCCTTACACACGATTACCGCATCCAAAATATAATAAGCGAGGACCAATTCCTGCTTATGAAATGATCAAGACCTCTATAAACATCCATAGAGGCTGTTTTGGTGGTTGTAGCTTTTGTACGATTTCTGCACATCAAGGAAAATTTATTGCGTCACGTAGTAAAGAATCGATTTTGAGAGAAGTCGATATCGTTGCGAATATGCCAGATTTTAAAGGTTATTTGAGTGATATTGGTGGGCCAAGTGCCAACATGTACCAAATGAAAGGCAAAGTGCAATCTATTTGCGACAAGTGTGTCGCACCTAGTTGTATTTCGCCAGTGATTTGTAGTAATCTGGATACCTCTCACAAACCGCTTACCGAATTATACCAAGCGGTGGACAGTCACCCAAAAATAAAAAAATCGTTTATAGGTTCTGGAATTAGACATGATATGTTGGTGCCAGAATTCAATAAAAATGCAGACCCAAAAGAATTAGATGATTATACGGAAGAGGTGATGACCAAGCATGTTTCCGGACGATTAAAAGTCGCGCCAGAGCACACGAGTGATCCTGTATTAAAATTAATGCGGAAACCGTCGTTCTCCTATTTTCATAAGTTTAAGGAGCGCTTTGATAAGATCAACATTAAGAACAAACTGAACTTACAGTTAATCCCTTATTTTATTTCGAATCATCCCGCTTGCGAAGTTGAGGATATGGCAAATCTTGCTGCCGAAACCAAGGATATGGGTTTTCAGTTGGAACAAGTACAAGGGTTTACACCAACACCAATGACGGTTGCTACGGTGATTTACTACAGTGGTTACCACCCGTACACGCTTAAAAAAGTAGATACACCAAAAACCAGAAAGGAAAAAGATGAACAACACCGTTTCTTCTTTTGGTATAAGGATGAAAACAAAGCGTGGATTAAAAAGACCTTAAATAAACTTGGTCGCCATGATTTACTAAAAGTGCTCCTTCCCGAAAAAGAGGAAAAATGGCGCAAGAACAAACCTAGTGGAGACGCTAAAAACACGTTTGATGATGCGGTGCCTTTTAACCAGCGGAAGAATAAGGTTAAGTATAAGGAGAGGAAGAAAAAGAGGAGGAGATAGGTTATTTATTTTTAATAATCTTTTCTTTCAATTCTTGTAAAGATAAAGTAATGCCTTTTTTGCGATGTACCATTCTATGACAATTAGCGCACAAAACTTCCAAATCTGTTTCTGGGTTTGTTATTTTTTCTTCTCCTTTGTTTTCAGATAATGGTTTTATGTGATGAACTTCAATGAATCCTTTTCCCCAATCTCCATAAAATTCTTGAAAGTTAAAGCCACAAGCTGCACACTCTAGTCCATGAATGTTTATTGCTTCATTTCTAATGGAAGGTTGTCTTTCGTATTTACTTGATGTAACTACTTTTTTTCCTCCTTCAGTATTACCTGTTTTATACTCAGATTCACTTTCTTGAATACCTATAAGATCATCAAAAGTATGTTTGTAATCTTTTGCATTTAAATCTGAATATTTTTCGATAATTTCCCAAACTTGCTCTTCCGCTTTATCTATTAAATTATCAAAAACACTATGAGCTTCCTTGCCTAAAGGACTTGGTTTTTTATTGTCTCCTAACCAGCCAATGCGTTGCGAATTTGGTAAGTGACTATCAAAACCATCTCGAGTATTTTTTAAGCTTCGTTCGAAAGCTAAAATAGTTCTTCCACCATTTAATTTCTCATAAAAAATTCTGTAGGCATTATTCCATTTGTCAACTTTAAAACGTAGAGGTGGAGAGGGATAGTTTGCGTTTTTATCTACCTCACCAAACTTTGATAAATAAAAACCCACTTCTAAAAACTCTTTGCTTCTTTTTTCCAATTTAGTTAAGATTAAGACTAAAGATGATTTTTTGTTTAAAAATTATTGGTTAGTTTTTCTGTCTTCAGTTATACTTTTAACAACTTCGATTGTCTCATTTGTATCCCAAGGAGTTATTCCACTCCTGAAAAAATAAGCTCCAAACTTTCCTAAAATCTCATTTGTTAATTCATCACTTAAGGATATTATTCTATCATAATCATCAAGCAATGTTTGTTTTTTAATCATTTGATATTTAGAAATTAATACGTGTCCTCCTACGAAAAGTGGACATGGAGGTAAAAATCTGTCGTATCCAGCAAATTTCGGATTATCATTTAATGCTTTCTGAATGTTTTCTGCTCCTCTTTTACTTCCTGTATTACTGGGAAATTCATTGAGTTTAATTAAGCAAACGAGTAAACTTTCAAAACTTTTACTCGCGACATTACATCTAGGAGTTACAATTAAAAAACAAGTTTCTTGATCCTTTTTTTGAAGAAAAATATCTCCAGTCCAAAATTTAAAAGCACTAATTCTTTGTAAATAATGTTCAACTGGATTAAAAAAATCAGGAGTAATGCCACCAGTATCTTTATCTAAATCAGGAGCCAGAAGATTTGACATTAAAGATCTAAGAGCAATCCGTTGAAAAATTTTCTGTGTACGCTCTTTTGAACCTTTCTCTTTGGCTTTTACGATAGAGTCAATTATAGATTCAATTTGAGTGTTTTTGTTGAATTGTTTTGTAAAAGATAGGTTTAAGTCCTTTAATAATTGGTTTTGTAATAATCCGTCCGGACAGAACACATCAATAAAACCTGATTCGTAAAGGTTTTTGATCTTATCAAAAATTACTGTAATTTCTTTATCCTTGTCAATTTTAAATACTGTGCCTTGATTTTCATACTTGCCATCTAATGCTTGAAGATATCCACTATATACAAATATAGGAATGTTATAATTAGAGAAGCTTTCGTTAATATTTTCTAAAAATTCCGCATCTTTTTGATGTAGTTCATTTGTATCTGGATCACTACTTAAAAGATCAAAAATAAGTGCTTTTATATTTACTCTATTCTCAGATAACGCTTGTTCAAATTTTTCTTTTGTCTCACAAATGATATAATCTAGATCGATGTCATTTTGATCAAAGAGATTCTTATAACCTTCTAAAAGTTTTATTTCATTATCCAAATGGATGACTTTTCCTCTACTCATCTTCTTCTTTTTTAATAATAAATGCGGGTCCTGTTTCTCTGTTTTCGGCATAAATTTCCCAATTATTTCTAGAAAGAATGCTTTGAGTGAAAGCCAAGCCGAGACCAGTCGCATTTTTTTCCTGTCTTGTGGTGACTCCATAATTAAAAATATGCTCTATAATACTTTCGTTAATAAAAGGACCTGAATTTATAATTACAAAATTTTCATTCTCCATAAAAAATGAAATCTTTTTTTCGTTTGGGGATTTTTTAAGCCAGTAAACAGCATTATTTATTATATTCAAAAAGGTAATCCAAAACGCATATTCTAAATCTGAAATTTCATAGTCAGTTATTCTATCATCAACATTTATATTTATATTAAATTCCTCTATGTCTGACTTGTATAAATTACAGACTCTAAGAAAAGTGTCATAAGGCTTAAATTTCTTTTTTCTCGTTCGACCTATAGCAGGTTGAAGAGATTTTCTTAAATCAACAAGAATATTTGTTGCATGATCTAAAGTGTTTATATCGAAAACAAAACTTTTTAATGCTTCAGGATCTATTTTAGTTTTTTTGAAATCTAAAGAAGATTTCGTCGTTCTTAATCCTGAAATTGGCTGAGCCATTTCATGATAAACAAGCTCTAAACCACTTCCTAATGAAGCGAGTCTCTCAGAAAAGGATAATGAGTCTTCTAAATTATCTAAAGAAGTATCTATTTCTTTCATGAATTTTTCAGAGTATTTTCTGATAAAACTAACGTTGTCATTGGATTTAATTTTATCCAGAAAATCTTTAGTTCGAGGTCTATCATGCTTGCTTTTAGGAACTCTTCCGATACCATGAATCGTTCTAAAATTACCTCTTTTTCTACCTAAGTTTTTAAAAATCACTGACAACGTATTTTTAACTTGAATAAAAGCAGTATTTTCTAAAAAGCCTTCTCTATTGGTTTTTTCTTCTAGTGTATCATTTTCTGGAGAGTTAAAATATACATAACCTAATATTTGATTTGTGTTTACATTTCCAGTAGGATTTTGAACTCTTTCTTTAGAAAGGCCAATCCAATCTTCTACTTCTTCTCCATAAGGCTTAACTCCAAAACCATTTTTGGATATTCTTAAACCTTGCACGCTTTTAAAAGCGTTTTTAAAAGCAGTACCAGTCTTAAACTTTGTTTGGTTAGATAACTTTTCTAAATTTTCTTTTTCACCTATATCATAGACCCTTATATCAAAGTAATATTCGCCAGTTTCTTGTCTGTATTCTTTTTCAAATAAGTCTAGAGTTTTATTTTTTGTTTTTCTCTTCTTAAAATCAATAATCTCTGTAATGTTGATTTCTAATTTTTCTTCATACTCTTGATCCAAGAGTCTCTTGTTTGAGAAATATCCTAAAACATTTCCATCTTTATTTACTTTGCCATATACTCTGTAATCATAAATAGATTGAATAGGTATTGCATCTATTTTTTGCCAATCAGTATTGTTTTCTATTTGTTCCGGTAAAAGGTTTGTCCCAAATTCTAAATTAAAGTTGAGTACGTTTTTTATTTTTTTGCCTTTATCAATTATACCTTTATTTATTAATTCTTTCTCTATTTCTGAGCTTAGTTTTAAAGGTGTAATTAGAGTTGATAAGGATTTATAAAAACTAGTTTCTTTTAAAGGTTCATCAATAATACTATCTAGTTCATTTTTATTAAAATCTTCTCTAAGTATTTTTAATACTGAATCATCTAAATCTTCAACAATTATTAGTGTGCCTTTATTAAACTCATATAAATCATTGTTATCTAAAAATCCAATTAATTCTTCGTTCGGACTAGTATGTCTTTCTTTAAGGAGTTCTGATTCTAGGAATAATTTGCGATAATCATTAATTTCATCACCAGGAAATTCGATTTTTGAGAGCAGAATATCTTCTTTAAAAAGTTCTCTGTTAATTGTTAACCAATAATATGGAGTGTTTGGAGACATTCTAGTAATAACACTAATATTATGGCCAAGGGCCATAGATGCAAGACGTCCAATTCCTTTACTACCTAAAACTTGTCTTTTATAAATTGGACTGATTTTATTAGTGTTTCTTTTGCTACTTACCGAAGGTTTGAGCCAATCACCAAATAGGATGCTTGAGTCCATTCCAGATCCATCGTCATATATTAAAGCAAATGATTTCTTTGATTCGTTTGAATAATTTATATAAACTTTACAGTTAGTTGCATCTGCATCATATCCGTTTTTAACTAATTCATTAATCGCTGTACTTGGATGTCCAATGAGTTCTTCTCCCATTTGTATTATAGACATTGCTCCTGGTTGAAAAGAATGTTTTTTCATTTTAGAATATTCTCCATCTTAAAGTTGTTCTTTTATTTTTTTAGCAATTTCATTTGCCATTAAAGGAGGAACTGCGTTCCCAATTTGTCTAAATGCAGCAGTTCTTCCACCTTCAAAAAAGAAATTATCTGGAAAAGACTGTATTCTTGCAGCTTCTCTAACTGATAAAGACCTTACTTGTTTTGTATCTGGATAGATATAATGATGTCCATCTTTTGCTATGTGTGCAACCATTGTATGAGATAACCCATTAATGTCTACAACTTTATATCTATCAACAAAAGACTTTTCGTTTTTATGAGTTTTAAGCTCAGTTGGTAAATCTGGATACCTTAGTCTTTCAGATTTTTTCAACCATTTTTTTATCGCAATTTTATAAATTTTTAAGTCTCTTTCTATGTTTGGTCTAGCGACATGTTGGGTTACAAAATCAACACCATTACGTATTTCAAATTTTTCTAAATATTCTGTAGTTGGGTTAGCGTATTTTGTAACGTTATTTAGCTCGCCAGGTTTTAGTTTTTTTAAATCTGATAAAATCTGACTTACTGCATACTCTTCATTAACTTTATCAAATTCAGGATAGTTAAAATCTGTACCTTTTTGCCAACCTATTAAAATTATACGTCTTCTTTTTTGTAAAACTCCAAAATGCTCAGATTTTTGAATTGTGAAATCCAATTCATAACCTAAGCGTTTAAAATAGGTTCGCATATTTTTAAAATAGGTTCCTTCTTCCGCAGTTATTAAACCCATAACATTTTCAAAAACAAACACTTTAGGTGTGTATTTTTTTAAGAATTTGGCATATTCTTTATAGAGAAAATTACGAGAATCGTTTTTCATTCTGTCTTTATCTCTGTTTCTTCCAACAAGGGAATAAGCTTGACAAGGTGGACCACCAATAATTAAATCTATTTTTTCTTTCTTTAAAAGTTTATCGATTTTACTAAAAATAACATCGTTGTTTTTTCCACCAATAGGAATATTTATTACAGAATTTGAGATTTCAGAGTTTCCAAATTTTTTTAAAAAATCCTCACGAGTCATTTTTTCAGAAATGTAATCGTAATAATTTTGAGTTTTGTTTTCAGATTTTAATTTATGATAAACTAATCTGGTTTCTAAAGTATCACAAGCTTTTTTGTCAATTTCGACATGTGCGATTGGGTTAAAACCAGCTGTTATAAAACCCTCAGAAAGTCCGCCAGCTCCAGAAAATAAATCAATGAAATTTAATTTATTTTTCATCTTCAAACTCTTTATCATTAAAAAAAGTTGTAAAGTTTTCTCCTAGTCCACAAATTATTCTGTCTAATACTCTCACGGTAACATTTCGTTTTCCCGTTTCTACACCAGTCATATAGGTTCTATCAACATCAGACTTATGAGCTAAAGCTTCTTGAGATAGGTTTTGTGCTTTTCTAAGCGTAAGTATTCGCTGTCCGATTTTTTTGTTAATACTCATATAATTTGAAAAAAAATATAGCCAAATTTAGTCTCATGTTGTATTTATTACAACGGACTATGAGTCACTTTTTGATAAAATGTAGTTTGGTTAAATTCAATGATGCAATTGAATTGGCAGTACATGTCTTTGTGATTTTCTAAGATTTAATCAGCAAGTACATATTAAGATATATGAAGAAGAAGTGCAGGTAAAATAATTTCTACCAAATAGAAACAGTATTTTTTTTATTCAAATTATAAATGAGTGATTTTAGTTTAAGATTTTTATACGCTTAAACCAATTTAAAGGTTATTCCCTAATGCGCCTCCAGCCAATCCACTCCAACACCAACCTCAACATCCAAAGGCACATCCATCACAAACGCATTTTCCATTTCAGTCTTAATCAATGTTTTCATGTCTTCGAGTTCTGGTTTATAAACATCAAAGACCAATTCATCATGCACCTGTAAGAGCATTTTAGTTTTAAAATTTCCGTGGGATAACTTATTATGAATATTAATCATGGCGAGTTTAATAATATCGGCAGCGCTCCCTTGAATTGGCGCATTCACCGCATTTCGCTCTGCACCACTGCGTACCATCGCATTACGGGAATCGATATCTTTTAAATAACGACGACGTCCCAAAACGGTTTGCACGTACCCATTGTCTCGCGCAAAATCCACCTGATCGCTCATATAGGCTTTCAGTTTTGGGTAGGTTTCGTAATAGGTGTCAATGAGTTCTTTAGCTTCCGCACGCGACAAATCGGTTTGGTTGCTCAACCCAAAAGCAGATACACCATAAATAATCCCAAAATTGACCGTTTTGGCATTGCTACGTTGCTCTCTCGTCACTTCATCAATTGGCACTCCAAACACTCGTGAAGCAGTGGAAGCGTGAATATCCTCACCATTTTTAAAAGCATCCATCATGGTTTCCTCTTTACTCAACGCAGCAATGATACGCAGTTCTATTTGCGAATAATCGGCAGCAAGCAATACGTAATTCTCATCTCGCGGAATAAACGCTTTTCGCACCTGGCGACCACGTTCCGTACGGATTGGGATATTCTGTAAATTAGGATTGTTACTACTCAAACGACCAGTCGCAGCAACGGTTTGCATATAATCGGTATGTACGCGATGTGTTGACGGTTCTACCTGCAAAGGCAATGCATCTACATAAGTACTTTTTAGTTTGGCGAGCCCACGGTATTCGAGAATATTCCGGATGATCTCATGATCTTTTGCCAGATAGGATAAAATATCCTCACCCGTTTTATATTGTCCGGTTTTGGTTTTTTTAGGCTTATCCACCAATTTCATTTTATCAAACAAAATCTCGCCCAACTGCTTTGGCGACGCAATATTAAATTCTTCGCCAGCAATCTCATAAATATTTTTTTCAAGCGTTTGGATGTCTTTATCCAAATCTGCCGAAAGTGAATTGAGAAATTCCTCATCCAGATTAATGCCTTCCAATTCCATCGCAGCCAATACACGAAGCAGTGGCACTTCAATATCATCAAACAGTTTTTGGGTATTGGCTTCGCCTAATTCCTTTTCAAAATGTTCTTTTAATTGCAGCGTGATATCTGCATCTTCAACTGCGTATTCGGTTTGTTTTTCTACGGAAACATCTCGCATCGTTAACTGATTCTTCCCTTTTTTGCCAATCAACTCTGTGATAGGCACTGGTGTATAATTCAAATATGTTTCTGCCAACACGTCCATATTGTGTCGCATATCTGGATTTATGAGGTAATGCGCCAACATGGTGTCAAAGAGTTTCCCTTTGACCTCAACGTTGTATTTTGCGAGGACTTTGATGTCGTATTTTAAATTCTGACCGATTTTTTCGATGTTCTCGTTTTCAAAAAACGGACGTAAGATTTCGATCAACTCCTGTGCGTTTTCTTTTTCCTTCGGAAATGTGATGTAAAAACCCTTTCCTGCTTCCCATGAAAATGCGATGCCAACCAACTCTGCTGTCAACGGATTCAAGCCAGTCGTTTCCGTATCAAAGCAAACCGATTTCTGGTTCATCAAGTTTTTCATGAATAGTGTTGTCCCCATTCCTGGAGCGATGCTTTGATAAAAGTGTGATGTGTTATCGATGGTTTTTCTATCAAACGTTGAAGACTCTTCAGTACTGCTCGTTTCCGAAGTGCCAAAAAGAGAAAACTGTCCTTCTCCTGCTGAAGCTTTTGCACTTGAACTGGAAGGGGAACTTGTATCGCTTTTTGATGAAGCATTGGATTTACTTTGACCTGTTGCTTCCTCTCCCGAAGTGAATGTTTTAACAAAATTATCTGTCAATCGTCTAAACTCAAGTTCGAGAAAAATCTCTTTTACTTTTTCAACATCTGGATGGTCGAGCTCAAAATCCTTGGCATTAAAATCTACCGGAACATCGAGCATGATCGTTGCCAATTTTTTTGAGAGCAACCCGAGTTCTTTATTCTCTTCAATTTTCTCTTTCATTTTTCCTTTTAACTCGTGAGTGTTTGCCAAAAGGTTTTCCATGCTGCCAAACTGTTTTAAAAACTTTTTGGCGGTTTTTTCTCCAACACCAGGTAAGCCAGGAATATTATCTGACGAGTCTCCCATCATCCCCAAAAAGTCAATGACTTGCATAGGCTCTGTAACCTCGAATTTCTTCTGAACTTCTGGGATGCCCCAAGTTTCGTAACCACCACCAAAAACGGGTCTGTACATGAAAATATTTTCGGTAACGAGCTGCGCGAAATCTTTATCTGGTGTGACCATAAATACTTTGTAACCTTCTTTTTCCGCTTGACGGGAAAGGGTCCCGATCACATCATCTGCCTCGTAACCTTCCTTGACCATAATTGGAATATGCATGGCCTCGAGAATATTACAAATGTGCGGAATCGCGGTTAAAATGCCTTCTGGCGTTGCATCACGATTGGCTTTATAGTCCTCATACATTTCAACACGGTCTGCACTGCCACCTTTATCAAAACAAACCGCCAAATGATCTGGTCGCTCACGTTTGATGACGTCTAAAAGAGAGTTCATAAAACCCATAATGGCTGAGGTATCCTCACCTTTAGAATTGATTCGTGGGTTTTTTATAAAAGCGTAATACCCACGGAAAATTAAGGCGTAGGCATCGACTAGGAATAAGCGTTTTTGGTCTGACATGTGTTTTAAATTTGTAGTTTATAAAACTACAAAACTTAGACCTTGAAATGAAAGAATGATTTATGAAATATTGAACAAAAAGAAAGTCGCTCCCTACAGCGACTTTCTTTTCAAAAAATATAATTGAAGACCATTTTCAACTATGGGTTTAAACCTATTTATTTAAGTTTATTCTAAAATGATTCTTCTAAAAACGGTTTTGTTTTTTGAGGTGACTTTTACAATGTAAATTCCGGTTTGTAATTCTGAAAGATCTACCTGATTATTGTTGGTTGTTTTGGCAACAATTTTCCCTAAAATGTTGAATACTAAAATGGAGTCAACAGAGGTTTCCGAAGAAATATTTAACATCCCTTTTGTTGGGTTTGGATATAAGACAATGGAGTTGCCTAATTCGCTTTCGGGTGTGGTTAATGTTTTGTCTGCCACAATTGAGAAACTTTTAAAGCTATTATTATCTGCTAAGGCAAGAGTGCGAAATACACGTAATTTATAAGTGATGCCAGTGGTTAAATTACTCACGTTACCAGAGTTTGAAAAGCACCCTAATTCTGTCCCGGAACAGGCGTCATAAATTGCAAAATTATTCCAATCGATAGCTCCGTCAATTATGATAGCACCATTTTCTGGCATTGAAAACTCATACCAAACATCTGCATAATTTTCTGGAGTTGTTCCTGAGCAGCCAACCTCGTTATTTATGTTGGCGCCAGCGATACCAAAATTGACTGTTGTTGAGGTGTTCGAAAGCACATTGATCACTTCTGCCGAAGCACAATCGTCGTTATTTATAACTTCAAAAGCTTGGATTGTGAAACTTTTAAATCCAGGATTATCGGTAAGCGCAAGCGTTCTAAAAAGGCGCAGTTTATAATTAGTTCCCGCTGTTAACCCTTGGATGAATTCATCTGCATTACCACATTGTATTTCGTTACCACCACAAGCATCGTAAAGTGCAAAATTATTCCAGCTAATTGCGCCATCTATAAAAAGGTTTCCGTTGACAGGCATGGTGAAATCGTACCACAGATCTGTATATTCTACTGCAGCCGAACCGGAACAACCAACGTCGTTATTTACAACAGCACCAGCAATTTCAAAGTTGATAGTGGTCGCATTTGTTGTAACTGTTATGTTTTCTGCGGAAGCGCAATCGTCATTCAATACCTGTTCGAAAGCTTGTATGCTAAAACTTTTAAATCCTGAATTAGTCGTGAGTTGAACCGTTCTAAATACGCGCAGTTTATAATTTGTTCCAGCAGTTAGACCTTGAATGAATTCATCTGCATTACCACATTGTATTTCGTTGCCACCGCAAGTATCGTAAAGAGCAAAATTATTCCAAGAGATACCGCCATCTATAAAAAGATTTCCGTTGACAGGCATGGTAAAATCGTACCAAACGTCTGTATAATCAGCACTAGCAGAACCAGAACAGCCGATTTCGTTATTTATGATAGCACCTGCAGTTTCAAAATTAACGGTTGTCGCGTTTGTTGTTACCGTTATATTTTGTGCAGATGCACAATCGTTGTTGGTAGCAGTTTGATAAGCTACAATAGAAAAAGACCTAAAACCAAGATTATCTGCGTTGGCTAGTGTTCTAAAAAGGCGTAATTTGTAATTCGTACTTTGAGTGAGTTCTTCAATAAAAAGATTTGCACTATTACATTGTATTTGTGTGCCATTGCAAGCATCATACACTGCAAAGTTGTTCCATCCTATAGAACCATCTATGTATAAATTGCCATTAAAAGGCATTGTGAAATCATACCAGATATCAAAATAATCATCGGTTGTTCCTATACAGCCTTCTTCGTTGTTTGCGTTTGCTCCACCAATTTCGAAATTTATGGTAGATGATGTTTCAGAAAGTATTATGTTTTCAGAATTTGCACAATCGTCATTTTGTACCTCTTCAAAACCAATTATAGAAAAGTTTTGAAACCCAGTATTCGAGGCATTGTTAGCTGTTCTAAAAATCCTTAGTAAATAGTTAGCGCCTGATGTGAGATTCTCTATAAGTTCATTTGTGCTACCACATTGTATTTGGGTACTTCCACAAGTATTGTACAATGCAAAGTTATTCCAACCAATAGACCCATCAACATATAGATTTCCATTAAATGGCATTGTGAATTCAAACCAGACATCTGCATATTCTGCTGTTGTGCCAGAGCAGCCTTCCTCAGTATTTAAATTCGCAGTATTGATATCAAAAACATAAGAGTTGTTTGAAGCACTTACGGTTATGTTTTGAGGGTTGGCACAATCGTCATTTGCAGGCTGGGCAAAGATAAACTGCGTCATTAAAAGGGTTGTAATTAAAATGTAGTGTTTTCTCATAATTAAAATTTTAAGGGATCAAATTACCAACCTATGCTCATACGTTTACAATAAATTGTATAGTGTGACACTTATTATGTATAATCGGTAGTGGTAATTTTAAAACCTACGGGTTTATTTATCAATAAATTACGGTTTAATAAAAATATTTGATTGCAAAATATGTTTTCACTTGTTATTGTTTTGAACTAATAAAATATCAATACTCGAAAATTGAAGATCACGAAAATTATTTTTCTGTAATTAGGTTGATATATAATGTATTTTTGAAATAAATTTTAGTGATATGAACAATACATTTTCAATAGCCATTCACGGTGGTGCAGGAACCTTGGTAAAAGGGATGATGACTCCAGAGTTGGAAGCCAGATATAGAGCAGATCTAAAAGACGCTTTGGATCAAGGTTATAAAATTCTTGAAACAGGCAGATCAGCGGTTGATGCTGTTGAAAAGGCAGTTCAGGTTTTAGAGGATTCTCCATTGTTTAATGCAGGAAAAGGCTCTGTTTTTACAGCGACAGAATCACACGAAATGGATGCCAGTATCATGGATGGTAAAACCTTAAATGCTGGAGCAGTGAGTCTCATTACAGGAATCAAAAATCCGGTAGCGCTGGCTAGAGACGTGATGGAAAAAAGTGAACACGTTTTTCTCGCTGGAGAAGGTGCCATGCAGTTTGCTAAAGAATTAGATTACAAGTTGGAAAACTCTAATTATTTTTATGATAAATTTAGGCACAACCAGTGGTTGGAAATAAAGGACACAGACCATTTTCAATTAGATCACTCCACAAAAAAAGATTCAAAATTCGGGACAGTTGGCGCAGTAGCCTGTGACCAAAACGGAAATATAGCAGCAGCAACCTCAACCGGTGGGATGACCAATAAAAAATGGGGACGCGTCGGCGATTCGCCAATGATTGGAGCAGGAAATTACGCCAACAACAAAACCTGCGCTATTTCATGTACGGGAAGTGGTGAGTTCTTTATTCGTGGTGTTGTAGCTTACGATGTGGCTTGCTTGATGGAACATAAAAATATGAGTGTTGGCGAAGCTTCCGAAGAAGTGATCAATAAACGTATTTTAGAACTTGGTGGTGATGGCGGATTAATTGCGGTAGATACCAAAGGCAATATCGCGATGCCTTTTAATACAGAAGGGATGTATCGTGCGAGTAAAACTTCTATAGGAAAAGAAACAGTTTCTATTTATAAATGATTTTTATGGCGTTACCAAACCATGCTAAAAAATAGCATGCTTTCGTCAGGCTATCCACTATATCTTTTTGAGAAAAACAAAAAGGATGTCGTTACTATCCTTAACGCAAACCCAGCCTTTTAAGGTGATTAGGCGGTTATTTTTTAAGAAGCACTATTAAATAAAAGGAGCTTCTATAGCTAGCACTTTTACTTTTTTCTTATCTATGTGAAAACGGTCACCGTTTGAAAGAATATGGGTGCGCATATTGGTTAGTGACATTGGTGTACCTTCTTTGAGTATATGGTGATTATTGTGTTTAATACGTCTGCCATCAAATATGATCACCATCCCAGAACCAATTACTCTGCAGGTACTGTTTTTTATGATCATACCTGTATCCTCAGCTAAACCAATACCTATTAGATTTGGGAATTTTGCAACAGCTTCAGAAATTCTACCAAAACGACCACGTTTTATAAAATGAGTGTCTATAATTAAGCCAGGAACCAAACCAAGGCCTTTGTACATTTTTACAGCGCCTTTAATAAAGGATTCTGCAGCGCTACCTCCAGCAATCATTTCATTAGACATCATCATGGCGCCAGCACTCGTGCCTGCAACGACAAAACCAGACTCGTTTTTATAGCGATCCTTTATAATCTCGTGTATTTGTGTACCGCCAATTTTATTAGTTATTTTTGATTGATTTCCACCAGAAAACATAACACAATTAGCAGTTTTTATTAAATCAATAGAGGATTGTTTTTCAGAATCTTTTTTACTTCTTATATCAAGAACTGTGACGTTTGAACATCCTAAAGTAGAAAACGCCTCTAGATAATTTTTACCAACTTCTACGGGAATACTTGATGCTGTGGGTATTACAACTATATTCGCGTTTGTGCCACCAGCCTCTCTTACAACATGATATAAAATACCTTCATCGATAAACTCTAAAGTATATTGTTCACTTTCTTCTATTCCTTTATCTTCATTTCCGCCAATGGGAATTAGCGTTCCTTTATTCTTCAACATAAATCCGAGATTGTAATAAATTGGTTTGAGACAAAAATAAACTAAAATTTTTATTGAAAAATGCTATATTTATAATCTTTCACAAAACTTATAATAAAACTGACCAATATGAAAATACGCGAGATAAATGCCATGAGAGGACCAAATTATTGGTCTGTAAGACGACATAAATTAATTGTTATGGTGCTTGATCTCGAAAAGATGGAAGAATATCCATCAAACAAAATTCCAGGATTTACAGATCGCCTTAAGACCATGTTTCCAACAATGTTTTCCCATCGGTGCTCGGTTGGAGAGCCTGGAGGTTTCTTTCAACGTGTTGAAGAAGGCACATGGATGGGACATATTATAGAGCATATTGCTTTAGAGATTCAAACTCTTGCAGGAATGGATACTGGTTTTGGTAGAACCAGAGGTTATGGAGAGGAAGGCGTTTATAATGTAGTGTTCTCATATATTGAAGAAAGTGTGGGGCGATATGCTGCTAAAATTGCAGTAGATATTTGTGAGGCGTTAATTGCAGCAAAAGATTATGACATGGATGACGATATCCAGCATATGAGAGAGTTGCGCGAAAAAGAAAGATTAGGACCGAGTACAGGCTCTATTGTAGAAGAAGCAGAGTCAAGAGGCATCCCATGGATTAGGTTAAATAAATACTCCTTATGCCAATTGGGTTATGGTGCTAATCAAAAGAGAATACAAGCAACAGTAACCAGTGAAACCAGTAGTATTGGAGTAGAGTTGGCATGTGATAAGGAAGATACCAAATATTTATTGGAGCAAGCAGAAATTGAAGTGCCCAGAGGAGATATTATTCGTAGGGAGAGTAGCTTAGAAGATGCTTGTCGTTATGTAGGCTTTCCATTAGTCATTAAACCTATTGATGGAAATCACGGTCGTGGCATTACTGTAGATATTCAAAATCATGAAGATGCTTTGGAAGCATTTAAGCACGCAAAAGAGAGTTCAAAAAGTGGAGCAATCATTGTAGAGAAATTTATTATAGGTCAAGATTACAGATTATTAGTCATTAACAATAAACTTATAGCTGCTGCTCTTAGATCCCCAGCACATGTTATTGGAGATGGGGAATCTACAGTAGATCAATTAATCGCTGAAGTTAATTCAGATTCTAGAAGAGGTTATGGGCATGAGAACGTATTAACTCAAATATCTGTCAACGACCTTACCAAAACAATCATAAAAGATGCTGGTTATACTTTAGAGTCTGTTATCCCAAAAGGTGAGAGACTTATTTTAAAAGATACCGCTAATTTGAGTACTGGAGGAACAGCTGAAGATGTTACAGATATCGTACACCCAGCAAATGTAAGTATGGCAGAGCGTATTTCAAAAATAATTGATTTGGATATCTGCGGAATTGATATCATGACCACCGATATTTCCAAACCATTATCTGAAACTGGAGGTGCGGTTTTAGAAGTAAATGCTGGACCAGGATTTAGAATGCACTTAGCTCCAACTACTGGATTACCTCGTAATGTTGCAGCACCAGTGATAGATAAATTATTTCCGAAGCAAGGTGATACAGGAAGAATTCCAATCATAGCAATTACTGGTACCAATGGGAAAACGACAACCTCACGTTTGATATCTCACATTGCTAAAATGAAAGGTTATCGCGTAGGATACACCACTAGTGACGGTGTTTATATTCAAAACAGATTATTAATGACTGGTGATTGTACAGGACCTGCAAGTGCAGAGTTTGTACTTAAAGATCCTACAGTGAATTTTGCGGTTTTAGAATGTGCAAGAGGAGGACTGCTCAGGGCAGGTTTAGGATTTAAAAAATGTGACGTTGCAGTGGTTACAAACGTAGCAGCAGATCATTTAGGATTAAAAGGAATTCATACCGTTGAGCAACTAGCTAAAGTAAAAGGCGTTGTGCCCGAGACGGTATTGCCAAATGGTTATGCTATTTTAAATGCAGATGATGATCTTGTTTATGATATGCGAAGAAGTGTAAATTGTAACGTTGCTTTATTTTCAATGGATGAAAACAATCCCAGAATAAAAGCACTGCAACGCTTAAATGGGATTACCGCAGTTTTTGAAAACGGTTTCGTAACCATTTGCAGAGGCGAGTGGAAAATGAGAATTATGAGGGTTGAAAATATACCTTTAACCTACGGAGGCAAAGCAAAATTTATGATTCAAAACGTGCTGGCAGCCATTTTAGCAGTTCATGTACAAGGAATTAGTATAGAAGATATGAAAGCAGGATTGGAAACATTTATTCCATCTGCAGCTCAAACTCCTGGACGGTTAAATTTATTTGAATTCAACAACTTTAGTATTTTATTAGATTACGCACACAATCCAGCAGGAATGAGGGCGCTTCAAAAGTTTACAGATGAATTGGAAGCAACAGTTAAAGTCGGTATCATTGCAGGAATTGGGGACAGACGCGTAGAAGATAATAACGAAATGGGAGCTATAGCTGCCGATATGTTTGATGAAATCATCATA
The DNA here is from genome assembly GCF_000799465.1 of Psychroserpens sp. Hel_I_66. Taxonomy (NCBI): domain Bacteria; kingdom Pseudomonadati; phylum Bacteroidota; class Flavobacteriia; order Flavobacteriales; family Flavobacteriaceae; genus Psychroserpens; species Psychroserpens sp. Hel_I_66. Next base: position 2,524,378 of record NZ_JUGU01000001.1, on the reverse strand, counting down.
AGACAAGACAAGCGCTTACGTGGTAAGACTGAAGAAGAGCTTATCAAAATGCTTAACGATGGGATTAAACAACGGGACCCAAATAAGAAAACAACGATTATTCCTTCGGAAAAAGAGGCCATAACCTATGCTGTTAAAAATGCAGTTAAAGGATCCCTAATAATTTTATGTAGTGATGTGATACCAGATGCTCTTGATTTAGTAATGAAGTTTAAAGAACAAGAAGCAAATGGCACATTAGATTTTGCTTAACACGAAATGATAGAGTATAAAAAAAAAATCCGGAACGTGAGTTCCGGATTTTTTTTTATTTCTTATGTACTAATTAGCAAAGTTTGATAGTCTTTACTTTAATCTGTAAGCTTTTTCTATAGGCTTTAATACTGATAATTTCAGTGCTTTTCTTTCTGCTCAATTTTAAAACTTGTGCTTTAATAGCAGAAGTAGAAGCAGTTTCTTGTTTTGTGTCTTCTATTGTATTTTCGAGTACAGTCTCAATTGTAGTATTAGACTTAGTAATTTCACTAGACTCCTGTCCCATAGAAAGGATAGGTAATAATGTGATGGCTAAGATGGTTAATACTTTTTTCATAATCGTTGTACGTTTGTTTTAAACTCATCACAAAGAAACACAACATTAGAACTCGCATTAAAAATTTTGGCTGAAAACGAAGGATTATTAGTTGTGTGGAATGCGTCTGTTAAAAAACACGACGAAATACACAAATATTGTTAGAAGCCAAATGATTGGGCATAAGACTAAATGACATATTATACTGATAACATGTATTTAAACTTTTTATATAAGCAGATTTGATTAATATGATTTTGAAAAATTAGATTCTTTTTAAAAATTAATTTTCAATCCTTTATAAGTTTGGCTTAGCAAAGTTTGATGGTCTTCACTTTAATCTGTAAACTTTTTCTATAGGCTTTGATACTGATGATTTCAGTACTCTTCTTTTTGTTTAATTTTAAAACTTGCTGTTTCATAGATGAGCTAGAAACAGTTTCCTCTTTTATGTCTTTAGTTTCTAATGCTTTTTCAATTACAGTCTCAGTGGTATCATTATTTTTGATAACTTTATTTGTTTCCTGACCAATAGACAAGAAAGGTAATAATGTAAAGGCTAAAATGATTAAAACTTTTTTCATAATAATAGATAATAGAGGGATTTGTTTTTAAACTCAAGTCAAAGAAACACAACATTGCGCCTGATATTGAATATTTTAGCCAAAATGGACGATTATTAGTCAAGATGAATTCGATTGAATAAAACATCGACGAAATACATAAAAAACGTTTACAGCTCAATAAATACGTTACAGATAAAATGACAGATTATACAGATAACAAGTATTCAGAACTTTTTAAAAACCAAAAATCCCAGCACCTACAAGTTGGAAATACCACTTATAAAGAGCGCATCAAAAAGCTTAAAAACTTAAAAGTTGCTCTAGAGAAAACCTATAAACAAGAATTACGAGACGCGCTTTACAAAGATTTTAAAAAGCCAACCCTAGAAACTGATCTTACTGAAATCTATCCAGTTATAGACGAGATCAATTTTGTAAAAAAGCATTTAAAATCTTGGTTAAAAAGACAAAAGGTAGATACACCAATATCGCTTTTGGGCAGTTCGTCATGGATTAAAAATGAATCTAAAGGCGTTTGCTTAATAATCTCTCCTTGGAATTTTCCCGTAAACCTAACCTTTGGCCCTCTAGTTTCTGCCATTGCTGCAGGCAATACCGTGATTTTAAAACCAAGTGAGATGACACCGCATACCTCAAAAGTGATGTCAAAAATTGTCAGCGCCCTTTTCAACGAAAATGAAATTGCTCTGGTTGAAGGAGAAGTTGAGGTCTCTCAAGAGTTATTGAAACTACCCTTTAACCACATCTTTTTTACCGGTTCGCCACAAGTTGGTAAAATCGTAATGAAAAGCGCTGCAGAACATTTAACGTCAGTAACTTTAGAGTTGGGAGGAAAATCCCCAGCCATTATAGATGATAGCTCTAATTTGGATAAAGCGGTTAAGAAAATTATCTTCGGAAAGTTTCTCAACGCAGGTCAAACCTGTATCGCACCAGATTATTTGTTTATAAACGAAAACATTAAACCACAGTTTGTAAACAGTTTTAAAAAGCAACTTAATGAGTTTTATACTGAAAATGTTTCAAATTCAAATTCCTTCGGAAGGATTGTGAATAAAAAACATTTTGATAGATTGAGAGGTTATCTGGAAGATGCAAAGTCTAGAAATGCAGAAATTGCCATTGGCGGAACTTCCGAAGAAAAAGATAATTTTATAGAGCCTACTTTGGTTTTTAACGCTGAAGAGGATAGTGAATTGATGCAAAATGAAATTTTCGGACCTATACTTCCCGTGAAAACTTATACCTCAATTTCTCGGGTTTTAGAAGATATCAATTCGAGAGAAAAACCTTTGGCGCTTTACATTTTCAGTAAAAACAAAAAAGTGATTGGTGAAATTATTAATAATACGAGAGCGGGAAGCACGTGCATCAACCATAATTTATTGCAATTTTTAAATCATAATTTACCCTTTGGTGGTGCTAATAATAGTGGGATTGGGAAATCGCATGGCTATTTCGGGTTTTTAGAATTCACAAACCAACGTTCTGTTTTAAAGCAACATACGCTAAGCGCTGTTGATTTGTTGACACCACCTTACAGCAGTTTTAAACAGAAGTTGGTAGATTTGACAATTAAGTGGTTTTAGGCTTTGTCAAAATAATCGGAGTGTACATTCTCATTTTTTCCGTCTTGATATTTCATATACGTAAATCCTTTATGGATGCAATAAGAACCGGTTTCCCCAGCTTTATTCATGGCGATGTAAGCAATTTGAAAATCCTTATATCTGTCGTTTTTACTGGTAATTCTGTTCACAGCCTCTTCACATGCTTTTTGCGGAGACATCCCATTGCGCATCAATTCTACGATTAAAAAACTACCAACAGTTTTTAGAACTTCTTCACCCATACCAGTAGCCACAGCGCCTCCAATTTCATTATCAATAAATAATCCAGAACCGATTATTGGAGAATCTCCAACACGACCTTTCATTTTGTAAGATAATCCAGACGTTGTGCAGGCACCAGCAATATCACCATCCTTATCCATACAAAGCATACCAATAGTATCGTGGTTTTCAATATTTATTAAAGGTTTATATTCAGGAGATTTTAACCATTCTTGCCACGCTTTTTTTGAGTCTTCGGTTAAGAGATTATCTTTTTTGAAGCCTTGTGCGTAGGCAAATTCTTCAGCACCTTCAGCAGCTAAAATAACATGTGGTGTCTCAGTCATTACTAGTTTTGCGAGTGCAGCAACATTGGTAATATTTTCTACACATAAAACCGAACCGCAATCACCATCACTATCCATTACACAAGCATCAAGTGTCACATTTCCTTCGCGATCTGGTGCACCACCTTTGCCAACTGTAGTATTCTTTAAGTTTTCTTCTTCAACCTCTACGCCAGAAATTGCAGCATCCAGAGCTTTTACACCTTTGCTTAGTTCTTCTCCAGCTTTCGCATTGGCACCAGTAAAAGCCCATGTACAAATGGCAATTGGCGAATTATTTATAGTAGTCATCATAGTAGATTCTGTTTTTTTTTCTTCGGAAGGTTTATCGTTACAACCTATTAATGAATTTCCAATCGCTAATCCAGCACCAGATAAAGCAGCGTTTTTTATAAAATGTCTTCTTTTCATCGAGAATTGGTTTTCATGTTTTTCTTCGGAACAATAAATTAATACGTTACACCTTGTTTGTCTAAGACTGTTTTAGTTCTAAAAGCATAAAACAATAGATATACAAAACAAGCGACAGCCATCCAGTAAGAGGATTGAATATTAAAAACATCTGCCAATTTACCTTGAACTGGTGGAATGATCGCTCCGCCTAAAATCATCATAATTAAAAAGGCAGAACCTTGAGAGGTGTATTTTCCTAAACCAGCAATACTTAATGTGAATATACATGGCCACATAATTGAACAGAACAAACCACCAGATAAAAACGCAAATAAAGCTACGTTTCCTGAGGCAAATAAGCCAATCAGCATTGCTATAACACCTAATAAACTAAAAACCTTAAGTGTTTTTACTGGTCTGTCTTTAGCAATAAAGAATCCTACAATTTGAACAGCGATACAAATTCCGAAGAATAGTATTTCATCTGCAGTAAAATTATATTTGATTGAATTTGCTGCAATAATGATAGCAAAGGCAATATAGGGCACGATGATAAGTAGCACTTTTTTCAACCCTTTACTTGGGTTAAAAACCGCAATCGCACCAACCCAACGCCCAATCATTAATCCGCCCCAGTATAAGGATACATAAGGTGCAATTTGTGCATCATTGAGTATTGGTAAACCTAATTCGTTTAGCCCAGTTCCATCGACTGCTTTTTTTAATAATTCGCCCAGATTACTACCAACAGTGACTTCTACTCCTACATAAGTAAAAATAGCTAGCATGCCTAAAACCAATTGCGGGTATTTCATTGCTCCCCAACCTTCTGGTTTTTTTGAAGCACTAGAATACGCAATAAATACAGCAGAAACTACTGCAAGTAAGGCTATAAATAAAAGTATTAAACGGGTTTGCTCTAACTCTTCGCTGGCAATTACTTCTCCTGAATATGTGCTAAAAATATACCCAAAGCAACCCATAATAACTAAAGTTAGGACGATGAGAAGATTTCTTGCTTTATTAGCAGGTTCAAAAGGAGTATCTGATTTTAACGCAGGCAACTTTTTAGAAAAACGAAAGAGGGCTGCTGCAATTAAAAATAACACACCAACTCCAGCATATAACCCTTGTACGGTAACTAAAGTGATTTCATTATTGGCAATCATTGTAGCCAATTCATCTGTACCTCTAGTTGCAGAACCAAAGATGACTAAACCAACCACGATTGGTCCAATGGTCGTCCCGAAAGAGTTCACACCTCCAGCTAAATTTAAACGATGGGAACCTGTTTTTGGGTCGCCCAAGGCAATAGCAAAAGGATTAGCTCCTGTTTGTTGTAATGAGAAACCTAAACCAACAATAAATAAGGCGATTAGTACCAAATAAAAAACACCTGTTTGACCTTGTTCTGCACCTGCAGTTGCTGGATACATTGCAAAGGCACCGATGGCAGATAATAGCAATCCATATACAATACCATTTTTATAGCCCCAATTATTGTAGATGTCCTTTTTTAAGAAACCAGACAGTATAAATAAAAATAAAGCACCTAAATAGTAAGCACCATAAAACGCAAAATCAACCAATTGCGATTGAAATTGATCTATATTAAAATACGTTTTACAAAAAGGAATAAAAACACCGTTTGATGCTGCTATAAATCCCCAGAAAAAAAAGACTGTCACCAAAGTTGTTAATGCAGACTTGTTGTTTTGATTTGTCATAAATTGATTAATTAGAGGTCTAAATATAGTACAATAGGTTTATTTAATTGAAATCTCATCAGCAAAAATCCAACTTCTTCCATCATGCGGATATCCCAAATGCCAAGTTGGTAATTCTCCCATTTTTTTAGCTATTATTTTTACATAACGGTAATTTTCCGAAGAAAAATTGAAAGCTATATTTCTAATGAGCACATCCTCGTTTCGTTTGGCTGTATCAATGTTTATTGTTTCAATAGAGGTAAATGATTTTCCGTCTTTTGAGAGTAATAGTTCTACTTGAGTTGGATAAAAAATCCACGCACCCTGGTTTTGTAGAAAATTAATAGTGATGTTGCTAATTGGTTTTAAACTCCCTAAATCAACTGTCGCAATTAAATCTTCATTATGATAACCTTGCCAAGTGCCAGTTCTAAAATCTTGAGTGCCAATAACGCCATCAATCAACGCTTCATTGCCTCCAGCGTTGTATTGATTTGCAAATTCGGTTTCGAGACTTATAGAGAGATTAGGGTCTATTTTGTAAAAATTGGTTTCAATAAATGGACTTTTAATCCCATTTTTTTCTGCAAATAGACGTAATCTCGTTTCTTCGGAAATTTTAAACGGTTCGCTATAGCTTTTAAAATCACCATTGTCTAAACTGTACTTAATCGTCGATTCTTTGTCTATACTTTGCAAGACAATTTCGGTTTCACCCTTAAATGCGACATCGCCTTTTGCTATAAATGGAGTGGGCACAATGAGGTGCTGGTTGATTTCAGTTTTTGGTTCTTGACCTTCACGACTTCCCCAAACAGCTGGATTATCGGTCATTTTAAATTCTAATGTTCCGCCAGCCATAATATCTTCGTGAGAAATAAATGTTTGACTGAGTTCTTTTCCGTTGAGATACACATGTTCAACATATTTATTTATATCACTTAAATTATTGGTAGCTATGGTAAATTGTTTTCCATTTTCAAGATTGATGGTTGCTCTATCAAATAACGGTGTACCAATAATGTATTGATTGCTTCCTGGTGTTACAGGATAAAAGCCCATAGATGAGAAAACGTACCATGCACTCATTTGACCGCAATCTTCATTTCCTGAAATTCCATCAGGTTCATTAGTATATAAATCTGTTAAAATTTGATGTACTTTTTCTTGGGTCTTGTGTGGTTTGTTGACGAAATTATAGAGGTAAGCCATATGGTGACTTGGCTCGTTTCCGTGAGCGTACTGTCCAATTAGACCAGTAATATCTGCTTGGTTACGACCAGATGTTTCCGCTTCCGCAGTAAATAATTCATCTAATTGAGCTTCTAGATTATCTTTTCCGCCGAGAAGGTTCATAAAACCTGTGACATCTTGAGGTACGTAAAAACTGTATTGCCAAGAGTTGGCTTCGGTATAGTTGAAATTCACCTCGTAAGGATCAAATGGAGCAAACCAGGTATTGCGGAATCTCCCGCGCATAAATTGACTTTCGGGATCGTAAATATTCTTGTAGTATTGAGCTCTTTGTGTGTATAATTTGTAGTCTTCATTCTTGCCCATAGCATCTGCCATTTGTGCAATGGTCCAGTCGTCGTAGGCATATTCGAGCGTTTTAGAGACCGATTCGCTTTCTTCCTCTACTGGGATAAAGCCAAATTCTTTATAGCTTTTGAGTCCTAATTTATCTCGGGTTGCAGAATGTTTCATGGCTTGCAGTGCTTTTTCTGCATCATAATTTCTAATCCCTTTCATGTAAGCGTCAGAAATTACAGGAACCGCGTGATATCCAATCATACAACCTGTGTAGTTGGCGCTTAAATCCCAAATGGGCATAATACCACCTTCGTCATATTTTGCTAAAAAAGTATTGATGAAATCATTGGTGCGTTCTTGCTCAATAATAGTGTAGAGTGGGTGTGCAGCGCGATAGGTATCCCAAAGAGAAAAGACGGTGTAGTATTCAAAATCTTTGGTTTGATGGATTTCTAGATCCATTCCACGATAGCGACCGTCAATATCTTGATATAAATTTGGCGCTAACATGGTGTGGTATAATGCAGAGTAGAAGTTTGTCTTGTAATCATCGTTTTGAGACTCTACAACTATTTTATGCAATTGTGTTTCCCATGCATTTTGGGCTTCTTTTTTGACTTGCTCAAAGGTTTTGTTATTTATTTCTTCTTTTAAGTTATTTAAGGCTCCTGCTTCGTCAACTGCGGAAATACCAACTTTTACAAAAACAGCGTCATTATTTGAATTGTCAAATTCTATTGCTGCTTTCTTACTTAAGAACTTGTAATTTTTTGAAATAGGAACACCATCTTCTTCGTAAGTAATATTTTTTATAGGTTTAGAAAATTGAATGGTATAAAACAAGCGTTGATCTGTTGCCCAGGCTTTTGAATGTCTAAATCCTGAAATCGTAGAGTCATTTATTTTCTGAATTTTATAGTCTAAGAGTTGATCGCGATGCTCGAGGTCTAAAATTACGAACTGCTCACTTTCCGAAGGAAAACTATATTTATGGATTCCGCTCCGTTTTGAGACGGTGAGTTCAACGTCAATTTCAGTAGAGTCTAAATGCACTTTGTAAAAACCGGGTTGGGCCATTTCGTTATCATGGGAAAAATGTGCTCGGTAGCCAGGTTTGTTATCACTTCCGTTATTAAAATTGATGTTGTTTGTTGGCATTAAGAGGATGTCGCCATAGTCACTAACGCCTGTTCCGCTGAGGTGGGTGTGGGAAAATCCGTAAATATACTCGTCGCTATAATGATAGCCAGAACAACCGTCCCAACCGTCTAATCTAGTGTCTGGACTTAATTGCATCATGCCAAAAGGCATTGTTGCTCCAGGATAGGTGTGACCATGTCCACCTGTACCAATGAAGGGATTTACATAATTTATAAGGGGCTTGTCTTTTTTTGCGATTTCAGCAAAATTGTTTTTGTCACAACTCATTAAAAATGAAAGTATTAAAGTAATGCAAAGAAGATGTTTCATAGAAGGTTCGTTAAATCGAAGGAAAAGATAGTAAATCTTAAGGTATCGTTAAATACTTTTTAACGTCAAAGTTCCTTTTTAAAATCGCTTATATTTGGTAAAATTTTAAGGTATGCTTCGTTGGATTATTTTTGTTTTAATCTATATTTTAGTTACTGTTTATGGTTTTCAAGCCATTAAAACGGTTACTAAAGCAAGTTGGGTGCATTACATTTTTATTGGAGTTGCAATTATTGTTGCTGGGAATTTTATATATCAATTTTCAATTAATGCTGAAGGACGAGTTCTCAACCCGACCAAGAGTTATGCTTTTGGTTTTTTATTGGCATTCATGTCATTAAATATTGTGCTCGTGCCCATATTATTGGGTGAAGATATTATAAGATCTGCTTTGGGATTATATGATAAAGTAGTCACTAAAGAAGCATTTTACTTACCCTCCCGACGTAAATTTATAAGTCAAATAGCATTAGGTCTTGCAGCGATTCCTTTTACATCTTTATTATATGGGATGTACAAAGGCAAGTATAGATTTAGGGTTTTAGAATACGTACTTCATTTTGAAGATTTACCGCAGGCATTTGATGGCTACCGCATCACTCAAATTAGTGATATCCATTCTGGTAGTTTTGACAATAGGGAAAAAATAGAATATGGAGTCAATTTAATAAATGAACAAAAAGCTGATGCTATCATGTTTACTGGAGATTTGGTAAACAATAAAACATCTGAAATGTTACCATGGGCAGACCTTTTTAGCCAATTAAAAGCCAAAGATGGGGTGTATTCAGTTTTGGGAAATCATGATTATGGCGATTATATTGATTGGCCATCACCAGATGCTAAAGCTCAAAACCTAGCAGATTTAATTGAGCTACAAAAAACAATGGGCTACGACATCTTATTGAATGAAAGTCGGTATATAGAACGCGACGGACAACGAATAGCAATAGTTGGAGTAGAAAACTGGGGAAAAGGAGGTTTCAAAAAAGCGGGAGATTTAAGGAAAGCTACAGAAAACATTCAACCCAACGATTTTAAAATTTTGATGAGCCATGACCCAAGCCATTGGGAAGAGTGTGTCATACATGACGATTACCATTACCACTTAACGTTAAGCGGTCACACACACGGGATGCAATTTGGAATTGAAATACCAGGTTGGATCAAATGGAGTCCTGTAAAATGGCGTTATAAATATTGGGCAGGTGTGTACCAAGAACTAGGTCAATATATCAATGTAAATAGAGGTTTTGGCTACTTGGGTTATCCGGGACGAGTGGGTATTTGGCCCGAAGTAACTGTAATTACACTTAAAAAGGGTTCAAATAATGCATAATATCGTGGAAATGTTATATTTGTATTATGATGTTTGATTTAAAACTTTAAACGTATGTCAAAATTTGGGGAACTTATAGATGTAGATATTCCGGTACTGTTAGATTTCTTTACAGAATGGAACGAACAATCTACCGCAATGCATCCGGTAATGCGAGATGTTGCTGCTGCTCTTGGAGACAAAGCCAAAGTCATTAAAATAGACGTTGATAAAAACAAGGAACTTGCCGAAGCACTTCGTGTCAAAGGTTTGCCAACGCTTATCATTTATAAAAATGGCGAAATGAAATGGCGTCACAGTGGTGAGCAAGATGCCAACACCTTAATTGGGATTGTGCAAGAATACCTCTAAGCTAGAGACTTAAAAACATAACCTTTTTTACTAAAAAACTCTAATACCTTCGGAAGTGTATACATCATGTTTTTTGATGCTTTTACGCTATCATGAAAAACGATGATACTACCTTGCTTACTTTTAGAAATCACATTCTCTAAACATTTTACTTCGGAAAGCTCTTGCTCCCAATCAAAAGAAATCACATCCCACATAATAATTTTATAACCTAACGTAATAAGTTTTCTTCCTTGTTTTGGAGTAATTTGACCATATGGCGGACGAAAAAGCTTTGTAGTTGAAGTTAGAGTATTTTCAGAATAAGTTTTTATTATATTTTGGGTGTTTTCAACTTCAGCTAAATAATCTTTAGTTTTTGTCTTCCAACCTTTAACGTGGTTTTGAGTGTGGTTACCAATGGTATGTCCATCTTGGATTATACCATTAAAAATATCAGGATGTTTTTCAACATTAGATCCAATACAAAAAAATGTAGCTTTTGCATCGTACTCCTTTAAAGTTTCTAAAGTAAAGTTGGTGATGTTTGGCGTAGGGCCATCATCAAAGGTTAAATACAACTCCTTTTTTGTGGTTGCAATATCCCACACATAATTTGGAAACATTTTTTTAGCAACTACAGGCGTTTTAACGGGAGCTATGTTCATCGTCTCTTATTCTTGAACGCCTAAAATTTTATCTATTGTATCTTTTGGGAAATCTCTTTCCTCTCTTACTGGTGGCTTTGCTTCTCCTTCTTCCTCATCAGTAAAATGCTTAAAGAGTTTTAGGTAATTGTTAAACTTTTCTGTTTCTTGAATAGCGAAATCTTTGTCATTATAAATCACTAAAATATCTACCAAACTTCTGTAACGTTCGATATCTGTAACTATTTCATCTAAATAACTTGTTTGGTTTTCAATAGAAAGTTCGCTCCAATAGGTTAGGTTTTCTTGATATTTTCTAGAAACTTCAGTATATAGTTTTCTTGCTTTCTCTTTGTTTCCAATTTCGTAATAGCCACTAATATAAGGCTCAAGAAGTGTGTAAAAACCAAATTTATCTACTGGCATTTTTTCCATAGCTAAATCTGCAATATTTTCAGCTTTATCAAGTTTATCTTCATTAATTAATTGCTCTAAAAGCCTCGCTAAGTTTCCTCTATAGGTGATTCCGTTTTTACGTGTTTCAACATCATGGTAAATTTTATCACTACCACTATTTCCCCAATCCCAAGACATGACTTTTTCATACATGAGATCTGTGTCTACGCGTCCCATATCAAAAGGATTAGCTCTATCAACTGAGGTTTTGATAGGTACTAGTTTATAGCATAAACCATCTAATTGCAGATAGTCTTTCATCCAAATATAGTCGTCGTCGCTAAACGCACCACCTGTGAAATAAATAGGTCTTTTCCAGTCATTATTGGCAATGATATCAAGCATTAACAATCTGTTTTTGTATAGTGCGCCTCCAGATATATTAATATCAATATAAGGTACTATTTTATCTGCATCTTTTTGTTTTACTATTCCGCTTTCTAAAACATTGTTTTTATCAACTGGAATGCGAACAAAAGAGGTAGGTAAATAATTAGAGTTTTGTAATTGTGGTGGATACCCATTAGGATCTTCACCTCGACGTTGCATTGCATATTTAAGACTGTACTTTGGATCGTCGTTAGAGATATAATTCATAAACTCTTTGATGTCCATAGTGTCTTTTGTGATTTCATATTTCATAATATAATCACGTGTACCATATTTATATTGATCATGTGTGAGTTGAGAAGGTATCGGGTCACTTTCGTAAGCTTTACGCTTCATTTGATCAATATACCAGTCAGTTTGAAATAAACTTGTGTTTACAACTCTAATGTCTGTTCGTACTCCTTCTATTTCTTGGAGGTACCACAGTGGGAAACTGTCGTTATCTCCAATTGTAAATAATATGGAATTTGGAGCGCAGGACTCTAGATATTTTCGAGCCATGGCTTGTGCGGTATATTTCTCTGATCTGTCATGATCGTCCCAGTTTTCCGCAGCTAAAATTCCTGGCACTAATAATAAACAGACAATTGTTATTGCTGGAGCTAGGAACTTGGAGCTGGTATATTTCCGAAGTAAATCAAAAATAGCATATACACCAAAGCCTATCCATATGGCAAATACGTAGAATGAACCTACGACAGAGTAGTCTCTCTCACGAGGCTCAAATGGTCTTACATTGGTGTAAAATTGAATGGCAAGTCCTGTAAATAGGAAAAACACCAGCAATACCCAAAACCGTTTAGGATCGCGACCCAATAGAAACAAAAAGCCAATTATTCCCAAAATTAGAGGGAGCATGTAATAGGTGTTTCTCGCTTTGTTATTTTTCACGTCACTTGGTAAATTGTCTTGTGACATGTTTAAATGTGCTTCGTCTATAAGGTCGATGCCACTTATCCAGTTACCGTGTAAGTCGTCATATCTTCCTTGTATATCATCTTGTCTTCCAGAGAAATTCCACATAAAATACCTCCAATACATGTAGCCTAATTGATAATCTAGCATGTAATAAAGGTTGTCTGCAATTGATGGTTTTTCAATGATTAGAAAATCTCTTCCAAACTGTTTTAAGAAACTATTGTAATCTTCATAATCAACTTTACCTTGGGCTACTTCATTTTTAAATTGGTTGACAAGCTGGCGCACTTGATTCTCCATTTGATATTCTGGTTTGATTCTAAAATCTAACAAACCGGTGAACATCATGTAATTTTCTGCGTGCTCTGTACTCCACATTCTTGGCAAGACAGATGCGTGTTTTGAGTTGTAGCGTTGCTCGGCGTTTTTCCAATCATTGACGATTACATATTCGCCTTTTTCTTCATCTTTTTCATATTTAGGTTTGGCATCTTTGTAAGGGTTGTTTTCATCTAAACCAGAATATTGGTCTGTAAACAATGGACCGTAAAATAAATGTGTTTCTGGATATTGTTCTAAGTTGTAATATGCCAGTAACTCTCTTGCGCTTGAAGGATTGTTTTCATTAATGATCACATTAGCATTTGCTCTAATAGGTAACATGATCCATGAAGAAAACCCGATAAAAATGAATATTAAGCAAAGTGTGAGTGTATTTGCAATTTTATAACCTTTGTCTCTTGTGTATTTTAATCCGAAATAGAACGCGGTAACGACTATGACTCCAGCGATGATTGATCCAGAATTAAATGGAAGCCCAATGGTGTTGACGAAGAAAATTTCCGAAGCACTAAAAAGTCTAAGTGCATTTGGAAGTAATAATTTGAAGATAAATAATAATATAGCTGCAGCAACAACATTGGCGATTATAAAGTTAAGTGCGGTTACGGTTTTATAATTTTTGAAATAATAGATTAAACCTAAGGCTGGTATAGTCAATAACCCCATGAAGTGAACTCCAAAAGAGAGACCTATAACAAAGGCAATTAAAATTAACCATCTATGCCCTCTAGGTTTCAACATGTCATTTTCCCATCTTAAACCGAGATAAAATAATATGGCCATTATTAGTGTTGCCATTGCATAAACTTCTGTCTCTACTGCATTAAACCAAAACGAATCTGTAAATGTGAAGGCTAAACTGCCTACTAAGGCGCTACCCAATATTGCGATATTTTGGTGTTTTGATAATGGGATGTATGTTATTTTGTTTGTGTTTTCTTGTTTTGGGCTAGCTACTCTTGCTAATTTAGTTAGCAAAATAGATATCGTCCAAAACATAAAAAGTATAGTAAATGCACTGGAAACTGCACTCATCATGTTAAGCATAGCTCCAATTTGTGAAGGTTCTAATGCAAACATTGAAAAAAATGCGCCCAACATTTGAAATAGAGGCGCTCCTGGTGGGTGACCAACTTGTAATTTTGAAGATGTAAGGATGTATTCTCCAGCATCCCAAAAACTTACGGTTGGTTCTATAGTAAGAGAATACGTGATTAATGCTACGGTAAAAGCAAACCATCCTAAAATGGTATTCCATTTCTTGAAGTTGAAATGTGTCATGAAACTAGTTTATTTAATGCGAGCGAATTTAACAATAAATATCAAAAACACTAGTGATTTTAAGTAAACGTTACCATTTTTTAATTATTTTCTAAAAAATTGTTTGTACAAATAAAACTTTGTTTTAAATTTGCACCCTCTTTAAGAGATTGGCCTATGGTGTAACTGGTAACACGTTGGTTTTTGGTACCAAAGAGTCTAGGTTCGAAACCTAGTGGGCCAACTAAAGCTGAAAATCCTGACTATTTTATAGTCGGGATTTTTCTTTTAAAAGCATTGTGCACCAATGTAGGTGCCACTAAGTGTGTGTTTTATCTTGCTAAGATTCCAATAATAAAATAAAAAAGTCCTTAAAAGTCATATCAACTCTCAAAGACTTTTTATTATAATCTCAATATTTTAATCTATATTTTAAAAGTAATAACTGGTCTTCTGGCATGATTGACCAAGTCTTCACTTATGCTTCCGTTAAAGAAGTGGGCAATACCCTGTCTGCCATGAGTGCTAATCCCAATTAAATCGGCATCAATAAATTTTGAAAAATTAAGAATACCTTTTTCTACAGATTCATCATTATAGATATTTACAGTATAATTTTTAAAATTATAATCCTTTATGAATTCACTAATTCTTTCATTAGCTTTTTGTGTAGTTGAAAAACTACTAGGAGTATTCACCATTAAAAGATGCAGTTTTGCATCAAACTCTTTAGCAAATTCTGTTGCTTGGCGATAAGTTTCTTTATTATCGTTTTTAAAGTCTGAAGCAAAAACAATATCATCAACACTAAAATCTGTATGGTCATTCTTAATGACCAAAACTGGTACATCTGAGTTTCGCACCGCTTTTTCTGCGTTAGATCCAATAAACATTTCTTTAATGCCACTCGCGCCATGAGATCCCATTGTGATCATTGTGATACCATGTTCTTTGCAAATTTCAGAAATACCATTAAATGAACCATCAGGTTTTACAATTTCGTGAACTGTAATACCTTCAAGGTAATCACTATTCATGATATCCTCAAACTTTTGATGTGCCATTCTCATAAAAAACATGACCTCAGGAACTTCGGCTTTTGAGCTAACAGCATCAATATCTTGCATGGGAATTTCTAACATATGCAATAAATAAATCTCACTGCCATGTTTTTTTGCTATTTGAGAAGCTACCTTTAATGCGTTTTCTGCCTCTTCGGAAAAATCTGTTGGAACTAATATTTTTTTCATGTGTATTGAATTGGTTTTATAGATATAAATTTAAGAATAAAAAACGAGACTTAATCACTTGTTGAAATCAATAAAAATGTTGTATATTTGCATCGTTGTTTGAAGAAAAAAGAATAATGAGCGGACGAAAAGTCCGCTCTTTTTATACTAAAAATGTTCAAAGAGACTGTAAAAAACTTATTAGAAGAAGGGTTAAACCATAGAAAAGATCTATTTTTAATAGACTTTGACGTGTTGCCAGATAATACAATCAAAGTCATAATTGATGGCGACAATGGTGTCTTGGTTGACGACTGTATTTTTATAAGTCGCGCAATTGAGAATAACTTAGATAGAGAAGAACAGGATTTCTCTTTAGAAGTTTTATCTGCTGGAGCAACAGCCCCTTTAGTTGAAAAGAGGCAGTATAAAAAGAATATTGGTAGAACACTTAAAGTGAACACAACAGATAATAAAGTTCATGAAGGCACTTTGGTAAATGCAAACGATGATCATGTTCTTTTAGAGTGGAAAACCAGAGAGGCTAAACCCGTGGGTAAAGGTAAAATAACAGTGAAAAAACAAGCAGAGATAGCTTATGATGCTATTTCAAAAGCTCAAGTTGTAATAAAATTTTAATTCATAATTATGGAAAATATTGCGTTAATTGATTCGTTTTCAGAATTTAAGGACGATAAATTAATAGATCGTGTAACGTTGATGGCAATTTTAGAGGATGTATTAAGAAATGCGTTGAAGAAGAAATATGGCGACGATGATAATTTTGACATTATTATAAACCCAGATAAAGGGGATTTAGAGATTTGGAGAAACAGAGTTGTGGTTGCAGATGATGAGGTTGAAGAGCCTAATCAAGAAATTGCATTATCTGAGGCGCAAAAAATCGAACCAGATTTTGAAGTAGGAGAAGATGTAGCAGAAGAAGTGAAATTAGTAGATTTAGGTCGTCGCTCTATTTTAGCATTACGCCAAAATTTAATTTCTAAAATTCATGAGCACGACAATACAAATATATATAAGCACTTTAAGGAACTAGAAGGAGAAATTTATTCTGCGGAAGTCCACCACATTCGCCATAGAGCAATCATCCTTTTAGATGACGATGGTAACGAGATCATTCTTCCGAAGGAAAAACAAATACCATCAGACTTTTTTAGAAAAGGAGAAAATGTAAGAGGTATCATAGAAAGTGTAGAATTAAAAGGAAACAAGCCAGCGATTATAATGTCTAGAACTGCACCAGCATTTTTAGAGAAATTATTTGAGCAGGAAATCCCTGAAGTTTTTGACGGTTTGATAACCGTTAAGCACGTGGTAAGAATACCAGGTGAGAAAGCTAAGGTAGCTGTAGATTCATACGATGATAGAATTGATCCTGTAGGAGCATGTGTAGGTATGAAGGGTTCCAGAATTCACGGTATTGTTCGTGAGTTAGGAAACGAGAATATTGATGTCATCAATTATACAAATAACATACAGTTATTCATTACCAGGGCATTAAGTCCTGCTAGAGTGACATCTATTAAGTTAGATGAAGAAAATAAACGTGCAGAAGTTTTATTAAAGCCAGAAGAAGTGTCTAAGGCTATTGGTAGAGGTGGTCACAATATTAGATTAGCTGGTAAATTGACCGGTTATGAAATTGATGTATTTAGAGAAGGTGCAGAAGAAGATGTAGAATTATCAGAATTCTCAGATGAAATCGAAGGATGGATCATTTCAGAATTTAGTAAAGCAGGATTAGATACTGCAAAAAGTATATTGGAGCAGGACGTTACAGATCTTGTCAAGCGTACAGATTTAGAAGAAGAAACAATTTTAGATGTTATAAGAATTCTAAAAGAAGAATTCGAAGAATAATCCGTTATGGCCTTGTCAAAGGCTATTTTGGTAGAATAGATTTTTAAGTTATATTACAAGCAATTTATGGCTCAAACTAGATTAAATAAAGTATTAAGGGAATTAAATATCTCTATAGATCGCGCTGTTGATTTTTTAGAATCAAAGGGCGTTGAAATAGAGAAGAGCCCTAATACAAAAATATCAGAAGAGGTTTATGGGATTCTTTCAAGTGAATTTCAAACTGATGCTAATAAAAAAGTTGCTTCTTTAGAAGTTAGCGAAGCAAAGCTAAAAGAAAAGGAAGAACTACGTGAGCAACGTGAGCGTGAATTAGAGGAAAAAGCTGCAAGAGAAGCCAAAAGTCGTGAAGTCGTAAAAGCCAAGGCTGAACTTACGGGTCCCAAACAAGTTGGTAAAATTGACTTAAATAAGAAGGCTGAAGAGGCAAAAGCGGAACCAGAAAAAGTAGAAAAAATTGAAAAAGTTGAGGAAGCTCCAGAAGTCAAAGAAGAGAAGAAAGTAGAGCCAGAGACAAAGAAGGTAGAGCCAGAACCATCTAAAGAGGTTAAGGATTCTAAAAAAGAGGATACTACAAAATCTAAACCTATTGAAAAGGCAGCTGATAGAGCAGCTACAGCAGATGAGAATAATCAAGAACCTGCTGAGGAGACTTTAAAAACACAATATAAAAAACTTTCAGGTCCAAAGATTGCTGGAGATAAAATTGATCTCTCACAATTTAAGAAGCCTAAGAAGAAAGAAGATAAAAAAGCGTCAGACGATAATAAAAAGAAAAGACGTAGAATTAGCAAAGGTCCATCCTCTGGAACAGACAATAGAACAACTAACAGAGGCGGAAACCAAAGAGGTGGTTACAAAGGCAAAAACCAAGCTGGCAAAAGAACATCTACGGTAAAAGCTGAGCCTAGTGCAGAAGAAGTACAAAAGCAAGTTCGTGAAACCTTAGAAAAGCTACAAGGCAAATCTAGTAAAGGTAAAGGAGCTAAATATAGAAGAGAGAAAAGAGATCAACATAGAGAGCAGACAGAAATTGATGCTCAAATAGAAGATGCAGAAAGCAAAATACTTAAAGTTACAGAGTTTGTAACTGCTAATGAGGTTGCTACGATGATGAATGTTTCTGTAACCGAAATTATTTCAGCATGTATGTCTCTTGGTATGATGGTAACTATGAACCAACGTTTAGATGCAGAAACCTTATCGGTTGTTGCAGATGAGTTTGGTTATAAAGTAGATTTCATCACTGCAGATATTGAAGAGTCTATAGAACAAGTTATAGATAAGGAAGAAGACTTAGAGCCACGTGCTCCAATCGTTACCGTTATGGGACACGTAGATCACGGTAAAACGTCACTTCTAGATTACATTAGAAAGGAAAACGTTATTGCAGGAGAGTCTGGTGGAATTACACAGCACATTGGTGCATATGGAGTTCAGTTAGATGGCGGACAGAAAATCGCATTCCTTGATACACCAGGTCACGAGGCCTTTACAGCCATGCGTGCTCGTGGTGCACAAGTAACAGATATTGCTATTATAGTTGTGGCAGCAGATGATTCTATCATGCCACAAACAAAAGAAGCAATCGCACACGCACAAGCTGCTGAAGTGCCAATTATATTTGCTATCAACAAAATTGATAAGCCTGGAGCAAACCCTGAAAAAGTTAAAGAAGGTTTAGCACAAATGAATCTTTTAGTTGAAGATTGGGGAGGAAAAATCCAATCGCATGATATTTCAGCAAAAAACGGTACTGGTGTTAAAGAATTATTAGAAAAAGTACTGCTTGAAGCCGAATTATTAGAGCTTAAGGCAAATCCAAATAAAAAAGCAACAGGTACTGTTGTAGAAGCATTCTTAGACAAAGGTCGAGGATATGTATCGACAATCTTAGTTCAAGCAGGAACCCTTAAAATTGGTGATTACGTATTAGCTGGTAAAAACAGTGGTAAGGTAAAAGCCATGCAGGATGAACGTGGTAAGGAAGTTAAGGTTGCAGGACCATCAACTCCAGTATCTATTTTAGGACTTGATGGAGCGCCACAAGCAGGTGATAAATTTAACGTTTTTGAAGATGAACGTGAAGCAAAACAAATTGCAGCAAAGCGTACGCAATTGCAACGTGAGCAGTCTGTTAGAACGCAACGTCATATTACTTTAGATGAAATAGGTCGTCGTATTGCACTTGGTGATTTCCAAGAATTAAATATCATCCTTAAAGGTGATGTGGACGGTTCTGTTGAAGCATTAACAGATTCATTCCAGAAATTATCAACGGAAGAGATACAGGTAAACATCATCCATAAAGGTGTTGGTGCCATTACAGAGAGTGACGTCTTGTTAGCAACAGCATCAGATGCTATTATAATAGGATTTAACGTGAGACCAATGGGTAATGCGCGTCAAATTGCAGATAACGAAGAAATTGATATCCGCACATACTCGATTATCTACGATGCTATTAACGATCTTAAAGACGCAATGGAAGGCATGTTGTCACCAGAGCTTAAAGAAGAAGTTACAGGTACCGCTGAGATTAGAGAAACATTTAAAATATCTAAAATTGGTACCATTGCGGGATGTATGGTCACAAACGGTAAAATTTACAGAAACTCTGGTATTCGATTAATCAGGGATGGTGTGGTAATTCACACAGGAGAATTATCATCATTAAAACGATTTAAAGATGATGCCAAGGAGGTGTCAAAAGGTTATGATTGTGGTCTGCAACTTAAAAATTACAACGACATCCAAGTTGATGATGTTTTAGAAGCGTTCCAAGAAGTAGAAGTAAAGAAGAAGCTTAAATAATTATTTTTCTTCGGAAATTTGAAAACTCAAAACTTATTTAAAATAAAAAAAGCAACTCGAAGGAGTTGCTTTTCTTTTACAATGTGATCGGTATTTTAATCCTCTTTTTTAGGCTCAAAAACCATTGCTTTAGAGAATTTCTTCTTAATTTTCAACAAAGCAATATCAGCTTCTAGGCGTGTACTGAAATTACCAACCCAAACTTTATAATTTGGCGTTTCATAAACCATTTCTGCAGGCCATTCTGCAAATGTGTTTTGAAAAGATTGTTTAAGTGATTCTGCCTTAGACCTAGATCCAAAATCTAATTGTATCTTGTATAAATCAACAGTTTTAACATCTTTTTTGTATTCTAGAAGCTTTGTGATGTCGCTATCTTGATCAATAGTAACCTCTCCGTCTTGAGCAAATAATTGATTTCCAGATACAAGGATCAGTATTAAAATTAGGGCTGTTTTTAAGTTCTTAAGTTTCATAAAAATTGAAATTTTGTACAAAGAAAACGTTTTTTTTTCACTGTTGTTTTAATACTTAAAAATAATAACTATTTTCGTTATAAATTATTATTTAGAATCCATATAAATTATCAATTAACACTTCGGTAACATTTCTAAAATGGACTATAAGTATTATTTTTGCATGAGATTTTAAAAACGTTTTTTCAATAACAATAATGAAAAAATCGTACCAAAGTTTAGAAGATAATTCAACTAACAATATGATACAGGTGATTTACCGTCAACTAGCCTCAAAGATTCCTTACTTAGGATTGGTTATTTTACTTACGTTTTCCACTTCACTTAATGCCCAAGAAGGTGATCCTGCAAAAGGAAAAACTTTATTCAATACTAATTGTGCGTCTTGTCATCAATTAGATAGAAAGATGACGGGTCCAGCACTTCGTAATGTTGAGTCGCGTTTAGAAGAAGAACAAGGGCTTGATAGAAACTGGTTAAACAAGTGGATTAGAAATAGTGCAGGCATGGTAAAATCTGGAGATGCTTATGCTAACCAGATTTACAATGAGTATAATGGAACTGCCATGACAGCGTTCCCTCAATTATCAGATCAAGATATTTCAGATATTTTAGCTTATACAGCACAACCTAAAGCTGATCCACCTCCACCTCCACCAGGAGAAGTGACAGATGGTGCTGGTCAAGGTGACGGTTCTTCAAACAAATTAATCCTAGGTGCTTTAGCGGTTTTATTTGCATTGTTAGCAATTGCTTTAATCTTAGTTAGAAAAACATTAAATCGTTTCGCGGGCGAAAAAGGAATAGAAACGGTTAAAAAAGATAAAAGTCTTCCAATTTGGAAAGCTTTCGTTCAAAATCAATTCTTGGTTTTGGTTACTGTAATTTTCTTCCTTTTAGCAAGTGCTTATTTTGTATATGGTTACTTGTCACAAATAGGAGTTGATCAAGGTTATGAGCCAGTGCAGCCAATTCATTACTCACATAGAATACATGCTGGAGAAAATGGTATTGATTGTAAATACTGTCACTCATCTGCAAGAGTAAGTAAGCATTCTGGTATTCCATCATTGAATATCTGTATGAACTGTCATAAATCTATTTATCAGGTTGCAGAGGAAACTCAGCAAGAAGGTATAAATGAGTATGGCGTTGATTATAATGCTGAAATCAAAAAACTTTATAAAGCGGTCGGTTGGGATGAAGCTGAACAAAAATATACAGGTAACACTGAACCAGTAAAATGGATTAGAATACATAATCTTCCAGATTTTGCTTATTTTAATCACTCACAACACGTTGAAGTTGCAGGAGTGCAGTGTCAAACATGTCACGGTCCAGTAGAAACGATGGAAGTAATGTACCAACATGCTCCATTAACAATGGGATGGTGTATAAATTGCCATAGAGAAACAAATGTAAATGTTACAGATAATGCGTATTACACAAAAATACATGAGGAATTATCTAAAAAATACGGTGTAGAAAATCTTACAGCTGCTCAAATGGGTGGTTTGGAATGTGGTAAGTGTCATTATTAAAAATAAGATTTTAGTAATTTTCACGACATCGGAAATGTCGTAAACAGAAATTAAAAAATTAAATAAGAAGTAATTCAATTATATAATATGTCATCAAACAAGAAATACTGGAAAAGTGTTGAAGAGCTAAAAGATAATAGCTCTATTGTTGAGACGCTAAAACAGAACGAATTTGTTCAAGAAATTCCTACAGATGAATTCTTAGGTAACAAAAAATCTCTTGAGTCATCGTCTACGACGCGTCGTGACTTTTTAAAGTATGTTGGTTTTAGTACTGCTGCTGCATCATTGGCAGCTTGTGAAGGACCAGTGATTAAATCAATTCCTTATGTTGTACAGCCAGAATCTATAATTCCTGGTGTTGCTAATTATTATGCAACTACAATTGCTAACGGATTTGATTTTGCCAGTGTTTTAGTTAAAACACGTGAAGGTCGTCCTATCAAAATTGAAAACAACAACTTAGCAAAAACACATAATGGTGCTAACGCAAGAGTTAACGCTTCTGTTTTAGGATTATATGATAACTTAAGAGTTAAGAGCCCAATGAAGGGTGATGCGGTCATCTCATGGGAAACTTTTGATTCTGAAACAAATCAAAAACTTACAGACATAAAGAATGGAGGTAAGGAGATTGTATTATTGACACAAACCTTTGCAAGTCCATCTACAACCAGATTGATTTCTGAATTTAAATCTAAATACGGAAATGTACGTCACGTTGTTTATGATGCGGTATCCGAATCTGCAACATTAGATGCTTTTGAAGGGAAATATGGAACTCGCGGAATGGCTAGTTACGATTTCTCTAAAGCAATGACTATTGTTTCAGTAGGAGCAGATTTCTTAGGTGATTGGCAAGGTGGAGGATTTGATTCAGGGTATGCGCAAGGACGTATTCCGAAGAACGGAAAAATGTCGCGCCACATCCAGTTTGAATCAAATATGTCTTTATCTGGTGCAAATGCAGATAAACGTGTACCATTAACGCCAAGTCAACAAAAACAAGTATTAGCAAAATTATATAGTTTAATAGTAGGTGGATCTGCGTCAACAGATTTACCAGAATCTATTAATGCAGCTGTTCAACAAGCAGCTTCAGAATTGGATAAAGCTGGAAGTAACGGAGTTTTAGTTACAGGTATTCAAGATGTAAATGCACAAACTGTCGCATTAGCAATCAATGAGAAACTCGGAAGTAAGGCTTTTGATTCTTCAACTCCTATTTTAACGAGACAAGGTAGTAATGAAGGGGTAACCAAATTAGTAGCAGATATGAAAGCTGGTCGCATTGGCGGTATCATCATGAGTGGTGTTAACCCAATGTACACACTTCCAAATGCTTCAGATTTTGCTGAAGGTCTCGAAAAAACAGAATTATCTATCGCTTTTTCATTAAAAGCAGACGAGACTGCAAAAGTGTCTCAATATATCGCTGCAGCACCTCATTACTTAGAGTCTTGGGGAGATGTAGAACTTAAGAAAGGGCATTTCAGTTTAATGCAACCAACTATTCGTCCTTTATTTGATACACGTCAATTTCAACAAGCATTATTAATGTGGACTGGAAGTGATCAAACATACCGCGAATATATCAAATCAGGATGGTCTGGTGGTTCGTTCAATAAAGCATTGCAAGATGGTGTTTACGTATCTGGAGCATTTTCAAGTGCACCAAATGGAGCGTCAACTACAACTACTTCGGAAACATCAACTGAATTAAAAGATAAAAAAGACAGAACATTCCTAGGAGGCGTTATTCATGACGTAGCTGTAGGAGTTGGAATTAAAGATGAAGATAAAGATGAGTTGGTAACAACAACATCGTCATCTACCACTTATGGGTCTAATGAGTCTACTGCTGTAACTGCGATTAGTGCAGGAACCGCAGCAAGAAACTTAGTATCTAGTGCTAAGTCTGAAGGTATGGAATTGTCGCTTTATACTAAAGTTGGTATGGGTGACGGTCAAGATGCTAACAACCCTTGGTTACAAGAATTTCCAGATCCTATTACAAGAACATCTTGGGATAATTATTTAACAATATCTGCAGCAGATGCAAAAGCAGCGGGATTAGAGAATATCCATGTAGCAACAGGAGCTTTAGATGGTAGCTATGCAGATGTTACAGTGAATGGTGTGACTGTTAAAAATGTGCCTGTAATTATTCAGCCAGGACAAGCTAGAGGTTCTATAGGCCTGTCATTAGGTTATGGTAGAACAGCAGGCTTAAAAGAAGAAATGATGACTGGTGTTAACGCTTACCCGTTATACCAAGATTTCAATACAACTCAAAACGTATCCATTAAAAAAGCAGCAGGAATGCATGAGTTTGCATGTGTACAGTTGCAAAACACATTAATGGGTCGTGGTGATATTATTAAAGAAACTACTTTAGAGATATTTAATACTTACGATAGTCAGGATCACAAAAATGGATGGAACAGAATCCCAATGGTATCATTAAACCATGAGGAAACACCTGTGACTTCTCCAGAAGTTGATTTATGGGATGAATTTGATCGCTCAATCGGTCACCATTTCAACCTATCTATAGATTTAAATGCTTGTACAGGATGTGGAGCATGTGTTATTGCTTGCCATGCAGAAAATAATGTACCAGTTGTAGGTAAAGAAGAAATTAGACGTAGTCGTGATATGCACTGGTTACGTATCGATAGATATTATTCTTCGGAAGATACTTTTTCTGAAGATGATACAAAAAAAGAAGAATTTTCTGGTCTTTGGGGAGATAAGGGATCATTATCAGGTTTTGGTGAATTAGAACATCCAGCAGATAATCCTCAAGTAGCGTTCCAACCGGTAATGTGTCAACACTGTAACCACGCACCTTGTGAGACTGTTTGCCCTGTGGCAGCATCATCACATGGTCGTCAAGGTCAAAACCACATGGCTTATAACCGTTGTGTAGGTACACGTTATTGTGCAAACAACTGTCCATATAAAGTACGTCGTTTCAACTGGTTCCTATATGCTCAAAATGATGAGTTCGATTACCATATGAATGATGATTTAGGTCGTATGGTGTTAAATCCAGATGTAACAGTTCGTTCTCGTGGAGTTATGGAGAAATGTTCTATGTGTATTCAAATGACACAAAAAACAATTCTTGATGCAAAACGTGATGGACGTGAAATAAAAGATGGTGAATTCCAAACAGCATGTTCTGCAGCTTGCAGTAGTGGAGCAATTAAGTTTGGTGACATTAATGATAAAGAAAGTGAAGTTGCAAAACTTAAAGAAGATGATCGTATGTATCACTTATTAGAAAGTGTGGGTACTAAGCCAAATGTGCAGTACCAGACTAAAGTGAGAAATACAACGGAAGCATAAAATTAATTAAGAAACAATTATAATAGATTATGGCGTCTCATTACGAAGCACCTATTAGAAGACCCCTAGTTACAGGAGAAAAATCATATCACGATGTATCGGTAGATGTGGCAGCACCTGTTGAAGGAAAAGCAAATAAAGCTTGGTGGATTGTATTTTCAATTGCATTGGTCGCATTCCTTTGGGGAATTGGGTGTATTATCTATACAGTCTCTACAGGTATTGGAACTTGGGGATTAAACAAGACCGTAGGTTGGGCTTGGGATATTACTAACTTCGTTTGGTGGGTTGGTATTGGTCACGCAGGAACATTGATTTCTGCAGTACTATTACTTTTCCGTCAAAAATGGAGAATGGCAATTAACCGTTCTGCAGAAGCAATGACAATATTCTCAGTTGTTCAGGCTGGTTTGTTTCCAATTATTCACATGGGTCGACCATGGTTAGGATATTGGGTGTTACCTATTCCGAATCAATTTGGTTCATTATGGGTAAACTTTAATTCGCCACTACTCTGGGATGTATTTGCAATTTCTACTTATTTATCGGTGTCTCTAGTATTCTGGTGGACTGGTTTATTGCCTGATTTTGCAATGTTGCGTGATCGTGCAATCAAGCCATTTCAGAAGAAAATATATGCGTTATTAAGTTTTGGATGGTCTGGACGAGCTAAAGATTGGCAACGTTTTGAAGAGGTGTCTTTGGTACTTGCAGGTTTGGCAACACCCTTAGTATTATCTGTACACACCATCGTATCTTTTGACTTCGCAACATCTGTAATTCCTGGTTGGCATACCACCATTTTCCCGCCTTATTTTGTTGCAGGAGCGATCTTCTCTGGTTTTGCAATGGTAAATACACTTTTAATCATTATGAGAAAAGTATGTAATCTTGAAGATTATATCACTGTTCAGCATATTGAGTTAATGAACATTGTTATTATGTTAACAGGTTCTATAGTTGGTGTAGCATATATTACAGAGTTATTCATAGCTTGGTATTCTGGAGTTGAATATGAGCAATATGCATTCTTAAACAGAGCAACTGGTCCTTATGCTTGGGCATATTGGATGATGATGTCATGTAACGTATTTTCACCACAATTTATGTGGTTCAAAAAATTAAGAACAAGTATTATGTTTTCATTCTTTATCTCTATCGTGGTAAACGTTGGGATGTGGTTTGAGCGATTTGTAATTATTGTAACATCATTACATAGAGATTATTTACCATCATCTTGGACGATGTTCTCTCCAACATTTGTAGATATCGGTATCTTTATTGGTACAATTGGATTCTTCTTTGTATTATTTTTATTATATGCTAGAACATTCCCTGTAATTGCTCAGGCTGAAGTTAAGACCATTCTAAAATCTTCGGGAGAACGCTACAAACGTATAAGAGAAAAAGGAGAAAGCTTAGTAGGAACCGGAGCAGACGAAAGAACTTCAGTATTAAAAATTGAGGAAGAAACAACAGCTAAAAAACCGTTACAAGACAATACTGAAAAATTAAACAACTTATTGAAAGGTGTCGGTACTTTTGATCCAACAGTTCAAACTCCAGATGACTTAAAAGTTATTAATGGTATTGGTCCAAAAATGGAAGAAGTACTTAATAGTATTGGTATTTTTACTTACGCTCAAGTTAGTAAAATGACAAAAAGAGAATATGACTTGTTAGATGATATTACCGGTTCTTTCCCAGGAAGAGCAGAACGTGATGATTGGTCTGGTCAAGCTAAAAAATTAATAAACTAAAAATAGTACATGGAAGCTTCAAAAGTAATTCACGCTATTTATAATGATGATGACGTCTTAATGAATGCTGTCAAAAAAGTTAAGGCAGAAAGACATCACATCGAAGAAATATATACGCCTTTTCCAGTTCACGGACTAGACAAGGCAATGGGACTTGCTCCAACAAGAATAGCAATAGCATCGTTTATGTATGGATGTGTTGGTTTAACGGTTGCTGTGGTAATGATGAATTTCATCATGATAGAGGATTGGCCACAAAATATTGGTGGTAAGCCAAGTTTTAGCTACATAGAAAACATGCCCGCTTTTGTACCAATCATGTTTGAGCTAACTGTATTTTTTGCAGCCCATTTAATGGTAATCACATTCTACTTAAGAAGTACAATGTGGCCATTTAAAAAAGCAGAAAATCCAGATCCAAGAACAACAGATGACCACTTTTTAATGGAAATCGCAGTTCATGGAAATGAAAATGAGCTTACAGATTTGTTAAAAGAAACTGGAGCTGTAGAAATTAATTTAATTGATAAAGCGCATTAATCTTTAGAGATGAAAAGTATATTTAAAATAGCAATTGTATTAATGGTATGTGCAAGTGTTGTAGCCTGTAAAAAGGATACAAGACGAAACTATCAGTTCATGCCAAATATGTATGTGCCAGTTCCATATGAAGCATACCAAGAAGCAGATATTGTCGTTGATGGAAAAGAAATATTAAGTAATAATATGGAAGCCCAACTTCCTGCAGAAGGATCTATACCAAGAGGAGGTCATATGCCTTTTGAATATGAAAATTCTAATGACGGTTATTTATCGGCAAAAGCAAATTTGACAAGTCCATTAGATTCAACTCAAACTGAAAGTATGAGAGGTGGGCAGTTATACGATATTTATTGCGGAATATGTCACGGAAAAAAAGGCAACGGACAAGGTACATTAGTCAAGAACGAGAAAATTTTAGGTGTACCAAGCTATGATGATGCTGGTCGTGCAATTACAGCAGGTAGTATTTATCATACAATTTACTACGGAAAAAATACAATGGGATCATATGCGAACCAACTTAATGAAGAAGAGCGTTGGCAAGTGGTGAATTATGTATTAGAGTTAAAAGCAGACTTAGAAAAATAAGACAGATAAAGATTATATAATGGAATATAAAATTTCAAATCGATTAAAAATGACTTCTATTATCCTAATGATTGTTGGGCTAATAGGTGTAGGTTATGGATTTGCGACATCTCATCATTCTTTAGAAGACGTAAAAGAAATGATTGCTGCTCAAGAAGCAGGGCATGGAGGTGGTCATGAAGCAGAAACCAAAGCACATGTTGTTGCAGGAGTAGAAGATCATTCTGATAACTCACATAAAGCAAATGCGCATGATGCACTAGCAGATACTCATGAAGGGAGTTCTCACGCAGACGCTGTTGACCATGATGAAGAACATGCAGAGCACGTGCAGCATAGATTAGCAAATAGACCATGGGCTGCATTATATGTAGCAGCATTTTTCTTCTTTATGATTGCATTGGGAGTATTAGCGTTTTATGCAGTACAATACGCAGCACAGGCAGGTTGGTCTCCATTACTATTAAGAGTGATGGAAGGGATCACAGCATACATGCTACCTGGGGCTTTAATTGTATTGTTAATTGCGTCTTTATCTCATTTTATTGGACATGATGCAATCTTTAACTGGATGAACCCTGAAATGGTAGATCCAGATAGTGAAAAATTTGATAAATTGGTTAGTGGTAAAAAAGGCTGGTTAAATTATTGGGGATTTTTAATTAGAGGATTGATTTTTGTTGGAGGATGGTATCTGTATAGACATTTCTCTCGTAAATTCTCTATCGCTCAAGATAGTGCAGACGATAATAGAAACTTTAAAAAGACATTTCGTATATCAGCAGGATTTTTGGTATTCTTTTTATATACTGAATCTATGATGTCTTGGGACTGGATAATGAGTGTTGATCCACACTGGTTCTCTACATTATTTGGATGGTATGTCCTTGCAGGAATGATGGTATGTGGTATTACAGTAATATCTATGATAACTATTTACTTGAAATCATTAGGTTTATTGCCAAAAGTAAATGATAGCCATATACACGATTTAGCTAAATTCATGTTTGGTTTTAGTATTTTCTGGACATATTTATGGTTCTCTCAGTTCATGTTAATTTGGTATTCAAATATTCCTGAGGAAGTAACCTATTTTGTGACTAGATTCCAAGATTACCAATTACCATTTTTAGGAATGGTAGCAATGAATTTCATATTCCCACTTTTGATATTAATGAATAGTGATTACAAGCGTATTCCATGGTTCGTTATTATGGCAGGTATTGTAATCTTATGTGGTCATTATATAGACATATTTAATATGATTATGCCAGCTACAGTTGGAGACCAATGGGCTATTGGAATACCAGAAATAGGTTCAATACTTCTTTTTGCAGGATTATTCATATTTGTTGTATTTACAGCACTGACAAAAGCGCCCTTAGAACCAAAGCGTAATCCTTTTATCAAAGAAAGTGAACATTTCCATTATTAATAAATTACATAAAGAACAGAAACGACAATGACTGCTTTTTTAACAATAATAATAATACTTTTCATAGCTATTGCCATCTGGCAAATGGTTAAGATTTTTGATTTAGCTCATGTAAGCATTTCAAATGACCAAGTTGCTACAGATAAAGACAATAGAATTAATGGGTACCTAATGATGGGATTCTTAGTTTTCATTTATGCCATAACTATAGTTAGCTTTTGGTATTTAGGTGATTTACCGTTAACATCTAATTCTGCTTCAGAGCATGGTCCTGGTTTAGATAATTTGATGATAGTCTCCATGACTATTATTTTTATCGTACAAACCATTACACAGTTTTTACTACATTATTTCGCTTTTAAGTATAAAGGAGAGAAAGGTCGTAAGGCATTATTTTATGCAGATAATAATACACTCGAGGCTATTTGGACTTTCATTCCAGTTATAGTTCTTGCAGGTTTGATTATTTGGGGTCTATTTACTTGGACAAGCATTATGAACGTCGACGAAAGCGATGATCCGTTGGTAATTGAGTTATATGCTCAGCAATTTAACTGGAAAGCTCGCTATGGAGGTGAAGACAATACATTAGGTTTGGCTAATGTGAGATTGATTGACATTGATCGTGCTAACATTTTAGGCTTAGATGATTCAGATCCTAACGCTCAAGATGATGTTATAACAACAGAATTACATTTACCAGTAGGTAAACCTATCTTATTTAAAATGCGCTCCCAAGATGTATTGCACTCAGCATATATGCCACACTTTAGAGCACAAATGAACTGTGTTCCTGGAATGATTACTCAATTTGGATTTACCCCAACAGTGACTACAGCAGAAATGCGCCAAAATCCAGACATTCAAGAAAAAGTGGCTAATATCAATGAAATAAGATTAGAAAACAGAAAAGAAATAGAAGCTAAGGGTCAAGAAGTTCTTTATGAATTTGACTACTTGTTGCTATGTAATAAGATTTGCGGTAAATCACATTACAATATGCAAATGAAGATTATTGTAGAAACTCAAGAAGAGTATGATGCTTGGATGAAAGAGCAAAAGACCTTCAAGAATTCCTTAATTGTTGATGAAGAAAAGGCTGCAGAAATACCTACAGTTGACGATGAATCAATTAGGAGCGAAAATGAATCAGCTAAAGAAGAAGTAATTCCTAACGAGAAATAATAATATTTTTCTAAACTAGCAGTGCACATGTTAGTTGGATTTAAGTTGATTCAAAAAAAAATTATATAAAAAGATTTAAAAATAGAAAATAGATTATGTCAGCACACGCAGATACTCACGCACACGACGACGATCACGGACATCATCATAAAGAGACTTTTGTAACCAAATACATATTTAGTCAAGATCATAAAATGATTGCCAAGCAGTATTTGATTACTGGAGTAATTATTATGGGGATTATTGGTATTTTAATGTCTTTAATGATGCGTATGCAAATTGCATGGCCAGAAGAGCCAAATGTAATTTTTGAAGCATTATTGGGTAAATGGGCTCCAGAAGGTGTCATGGATGCAGATGTATATTTGGCATTGGTAACCATTCACGGTACATTAATGGTGTTCTTTGTATTGACTGCAGGTTTAAGTGGTACATTTAGTAATTTACTAATTCCATTGCAAATTGGAGCGAGAGATATGGCCTCAGGTTTTTTAAACATGGTGTCTTATTGGTTATTCTTTGTGTCATGTGTTGTCATGATATCATCATTTTTCGTGGAATTTGGACCAGCAGCAGCAGGTTGGACTATTTACCCTCCATTAAGTGCTCTACCAATGGCTCAGGGAGGTTCTGGTTTGGGTATGACCTTGTGGCTAGTCTCAATGGCTATATTTATTGCTTCTTCTTTATTAGGGTCTTTAAATTACGTTGTAACCGTTATCAATTTACGTACAAAAGGAATGTCTATGACAAGACTTCCTCTAACAATCTGGGCATTTTTTGTAACTGCTATTATAGGCGTTGTATCATTTCCGGTTTTACTTTCAGCAGCATTATTATTAATAATGGATAGAAGTTTTGGTACATCATTCTTCTTATCCGATATTTTTATACAAGGTGAAGTCTTACATTACCAAGGTGGTTCTCCAGTTTTATTTGAGCATTTATTTTGGTTCTTAGGTCACCCAGAGGTTTATATCGTATTGTTACCAGCATTAGGTATTACTTCCGAAATTATTGCAACAAACTCACGTAAACCAATTTTCGGTTATAGAGCAATGGTAATGTCAATTTTGGCAATTGCATTCCTTTCAACAATAGTTTGGGGTCACCATATGTTTATTTCTGGTATGAATCCGTTTTTAGGATCTGTATTTACATTTACAACATTATTGATTGCAATTCCTTCAGCAGTAAAAGCTTTTAACTATATAACCACGCTCTGGAAAGGTAACCTACAAATGAACCCAGCAATGCTCTTTTCTATTGGATTAGTATCTACTTTCATAACTGGAGGTTTAACAGGTATTATTTTAGGAGATAGTGCATTAGATATTAACGTTCATGATACATACTTTGTAGTAGCGCATTTCCATTTGGTTATGGGAATCTCTGCATTATATGGTGTATTTGCAGGTATCTATCATTGGTTTCCAAAGATGTTTGGTCGCATGATGAATAAAAATCTAGGATATATACATTTTTGGGTAACTGCAATTTGTGCTTATGGTGTTTTCTTTCCAATGCACTTCATAGGTATGGCAGGCCTACCGAGACGTTATTATACGAATTCTAATTTTCCATTATTTGATGATACAGCAAATGCTAACGTCGTAATTACGGTATTCGCCCTAATTGCAGGTGTTGTGCAGCTTATATTTTTATTTAATTTTATTTATAGTATTTTCTATGGAAAAAAATCTGTTCAAAATCCTTGGAAATCAAATACTTTAGAGTGGACTACACCAGTAGAACATATGCATGGTAACTGGCCAGGAGATATACCTCACGTGCACCGTTGGCCTTATGATTACAGTAAGCCAGGACATGAAGAAGACTTTGTGCCTCAAAATGTACCACTATATGATGGTGAGGAAGAATTACAACATTAATTAATACCTGCGAAGCCAGGAATCTTAAAACAAATACTAAAAGACCTTCTGAATGATAACTCAATCAGAAGGTCTTTTTTCATTATATTTACAAAGTATCATTTTTTAAAGAAATACCTGTGTGCGCAGGTAATACCATGAACGAAAACCTAGACCCAACAGACCATAATTTCACTCCAGAAGAACTGGATGTCGAAAAAAAGTTAAGACCATTATCATTTGATGATTTTACAGGTCAAGACCAAGTGTTGGAGAATCTTCAAATTTTTGTACAAGCAGCAAATGGTAGAGATGAAGCTTTAGATCACACCCTATTTCATGGTCCTCCAGGATTAGGAAAAACAACATTAGCTCATATTTTAGCCAGTGAACTTAATGTAGGTATAAAAGTGACTTCTGGACCAGTTTTGGACAAACCAGGAGATTTGGCTGGTTTACTTACCAATTTAGAAGAACGAGATGTACTGTTTATTGATGAAATCCATCGTTTAAGTCCTATTGTAGAGGAATATCTATACTCTGCAATGGAAGACTACAAAATAGATATCATGATTGAGTCTGGACCAAATGCAAGAACGGTTCAAATAAACTTGAATCCGTTTACGTTGGTTGGAGCAACAACACGTTCAGGTTTATTGACCTCTCCAATGCGAGCACGTTTTGGGATTCAAAGTAGATTACAATATTATAATACCGAATTATTAACCACAATCGTACAACGTAGTGCATCCATTTTAAACGTGCCAATTTCCATGGAAGCTGCTGTAGAAATCGCGGGACGAAGCAGAGGAACACCGAGAATTGCCAATGCACTATTGCGCAGAGTTCGTGATTTTGCCCAAATAAAGGGTAATGGTAAAATAGATATTAAAATAGCAAAATTTGCATTGGAAGCGCTCCATGTTGACGCTCACGGTTTGGACGAAATGGACAACAAAATCCTTTCTACAATAATCGAAAAATTTAAAGGAGGTCCAGTTGGGATTACCACTATTGCGACAGCGGTAAGTGAAAGTGCTGAAACTATAGAAGAAGTTTATGAGCCATTTTTAATCCAACAAGGGTTTTTAATGCGTACACCTCGTGGTCGAGAAGTAACCGAGCAAGCATATAAACACTTAGGTAAAATTAAAGGACCAACACAAGGCGGTTTATTTTAAAATGAAGAAAATTCCAGAAGTCCCATTATCGAAATTCATCAAACATTCTCTTGAGATACTCAAAAATCCGCTTCCTTTTCATCATAAAAATTTTACCGAGCAAGGTGATATCTTCAAATTAAAAATAGGATTCACAAACAGCGTATTTTTTTGTCGGGATGCTTCTTTTGCAGAGTATGTGCTTCAGAAGAATCAAAAAAACTATGTGAAATCAAAAATCCAAACAGAGGATTTAGTCAAATATGTGGGTAAAGGTTTATTAACTTCGGAAGGTGAGCATTGGAAAAAACAGCGCAAGCTCATCCAACCTGCATTCCATAAAAAGTATTTGGAGAATTTATTAGGCACGATTAGAACTGCAATTCTTTCCGAATATAAAAAAATTGAACCCGATACAAGCATTGATATATTTCCAATATTGAATGATTTGGCTTTTCAAACTGTTGTGAAATCTTTATTTAGTAGTGCAGCAAGCCAAGAGGATATCAATAGACTTCAATTTATTACAGAAGCTGCTCAAAAAATGTTGGTTAAGGAGTTGAGACAACCGTATTTGGGCTGGTGGTTTAATGTGAGTGGAAAAATCGAAAAACATATTGATTTAACTAAAGAAGCCAGAGAGATCTTAAAAAGAATTGTTGGTGAGAGGCGAATTTCCGAAGAAAAAAATAATGATTTACTGGATATGCTCTTGGATGCCCGTTATGATGATGGGAACGAGATGGATGAAGAACAGCTCATTGATGAGATTTTAATATTGTTTACTGCAGGTCATGAAACGACATCTAATGCGTTGACCTTTACGTGCCAGTTATTAGCGCAGCATCCAGAATGGCAGGAAAAGATTTATAATGAAATTATTGAAGTAACAAATGATACAGATGATGTGATGACTGCAATAATGTCGTCTAAAATTTGCCAGCAAGTACTTGAAGAGTCTATGCGACTGTATCCTCCCGCATATTTTATTGATCGTGTAAATATTGAAGATGACCAATTCAATGACATTAATATCAAAGCAGGTTCAAACTTATTGTTTTCGGTATATGAAATTCATCGTCATCCAGAACTTTGGGAACAACCAAATAAGTTCAAACCCGAGCGCTTTAATGAAGGCTCTCGTAAATTTTCATCACAATACTTCCCTTTTGGAGCGGGACCAAGAAAATGTATTGGCAATAACTTCGCTATGTTTGAAATGATCATCGCTGTAAGAGAATTGGTTTCTAAATTTAAAATATATCCTAATTTTGATCGCATAGATATTACTCCATTAATTACTTTAAAGCCTAAAAATGCGTTACTTACGTTTGAAAAAAGGTAACAAAACGCTAATCTTCTCATTTGTGCATTTTATCTGATAAAAGAGAATCTAAACTAAAAAATACGTGTTTAATCTAATATATGTAAATTATAAAATCTTTTTTTTTTACTTTGCCAGCCCTAGCAAATCAATCATAATGAAAAGATTACAAACTTTAAGCCTAATTTTAGGAGCAATGATTACATTAGTGTCGTGTGCTCGAGATGATGATAATTACGTGCCTGTACCTGGTCAAACTCAATTAGAATCTAGAATAGTTGAACTTTATGGATCAAAAGATGCATTGATTCAGCCATTAGCAACAGATTTTAACCTAATCCCAAACGATCCCAATAACCAAATTACCTCTGCTAAGGTAGAGCTTGGTAAAATGTTGTTTCATGAAACAGGAATTGCGATGAACCCATCAATGGAAGATGGCATGAATACCTATTCTTGTGCAAGCTGTCACCATGCACAAGCAGGATTCCAAAGTGGAATTTTACAGGGTATTGGTGAAGGTGGTATGGGTTTTGGGCTTCATGGAGAAGGTCGAATAAAGAACGGATTGTATGTAGAGACAGATCTAGACGTACAACCTATTAGAACACCAAGTGCTTTGAATGTTGCCTATCAGGATGTGATGCTTTGGAACGGACAATTTGGTGGAACAGGTACCAACTTAGGTACAGAGGCAAATTGGACAGTAGGCACACCAAAAGAGGCCAATACTTTTGGGTTTGAAGGTGTTGAAACGCAAGCTATTGCAGGATTGGATGTTCATAGATTAGTAATTGATCATGACTTTATAGTTAATTCTGCTTATAAAGATATGTTTGACGAAGCTTTTGCAGACGTAGATGTTAGTGAGCGTTATTCAAAATTAAATGGAGCTTTAGCTATTGCAGCTTACGAAAGAACTTTATTACCTAATCAAGCACCTTTTCAGCAGTGGTTAAACGGAAATGAAAGCGCAATGAACGAACAAGAAACCGAAGGTGCACTTTTATTTTTTGACGATGCAAAATGTTTCTCTTGTCATTCTGGTCCTGCTTTAAATGGTATGGATTTTCATGCTTTAGGGATGAAGGATTTAGAAGGAGAGCAAGTACTAACTGTAATTGATGACGCAACAAAACGTGGTAGAGGTGGTTTTACAAATAATCCAGAAGATGATTACAAATTCAAAACACCACAACTTTATAACCTTAAAGACGTCGCCTTTTTTGGACATGGTGGTAGTTTTCACTCTATCGAAGAGGTCGTTAGGTATAAAAACAATGCGGTAGCAGAAAATCAAGACGTACCTTCAACACAAATGTCACCGTTATTTACATCTCTTAACTTGACAGATGATCAAATTGATTCCATCACCGCGTTTTTAGAAAATGCACTGTATGACAGTAATTTGCAACGTTATGTGCCAGAAGCACTACCAACGGGCTTCTGTTTTCCAAATGCAGATCCAATGTCTTCCCAAGATATGGGTTGCAATTAAATCTTTAATATTAGAGCGTATTAAAATTCTAAAATAAACTCAAGATGTTTTAAATTTGAGGGTGAACAAAACGCAACATTCTCAATTTATCAAAGCTGAAGCCAAACGACTTGGTTTTTTATCCTGCGGAATAAGTAAAGCTGGATTTTTAGAAGAAGAAGCACCTCGATTAGAAAAATGGTTAAAAAATAATGCACATGGCGAAATGCATTACATGGAAAATCATTTTGATAAACGCCTGGACCCAACAAAACTCGTCGAAGGTTCAAAAAGTGTCGTCTCATTACTCTTAAATTATTTTCCTTCGGAAATCCAAAATCCTGAAAGTTATCAACTTTCAAAATATGCCTACGGAACAGATTATCATTTTGTAATAAAAGACAAACTGAAAGAACTGTTACAATCCATTCAAGATGAAATTGGAGATGTTCACGGTCGTGCATTTGTAGATTCCGCCCCGGTTTTGGATAAGGCATGGGCAGCAAAATCTGGTTTGGGCTGGATAGGAAAGCATAGTAATCTCTTAACCCAAAAAGTAGGATCATTCTATTTTATTGCAGAACTCATCATCGATTTAGAATTAGAATACGATCACGCAGTAACCGATCACTGTGGTACATGTACAGCGTGTATAGATGCGTGTCCAACCCAAGCCATTACCGAACCTTACGTTGTAGATGGTAGTAAATGCATTTCTTATTTCACTATAGAACTTAAAGAAAATATTCCTTCGGAATTTAAAGGTCAATTCAACGACTGGATGTTTGGTTGTGACATATGCCAAGATGTTTGTCCTTGGAATCGGTTTTCAAAACCGCACAGTGAACCATTGTTTAATCCGCATCCAGAAGTATTATCAATGACCAAAAAAGATTGGGAAGAAATCACAAAGGATACGTTTAATAAAGTATTTAAAAAGAGCGCTGTTAAACGTACTAAGTTTGAGGGATTGCAACGCAACATTAAGTTTTTGAAATAGAAAACTCTACTACAAATACTATCACATTTAATTAAATTTCGAAGTTCAATAGATTTTAAAACCTAATGATTCTGAATTCTGCCCCATTATGATTTATTTAAGAAAATTTATTTAAAATGAGCAAAGATTTAGATTGATAAAGAACAGCGGAAAGCTTGATATTTAGTAGTTTAAAGTAAATTAAAAAACTTTTTTATGAAAAATATTATGTATACACTTTTGACGCTAATCTTACTCAGTTGCGGACCAAAAGTAACAACGACAAAAATGAGTGATAAATCATTAGAGAATTATAAGACATTTGCCTATTTGCCAAATAGTAATTTTGATGATTTAAATAAATTTGAACAAGATAATACTGTAGGTATGAATGTTATAGACTTGGTAAATAAGAAAATGATGGATAAAGGATATACATTAGATAGAACAAATCCTGATCTTTTAATTTTGTTAAGTACTACTGTAGATAAGGAAAAGTCTGTATCTCAAGAGCCAGTATATGCTACATATCCTACTTATTACGATAGAACGTACCGAGTAAGTCCTTACTATGCCAACAACTATTATTATGATTATTACAATTATAGAGATTTAGTAGGCTACGAAACAGAAGTAGATACTTATAAAGAAGGAATGTTAATGTTTAGATTGGTTGACAGTAAAACTAAAAATATAATCTGGCAAGCAACAGCATCTGATTACATATTTAAGCAAAATAACTCTAACGCAATGGCGACATTTGTGGATGACATGTTCGCAGAATTTCCAATTCAAAAATAATTAAGAATTCACTTTACAGTAAAAGCTGTAGGTATTAAAAGTCTACTCATCAAATCTTTTTTAAGATTTTTGGTGAGTAGACTTTTCTTTTCTGAATGACTGTTCTATAACGCATACAGAATCGACATGTTTTTGATATTTAAAATTTCCGAAGAAAAATTAGCTATCAATTTTTGAAGATTCTCGAATTATCAAATTCGTTTCCAATTCAACAGT
Organism: Psychroserpens sp. Hel_I_66; assembly: GCF_000799465.1. Classification (NCBI taxonomy): domain Bacteria; kingdom Pseudomonadati; phylum Bacteroidota; class Flavobacteriia; order Flavobacteriales; family Flavobacteriaceae; genus Psychroserpens; species Psychroserpens sp. Hel_I_66. The sequence goes on along the minus strand of NZ_JUGU01000001.1, from coordinate 2,485,620 downwards.
TTCAAAAGTAATAGGTTCTTTCTTTTTACGTTTTTTGATTTCTTTAAACAATAGTTTAAAAGCTGTTTTTCCCATTAAATATCCAGGTTGGTCTATTGTAGAGAGTTTTGGTGAAATGACAGATGACATAAACCAATTACTAAATCCAATTACCGAAATGTCGTGCGGTACCTTAACACCTCTTTTGTTAAATTCTGTTATGGCTCCAATGGCAACTAGATCGGTATTTATAAATATACCATCCACATCATTATGATCTTTTAATAGTTGACCAGCATAGAAGGTACCTTCATCATAGCTCATATCGTTCAATATATAAACCAAAGATGGGTCGTAAGGCATATTGTTGTCGGTTAAAGCTTTTTTATAGCCCAGAAATCTGTCAATTGAATTTTGAGGTAAAAGTGGTCCTCTAAAATGGGCAATACGTTTGCACCCAGTATCGATTAAATGTTGCGTGGCAATATATGCTGCTTTTCTATCATTGATAATCACTTTTGAGCAATTGACAATTTTTGCAATTTTATCAAACATAACAAGCGGCACTTCTTGTGAGATCAGGTTTTCGAGGTGTTTAAAATCTGCAGTGCCATTAGCAAGAGAAATTAAAATACCATCTACTCTTTGACTAATTAAAAGATCTAATTGTTTTTTTTCTAATTCGTAAGATTCGTTTGATTGAAGTATAATAACAAGATAACCTTTCTTTTCTGCTTGGTTTATAATGCCTTTAATAACGCTGGAAAAAAAATGATGTACAACTTCTGGTATGATGAGTCCAATCGTTTTAGATTCACTTCTTCTTAGGTTTACAGCAAATGCATTGGGTTTGTAGTTTAGAGTTTTTGCAAGTTCCTTAACTAGTTTTTTTGTTTTTTCGCTTACGTCAGGATAATCTTTTAAAGCTTTAGAAACTGTAGTAACAGAAATATTCAAAGTTTCGGCAATCTGTTTTAATGTGACTGGTTTCATTTGAGAGTTAATTGAACAATAAAAATACATAAAAATAATAAATCGAAAACGTTTTCGGTAAAATCGAAAACGTTTTCGATTGTTTTTTCAATATTTAAATTGGTGTTTAAGTATAGATTTACAATTAATTAACCTAAATAATTATCATATTATTAAAATAGACTAAAATGATCACACAAAAAAAATGTTACAGTTTATTAATTTTATTCCTAATGACGGTATCGACATTAGTGGCTCAATCTTCAATATCGGGTAGAATATCTGATGGTGCTGGAGTGCCTTTGGGTGGAGTTAATGTTATTCTTAATGGAACAACTCAAGGAGCAGTTTCAGATTTTGATGGAAATTACACAATCTCCAACGTTGAAAATGGAACCTATACTTTAAACGCTACTTATTTAGGTTTCTCAAAATTTAGTCAAAGCGTTTCGGTAGATGGAACAAATATCACAGTTGATATTGTAATGAGTGAAGATGCAGAATCATTAGACCAAGTTATTGTGACAGGTGTTACAAATCCTAAATCTAGAATCGAATCTAGTGTGTCTGTTACAACAATGAGACCAGAAGTAATCCAGCAATCTGCACCAAGAACTACAGCAGAGATTTTTAGAACAATACCAGGAATACGTTCAGAGTCTTCGGGTGGCGAAGGTAACTCTAACATAGCAGTGCGTGGTGTGCCTGTTTCTTCTGGTGGATCTAAATATGTACAATTACAAGAGGATGGATTACCGGTATTATTATTTGGCGATATGTCATTTGCTACTGCAGATATATTTACAAGATATGATTCTAATATTGGAAGAATAGAAGCAATAAGAGGTGGGTCTGCCTCAACGTTATCCTCAAATTCTCCTGGAGCAATCATCAATTTAATTAGCAAAACAGGAAAAACAGAAGGTGGATCTCTTGGGACATCTTTTGGATTGGATTACGGTAACTTTAGAACCGATTTTGACTATGGAGCTCCAATTGGAGATGGGCTTTATTTTCATATGGGAGGATTTTACAGAGTAGGTGAAGGCATAAGAGATGCAGGATATACTGCAAATAATGGTGGTCAATTCAAGCTAAACTTGACCAAAGAATTCGATAAAGGCTATGTTAGAGTATATGCTAAATATTTAAATGATAAAGCAATTGCTTATTTGCCAAATCCAATTCAAGTGACGGGTACAAATGCAGATCCTAATTTTGAGAACATACCTAATTTTGATGCCAACAGCCAAACATTACATACACCATATTTAGATCAAAATGTTGGTTTAGGAGCCAATGGAGAATTAAGGCGTTCTAATGTAAGCGATGGGATGAATCCAATCTCAACATCTTTTGGTGTTCAAGCATCTTTTGATTTAGGCGATGATTTTAAGATCACAAATAATGGGAGGTTCTCATCTAATAAAGGTGGTTTTAACTCTCCGTTTCCTGCAAGTGTATCTACAGCAAATGATTTTTTAGCGGGTGATTTCGCTACAAACAATGGATATGACTCATTAGTTTACGCAAATGGAGATGGTGTTGTAAGCGGGACATCTTTATTAACACCAGTAGTCTTATTTGATACGCAATTAAACAACTTTAACAACTTTATGAATGACATCCGTTTGACTAAAAAGTTTGACAATCTAGATGTTACTGTTGGTTACTTTAAAGGTATTCAAAATGTATCTATGTCTTGGTTATGGAATTCTTACTTGTTAGAAGCGTCTGGTGACGATGCGAGATTGATTGATGCGCTTGATAGTACAGGTAATCCACTTTCTGTAAATGGATTGGTAGCTTACGGTGCTGCTTTTTTCGGAAACTGTTGCCAACGTAGCTACGATACAAGGTACAATACGTCTGCACCATATGTGGCTTTAGCGCTTGAAGCTTCTGAAAAATTGAATTTCGATGCAAGTATCCGCTATGATAAAGGTAAAGTAGATGGAACATTCTCAGGACCTGTAACATCTCAATACGACATTAACAATGATGGTGAGATTTCATTGCCAGAGCAAACAGTTCAAGCTATAGATTTAGCAAATCCAACAACCGTAAACTATGATTATGATTACGTATCTTTTTCAGTTGGTGCTAACTATTTATTAAAGGATAACGAAGCTGTATTTGCTCGTTACAGTAGAGGTGGAGCAGCAAAAGCAGATCGTATTTTATTTGCAGGTTTAGATTATACAAACAGCGATGCGATAAATGCTTTGGATTTTATCAATCAGGCAGAAGTAGGTTACAAAAGAGGTTTTGAAAAAGGATCACTTTACGCAACAGTATTCTTTGCAAAAACAATTGAAGAAGGTGGTTTCGAGGCAACATCAAACAGTATTATAGAAAATGATTATAAATCAGTTGGTATAGAATTAGAAGGATCTTATAGATTTACTGAAGATTTTGATATACGTGGTGGACTAACGTTTACAGACGCACAAATAGACTCAGGAGACAATGATGGGAATACACCAAGAAGACAACCAGATTTTATTTACAATTTCATTCCAACCTATAACTTCGGAAAAACAAATAAAAATGCAATCGGTTTAAGTTTCATTGGGCAAAGCAAAGCTTACGCTCAAGATTCTAATGAGTTAGTATTGCCAGGATTTGTAATTATAAACAGTTTTATAAACATAGGTATTACAGATAATTTAAACGCTAACCTTTCAGCAAACAACCTTTTCGATTCTCTAGGCATTACAGAGTCTGAGGAAGGAAGTATAATTGAAGGTCAGACTAATTATTTGAGAGTAAGACCAGTGCCAGGACGATCAATCTCATTGGGTCTTAACTATAGTTTTTAATAAATTTTAAGTGTTAATAAATTTATTGAGTTTTAAATTGATTTGAGTTAAGAGAGTCAATGCCTTCATATAGCATTGGCTCTTTTTACTAAAAATTATAATACATTAGTTACTTTAACAGTTAAGAACGAATTAAATGATTACGAAACCAAAATTAAGCTTCTGGCAAATTCTAAATATGAATGTTGGTTTCTTCGGAATTCAATATAGTTTTGGTTTACAACAAAGTGCGGTAACTCCAATTTATGACTTCTTGGGCGCAAGTCCAGATCAAATACCTTTATTACATCTTGCTGGTCCAGTAACAGGATTATTGGTACAACCTATTATTGGAGCATTAAGCGACAAAACATGGAGTCCAAGATTCGGTAGGCGTAAACCCTACTTTTTAATAGGTGCTATTTTATGCAGTTTAACGTTGCTGGCATTTCCTTTTAGTAGCTCATTGTGGATGGCTGCGGGTCTATTATGGATTTTAGATGCAGGAAACAATACAGCTATGGAACCTTACAGAGCACTCATAGCAGATAAATTAGATGACGAACAGCAACCTATGGGCTTTCAAATGCAAAGTTTTTTTACCGGTTTAGGACAGGTATTGGCTAATCTATCTTTATTCATATTCCCGTTAATTTTTATTGGTACAACAGGTTCATTGCCAACTTGGGTTTACGCGTCATTTTTCTTGGGAGCAGCGTGTTCTATTGGTACAATCTTGTGGAGTATTAGCAAAACAAAGGAAATCCCTCCAACCCAGGAAGAGTTGGCAAAACTGAAAAGTGAAAAAAGAAGTCTTTTAGGTCCTTTAATAGAGATTTTTGCAGCAATCAAAGACATGCCAAAAGTACTGTGGCAATTAGCATTGGTTTATTTGTTTCAATGGTATGCTTTATTTTGTTACTGGCAAAACTCATCCAAGAGTGTAGCACTTTCCGTTTGGAATGCCACACCCCAAAATAAAGAAGCTTACAGTGAAGCGGTGAGCTGGACGGGTTTGGTAAACGGTTGGTACAACGTAGTGACTTTTTTAGTGGCTTTTGCATTAGTGGGATTTGCAAAACGATATAGTGCAAAAAAAGTACATGCATTCTGTTTAGTAATTGCAGCATTAGGTTTCTTGGCATTTCCGCACATAGAAAATAAAAATTTATTGTTCTTTGCTATAACTGGTTTTGGTATTGGCTGGGCAAGTATGATGGGAATTCCTTATTTAATGGTTGTCGCAGATATCCCTAAAGAACGTTATGGTGTTTACATGGGGATAATCAATATGATGATTGTAATCCCAATGATTTTTCAAACATTATCTTTTGGATATATCTTGAAAAATTTTCTAAATAACGACCCAAGAAATGCAATCACCTTTGCAGGAATATTATTATTGGTAGCGACGGTATGTACATTATTTATAAAAACGAAAAAAGCAAAGGTAGATGAGTGAAGCATATAAAAAATCAATAGACTTATTGTTTAAATGTTCTTCTTCGGAAGGATTTCTGGCAAGCGCCCAAGATATTTCGAACTATAAAAGAGTTTGGGCGAGAGATGGTGTTATCTGTGGATTAGCTGCTTTGGCATCTCAAGATGAAGAACTTATATCTACATTTAAAAAAACGTTAGAGACACTATCAAATCATCAGCATGAGGTTGGTACAGTTCCTTCAAATGTTGGATTTCAAAATAATTCTGTAGATGTGAGTTATGGTGGATTGGCAGGAAGAGTTGATGCTGTGACATGGTATATAATAGGTATTTGTCAATACGCATATAATCAAAGTAAGCCAGAATTTGTTGAAAAATACAAAACCAATATAAATAAGTGTATTAGTTTATTGGATGCTTGGGAATTTAACAACAAACACCTTCTATATGTGCCTTTATCTGGTAATTGGGCAGACGAATACATAACAGATGGTTATGTGCTGTACGATCAATTATTAAGGGTTTGGGCATTAAAAAGCTACAATTATTTTAAAAAGAGTGAAGAGCTTTCAAATAAAATTGAAAAGATAATAAGTCAAATTGAGGCTAATTTTTTTCCAGATTCCGAAGAAGAGAAATTTCATGAAAGAGCTTATAATGAAGTTAAATTTGATAGATATCTTCCCTGCTCGTTCTCGCCATCTGGTTACAGAACACAGTTTGACGCTTTTGCAAACTCATTAGCATTATTGTTAAATATAGGAGACAGCGCATTTCAGGAAAAACAAATTGAGTATGCATTTGATTTGGCATCCAGTACCAAATTGGGGTTATTGCCTGCGTTTTGGCCACCAATATTTCAAACAGATGAAGAGTGGAGTTTGCTAAAAAACAATTGCAAGTACGAATTTAGAAATTTTCCAAACGAATTTCACAATGGTGGGAGCTGGTCTATGGTCAATGGCTTTTTTGGTTTGGCGTTGTACAATAAACACAAAATACAAAAGGCAGATTTTATTTTAGAAAGAATAAATCTTACTAATGAGATAGAGGCATTTTCTTTTTATGAGAATTTCAACACAAAAACCAGAGAACCAAATGGAGTTAAATATTGCGCATGGAGTGGAGCAGCAACAATTTTATTACATCAAACGAGGTTTAACGATTTTAAAATTTTAGTGTAATTTGAAAAGTATAGATATCATAAGTGTTGGAGAGGTTTTAATAGATTTTATTGGTCATGAGGTCAATACGTCAATAAATAGAACCAAAAATTACCACCGCTTTTTAGGAGGTTCACCAACCAACGTAGCTGTGAATGCAGCGCGATTAGGATTAAATTCTTTGCTCGTTGCATCATGTGGACAAGATGGACTTGGTGATTACATATCAAGAAAATTAAAAAAGAACAATGTAGATATTACTTGTTTAAATAGATGTGAATTAGAACCAACCTCAGTAGTATTTGTGTCTAAATCTACCGAAACTCCAGAGTTTATAGCGTATAGGCAAGCCGATTGTAAAATTGTTAAAAATCAATTATCTAACGATAAAATTGCTCAAGCCAAATTTTTTCACACTACATGTTTTGCATTGAGCAAGAATCCTGCTCGCGAAACTATTTTAGAAAGGTCAAAAAAAGCAAAACAATTAGGTTTAAGATTGAGTATAGATATTAATTTTTCTGAAAAAATATGGTCAAATAGGGAAGAGGCTAAGATGGTTTTAAAAGAATATTTATCTAATGATCCTCTGGTTAAATTAAGTGAAGATGATTGTTACAGATTATTTGCTGAAGTTAAAACTGAAGATTTTATTTTTGAATACTTTCATGGTTTGGGAGCTACAACAATTTGTCTCACCAAAGGAAAAAATGGAGTTGCAGTCTCAGATAAAAATGAAGGAATAATTTTTCAAGAGGCTAATAAGATAAAAAAAATTAAAGATGCAACAGGCGCTGGTGATGCTTTTTGGACTGGATTTTTATTCGCTCAAATCCAAAATAAGACTCTAGAAGAAAGTATTACCATTGCTCAAAAACTTGCTGCAATCAAACTTCAAAATGTGGGAAGGTTACCAACCAAAATGGATATTAACAAAATTATCTTAGAATAATCTATTCTAAACATATTAATATTTTACTTCAAAAAAAACACTTGAAAAAAGTCAATTAAGAATCTATATTGAGAGCACTCTTTAGTAAAAATTGTCTCATAAATCACTTACATTTGTATCTAGGTTTTTCAACACCTAATAAATGTAAATTGGTTAATCCACAAATATATGAGCAAGCAAAGCAGACGAAGAGAAGCATTAGTATATCATGCAAAACCAAAGCCTGGTAAAATTCAAGTTGTACCAACAAAAAAATATGCAACCCAAAGAGATTTATCTTTAGCATATTCTCCAGGTGTTGCTGAGCCTTGTTTAGAAATAGAAAAAGATAAGAACAACGCTTATAAATATACTGCCAAAGGTAATCTCGTTGCTGTAATTTCTAATGGTACTGCTGTTTTGGGATTAGGTAATATTGGTCCGGAAGCTTCTAAACCTGTAATGGAAGGAAAAGGAGTTCTATTCAAAATATTTGCAGATATTGATGTATTTGATATTGAAGTTGGAACCGAAGATATCGAAGAGTTCATCCAAACCGTTAAAATGATTGCACCAACATTTGGAGGCATCAATCTGGAAGATATCAAAGCCCCAGAAGCGTTTGAAATTGAACGTCGACTCAAAGAGGAATTAGATATTCCCGTAATGCACGACGACCAGCATGGGACAGCCATTATTTCGGCAGCTGCGTTAATTAACGCATTGGAAATTGCTGGAAAAAAAATTGATGAAGTTCAAATAGTCATTAGCGGTGCTGGAGCAGCAGCTATCTCATGTTCACGATTATATCAGGCATGCGGCGCCAAGCGCGAAAATATGGTCATGTTAGATAGTAAAGGTGTGATTAGGGATGATCGTGAATATCTTTCAATAGAAAAAGCAGAATTTGCAACCCATAGAAAAATCGATACTCTGGATGAAGCCATGAAAAATGCCGATGTTTTCATCGGTTTATCTATGGCAGATATTGTTAGTCCAAGTATGCTTTTAGCAATGGCAAATGACCCTATAGTTTTTGCTATGGCAAATCCAGATCCAGAAATCCCTTATGATATCGCTATTGCGACTCGTAAGGATATTATTATGGCAACAGGGCGAAGTGATCATCCTAATCAAGTAAACAACGTACTTGGTTTTCCTTTTATTTTTAGAGGTGCGCTTGATGTGAGAGCTACAAAGATCAATGAGGCCATGAAAATGGCTGCAGTTTATGCTTTGGCAAATTTAGCGAAAGAGCCAGTGCCTGAGCAGGTTAATATCGCTTATGGTGAAACGCGTTTGACCTTCGGAAGGGATTACATCATCCCAAAACCTTTTGACCCAAGATTAATTGCTGAAGTGCCTCCTGCAGTTGCAAAGGCAGCGATGGAAAGTGGAGTGGCAAAAGAACCAATTGAGGATTGGGAAAAATATCGCGATGAATTATTAGAACGTTTAGGGTCTGATAATAAAATTGTAAGACTGCTTATCAACAGAGCAAAAATGAGCCCTAAGCGCGTTGTTTTTGCTGAAGCAGACCAACTTGATGTTTTAAAGGCAGCTCAAATTGTTCATGATGAAGGAATTGCCATACCAATATTATTGGGCAGACGTCAAACCATTGTGAAATTAATGGAAGAGATTGAGTTTGATGCAGATATTGAAATAATCGATCCAAAATCTGACGAAGAAGAAGAACGAAAAAACCAATATGCAAAAGTGTATTGGGAACAGAGAAAGCGCAAGGGTGTGACGCTTTATTCCGCAGAAAGAATAATGCGTGAGCGTAATTACTATGCTGCAATGATGTTAAATGTTGGTGATGCAGATGCACTGATTTCTGGATATTCAAGAAGTTATCCTTTAGTGGTAAAGCCCATATTAGAACTTATTGGCTTAGCTCCAGGATCTACAAAAGCAGCTACTACTAATGTGATGATGACCCAGCGCGGACCAATGTTTTTGAGTGATACGTCCATAAATATTAATCCGTCGGCAGAGGATTTAACTCGAATTGCGCAAATGACAGCAGGTGTCGTGAAAATGTTTGGGATGGAGCCTGTAATGGCAATGATTTCATTTTCAAACTTTGGATCATCCAAATCCCAAACTGCAATTAAAGTGAGAGAAGCTGTAGATTATTTGCATAAAAGACATCCTAATTTACTTGTAGATGGAGAATTGCAAACGGATTTTGCGCTTAATAGAGAACTTTTGGAGGCAACATTTCCATTTTCAAAATTAGCTGGTAAAAAGGTGAATACATTGATTTTCCCTAATTTGGAATCTGCAAATATCACCTATAAATTATTGAAAGAGCTTAACAAAGCAGATTCCATAGGACCAATTATGATGGGTCTGAAAAAACCTGCTCATATTTTACAATTACATGCTAGTGTTGATGAAATAGTAAACATGACAGCAATTGCTGTTATTGATGCACAACAAAAGGAAAAACAAGCTGAAATGAAGTCATAGTCTTTAGCTTGATAATCGCCTTTGAAATGCAAATAATTTTATTACATTTGGTTTTTTAACCCAAATGAGTAATGATTACGCATATTCAAGGTAAATTGGTAGAAAAGAATCCTACAGATGTAGTGATAGACTGTAATGGTGTAGGCTACCTTTTAAATATTTCGCTGCACACATTTTCTCAAATCCCAGATCAAGAGGCGCTCAAATTATTCACACATTTAATTGTTCGTGAAGATTCCCATACATTATTCGGGTTTTCTTCCACGACAGAACGTGAAATTTTCAAGCTTTTATTGTCGGTTAGTGGGATTGGAGCAAATACTGCGCGCACTATGTTATCCTCATTATCACCACAACAAGTCAAAGAAGGAATCGTGCATGGAGATGTCGCTTTAATACAGTCAATAAAGGGTATCGGAGCTAAAACTGCTGCACGTGTGATATTGGATTTAAAAGATAAAGTGCTTAAAGTATATGATATTGACGAAGTTTCTGTTAATAAAAACAATACCAACAAAGATGAAGCGTTATCTGCTTTAGAAGTTTTAGGATTTAATAAAAAACAATCCGAACGTGTCGTAGATAAAATTGTATCTCAACAACCAGACGCAAGTGTAGAAAACATTATTAAAGCAGCCTTAAAAAATTTATAGAAATTTGATTACATCTAACTATACGCTACAAAAATCATACCGACTAGTATCTATAATTGCTTTAGTGTTGTTTAGCGGTTTTGGATACGCACAAACAGATCCAATAGAACAAGATTCTACTAAAACAGGATTTTCTTTAGGTAGATTAAGTATCCCAAATCCTCAAAGTATAGTATCAAAATATACTTACGATCCAATTACAGATAGATATATTTATACTGAAACCGTTGGGAAATTCAATATCAACTACCCGATTATTTTAACACCTGCGGAATTTCAAAGACTTGTATTATTAGAACAACAACAAAAATATTACAAGCAAAAAATTGATGCTGCTGCTGGTCAAAAAGAAGGTACAGAAGAAGAGCAAAAAAATCTATTACCAGAATTTTACGTCAACTCTGGGTTTTTCGAAACGCTTTTTGGAGGCAACACGATTGAAGTGATTCCTCAAGGTTCCGCAGAAGTAGATTTAGGAATTTTATTTACAAAACAGGACAACCCAACATTCTCGCCAAGAAACCGAAGTAACTTTACCTTTGATTTTGATCAACGTATTAGTTTAAGTTTACTGGGAAAAGTAGGTACACGACTACAGGTAACGGTTAATTATGATACCGAATCTACATTTGATTTTCAGCAATTAACAAAATTAGAATATACACCAACCGAAGATGATATTGTAAGAAAAATTGAAGTTGGTAACGTAAGTATGCCACTTAATAGTTCTTTAATTACAGGAGCACAAAGTTTATTTGGTGTCAAAACAGAATTACAATTCGGAAAAACCAGAGTGACAGCTATTTTTTCTGAACAAAAATCCCAGTCCCAATCTGTCGTTGCAGAAGGTGGTGGTACTGTTGAAGAATTTGAATTCTTTGCAAGGGATTATGACGAAAATAGACACTATTTCCTGTCTCATTACTTTAGGGATACGTACGACCAATCCATGTTGCGCTATCCTTATATAGCCAATAATGTACAGGTTACACGTATAGAAGTTTGGGTAACCAATAGAAGTAACCAAACAGAAAACGTTAGAAATATCGTCGCTTTACAAGATTTAGGGGAGTCAGATTTTGATCCTGCAGATCCAGCTAATGATAATATAGGTCTTGCAAATCCACCAGCAGGATTTATAAATGTTCCTCCAGGATCGTTTCCAGACAATGGAAACAATGATTTTGATCCTACAAATATAGGTGGAGCAGGTTCATTGCTTTCTACTGCAGTTAGAGACATTACAACAGCAGAGCAAGGTATTTTGGTGCCTGCAAATGAAGGTTTTGACTTCGGAAAATTAGAAAACGCAAGAAAATTAGAGCAAGGAAGAGATTACCAGTTAAGCCAACAATTAGGTTATATATCTTTAAACCAAAGGTTGCTAAATGACGAAATCCTTGCAGTAGCATTTCAATATACCATTGGTGGTGAAGTGTACCAAGTTGGTGAATTTGCAAATGGTGGCGTAAGTTCTACCTCAGATGGTAACGATATTGACGGTGATAACATTCCAGACTCTATTGATGCAGATGCAGAAGGAGATGGCACAATAGAAAACGGTCCAGATACAGATGGCGATGGCATTAATGATGTTGGTGATTCAGATGTAAATGGCGACGGTATTATAGATAACGGTCCAGATGTAAATGGAGATGGTATCAATGATAACTTTGTAACCGTTCAGGAAGGGACAACGCAAAGTTTAATTGTTAAAATGTTAAAGAGTCCAATTACAGATGTCAATCAGCCAATCTGGGATTTAATGATGAAGAACATTTATGATACTGGCGCATTTCAGCTTGATCGAGAAGATTTTAGACTTAATATTTTTTATACTGAAACGTCGCCTTTAAACTATATCGTGCCTGTTGATGGGACAAATTTCCCAATATTTGAAAATAATACACCTTTTGATACTAATGATGATCAAGAAATTGTAGATACACCATTAATACAGTTATTTCATTTAGACCGATTAAACTTTAATAATGACCCACAGTTAGGTGGTGATGGATTTTTTGATTTTGTTCCAGGTCTCACGGTTTTGACACAAAACGGAAAAATTATATTCACAAAAACAGAGCCTTTTGGTCGTTACCTATTTGATATTTTAGATGATGATGGTAGTGCGATAGACAATGAGGCAGATTACAATTACGATGGTCCGGTTATGGGTAGCCCCTATAACTTAAACCAGGAGAAATACGTATATGATATTCTCTATAAGCAAACCAAAACAGCAGCATTGGATGAAGCTGAAAAAAATAAATTCCAAATTAAGGGACGTTATAAATCTTCGGGAGGCGATGGGATTCCCTTGGGAGCTTTTAATGTGCCAAGAGGATCTGTAATTGTTACAGCAGGAGGTCGAACGTTAGTAGAAGGTCAGGATTATACGGTAAATTACCAAATAGGTCGTGTTTACATTATTGACGAGGCGTTGAAATCATCTAATATACCAATTAATGTTTCCGTAGAAAATAATGCAGTATTTGGTCAACAAACACGTCGTTTCACAGGAATAAATGTGGAGCATCAATTCAATGAGAACTTTGTAGTTGGTGCAACATTATTAAATTTAAGTGAGAGGCCAATAACACAAAAAGCAAATTACAACACAGAGCCAATCAATAATACAATTTTTGGTTTTAATGGAAACTATTCTACTGAAGTTCCATTTTTTACGAGATTAGTTAATAAACTTCCAAATATAGATACAGATGCCCCTTCAAATCTTTCGTTTAGAGGTGAGTTTGCATATCTAGCTCCAGGAGCTCCAAAAGGTACCGATTTTAATAACGAAGCCACTGCTTACGTTGATGATTTTGAAGGGACACAAGGTGCTATAGATTTACTGTCACCTCAATCTTGGTTTTTATCAAGTAGGCCAAGAAATTTAGGTAAAATTTATGCAGGTTTTGGTGATGAAGATGCTAATGGGATTCAAAACGGATTTGATAGAGCATTCTTAAACTGGTACACTATTGACCCTATATTTTATAGCAATCAACGTCCGGGAGATATTAGTGACGATGATGTTTCAGATTTATATACCAGGCGTGTATTTATCGATGAGGTATTCCCAGAGATTGATATAGCACAAGGTCAAAGTACAATAATCAACACACTGGATTTAGTGTATTACCCTACGGAAAGAGGTCCATATAATTTTGAGCCAGATGCTGTAAGTGGGCTTACCGCATCAGATAGTTGGGCGGGAATTACGAGACAGATCACCTCTACAGATTTTGAACAAGCCAATGTGGAATACATTGAGTTTTGGTTGATGAATCCGTTTATGGATGATGACGGAAATACAATACCTGGTTCATCTCCAGGAAAGCTATTTATCAATTTAGGTAACATTTCCGAAGATGTATTAAAAGATGGTAAAAAGCAGTATGAAAATGGCCTTCCGGAAGATGGAAACATTACACCATTACTTCCAGCTACAGCTTTTCAAACTGTAGTACCAAGAAATCAATCTTTGATTTATACATTTTCTACAGGAGGTGAAGAGCGCGCCAACCAGGATGTTGGATATGATGGATATGATGATGTTGAAGAGTTGGCACAATTTGGTGGTGGTTTTGGAGATGACCCTTCAAAAGATAACTATTTATACTATTTAAATACTGAAGGTAATATTTTTGACCGCTACAAGCAATATAATGGCCAACAAGGTAACTCGCCAGATGTATTTACAGACACCAATCGTGGATCTACTCCACAACCAGATGTTGAGGATATCAATAGGGATAATACAATGAATACAATTGATAGCTACTTTCAATATGAAGTAGAAATTGATCCAAACACATTAAATATAAATAATCCACAAATTAATGATATTAAAGATCGAGTGGTCAACTTGCCAAATGGTCAATCTGCAACAGTAACTTATTACCAGTTTAGAATTCCAATTTCTGAACCTACGGAAGCTATTGGTGGTATTTCAGATATTAGATCGGTTCGATTTGCACGTTTGTTTTTAACAGATTTCGCAGAGCGAACAGTGATGCGTTTTGCGACCTTAGATTTAGTTCGCAGTGACTGGAGACGTTACACGTTGACTTTAGATGATGAACCAAATAACGATGGAGATACAGATACAGAATTCACCGTTGGTGTAGTTGGTTTACAACAAAATGATGGAAATTATGTATTACCTCCAGGCGTCGTTTTAGAACAACTTAATAACAACAACAATATTATAAGACAAAACGAACAGTCCCTACAATTGGAAGTTTGTGAGTTAGAACCAGAAGATTCTCGTGGTGTATTCAAAAACATAAATGTAGACATGCGACAGTATAACAAGTTGCGTATGTTTATTCATGCAGAAGATGGAGAGACAGGATCACTAAATGATGGAGATTTGGTAGGGTTTATCCGTATGGGAAATGATTTTACACAAAATTATTACCAAATTGAAGTGCCTCTTACGGTCTCTTCTGGATTATCTTCACCAGAAACCGTTTGGCCAGAAGAAAATGAAATCAATATCAAATTAGATGTTTTAGAGCAGATAAAATCCTTAGGTATTGCAAATGGTACGCTAGCGAATATTGAACCAACATTTTATGATGTTGTTGGAGATCAACTTACCGAGGTTGGTGAATTTGATGCCTATCCTCCAACAGGCACAGAAAAAGTGCAAAGGGTAGCTATCAAGGGTAATCCTAATTTTGGTGATGTAAGGGTGTTGATGGTAGGTATAAAAAATCCAGGCCAATCAGGTATGAATGCCTGTGGTGAAATATGGTTTAATGAATTGCGCCTTTCAGACCTTGATAACGAAGGTGGTTGGGCAGCAGTTGCAGCGATGGATACAAATCTTGCAGATTTTGCAAACGTAAGTGCAACAGGAAGAAAAAGCACAATTGGTTTTGGTTCTGTAGAGCAAAGACCAAATGAGAGAAGTAGAGAAGATGTTGAGCAATACGATGTCGTTACGAATGTTAATTTAGGACAGTTGTTGCCAAAAAAATGGGGTATTCAATTGCCATTTAACTATGCCATTGGAGAGCAAACCATTACACCAGAGTATGATCAATTTTATAAGGATATAAAACTAGATGCAAGGCTGGAAGCTGCAACCTCAGCTGAAGAGCGAGAAAATGTATTAACACGATCTGAAGATTATACAAAGCGTAAAAGCATCAATTTTATAGGCGTACGAAAAAACAGAACAGGTGATACCAAACCACGTTTTTATGACGTAGAAAATCTAACTTTCAATTACTCCTATAATAAAGAGGAGCATCGTGATTTTGAAATTGAAAATGCATTGAGCCAACAAGTAAGAGCTGGAGTTAATTACGCTTATAGTTTTGAGCCTAAAAATATTGAGCCTTTTAAAAATAATGATTCTTTATTTAGAGGTAAATATTGGAAGATTTTAAAAGAATTCAATTTCAACCCAATACCAACTAGTTTCACTGTAAATACAGATATCATCCGCCAGTTTAATAAACAGAAATTCAGGGAGGTGGATTTGGTAGGTGACAATATTGGTTTGGATGAACTTTTCCGAAGAAATTATAATTTTAACTCACAGTACGCCATCAATTATAACTTGACTAAGGCATTGAGCTTAAACTTTACTGCAGCTAACTCTAATATTGTAAGAAACTATTTTGTTGATGATATCATTAACGGTAGGCAAAATCCAAATCTAGATGTTTGGGATGGATTCTTTGATTTGGGCGATCCAAATATTCAAAGCCAGCAGTTACAGGTAAATTATGAAATTCCGTTATATAAAATTCCAACTTTGAGTTTTATGCGTGCAACGTATTCATATACAGGTGATTTTCAATGGCAAAAAGGGTCGGATATTAATAACAGTTTACCGGGAATTCCAGACTTAGGGAATTCTATTCAAAATGCAAACACACATAATATAAATTCTACATTTAATATGGAGACCTTATATAAATATGTTGGTTTGACAAAAAAGAAAAAAAATACCCGTGCTGCAAGACGACCAACTCCAGCAGGTTTAGATAAAAACGGAAAAGCAAATGAGGCAGCAAATCCTCAAAATCCAAATAGTAAAAAAGGGGCAGGCTCAAGAATTTTGGATGGAGCCATAGATTTGGTCACAGCTATAAAACGAGTTCAAATTAATTATACCGAAAATAATGGTACATTTTTACCGGGATATTTAAAAACACCAGGTTTTATAGGGACATTCAAGCCTACTCTAGGTTATACGTTTGGTAGTCAAAGTGATATTAGAGATTTGGCTGCTCGAAATGGATGGCTAACCGTTTTCCAGGATTTTAATCAACAATACAGTGAGACTACAAATAGGATTCTTGATATTTCAGCAGATGTTGAATTGATAGAAGATTTAAATATAGACATTACAGGAGGTCGGGTTTATTCAGAAAACCAAACGCAAAATTTTAGAGTGGAAGACTTAGATGGAGACGGTGTTTTAGATTATAATCCTTTGATTACGAATGCCTTCGGAAATTTTAATATTTCAACCGCTTTAATAAAAACAGCCTTTAGTAAAAGTGATGAAAACCAGTCTGAAGCATTTGATGATTTTAGAACCAATAGGTTAGTAGTCGCAAGGCGATTGGCGAGAGAATTTTATGGTAATGATAACTTTGATGTAGATGCAGAGGGTTATCCGTTAGGTTTTGGCAAAAACAACCAAGCTGTATTGTTACCTTCGTTTTTAGCAGCATATAAAGGAACCACTCCCGATAAAATTAGTTTATCTGCATTTAGGGATATACCAATTCCTAACTGGCAATTAAAATATACCGGTTTCATGAAAATGAAATGGTTTAAAAAGAATTTTAAGCGTTTTTCTTTGACTCACGGTTACCGTTCCAGCTATACCATTAATCAATTTAGAACAAATCTAGATATAGATCCAAATGATTTGCAACGAGGAGTAGCTTATGAAGATCAACCAAATTTAATTGATGTTGTTGACCAATCTGGTAACTTTAAAAATCGTACCATTTTCAGTAATATCAATTTAGAGGAGCAATTTAGCCCATTATTTAGATTAGACTTTGAGATGCAAAACTCGGTCAAGATTTTAGCTGAAATGAAAAAGGATAGAATTCTTTCTTTGAGTTTTGATAATAATCTATTAACCGAAATACAAGGGCACGAATATATTTTAGGCTTGGGTTACCGTATTAAGGATTTAAGGATTCGATCAAAATTAGCAGGACCAAAGCAAGTCATAAAAAGTGATTTGAATATGAAGGCAGATATTTCAGTAAGAAATAATAAAACCATAATAAGGTATTTAGATATTGATAACAACCAAATCACGCAAGGTCAAACAATTTATGGATTAAAGTACACTGCAGATTATGCGTTTACTAAAAACCTTACTGCAATTTTTTACTTTGATTATACATTCTCAGAATATGAGATTTCTACTGCATTTCCTCAAACGACAATTAGATCAGGTTTTACGTTGCGTTACAATTTTGGAAATTAAGTAGTAAATACTATCTAAAAAAATTACATTTGTAATCATACATAATTCTAATTTATAAGATGAATATACCATCAAATTTAAAATACACCAAAGATCACGAATGGGTGAAAATAGAAGGTGATACAGCTACGATTGGCATTACGGATTTTGCACAAGCAGAACTTGGGGATATCGTTTATGTTGAAGTTGAATCGGTTGATGAAACCTTAGATATCGAAGAGGTATTTGGCACTGTTGAAGCTGTCAAGACAGTTTCCGATTTGTTTTTGCCATTATCTGGTGAAATTGTTGAATTCAACGAAAGTTTAGAGGACGATCCAGAAAAAGTGAATACAGATCCTTATGGAGATGGTTGGATGATTAAAGTAAAATTTTCTGATGCTTCAGAAATAGATAACCTTTTATCTGCCGATGATTATAAAGCTCTTATCAACGCTTAAAAAGTGGGCCTTACCCTTAGTGGTTGTCTACACGATTGCTTTATCTGTAGGAAGTCTTATCAAATTAAATGATATCCCAAGTATTGGTTCTTCATTCGATGATAAAATTTACCATTTTATTGCTTACTTTTTATTTACAATATTAGGCTATAACTATTGTAAGGTAAACAAATTGAATAATCCTGTACTAATTTCAGCAGTGGTAATCATTATTTATGGCATTATTATTGAGGTAATGCAATATGTGATGACAACGTATAGATCACTAGATGCATATGATGTTTTAGCAAATTCATTAGGAGCTGCATTTGCAGCTTTAATCTTAATTTACAGGAATAAACTAAAGTTAAAATAAAATAATAGCTTGCTTTTTTAACAAAAAATTGGTTAATTTAGCATTCAGAAAACCTTTTAAGCACATGGAACCTAAAAAAAATATTAAATCAGATGTTAGCAGAAACAGTTCGCTGTATTTTGCTGTCGGTATGGCTTTAATGATGGCATTAACTTACATTACCATTAATTACAAGTCATATGAAAAAGAGGCTATAGATATAGGTCAGTTAGATTTGGAAGATCTTGAAGAAGAAGATATTCCAATTACTGATCAAAAAATAATTCCACCACCACCACCACCTCCACCACCAGTTGTGCCAGAGGAAATTGAAATCGTGGAAGATGAGAAAGAAATTGAAGAGACTGTAATTGAGTCTACTGAAACTGATCAACAAGAAGAAATTGTTGAGGTTGAAGAAATTGAAGTAGCTGAAGTCGAAGAGGACATCGATGTGCCTTTCAACGTTATTGAAAATGTTCCAATTTTCCCAGGTTGTGAAAACGAAAAAGGAAACGAGGCTAAAAAGCAATGTATGTCTGATAATATCACTAAATTTGTAGGTAAGAAATTTAATACAGAATTAGCTGGTGATTTAGGTTTATCAGGAAGACAACGTATTAATGTGATATTTAAAATTGATAAAACTGGAAACATTGTTGGAATTCAAGCAAGAGCTCCTCACCCAGGTTTAGAAAAAGAAGCTAAACGTGTTATTGGTTTATTGCCTAGAATGAAACCAGGTAAGCAAAGAGGTAAGCCAGTTAATGTGCCTTATTCTTTACCAATTTTATTTCAAGTACAAGACTAGTTATAGTATATTATAAAATTATAAAATTTCAAAATCCCATCTAAATTAATTAGATGGGATTTTTACTTTGGTATGCTTATTGTGATTTTATCATAATATTAACATTATAAATCAAATATTATGAAAGATTTTAAAAAATCGCACGATATTGCTGGTCAGAGCAATAAAGAAGTGCAAAAATCACAAAAGCACGATGCAAATTTACAAAAAAACTCGTCGTTGTATTTTCAAATCGGACTCATTCTTTGCCTACTGGGCACTTACGCTTTGTTTGAGATGAAGTTTGAAAATAAAGTTTACGAGGATGATTATGTATTAGCCGACTTTGAGGATAAACCGTTTTTTTCACCAACTATTGTTATTGAACCAAATGCTCCAAAAGTTGTTGAAGTTAAAAAGACTAAACAAATTCGCATTACTAAGGATCCAATTATCGTAGATGACAAAACCCCAATTATAGAAAGTATTGACGTTACAACCGATCCTCCAACGGTAGATCAACCCGTACATCCAACTAAGGTAAAAGATCCGGTAAAACCTGAACCATCCATTGAGGGACCTGTTTACCTTGATAAAGTAGAAATCGTACCAGTATATCCAGGTTGTGAAAAAATGAATTCAAATAATGATCGCATTAAATGTATGAACGAGAAAATAACTAAGCTGGTACAACGTAAGTTTGATGTGGACTTGGCTAGTGAGTTAGGGTTATCTGGTACACAGCGAATTAATGTTCAGTTTAAGATTGACCAAAATGGTAATGTTACTGAAATCTTAACTAGAGCGCCACACCCGAGCCTTGAGAAAGAAGCAGAACGTGTCACGAATAAGATTCCTCAAATGACACCAGGTTTGCAAAGAAAGAAGCCAGTATCGGTAATTTACAATTTACCAATCGTATTTAAGGTAAATTAGAGTAATCTATTTTCCGAATAAAAAATGAAAGCGGTCATGAACTATAATGGTTTTGAGACCGCTTTTTAATTGGCTAAACGTATCCCATCTATTTTCAAAAAAATAGTATCTTTCGGCAACTAATACGATGCAATTGCTCTATGAAGAATAGCTTCTTATTCCTTTTTTTATGTTTAGGTTTTTTGTTGTCTGCTCAAGAGATTTCAAATTTTGAGAAATCACCAATATTTCCAGGTTGTGAGTCAAAACCGATAGATGAATTAAAGACGTGTTTCAATACTAAAATGAACACTTTTATTTTTGAGGAATTTAAAGTTCCGCAGGTAGCAATAGATAGTAATTACAAAGGAGAGGTCAATGTGCTTTTTGAAGTTGGCAAAGATGGCGAAATATCAATAATTTACGTTGATGCTGTTTATGACGAGCTCAAAATAGAGACTCAACGTGTTTTTGATTCCTTGCCAAAAGCAAAGGCAGGCTCATACAATGGTAAACCCATATTTTTTCAATACTCTCTGGGTATAAAAATACCTTTGGTTAATCCTTCGGAAATTCAAACCCAAGAAGTCATCAACAATAAAATTGATATTAAGGCTCTAACGGAAGAGGATTTAAATACAGATGTGAGTTCAGAATATGAAAATGTAAACGATAGCATCGTCAAATACACAAAAAAAGAATATAGTAGCCAGTTAAATATCCCATTCACACATAATTATTATGCAAGGTTCGATCAGCAAATGAATGGTCTGGGTACAAATAGCCATACAGCTGCAAAACCATTTACCTATGACGAAGTTTCAACCTATTATGATTTTAAGGCAGAAAAAGAAGCCTTAATTAAGGGAAGTGACAGTTGGTGGTCAAAAAAATTATGGAATGAGCATCTCGTTGAGGTCCAGGGAAAAGACTATTGGTTTACGGTAGATCCTATTTTTGATTTACAAGTTGGAAAGGATACCGAAGCAGATTTTAATACAACCTACAATAACACAAGAGGTATTTTTATACAAGCAGGATTGGGGAAAAATTTCAATTTTTCTACATCTATCTATGAGAGTCAAGGTAGATTTGCGCAATATTTCAATCAATATGCTGAAAGCTTGCAAGCCGAAGGTGGCGAACCAATTGTACCGGGAAGAGGATTGTCTAAGCGTTTTAAAAATGGCGGATTTGATTACCCAGTTGCAGAAGCCTACTTATCATACACACCAGCTAAGTTTTTAAACATCCAATTTGGTCATGGTAAAAACTTTATTGGTGATGGTTACCGCTCACTATTGCAAAGCGATGCCACAAGTCCATATCCTTTTTTGAAATTGAACACCAAATTCTGGAAAATTAAATACACCAATACGTGGATGTGGTTAAGAGATGTAAGAGCAGAAGTTACAGAGGATGGTGCATTTTTAACCAAATATATGGCAAACCACTATTTAAGCTGGAATGTTTCAAAACGGTTAAACGTAGGTTTGTTTGAGTCTGTGCTTTGGGCAAACGACAATGATCGAGGTTTTGATATCAATTACTTAAACCCGGTGATTTTTTACAGAGCCATAGAATTCTCTACAGGTCAAGATGCAGGTAATGCAATCTTGGGAGCTTCAGCAAAATATAAATGGAATAATAAAGTCAATATTTACGGTCAATTTATTTTAGATGAATTTGCCATTAATGATATTACAGCAGGTAATAAAAGCTGGAGAAATAAATTTGGTTACCAAGTAGGTTTCAAATATTTTGATGCATTTAAAATTGATAATCTATTACTTCAGTTAGAATATAATAGAGTTCGTCCTTACACGTATTCTCACAATTCCATTATATTAAATTACGCACACAATAACCAACCTATGGCACATCTTTGGGGAGCTAATTTTAGTGAAGCCATTGCCATTGGTCGATACAATTACAAACGATGGTTTGCAGATGCCAAATTTATCTTCGGAAAGCGAGGCTTTGATTTCAATGAAGGCGAGGATTTTGCAAACTACGGAAGCAATATTTTCCGAAGCGAGGTCAACCGAAACGCAAATACAGGAGTTACCGTAGGACAAGGAAACACAACAAATGTCTTTCAAGCAGATTTAGGTGGTGGTTACATCATTAACACTGCAACCAATTTAAGACTCTTTACAAATATTACGTTTAGAAATTATAACCCACAAGCCAATACAGCAGCAGCTTTAAATACAAGCACAGCTTGGTTTACCGTTGGCGTTAGAACAGATTTGTTTAACTGGTATAATGATTTTTAATTATAAAGTTAAATTAAGTTTATACCTTTAAAGAAAAATCCAAATATGAAATATTCTAAAATTTTTTCAATATTATTTTTTTGCTCTGCAGTATGTTTTTACAGTTGCGATGACAAGAATAAAAATTCAAAAAAAGAAACTGTGGAGACTGTAAATGTTCCAGATACAAAAGAAGAGAAAGCTCCCACTGCAAAACTTAAGGAGCCAGCTCAAAACGCAGATGGTGTTTGGCACTACACTTGCAAAATTGGATGTTCTGGTGGTGCAGGAACCGCTACAAAATGCAAAACATGCGGAAGTTTTTTAGCACACAATACCGAATATCACGCTAAATCCAGTAGTTCATCTACAGCTGCACCCTTTGCAAATCCATCGTCAGCAAAAACTCCAGAGCCGGCTCAAAATGCTGCAGGAGTATGGCATTACACATGTAAAAATGGTCATGCAGGTGGAGCAGGATCTGCTGTGGCTTGCAATACTTGCAGTACAACTTTAACTCATAATTCAGCCTATCATTAATAGGTGGTGAAGGTGTTGGGGAGAAATAAAGATTACCATATTTTAGTTGGTCAAACTCAAATAAAAAGTACGCCTTATCTTTTCAGAATTAATAAAACCAGTTCCATAATCTAAATCATCGTACATTTTAGTTAATGCTTCGTTTTTAGCGACGTCATCTTCGGTTTTGCCTGCTTTTATTTCTTCGGAAATGTTTGTTTTTAAATACTCGAGCATTTTTAAAAAGGATTGATATTCATCTTTATTGGATAAACTCCCATGACCTGGTATGACTTTGGTATCTTCATCAATAAATTGAAGACCGAGCTTTACAGCATTGATATAGCCATCAACACTTCCGCCAGAATCTAAATCTATATAAGGATAGCGACCTTTAAAATAGGTGTCTCCTGTATGAAGAACGTTGCTCTTTGTAAAATAAAGAAGTACGTCACCATCGGTATGTGCATTATCTGCATGAAATACTCCAATTTTCTCTCCGTTGATATATAAGCAAAGCTCATCGTTAAAGGTGATGATTGGCAAGGCTGCTTTAGCTTCCGAAGTGCCATCACGCTTTGGAGTTGTTTCTAAACGTTGTCTCACATTATCGTGGGCAATTATAGTTGCGCCAAGTTGTTGCATATTTTCGTTGCCACCCGTGTGGTCGCCATGGTGATGCGTATTGGCCAAAAATTTAATGTCTTTGTCGCTTAGGGCCTTTATTGCTGTATGAATTTTTTCTGTAAGCGGAGCAAATTGGTCGTCAATCATAAAAACGCCATCTTCTCCAATGGAAACTCCAATATTTCCGCCTGCGCCCAATAGCATATATACGTGGTCTGAAACTTTTACGGTTTCGATTGTGACATCGTCAAAGCGTTGTGCGCTGGCGAAATTTCCGAAGAGAAAAAAGAGGATACTTGTTAAAACAAATACATATTTCATGTGAGATCAGTTTTTAAAAGAGTCTCATAAAGATAATCAAACTTACAATGCGTTTAATTAATTAAGTTTTGAATTGTTCAAAACCTTTTTTAAAAGTATCTTTGCAAACGCAATAAAATCTCTCATATTGAGCACTGTAAAATCATCTGTGAACGACATGTCTTTAATTTCCGATTTTAAGGAAATTACAAAAATGAGGCTGTCTATAAGTGTCGTTTTTTCTGCACTTGCAGGTTACTTGCTTGGAGCAGTTCAAGTTGATTTTTACACTTTGTTATTATTGGCTTTTGGCGGTTATTTTATGGTTGGCGCATCTAATGCATTTAACCAGATCATTGAGAAAGATTTGGATGTATTGATGGATCGTACAAGAAACCGACCGGTTCCCGCAGGTAGAATGAGTGTGAAATCTGCATTTATTATCGCTACTGTTTTTACGGTTTTAGGGCTTATGGTTCTTTATGTTATTAATGAAAGGACTGCTATGTATGGTGCAATTTCAATTTTTATTTATACCTGCGCTTATACGCCTCTAAAAACAAAAACCCCTTTAGCTGTGTTTGTTGGTGCCATACCGGGAGCCATCCCATTTATGTTAGGTTGGGTTGCTGCAAGAAATGATTTTGGTATAGAGGCTGGAACTTTGTTTGCCTTACAGTTTTTTTGGCAATTTCCGCACTTTTGGGCTATTGGCTGGTTTTTGTATGAAGATTATGAAAAAGGAGGTTTCTATATGTTACCAACCAGAAAAAGAGATAAAGGTACAGCTGTACAAACTATTATGTATACGATTTGGACGATTCTCATCTCCATTGTTCCCGTTTTTGGAGTAACAGGTGATTTGAAGCTTTCTATAGTAGCAGCAATTATTGTCTTTTTATTAGGCATGGTAATGTTGTATTATGCTTTTGAATTATTTAAAAAGAGAACTGCAAAGTCAGCAAAGCAGTTAATGCTTTCAAGTGTATTATATATTACTTTAATACAAATTGTTTACGTTGCAGATAAATTTATAAGATAGAATGGATTTAACAGAAGGAACATTAAAAGAAAAAACCAATAGAGCTAAGAGCATGATGCTTTGGTTTGGGATTGGTTCTCTCATCATGTCTTTTGCTGGGTTGACCAGTGCGGTTTTGGTGAGTAGAAAACGCGAAGATTGGATGCATGATTTTGAAATGCCAAGTGCTTTCTTTATTAGTTGTGCATTGATTCTTGTAAGTAGTTTAACTTTCATTTTAGCTAAAAGAGCATTAAAAAAGAACAAGAGGAGTTTAACGACAGCAATGTTGCTTACAACTTTTGGCTTAGGTGTCGCTTTTATTTTGAGCCAGTTTGAAGGTTTTAAACAAATTGTAGATTCTGGGTATTATTTAACAGGAGAGACGTCTAATGTAACAATGAGTTTTATTTATGTTATTGCTGCAGTTCATATTTTGCATGTAGTAGCTGGTCTTTTGTCTTTATTGGTCGTAATTTATAATCATTTTAAACAAAAATATTCACCAACAGAAATGCTTGGTATGGAACTCTCTGCTACCTTTTGGCATTTTGTAGATATACTGTGGTTATTCTTGTTTTTATTTTTGACATATTTGGTTTAATTTTTTAATCATTTTAATAGGCGTAAAGGTGTGATTTAGGCTAGTAAAGAAGTATGTTTCTAATTTTTAGAAAAGGATGTTTTTTTAGATAGATAAAATCATTATTTTTGTGCAACTTTTAACAACTAAATGCTTTATATGGATACTACAGTAGCAAATACTGGAACAGAGGGCAAAGTTTGGGGTGGCGGAAGAGCTCCACTTCAATCAAGTTATGGCAAAATGATGATGTGGTTCTTTATCGTGTCTGATGCCTTAACGTTTTCTGGATTTTTAGCAGCTTATGGCTTTTCAAGATTTAAATATATTGGGTCTTGGCCAATAGCAGATGAGGTGTTTACACACGTACCGTTTTTTCATGGGAATTATCCAATGATTTATGTTGCGTTTATGACATTCGTACTTATTATGTCTTCTGTAACTATGGTTTTGGCTGTAGATGCAGGTCATCATATGAATAAAACAAAAGTAACTTGGTATATGTTCTTGACCATTATTGGTGGTTTGATATTCGTTGGCTCTCAAGCTTGGGAATGGGGAACATTCATTAAAGGAGATTATGGAGCAGTACAAACTCAAGGAGGTAATATTCTTCAGTTTGTTGATAAAGACGGTCATAGAGTTGCAGTTAGTGATATTGCGTTACACGGGGAAAGTGAACGTGTAGCACATGAGAATAAAAACGGACTTTGGTTTGTAGATGAAGGAACACTTCCAGAATTCACTGTTGACGAAGTATATAATGGTTTAATCGCAAACCCAGATGTTGTTATAAGAACCCAAATAATTAACGAAGAAGGAGAAAAGACAGTATTGTCTAGAGAAGAATCTTTAAGCAAACTTAAAAAAGAAGGTAGATTGGTAGTTCATGGTGCTAACTTAAAAGTTAACGAATATGGAACTTCGCTATTTGCAGATTTCTTCTTCTTTATAACTGGTTTTCACGGTTTTCACGTATTCTCTGGAGTTGTAATTAATATTATTATTTTCTTCAATGTAATTCTTGGTACTTATGAAAGACGAGGAAGCTACGAAATGGTTGAAAAAGTTGGATTATATTGGCACTTTGTCGATTTAGTATGGGTATTTGTATTTACATTCTTCTACCTAGTATAATCAAGAATAAAATTTAAAAAATGGCACACGAGCATAAATTAGAAATATTTAGAGGAACTTTAAAGTTTAAATCTAACACCCAAAAAATTTGGGGTGTTTTAATTTTCTTGACACTTGTAACAGCAGTAGAAGTTGTTCTTGGTATTTATAAGCCAGAATTCTTAATGCATAACTGGATGACCCCTTTTGAAGGTGGCTTTTTTGCAACACTTGGTAACATTTTATTGTCACCATTCATATATATGAAACCATTAAACTTGATATTTATCTTTTTAACAATTGTTAAGGCATATTATATCACTTGGGATTTCATGCACATGAGAGATGAAACTAGTGCCTTAAGACGCATGGTAGTTTGGACAGGCGTATTCTTGATCTGTTATTTGATTTTTATCTTATTACAAGAAGGAGGTTATATAGAAAGCGTATATTCTAATGGTTATATAAAAAGAGATTTTTAACATACCATTATCATTATAAAGTATAGTAAAAGACGGTTTTTTAAACCGTCTTTTTTTATTTTTGCACTATGGATAAAAGCAACATAAAACGTAACCTTGTATTAGGCATATTATTCTTTTTGCCTGTCGCATTTTTGTTGATGTTGTATCCATCAACTCACAATTACGACCCTTTAGAAGTCGTTGATGATAGCGTGACCGATCTAGAATTGTTTTTATCAAATTCTGAAACCGATGTTCTTCTCAAAGATCATATAACCATTCTTGGTTTCCTCGGAAATGAGCCCACAAACCACGTCATCGCTGCTTCAAACCTAAAAGAACTCGTTTACGACAAGTTTAAAGGCTTCAAAAAATTTCAAATTGTTATTATACTGCCAAAAGGAAATGAAGCCAATGCAGATGCGCTTCAAAAAAAAATCAATAATTACGATGATATGCGTTTTTGGCATTACGTTTTTGGAGAACCAAATGATATCAAAAAGGTTTTTAATAGCTTAAAATCGGAAGAATCCTTAACCAATGATCTATTTACAGACCACATTTTCATCATAGATAAAGATTTAAAACAGCGCGGAAGATTAGACGATCGTAGCGACAAAGAAAAAGAACGAAAGGAAGCGATTTATCCATTGTATTCCTACGACTGTATTGAAATAGATGAAATGAAAAATAAAATGAGTGATGACTTACGCATTTTATTTACCGAATACAGGCAAAAACGAAAAGGCGATTTTGATTCTTCAACCAGACGTGCAGACGAGTTAAACGCTAAAGATAAATAAAACGTTATGAGCACTAAAAAAACAAACTATTCTTACATAGGTATTGCTTTTATTCTTTTAGTCTTCGGAATTATTTTTATTCCTAAAATAGTAGATAGAATAAAAGGTAATGATATCACAAGAGATGAGAGCAGATCAAAAAATGTTTCAACAACTGCAGATGGTTTTGTTTCAGATTTGATGTTTTTAGAAATAAATGGAGAGCCAAAAAAAGTACCGCCATTCTCATTCTTAGACCAAAATGGTGATACTATAACCAACCAAGATTATGCAGGTAAAGTCTATGTTGTCGAGTTTTTCTTCACCACATGCCCTACAATTTGTCCAAGAATGAACCGCAATCTAGTACAGATTCAAAACACATTTTCAGAATTTGAGGATTTTGGTGTCGCATCTTTCACAATTAATCCAGAGTATGATACGCAAGAAGTCCTTAAAACATATGCAGATAACTACGGAATCAAAAATCCTAATTGGCATTTAATGACAGGAGACCAAAAAGCAATCTATGCTTTGGCAAATGTTGGTTTTAACATTTATGCAGGAGAAAACCCAGATGTTGATGGTGGTTTTGAGCACTCCGGAAATTTTGCGCTTATTGATAAAAACGGATTTATGCGCTCCAGACAAGATAACTTCGGAAACCCTAAAATCTTCTACAAAGGCATCATAAGCGAAGAAGAAAAAATGGATGAGGATGGCGAAACCGAAGAAATAAGCATGCTTAAAGAAGATATTGCCAAACTATTAAAAGAAGATTAAGATAGTATGAATACTCGCGAAACAATTTCTGCAGAAAAAAAATATAATAAATGGATAGTCATTTTGGCAATTGTAGTACCTATTCTCGTTGCGATTTTGTCAAGAGTAAAATTACAAGATTTTGGTATTGAGGTAGAGCCCTTATCGTTTTTGCCTCCAATATATGCATTGATAAATGGATTGACTGCTGTTATTTTAATTATTGCATTTATTGCAATAAAAAACAAAAAAATAGTACTTCATGAGAATTTAATGACCACTGCGATTGGCTGTTCGGGAGTTTTTCTAATCATGTATGTTGCTTATCATATGACGAGTGACTCCACAGAGTTTGGTGGAGAAGGTGCTGTGAAATATGTATACTATTTTATTCTTTTGACGCATATCCTATTATCAATTATTATCATTCCTTTTGTTTTGATTACCTATGTAAGAGCAATTACCAATAATTTTGAGCGTCATAAAAAAATCGCAAGAATCACATTTCCGCTTTGGCTGTACGTTGCTGTAACGGGTGTTATAGTGTATTTAATGATTTCACCTTATTACGTATAATTATATGAAGCAAAAGATTGTCATTTCAATTTTCTCCATGTTTCTTTTTATAGAAACAAATGCTCAATGTGCTATGTGCAGAGCGGTTTTAGAAAGTGAAGAAGGTCAATCTACTGCAGAAGGTGTTAACGATGGGATCATGTATTTAATGACAATCCCATATTTACTTGTTGGTGGAATCGGGTTTATGATTTATTGGCAATTCTTCCGAAGTAAAAAGGAAAAGCTATAAATTATTGTCTCTAACTGTAACATTTTTGATTTCTTATCGTCTTCTATATATCAATCAAAAATCAAATTCTTAACAAATACTTGGCATAAACCGTTTTTGGTTTTTATTAGTTTTGTGAGCATTAACCATCCAGCTATGATTCAAATTAAGGATTTACATAAGTCTTATCACATGGGAAGCAACTCGCTTCACGTTCTAAAAGGTATAAATTTTGATGTAAAAGAGGGGGAATTAGTCTCTATAATGGGTTCTTCGGGATCTGGAAAATCTACTCTTCTTAATATTTTAGGAATGCTGGATGAAGCAGACGAAGGTCAGTATATACTTGATAATGTGCCTATCAAAAATCTAAACGAAAAAATAGCTGCAAAATATAGAAATGAATTTCTCGGGTTTATTTTTCAATCTTTTAACCTTATCAATTACAAATCTGCACTAGATAACGTATCAATGCCATTGTACTACAAAGGTGTTAAGCGAAAAGAACGTACCGAAAGAGCAATGCATTATCTCGAGAAAGTAGGTTTAGATAAATGGTCACATCATTTACCGAGTGAATTATCTGGTGGGCAAAAACAACGTGTAGCAATAGCACGAGCACTAGCAAGTGATCCAAAAGTATTATTAGCAGATGAGCCTACAGGCGCACTGGATACCAAAACATCTTACGAAGTTATGGATCTTATTCAAGGTATTAATGATGAGGGAAAAACAATTTTAGTCGTTACACACGAGCACGATATCGCACAAATGACCAAACGTATTGTCAACCTAAAAGATGGATTGATAATTGACGATAGTAAAGTAGAACAGGTTAGAGCGTCACAACATGTTTGATATAGAACGTTGGCAAGAAATATTTGAAACGCTTAGCAAAAATAAATTGCGAACGTTTTTAACCGGGCTTTCGGTAGCTTCCGGGATTTTTATTTTGGTTGTGCTTCTTGGTTTTAGTAAGGGAATAGAAAATGGGGTAACATCTCAGTTTGAACAGGATGCAACTAATAAGATTTCAGTTTGGACAGGGGTAACAACAAAGGGCTATAAGGGTCTAAATCCTGGTCGGTACATTCAGCTAAAAAATTCTAGTTTTGATGCTGTTGAGCAAAAGTATGATGACTATTTTGAATACCGATCTAAAGATTATATGATTTGGGGAGGAACAGTTTCTTATAATAACGAATCTGGAAACTATAGAGTACGTGGAACCTTACCAGACAATCAATTTATTGAAAATGCAGATATAGGTTCTGGACGGTTTATAAGTCAGTCAGATATAAATAGCTCCAAAAAAGTCGCAGTAATTGGTAATAAAATGAAAACCGATCTTTTTAAAGGAGAAGACCCAATTGATAAAAATATTCAAGTCTTCGGAATGAACTTTAAAGTCGTTGGTGTCTATTTTGATCCAGGTGGAGATCGTGAAGAAAGTCAGGTATATATTCCAGTTAGTACTGCTCAAAAAGTATTTAATGCTGGAGAGGATATTAGAAACATGTCATTCACAGTTAAAATGGCAGACAATTTTGATGAGGCAGTAGCAATGTCAAATGGTATTGCTACAGGAATGGAACAGCAACTTAAGGAAATCCATACGGTTGCTCCAGATGATTTAAGTGCTGTTAGAGTTAATAACACATTGGAAGAAGCCAGGAAAATTTACTCATTGATAGCAACTATACAAGGGGTATTTTGGTTTGTCGGTATTGGTACTATCATTGCGGGAATTGTGGGTGTTGGAAATATAATGCTCATCATAGTTAAGGAAAGAACAAAAGAAATTGGAATAAGAAAGGCACTTGGCGCTATGCCAATGTCTATTGTTGGTATGATTTTACAAGAAGCTGTATTTGTGACCATGTTTTCTGGATTATTTGGATTGATATTTGGGCTTGGTCTATTAGAGGCAGTTGGGCCATTAATAGATAGTGATTTTATAAAATACCCTCAAGTAGATTTTAATGTAGCATTAACAACAGTGTTTTTGCTTGTTTTTGCAGGAGCTATAGCAGGTTTTATTCCAGCTTACCGAGCAGCCAAGATAAAGCCTATTGTAGCACTAAGAGACGAATAATATGTTTAGCAGAGACCGTTGGGACGAAATATTAGAAGCATTAAATGCAAATAAGTTTAGAACTTTTTTGACAGCATTTGGTGTGTTTTGGGGAATTACAATACTTGTCCTATTGTTAGCATTAACCAACGGGCTTAAAAATGGAGTAACTGCAGATTTTGGTGATTTCGCAACCAACTCCATGTTTATGTGGACGCAAGGCACATCTAAACCATACAAAGGCTTACCAAAAGGACGTAACTTTAACTACAAAATAGGTGATGTTGCAGCTATAAAATCTGAAGTTCCAAATATCAAATATGTATCTCCAAGAAACCAGTTAGGAGGTTACAATGGAGCAAACAATGTTATAAGAGGTACTAAAACAGGTGCCTTTGAGATTTATGGTGATTATCCAGAATATATTAAACAGCAACCAATGGATATTCTTCAGGGTCGTTTTATAAGTTATTCAGATATTGAATCAAAACGTAAAATATGTATTATTGGCACTGGAGTTGAACGTGGACTTTACGATAAAGGCGAAGAGATTTTAGGAACTTACATAAAAATCAACGGTGTTAATTTTTTGGTCGTTGGTACTTTTAAAATGAGTAATAGTCAAGGTGATGGCGAACAAGATGCAAGTACAATTTATATTCCGTTTACAACATTCGGACAAGCATTTAACAGAGGCGAAAATGTAGGTTGGATGGCTATAACTGCGGAAGACGGAACAACAATTACCTCTCTAAAACAGCAAATTTTTGATCTAATGAAGTCAAGGCATAAAGTGCATCCAGATGATGAGCGAGCAATTGGTCATTTTGACTTATCAGAGCAATTTGGACGCGTGAATGGATTGTTTTCAATTTTAACGCTTGTAGGTTATTTTGTTGGAGCATTGGTGCTTATGTCTGGAATAATTGGTATTAGTAATATAATGCTAATCGTTGTGAAAGAGCGTACCAAAGAAATTGGCGTTAGACGAGCTTTAGGGGCTTCTCCTTGGATGATCAAATCTCAAATTTTACAGGAAAGTCTAATATTGACGATATTATCTGGTATGGTAGGTATCTCATTTGCAGCATTTGTAATTTGGCTAATGAATACTATTTTGGACAGCGTTGGCACTGTAGAAAATTTTGCCAACCCAAGTGTGAGTATGCAAGTCGTATTCACTGCCTTGTTAATATTAGTTTTTTCTGGAGTTTTAGCAGGATTGATTCCAGCTAATAGTGCGACCAAAATGAAGCCAGTAGATGCACTAAGAATAGAATAATAGAAATCAAAATAAATAGAAATTATATAATCATCAACCAATGAAAAGAACAAGAACTGTAATATTATTGATTTTAATCGTCGTCGTATTTGGAGGCGCATTATTTTATTTATGGCAAAAAAATCAAGAGGACCCAATAAAATATACTTCGGAAAGCCCAACCGAGCAAACCATAGTCGTAAAGACAGTAGCAACTGGTAGTATTGTTCCGAAGGAAGAAATTTTAATCAAGCCAAACATTTCTGGAGTTATTGAGGAGATATTTATTGACGCAGGAGAATATGTGAAGCAAGGTGACTTAATTGCGCAAATTAGGGTAATCCCTAATGTGTCTTCTTTAACCAGTGCAAAAAACAATATAGCCTCAAATCAAACTGCTTTTCAAACTGCAAAAATCAATTTACAAACGCAACAATCTAATTATGATAGACAAAAAGCTTTGTTTGATAAAGGTGTGATTTCAGCAAATGATTTTGAAGGTGTGAAAAATACATATTTACAGACCAAGCAAGCGGTCGAGCAGGCTAGGATCAATGTGAATTCTGCAAATCAAAATTATGATATCATAAAAACAGGTACTACGAGCGGTTTGGGTAACATTGCTCAAACGCAAGTTAGAGCTACGGTTTCTGGGATGGTTTTAGATGTGCCTGTAAAAGCTGGTAACCAAGTTATTGAAGCAAATAATTTCAATGAAGGGACATCAATAGCGTCTCTCGCAGATGTTAAAAAAATGATTTTTGAAGGGAAGGTTGATGAGAGTGAAGTAGGTAAAATAAAAGAAGGTTTACCTTTAGAAATTACCGTTGGAGCCATTGAAGATGAAAAGTTTGATGCGGTTTTAGACTACATTGCACCCAAAGGAGTAGCAGAAAACGGAGCTATTCAATTTGCAATAAAAGGAACTTTAAAACAAATAGATTCTACTTTTATTAGAGCAGGATTGAGTGCGAATGCTTCTATTATTTTAGAAAAAGCAGAAAACGTTCTTGCAATTAAAGAAGCGTTGGTTCAATATGACAAAGAAACTAAAAAACCTTATGTGGAAATTGTAACGGGTGATCAGGAATTTGAACGTAGGGATGTAGAATTAGGAATTAGTGACGGTATTTTTGTTGAGGTTAAAAGTGGAATTACTAAAGATGACAAAATCAAGGTTTGGAATCAAATTCAAGGAATTCCAAAATACGCCCAATAAAAATTTTAGGATTTAGTGTAACACTTTACAAATTTTAGATACTTATAGATTAATCATGAAAAAAATAATAAGCATAATCATTGTTTTTATAACAATAAGTTCTCAAGCTCAAACTAAGAAATGGACACTTATTGAATGTGTTCAGTACGCGTTGGAAAACAATATTTCTGTTAAACAAAGCGAACTAGACTTAGCAACTACAGATATAGATAAGCTTACTGCAATAGGTAACTTTTTACCATCATTAAATTTAGGCAGTAGTATTTCAGAAAATACAGGACTTAGTTTTAACCCGGTAACAAACAATGCACAAACCACTACATTTTTATCGGTCACTGGAAATGTAAATGTAGGGTATACTCTTTTTGACGGTTTAAGAAATGTGAGAACTTTACAACGTGCCGAAATTTCTAAATTGGCAAGCCAGTACCGTTTGGATAAAATGAAGGATGATATTTCTCTTTTTGTAGCCAATGGATATTTAACGGTTATTTTAAATAAAGCAAATCTGGAAGTTTTAAAATCTCAAAATGCGGTAACACAAGAGCAGATAGACCGAACAGAACAGTTAGTTGAAGCAGGATCTTTGCCAAGAGGCGACCTCCTTGAAATTAAAGCTATAGACGCTAGTGAGAAACAAAATATAATTAATGCTGAAAATAATATTACCATATCACTCATTAGTCTTGCGCAATTATTGTTAATTAAGGATTATGAGAATTTTGATATTGAAGATGAAGGGTACGATATTGTTGATGGTGGAATAGCAGATAAAAGTATTTCAGAAATTTTGTCTAAAGCTAAAGAGACACGCTCTGAAATTAAGATTGCAGAGCAAGATGTAGAATTGGCTAAAAAAGATTTACAGATTGCAAGAGGAGCTAATTATCCAACATTGAGAGCATTTTTTGGATATGATACGAGATATACCAATGCTACGTCGTTTATTCAGGTAACAGATCCAGATAATCCATCTGTAACGCAAGAAATTGGTGTAGTGGAGGGTACTGGTCAATCTGTAGTGGGTACATTTCCTAATACAGTTGCTCGTCAAGTTGGAGCAGATCCATTTCTTGATCAATTGTACCAAAATGATGGTATTGGTTATGGGTTAAGTTTAAACATTCCTATTTTTAATGGATTTTCAACAAAAGGAAACATTAAAAGAAGTAAGATAAATTTACAACGTAGCGAGTATCAATTAGAACAGGCAGAGTTAGATTTAGAATCAAATGTTTACCAAGCTTATGTGGATGCAAAAGGAGCTTTCAAATCTTTTGAAGCTGCAGAAATTGCTTTAGAGTCCCAGCAGTTGGCTTATGATTATGCAAAGGAACGTTATGACGTAGGGTTAACAAACGCTTTTGATTTTAGTCAATCTAAGCTTAGATTTGACAATGCTAAAATAGAAGTAAATCGTGCCAAATACGATTATATATTTAAGTTGAAGGTTCTTGAATTATATTTTGGGATACCAGCTACAGAATTAAAGTTTTAAAACATGAGTAAAAAAACTAAAATCATTCTTGCAATTGTTGTGCTTGTACTTATTGCCTTAGTTGCAGGAAAATCTATGGGATTATTCGGTAAGAAAGGAAATATTAAAGAGGTAGAATTTAAAAAGGTGACTTTAGTTGATATTGTTGAAACTGTTTCTGCAACAGGGAAAATACAACCAGAAGTTGAAGTCAAAATTTCCAGTGAAGTTTCTGGAGAAATTCTTGATCTTCCGTTTAAGGAAGGACAACAAGTAAATAAAGGAGATCTTTTAGTTCGCGTAAATCCAGATCTTATTCAGTCTGCAGTAAGTAGATCACAAGCCTCATACCAGAATGTAAGAGCAGGTTTAGAGCAAGCAGAAGCGTCTCTCAAGGAGGCAAAAGCAAATTATGATAGAAGTAAATCGTTGTTTGACAAAGGTGTTATTTCAAAATCTGAATGGGACCGAGCAATTGCTGCTTATGAAACTGCCCAGGCATCAAAAAGTTCGGCTTATTATAGTGTGCAAAGTGCAGCAGCAACCGTAAATGAAGCTAAAGACAACTTAGGCAGGACTACTATATATGCGCCAATGAGCGGGACTATTTCACTTCTCAATGTTGAATTAGGTGAGCGCGTCGTTGGTACGCAACAAATGGCAGGTACAGAAATTTTAAGAGTAGCAAATCTCAATAATATGGAAGTTGAGGTAGACGTTAACGAAAATGATATTGTAAAAGTACAAATCGGTGATTCTACCATTGTTGAGGTCGATGCTTATTTAAAAAAGGAATTTAAAGGGATTGTTACAGAAATTGCAAATTCTGCAGCAAGTACCCTTACAGCAGATCAAGTAACAAATTTTAGGGTTAAAGTAAGAATTTTAGAAGAGTCTTACCAAGATTTAATGCAAGGTAAACCAGATAGCTATTCTCCATTTAGACCAGGAATGACCGCAACAGTTGATATCATTACCAATAAAAAAAATAATTCTATTGCTGTTCCAATTAGCGCTATTGTAATTAAGACAGCGTCTGAAATGACAGATAAAAAAAGTGATGGGAAAGCAGCACTTCCCGAAGATGGAAGTTTTGGAGATGAAGAGAAATTTGAGTGTGTGTTCATTAATGATAACGGTGTAGCAAAATTAGAAAAAGTAAAAACCGGAATTCAAGATGATACAAATATTGAAATAATTTCTGGTGTAAGCGATGGTACCGAAATCATCACAGGACCTTATAATATGGTCTCAAAAACATTAAAGCCAGGCGATAAGGTTGAAGCAAAGAGCGACGTATCTAAACCTGAAAATATTTCCGAAGAATAAATAATTATCACATAAATATATACGATGTCTATAATTTTAAACATAGAAACATCAACAACAAATTGCTCTGTCTCTCTTTCTAAAAAAGGAGAGACTTTAGTTTTAAAAGAAGATAATAACCGCAATTACTCTCATGCAGAACTATTGCATACTTTTATTGACGACGTTTTAAAGACTGCCCAAATAGATAAATCTCAAATTGACGCGATTGCAGTTAGTAAAGGTCCTGGTTCATACACTGGATTGAGAATAGGAGTCTCTGCAGCAAAGGGATTGTGCTACGCGCTTGAAAAACCATTAATTTCTATTTCCACACTTCATGCGCTTGCACGTCAAGTTGAGATCAAAGATGGTTTTATAGTGCCTATGCTAGATGCGAGACGTATGGAGGTATACTCGGCAATTTATGATTTTGAATTTAATTTACTTCGGAAGATTGAAGCGCAGATTCTTGATCCTTCTTCATTTAATCAATTATTAGAAAAAGGAAAAGTTGTTTTCGTCGGAAATGGAACTGAAAAAACCAAAGCAATCATTGATCATCAAAACGCTTTCTTTATTGACGATAAGCTACCATCGGCGAATGAGATGGGAAAACTGGCCTATGAAAAATATAAAATAGGTGACACTGAAGATGTCGCCTATTTTGAACCTTTTTATTTAAAAGATTTTATTGCTTTAAAACCAAAAACAAAGTCTTAATTTTCTTTATGTATTTCTACTTGGTGCGGATAAGGAATTTCTATGCCAGCTGCATCAAAAGCTTCTT
Source organism: Psychroserpens sp. Hel_I_66 (assembly GCF_000799465.1). Lineage (NCBI taxonomy): Bacteria > Pseudomonadati > Bacteroidota > Flavobacteriia > Flavobacteriales > Flavobacteriaceae > Psychroserpens > Psychroserpens sp. Hel_I_66. The sequence goes on along the minus strand of NZ_JUGU01000001.1, from coordinate 2,447,890 downwards.
TGGTTCTTTCTATCAAATCAAATTTAACCGCCCAGTAATCTTCTTTTTTAACCCATACTCTTGTAAAGAAATTGATAGAACTATCTGCCAATTCAGAAACATTAATAGCAGGTGCAGGCTCTTCTAATGTAAACTCATTAGATTTGATAACTCCCAAAATAACATCTTTTGTTTGTTTAATGTTAGAGTCGTAGCCAACGCCAAAAGTAATATCTACACGACGTAAATCCTCTGTAGAATAATTTACAATATTGCCATTGGATAAGCTCCCATTTGGAATAATCACTTCTTTATTATCTGGTGTAGTTAGTTTTGTAGTAAAGATTTCAATCTCTTTTACCGTTCCAGATTGCCCTTGAGCCTCGATGAAATCGCCAATTTTTATAGGCTTAAAAATCATTAATAAAACTCCACCAGCAAAGTTAGCAAGTGAGCCTTGCAGTGCTAGACCAATAGCTAAACCAGCTGCTGCTATGACAGCTGCAAAAGATGTGGTTTCTACACCTACTGTGCCTAATACAACAATAATTAAGACTATTTTTAAAATCCAACCCGTTAGATTAAGAAGAAATTTTTGAAGACTTGGGTCAAACTCCTGTTTGTTCATAGCCTTTCGCATTCCATTGACTATTATTTTAACAATCCATGCACCAACGATCCAAATGGCTAGAGCTGCTAAAACTTTCGGACCAAAATCAACTATTATTTCATAGCCTTTATCAATCCATTTCTGTAATTCCATAATTTTATTTTTAAAAATTTTAATAAAAAAACCCGAGCGTTTTATAAATCGTTCGGGTTTACAAATTTAGTTAATAATTTTTAGAGTGAGTTGACATAATTAATTAATTGTATCAGGTCTTGCTCTTTGGATGTTTTTATTCTTTTCTTTTTTATAAAGTTTAAAACATCTTTTGAGTTTTTAGGAAACAACTTTGCAAGATCTTTTTTGTTTGATGGTAATTCACGTGCATAGCCATCATTTATAGAAACGAAATAGGTGTCGTCTACGTTTTTAAATTCAGCAGGCCTATCATTATCATAACTGGTTTTTGCAGGTCTTGCTTCATAGTACTTTATTTCTTTTTTTGAAAATAACTTTACTTTATCGTTATTGTCTGTTAAAGAAACTAAATAGCCAGGTTTTACACCATTATCACCATCAATCAAGTTTACAGAAGTGAATTTTAAATCATCGTTGAGCATAGTTATAACAACGCCCTTCATATTCTTATTAAAATTCTGAATATTATCTTCGTCAATCATGACTTCAATTTCATCGTTATAAGCATTATATCTTACTTTATAGGTCTCATTTTGCATTGCAGAAATTTTAGCAGGCATAAATGTCTCAGTAAGATAAGGTGAACCAATAGCTTTATTGTCTTTATTGTTTAATGTAATAATAGAATTACCACTAACATTACTAAATAAAGGTAATGCTAGATTTGATCCTGTTTCCTGTGCTTGAAAAGATTGAAAACTAAATGTCATTATTAAACATAAAGTTGTAAATAGTAATGTAGATTTTTTCATAATACTTTGTTTTTATTATTTACATCAAAAAATATGCCTTTTTATAAACTATATATAAAAATAGTTTAAAATTTATAATCTATCATTTAACCTCAAAAGTCAATTTCAAATTAACTCTAAATTCTGTTACCTCATTATCCTTAACTATTGCACTTTGCTCTTTCACATAAACAGATTTAATGTTTTTCACAGATTCTGAGGCCTGCTTCACCGCTTTTCTTGTTGCGTCTTCCCAACTTTTATCTGAGTTTGATAATACTTCAATTACTTTTAATACTGCCATTTTTATAGTTTTTTAAAATTCATATTTATAAAGATAAAAAATTATCCGTTAATTGCTTCAACAGTTTCAACCTTGTCTTTCATCATTTCTCTTAACATATTTTCAATACCGCTTTTTAAGGTAAAAGTTGAAGAAGGGCAACCACTGCAAGCACCTTGTAAAATTACTTTCACATTTTTAGTTTTTGCATCGTAAGATTGAAATTCAATATTTCCACCATCGCTTGCAACTGCTGGCTTAACATATTCTTCAAGAATGTTTATGATTTCTTTTGAAATATCATCCTTTGCCTCATAGCTTGCGTCTAATTGTTTATTCTGTTTTGCTTTTGTTTCGGGTGCACTTGGATCTATTATTATTTTACCTGCCTCTACGTAGGTTCTTATAAATTCTCTTAGTTCAAGAGTTATGTCATTCCATTCTGCAATATCAAATTTTGTTACTGACACAAAATTTTCATCTATAAATACACTTTTCACGAATGGAAAATGAAACAATTCTTTCGCTAATGGTGCATGTTTTGTATCATCAATTGTGATGAACTCATGAGAGCCTGTAGAAAGTTTTTTATTGGCTACAAATTTCAAAACAGAAGGGTTGGGAGTACTTTCAGCATAAACAGTTACTGGGATTTTCTTTTTTCCTTCGGAAGAGATAACAACTTTTTCTCCAGAATTTAAATAGTTCTCAATTTGTTCAGCAACTTCATTTTGCACATCGCTCCACTCAACAATATTAAAACGCTCCACAGCAATGAAATTATTTGATATGTAAACTTTTTTAACAAATGGCAAATAAAATAATTGTTGTGCTAAAGGCGATGACTTTGCCTCGTCAATATTATCAAATTCAAAACTTTCGTGTTGGGTTATGAATTGGTCTGCTTCAAATTTAATAATTGAAGGATTAGTGGTTTCTTTAATGGAAATTGTATGTGAATTCATAAAATTTATTTCAGCAAAAATAAGAAAGAATAAGATCAATTTCCATATTTTAAGAATATCATAACTATTTACATTTCGATTTATTTTGAATAATAAATTGTGTGAATGAAAGTTATTTTAAAGAGTATGTTAGGAGTTTTAGATGTTAAACTGTTATTTTTAAAATGATTTACAAGATATAATTATTTAATTTTTATTAAATTTCGCTCTTATTATCAAAATATCTACTTGTAGCTCAACTAAAATATGTTTTTTTAGATAAAAATATGATAGTTAGTTATTTTTTCAACCAGTTATAGTTGTTGTGAATAGACATTTTAAATAATAAGTTTAAACTATTTTAAACACTATGAAAAAGTTTTACTTAATCCTTGTTTCGGTATTAATTTCTTCCCTCTCTTTTGCTCAGGATTTAAACATGCAAAATGGTAGTTTTAACAGATGTGATCCTGATAAATTTTACGATTCTGGAGGTCCAGGAGGCTCATACAGTAGCGACGAAAATTTTGTGATTACAATATGCGCAAATAATGCTGGAGAATTTATTATTCTAGACTTTTTAGCTTTTAGTACACAACTTAATGTAGATGTTTTAACAATTTATGATGGCGATGATACATCAGCGCCACTTGTTGGCTCTTATAATGGTGCTAATAATCCAGGTACTATAATTGCCTCAGATACTAATGTTAGTGGTTGTATAACTGTGGAGTTTATTTCAAATGGCTCAGGGACTACTACAGGTTGGGAGGCAGATATTATTTGTGCTGTACCTTGCCAAACCATAACGCCATCAGTCGATAGTACAGACCCAGCAATTAATGCATCAGGATCAGTACAGGCTAATGTTGGTGATATTATAACATTTAATGGTAGTGCAAATTTTTCTACAGATGGCACAGGAGCTACTTATCAGTGGAATTTTGGTGACGCAAACACAGCTACAGGGACTTCAGTAACAAATACATATGCAGCCCCAGGAACTTATACTGTAACATTAAGTGTAACAGATGCTAATCCAATTGGATGTACCGAAACAACAACTATTTCTGTGTTTATTGTAGGAGAGAATATTGTAGTAGATCAAACAACTTACACAGTAGAAGAATTAGTAGAAGACGTTTTAATAAACAGTGATTGTGCTCAAATTAGCAATATTACATTTTCTACAGGAACTAATTTTGGCACAGATAACGGTATAGGTTATTTTATAAATGATGGCAGTTTGTTTCCGTTTACAGATGGACTTCTACTAACATCTGGTAATGCAGCAAATGCCAGAGGTCCTAACAACAACGCATTAAGTGATGGAGGTTTTGGTTGGCCTGGTGATACAGAATTAGATGCAGCAGTTGGTATAAATTCAAATAACGCATCTATAATAGAATTTGATTTTGTACCACTTGCAGATAGTATAAGTTTTGATTTTTTAATGGCTTCGGAAGAATATGATATGGGAGGATTTGAATGTACCTTCTCCGATGCATTTGCCTTTTTATTAACAGACCCAGCTGGAAATGTAACTAATTTAGCAGTTCTACCAGGAACTACAACTCCAATTTTAGTTACAAATATTCATCCAGATAACGGTTCTTGTCCAGCCATTAATGAAGAATATTTTGGCGCCTATACAGCAACAAATGCACCTCCATCCAGTTTTGATGGTCGTACTGCGGTCTTTACAGCGCAATCTCCTGTAGTCCCAGGTGATACATACCATATCAAATTAGTCGTTGCAGATGCATCAGATACCGCATTAGATTCCGGAGTATTTTTAAAAGCTGGAAGTTTTGATCTAGGTGGGGATTTAGGTGATGATATAACAATTGCTGCAGGAAATGCCGAGTGCGAAGGTCAAACCATAGTTCTTGATACTCAAACACCCACTGCAAACCATGTATGGTATAAAGATGGAGTCGTAATACCAGGAGAAACAGGATCTACTTTAAACGTGACAGAATCTGGAATATATGCTGTAGATGTTATTTTCTCCGGAATTTGTCAAGCAAACGATTCCGTAGTGGTAGAATTTAAACCCAATGCAGTTGCAAATACACCTCCAAACTTATCCATCTGTAGTACGGATGGTATAGGGGAGTTCATCTTAACCGATAATGACTCTGAAGTCTTGTTAGATCAAGATCCAGCAGATTATATTATAAGCTATCACTTAACGGAACAAGAGGCAATTGACAATGTCAACCCTTTAGCGAGTCCGTATACAAACATTTCAGATCCACAAACCATTTATGTGCGCATAGCAGAATTAACCCAAGAATGTTTTGACACAACATTTTTTGACTTAGAGTTCACGAGCTTAACCATCAATACAACATTAACACCACTACAAGAGTGTGATGACAATAACGATGGTTTCGCAATGTTTACGCTTACAGATGCTAATTTGGAGGTAATTAGTGATTTAGATCCTGCTACAGTATCTGTATCATATCATTTTTCTTTAGCAGAGGCGGAAGACGGAATGAACCCATTATCCGATACTTACACGAATACGGTGATAGATAATCAAACCATATACGTTAGGGTTGAAAGTAATGATAGTGCAGATTGTTACAACACAACATCTTTAGATTTAATTGTTAATTCATTGCCAGTTCCAATCCCACCTTTACCTTATGAAGTTTGTGATGATGATAATGACGGTTTTTCCATTTTTGATTTGACATCAAAGGATGATGAAATATTAGGAGTTCAAACAGATATTACAGTGACCTATCATGAAACTCAAATAGAAGCCATTGACGGTGTAAATGCACAGGCAAGTTCTTACAATAATATTTCAGCTGGCTCTCAAATTATTTTTGTTAGATTAACTAATGATCTTACAGGTTGTTCAAGTATAGAAGAATTAATATTGATTGTTAACTCATTACCTTCTGTAGGAGCAATTTCCGATTATGAACTTTGTGATGATAATAATCCTGGTGACGAAACCGAAGTTTTTGATCTTTCAACTAAAGATGCAGAAGCTATAGATGGTCAAACAGATGTTACGGTATCTTATCATGAAACTCTTGATGAAGCTATAGATGGATTAAATTCATTACCTAATCTCTATAGCAACATTGACAATCCACAAACCATATTTGTCAATATTACAAATACTACAACAGGTTGTACTAATGTTGGTAGTTTCGATTTGATTGTAAATCCATTACCTTCTTTAGTTGCACCCACCGCTTTAGAAGTTTGCGACGACGGTACACCTGATGGGATCACGAGCATCGACCTTACGATAAAGAACACTGAGATCACGAACAACGATTCGGACTACTCCGTAAGCTACCACCTTACCCAGGAGGATGCAGATGACAACGTAGATCCGTTACCGATCCCGTACACAAATACGTCCAACGGACAGATCGTATATGTAAGGGTCCAGGACATCAACACAGGCTGTTACGACACCACGACGCTGGAGCTAGTGGTTGAGCAGGCACCCATTGCGAACACGCCACTGCCCTTGGAGTACTGCGATCCGGACAGTGACGGATTCGGTGTCTTCGATCTAGAGAGCAAGACCAACGAGGTGACCGGAGGCGACCCTAGCCTAACGGTGACCTACCACGAGACCATGGCAGATGCCAACAACGGTGTCAACCCATTGGATAGCCCATATAACAACATCGTGGAGAACATGCAGACGGTGTACGTGCGTGTGGAGAGCGCGACGATAGCGACCGACTGCGCCACGATCGTTGAGCTCGTGCTCGTGGTCAACCCGACACCGCAACTGGGCGCGGCACCGACCGCACTTGAGGTCTGTGACGACCTGTCCGCTGATGGCATCGCACAGTTTGACCTGACCAGTAAGGAGGACGAGATCCTCCAGAACCTGGCAGACCCAACGCTATATACGGTAAGCTACTATACGAGCGAGGCCAATGCGGATATGCCCACCGGTCCAATAACAAACCCGACCAATTATACCAATACGATAGCGTTCAACCAGATCCTTTGGGTACGCGTTGAGGACAGCGCAACGGGCTGCTACAAGCTCACCACCTTGGAACTGATCGTCAATGCACTACCGGTACTGGTACAACCGGCACCATTGGAGCTCTGTGACGACAACAACCCTGGCGACGAGATTGAAGTGTTTACCCTAGAGGACGCCAGCGACGAGATCCTGGACGGGCAGACAGGCATCAGCCTCACCTATTACGAGACACAGCTGGACGCGGACACGCAGACCGACCCGGTCACCAGCCCATATACGAACATCGAGAACCCACAGACGATCTTCGTGGTGGCGACCGACGACGTTACGGGATGCTCGGTAAGCACCACGGCGACAATATTATTAAGGGTCAACCCGATCCCATCACCTACGGCGCCAACGGACCTTGAGGAATGCGACAGCGACAACGATGGCTTCGCGAGCTTCGACCTGGAAGAGCGCACCCTGGAGATCATAGGCGGAGAGCTGGACACCGCGGTGACCTACCACGAGACACTTGAGGACGCCAACATGGGGGACAACCCGCTGTCAAGCCCTTACACGAACATCGTGATCGACCAGCAGACCATCTACATCAGGCTCACCAATACGGAGACCGGTTGCTACAATGCTTCGGAAACGTTGACGATCCGTGTGCTGGAATCCCCAGAGGTACCGATCACCATAGACGACTATGTGATCTGTGATACCAATGCGGACGGGATCGCACAGTTCGACCTGACCACCAAGAACGATGAAATACTGGGTACACAGACCGATGTCACGTTGACCTACCACGTCACGCTGGCAAACGCACAGTCGGGAGCAAGCCCGATAGCCAATGTTGGCAACTATACCAATACCAGTAACCCACAGACCATCTACGTAAGGTTGTTGAGCGGCACCAATGGCTGCGTGGATACGGGACAGTTTGAGATCAGGGTAGAGCTGCCACCTGTGGCGGTACAGCCGGCACCATTACAGTTATGCGACGATGAGATCGACGATGAGGTCACTGTGTTCGACCTTACGGTAAAGGACAACGAGATCACAGGGGGCGAGGCGAGCTGGAGCGTAAGCTACTATGAGACGCAGGCCGATGCCGATGCACAGGAAAACGCAGTTGACGCAGAAGCCTATACCAATACAGCAGTTGGCACAGCACCAGCCAACCCACAGACCCTTTATGTGGTGGTCACCGATACGGATACTGGATGTACGGACCAGGTGACGCTCACCATAAGGGTGCTGCCAAACCCAACACCTACCGAGACCATCCCTGACCTGGTACTCTGTGACGATACCAACCCAGGGGACATGGAAGAAGTGTTCGACCTGACCACTGACGAGCTGTTGATACTCAATGGCGAGACCGGGGTCACACCTACCTACCATGAGAGCCTAGAGGACGCCGAGGATGGCATCGGCGCCATAGCGGACCCAACGATGTACACGAACACCGTTACACCACAGGTCATCTACGTAAGGGTGACCAATGACATCACGCAGTGCTATACGGTAGTCGACTTTACGATCATCGTCAACCCATTGCCGGACGTGGTAGCTGTCACCGATTTTATCGCCTGTGAGCTCAACAACGACGGTTTCTACGACTTTGACCTTACGATGAAGGATGGCGAGGTGCTCAACGGTCAGGACCCATCACTGTTCACGGTGACCTATCACGTGAGCCAAGAGGATGCGGACGATCTAATGAACGCCCTTGTGAGCCCATATACGAACGTCACCAACCCACAGCAGATCTTCGTGGCGATCACCAACAACGATACGGGATGCTCGATAAGCACACCAAGCTTCAACATAGAGGTACAGGAGGCAGCGGAGGCCAACAGCGATATGGAGGCGATACTGTACGAGATCTGTGACGATGAGATGGACGCGGACAACGACCCGACCAACAACAGTGCACAGTTCGACCTTACCGTGCAGAACGGTGAGATCCTGGACGGTCAGGACCCAGCGAACTATACCGTGAGCTATTATGCAAGTGAGACGGATGCTGAGCTAGGGGTGAGCCCATTACCGTTCCTTTACGAGAACATTGTCAATCCACAGGTCATCTGGGCAAGGGTGGACAATGACACACCGGATGCAGCGGGAATGGATACTTCGATCTGTTATGAAGTCGCATCGTTGACGCTACAAGTGAACCCGTTACCGGTATTTGACTTGCAGGAGAGTTATATTTTATGTGTTGACCTTAACGGTACAGAGGTTTTAAACCCATTATTATTAGACACAGGTCTGAGCACGCCAACCTATACCTTTGAGTGGTTGTTCAACGGAGCACCGATAGCAGGAGCGACCCAAGGCAGTTATATGCCTAGCGAAGGAGGGACCTACACTGTAAACGTTACCGATGCGACAAGCTCAGCGGAAACGATGTGCGTTGGCAGCGATATAACAGAAGTGATCGAGAGCGCACCGCCGACGGTGACAGCGGTCGTGGTGACGGATGCCTTTGCGGACAGCCACGTGATAGAGGTCACGGTGGATGGACCGGGAGAGTACGAGTACAGCCTGGACGGTGGCCCATGGCAGGACCAGAGTACGTTCGTGGACGTATCCCTTGGAGAGCACATTGTGACCGCAAGGGACAGGAACGGTTGCGGTGAGGCCAGTGACGAGGTGATCGTGATGGACTACCCTAAGTTCTTCACGCCTAACGGTGACGGTTACAACGATACATGGAACATTAGTGCGATAAATAGCCAACCAAGCGCAAAAATTTATATATTTGACAGATACGGAAAGTTGCTCAAGCAGCTCAGCCCGACGGGAGCAGGTTGGAACGGTACCTATAACGGTAACCAGATGCCGACCAGTGACTATTGGTTCGTGGTGGAGTACAACGAGCCGAGCACCGGTGAACGTAAAGAATTTAAAGCCCATTTTACCCTGAAAAGATAAATTGATATGAATCTAAAGAAGTATTGCATAATTGCATTTTTAGCACTGTTTACAAAAATTGGAACAGCTCAAGAAGGATTGCCCATTTATTCAGATTATTTGACTGATAATTATTACTTGATCCATCCATCTATGGCGGGAGTAGCAAACTGTGCAAAGGTTAGACTTACTGCACGAGCGCAGTGGTTTGGTCAAGATGAAGCACCAAACCTTCAAACGTTGAGTATCAATAGTAGATTAGGGGATTCACCATCTGCTATAGGAGCTATTGTTTATAATGATAAAAACGGTTATCATTCACAAACAGGTGCATACTTAACTTATGCACACCATTTGATGTTTTCTCGTAATGAGATTGATTTAAATATGTTGTCATTTGGTTTGAGTGCTGGTTTTATTCAGTATAAATTAGACGAAACAGAATTTTTGGAAGATGGTTTTGATCCAATCATCGCAGGTGTTGAACAAAGTGCAACTAATTTTAATGTTGATTTTGGATTTTCATATCATCTTATAGATTTTTATGCTCATGCGACAGTAAAGAATGTTTTAAACAACGATGGAATTAACTTCAATGAACAAGGTCTAAGTTATGACAACCTAAGAACTTATATTTTTTCTGCTGGAAATACATTTAGTAAATTTGGAAGTGAATGGAGTTTTGAGCCTTCTTTAATGTTTATGTATAGAGATGCTACAGAAGAAGCTTCTTTTGATATTAATGCCAAAGCTTATAGAGAAATGGATTTTGGTAAGATTTGGGGTGGTTTATCTTACAGAAGAAGTTTAGATGGAGCAGAATTCCAAAATGGTAATGGATCTGGAATAAGTAGCCAAAAATTACAATACTTTACACCTTTTGTTGGTGTTGATTATAACAATTTTGTATTTGCATACACGTATTCTTATCAAGCTAACTCGGTTGTATTTAATAATGGTGGATTCCATCAAATAACTTTAGGTTACAACTTTAACTGTAGAAGAGAGAAATATGAATGTAACTGTCCTGCGATTAACTAGGATAATTTCAATAATATACTAAAAAAAAGTCTCGATTTATTCGAGACTTTTTTTGTGGAGGTTTTGGAGATATTTTCGATTATCAATTGTTTACCAATTATACTTCTTTTCTTTCGCTTGAGTTTTAATGGCTTTTATCATCGCATTTTCTAACCCATTATTATCATCTTTTTGCTGTGATTTTATATACAGCCTTCTTTTCTCGTTTAGTTGCTGAATTTCCTTCTGAACCGATTCACGCTCTTCACGTTTTGTAGCTATATAAGCCTTAATTTCTGATGTGCTTTTATTTTTAAGCTCTTTTGGTAATTCTTCTTTTTTTAGGGCATCATATTTAAAATCCTTTTCTTTTTCTGCATCCACCAAATCCCACGTTGCATTTTTGTACAAATGTGAACTTTTACTCACTGTTCGACTTACTGCATTTTCATCGCTATAGCCTTTGGCGTTATCATCTTGTTCTTCTTGTAGCGCCATTTTTGTTCTACCGATATTTCCGTAGGCAACATAAGTTCCATTAAGTTTTTGATTAAGGTTTAAGATTTTATCGTCGTAAGGGGTCGCTACATACGTAGTCTCATGGTTATGGTTAATTGCCATATAATCACCATGACCTAGATTTGCACCATCTTTCCAAAAGTTAGAAATACCCAAATTATATTCTCCGCAAAAAATGGTGTTGACGCTTATACCGTTTTTATGCGCTTGTTTTGTTGCATCTTGATAACTTATTTTACCTTGAGAAAAGGGTTCATTTCCTGCTATAAAAATCAGTTTTAGATCATCTTGATTCTCTCCCCATTTTAATTGGTTTAATGATGTTTGAATAACTTGACCACAATATTCATTTCCGCCATTGGTTGTTAAAGAGAATAGCTGTTTTGAAATTTCATCCAAATCATCACTAAACTCTAATACCTGTCTAATATAGCCTTCGTCACTGTTTAAGTTATCATTGCCATATTCGTATAACGCAATTTGAAGATTGGGTTGCTCATCTCCGCACTTGGCGTAAGATAATTCATTGACAATTTCCCAAAGTTGTGCTTTTGCCTGATCAATCAAGCCATCCATGCTATTGCTTGTGTCTAACAATAAAGCCACTTTTATGGATTGTTCGTTTGTGTGAGTGGTTTCAGTTTCTAAAAGCGCTAATTGCTCTGTTGCTTTTTTTTCTTTTGCATTGCACGATACAATTGTCATTGTACAGAGCAATACTAATAGAGTTTTGAAATTTGTTTTCATCCTTTTGTTTTTTAAAATTATTTATTGATTTAATGAAGTGCCTTCATATTTTATGCTTTGATCAAAAAATGAAATAAGTTCATCCAGTTCGTATATGTTTTCATAACCGTAGCCATATAAATTGATATAGGTTGGCACGTTTAGAGCTAATGAGCGTGTCTTCTTTTTTTCTTCTTCGGAAGGTGGAAGTCTAACAGTTTTGCTCATAAAATGAATTTCATCACCATTAAAATTATTATTGCAATAAATTAAAATGGTTGTCTTTTTATTCGGGATTATTTTGGCCAAGTTACTTACAGAGAAGTCTGAGAAATTTAAATGCAAAGCTCCTTCAATATGTTTTTTATCAAACATTTCTTTTGAGCGCGTGTCTAGAATTATCACATTATCCTCATTACATTTGTCCATAAACTGGCTGAGACTCAATAACCTTTCTTCTCTGTGGCTTTTCACTTCTTTCACCAATTCTTCAAAGTCTGAATAACTTACTTTAGCTTTCGGGTAATCAAGTTTTTGAGTTTCCGAAGGAGACATTAATAGTACTGCGATACATAAATTAATTGTTGTTTTCATGATTATTATTTTAATCGGTTTGCAACGCTTTGATATCTAGAGTACCGTTTGGTGAAACAACGTAGTATTTATGTTTAATTTCGGTTTTAACAACAGGTTCTGTTTTTGCTTCTATAGGTTTTGGTGTGTATTGTAACCTAATATTCATCCCAATTTGAACCACAGGTTCTAAAATTGACGGATTTACGACCACATCATAATTCTCATAAGACAAGGGTTGGTAATAATAGGAAGTCTGTTTTTTCGCAGTAGTGACTCCTTTTTTCTTGTGAATAGCTTCAAAGGAAACACTATTAAAGGCTTGGTAGCTTTGATAGAAATCTTTTGGGAAATAGCAGTATTGGTCATCTGCAATAGCAACATTATAATCTGCCAAATCAAAGCCTAAAATTTTATAGTAAGCTTTTTTATCCTCGATTAATTTGAGGAGTTTGGTTTGTAGGTTTTTATAGACCTCTGCAATATTCTCTATGTAATAATCCACTTTTACCAAATTATAGATTTCACTTTTTGCACATGCGGTTAAAATACTTTCAAACTGATTGGTTTTTGTAAACTGAATATGTAAATTTTGCTGAAGCTCAAAACCATTGGGAACTTCAGTATATGTTTTGCTAAAGAGCTTTTTTTGAACTTCAATCTCATAATTGGGAACAAATGAAATCACATCAATTGCGAAGTCATCTTCGGAAATTCCTATAGCTTTAAGCTCATTTTTAATGTTGTCAATTTTTTGGTTGATTAACAAATTTGTGCTGTCTGCGGTTGCTCCAATTTGAGAAATATTAAAAATTGCTGTGTACGTTGTCGCTTCAACATTTTGTAATGCCTTAACATCAATAAATACGTGTGTGCTTGGATTTAATACTTTATTGATTTGCTGTTGTACAGTTGGGTTGTAAATGGTTGCATTTCCAGAATGCAATACGTTTTGGCGTGAGATCTGGTCGTAATTTCCTTTGTGTTGTGCGTTTGCATTTCCGAAGAAAAATAAAAATAATATTAAGGTAAGCACATGATTTTTCATTATCTGAATTGTTTTTTGATTCTTGCTGTAAATCTATGTGCAACTTTAATTTATAAAAAGCGAGAATGAGTAAACGCAGGTTTTTGATTAGGGAAAGTTGAAAGTAAATGAGTGAACCTATCTATTTCTTGAAGAAAAAATACTGTATTGGCAAATCTCTATTTTATTTAATCAATTAAAGTATGTAAGTTTATTCCGTTCAATACTATTATACCCATTTAGATGGGCAAAACATGAAACGATTACTTATAAATATTATGATGGTTTTGTTGTTATTTTCCTTCGGAAATGTAGCTGCACAGCAAAACGATGCCTATAAAGCAAAGAGTGAATCTCCATTGTTTACAATAAGGGGTTCGGTTAGGGAAAGTGATACTTATAATCCCATTTCAAAAGTAAATGTAGAGGTCAATGGAGGAGCTTACACTATGACTGGTTTTGATGGTAGTTTTATTATACGAGCAAGAAAGGGTGATGAATTAATGATACGCCATAAAGATTTTGAGACGGTTTATTACACTATTAAAGACGATGAACGCATTACTGTAGAAGTAGAGCCAGCCATTGAAAGAAAGCAATCCAGCCCTAAATATAAAGACAATATTAAAGCATTTAATGCCTTAATTGATTCGATTGGCAAGTATAAAAAATTAGATGTAAGTAAAAGTATTGATTTTGCAGGAAAGGCCATTTCACAAAGCAATTCCCAACAACAAAATGCAGAAGCTTATTTGGTTTTAGCTGAAGTTTACATGCACTGGAAACAATTTGATTTGGCAGTAACAAATTACAGAGTAAGCTTGCAAAATAGAGAATCTAATGAGGCTAAATTAGGTTTGGCAAAAGCTTATGAGCGCAACAAAAACTATCAAGAAAGTATTGATACTTATAAAGCTATTGATAAAAAACAACTGAGCAATTATCAATTGGTGACATTATATGAAGGTTTAGGTGATACGTATTTTAGTATTAAAAATTATGCATTATCAATAACTGCCTATAAAAAAGGATTAGAGGTTGCCAACACACACTTGATCAAACCAAAGGTTGTGGATCTCAACTCGAAAATAGCACAGGCTTATAATGGTGATGGATTTACTAAAGAAGCAGGATATTTTTTCGATAATTCTTTGGAATTGGCAGAGCAGACCAATAAAAAACGAGCATTAGAAGAAAAGGAAACAGTTGCGGAATTTAATAATGTGAATCGCAATTATTCCGAAGAAATACAACTTAGAAAAGAAATTGTAGATGATGTTGAAGCTGTAGAACGAGATTCTATTATAGATAATGAAAGTCCGCTCACACTTCAAAAACAAAATTATAAGATTGGTAATGCCTATTTTTTACAAAAGGATTACGACAAAGCCATCCCGTACTTAGAAAAAAGTATTAAAGAGGCAGATGCAAAAGGCGATTTGGTCGTAAAAAAAGATGCAACGCGAAAAATATCTGACGTGTACGTAGATGCTGGCGATTTTGAAAACGCACGATTAGCTTTTGAAGATTATAAAGTCGTTGTAGATGAGTTGTACATCAAACGTGAACAAGAATTATCTCAGGCAGATCGCTTTAGACGTAATATCGTAGAACAACAAAACCGAATTACGAGCTTAGAAAGTGACCGTAAACTCAATAGAAGTTTGGTTGAGGCACGAAGCAAAAATCAAGATATTATAATTTATTCGCTTATTACAGGATTGATTTTATTGTTGATCACTGCTTTTTTTATGTATAAATATATCAAGCAGCAACGTTTGGCAAATAATTTACTTGCTTTAAAATCGTTGCGTAGTCAAATGAATCCGCATTTTATATTTAATGCCTTAAACTCGGTAAACAGCTTTATAGCCAGTAATGATGAGCGTACAGCAAATAAATATCTGAGTGATTTTTCACATTTAATGCGAGCAGTTCTAGAAAATAGTGAAGAAGATTTTATTCCTTTGCAAAAGGAGATTGAGCTTCTAGATTTATATACTAAGTTGGAGCATTTCAGGTTTCAGGATAAATTTGATTATGATATTACGGTCAATGATGATGTTGTGGTTGGTGAGTATCAAATTCCGCCAATGTTATTGCAACCCTATATTGAAAATGCGGTATGGCATGGATTACGATACAAGAGTAAAAAGGGCCATCTACAAATTACAGTAGCCAAAAAGAGCGATAATGAAATAACCATTACAGTTGCAGATGATGGCATAGGGAGAAAACGCTCCAAATCACTAAAAACAGCAAACCAACAGAAGCAGAACTCAAAAGGCATGGGCAACATTAAAAAACGGGTTGCGATTCTCAACAATATGTATAAGGATAAAGTTGATGTGCTGATTGATGATAATTCTTCGGAAGAAGATTGTGGCACCAAGGTGGTTGTAACTCTAAAAAAAGATTAAATGAAACTAAAATCAATAATCGTAGAAGACGAAGAAACGAGTAGAAAAATTCTTAAGAATTATCTCAATAAATACTGCCCAAATGTTGACGTTTTAGGAGAAGCAGCAAATATAGAAGAAGCTTTGGTCTTGATTCGAAATAACGAATTGGACTTGGTTTTTCTTGATGTTGAAATGCCTTATGGTAATGCTTTTGATTTATTGGATAAAGTTGGTGATGTAAATTTTGAAACCGTTTTTGTGACTGCTTATAATCATTATGCAATTGAGGCTTTAAACGCTCACGCATCTTATTATTTAATGAAGCCAATTTCTATTGATGAGCTTATCAAAGCTGTAGATTATGTAACCGAAATAAGAGTAAAGGAAGATGCGCTTCAAGATCAAGTATTAGTTCCTAAAACCACAACGGTACAAGGTAAGATTACAATACCACAACAAGACGGATTTGAAGTGCTGCAAACCGCAGACATCATGTATTGCAAAGCAGATGACAATTATACCGAAATCTATCTCAACAACAATAAAAAGAAACTCGTAAGTAAAACTCTAAAGTATTTTGAAGACGCACTTACTGAAAGTGGTTTTGCCAGAGTACACAAAAGTTATTTGGTGAATGTTAACGAAGTAACAAAATACATCAAAGGAAAAGGAGGAAGCGTATTATTAAGCAACGGAAAAGAAATTATGGTATCTGCCTCTAAAAAATCTGATTTATTGTCTTATTTTAAGTGATAAATCAAAAAACATTAGCTAAACACAATATCATGCCAATCATAAAACCAGTAAGAGGTAAGCATCCACAAATTTCAGACGATTGCTTTATAGCAGAAAACGCTACAATTGTTGGTGAGGTTTCCGTAGGAAAACAATGCAGCATTTGGTTTAATGCAGTCGTTAGAGGCGATGTGCATTTTATAAAAATAGGAAACAAAGTCAATATCCAGGATGGTGCAGTAATTCATGCAACGTATCAAAAATCACCAACGACCATTGGCAATAATGTTTCGATTGGCCACAATGCGATAGTTCACGGTTGCACTATTAAAGACAATGTTCTCATTGGTATGGGAAGCATCGTGATGGATGATTGTGTGATAGAAAGCAATAGTATAATCGCAGCAGGAGCAGTGGTAACAAAAAATACGATTGTTGAGTCTGGCAGTATTTATGCTGGAATTCCAGCTAAAAAAGTAAAGGATATTAGTGAAGCATTAATTTCTGGTGAGATCAATCGTATTGCAGATAATTATGTGGAATATTCCAGTTGGTTTAAAGAATAAATTAATTGTTTTATTTTCTTCGGAAATTTGATGACTAAAAGTCCAGTGCTTTGACAGTGAATTTTTTATCTACGATATTTTTCAATACAGTTACATTTCCGTTGGAATAAAAAATATGATCAGGTTTTTTATTAGTTGTGTTGAGTATATTATTCTGCTCTAAGATATTTTTTGTTTGCTTAGCTACAGCTAATCCAGAATCTATAATTTTTACATGTTTAGGCAACATTTTTAATAGCATAGGGATAAGATATGGGTAGTGTGTGCAACCTAAAACTAAATAATCTATATCTGCCTTTAGCATTGGTTTTAGATACTCATTTAAGAGCGATTTCATAGCATTACTATCGGTTTTACCATCTTCAATAAGTTGTACGATACCCTCACCAACCTGTTCAATAACGTTGATACCTTGACTGTATAGATCTGTAGTTTTATGAAACAATTCACTGCTTAAGGTTCCCTTTGTGGCTAAAATGCCAATTGCTTTCGTTTTTGTGTTAAGTGCTGCGGGTTTAATGGCTGGCTCTATACCTATTAATGGAATATCATAGGTGGCACGTAAATAAGAAATGGCATTTGTTGTAGCAGTATTGCAGGCTACAACGATAAGTTTACAGTTTTTTTCTAAAAGTAACTCTGTGTTTTTGATGCTTAGTTCAATAATTTTAGATTTACTTTTATTGCCATAAGGTGCATTTTTGCTATCTGCCAGATAAATAGTATTTTCATGAGGTAACAGCGCATGAATTTCTTTGAAAATCGATGTGCCACCAATTCCAGAATCAAATATACCTATGGGTTCACTACTTCTCATATTACAAAAATAAAAAAAGCCACTTATTAAAAGTGGCTTCATTATCGTTTAATTTATAAATTCTAATGGATTAGAATCCTAATTCTTTTTTTACATCTGCTAAAAGATCTTTACCGTCTGATACTAATACACCACCACCTTGAGTAGAGTCTAATACATATTGGTAACCTTGCGCTTTGGCAACTTTACTAATTGCAGCTTTAGCTTTCTCGAAAATAGGCTTTAATAAAGCAGCTTCTTTTTTACCAAGATCTTCTTGTGCACCTGCTTGGTACTCACGAATACTTTGTTCCATTTGCTGAACTTCTTTAGCGCGCTTAGTGTTTTCTTCTTCAGTTTTAGTTTCTGCCTCAGCTCTATATTGCGTCACTTTATTTTGAAGTTCTGTTACCATTGTCTTATAATCTGCATCATAAGTTTTAGATAACTTTTCAATCTCTGCTTGAGCAGCTTTCATATCTGGCATAGCCTGCACAAGATCTGTTGTATTTATATGTGCAATTTTACTTTGTGCTGTTGCAAGACTTGTTGTGCCAACAAATAGTATAGCTGCTAATAAAAGGGTTTTTAAGTGTTTCATTTTTAAATTTGTTACGTGTTTAATTATTATTTTTAGTTATCGTCGGGAACGGAGTCATTTTCTTTTTCTTGTGCCTCACGCTCTTCTTTTGCTTTTTTTCTCTCTTCGAGTATTTTCTTTTTTCGCTCTTCTAAAGCTTTTTTGCGTTCTTCGCGATCTTTTAGTTTTTGTTGTTTCTTCTCTTCTGCTATTTGAGCTGGTGTTTTTGTTGCACCACTTTCTTTAGCTTTTGAAGAATCTTGTTTTTTAGCGTTTTCTCCTTTTTCTGTTGTTGGAGATGTTCTGCTACCTGTGCTGTCTCTTTCTTCTTTTGCTTTTGCTCTTTCGTCTAATATTTTTTGACGTCTTTCTGCAGCAGCAGCCTTAAGAGAATCTCTTCTTTTTAATTGTGCTTCTTGTCGCTTAGCTATTTCTGCTTCACGAGCTGCTTTTTTATCTTCAATAGCTTGTTGACGCTCATCTAATTCTTTATTTACCACGGGCACGACATCTTCTTCTTCCGCTTGTCTGCGCTCTGCTCTTGAATTTGCTTGTGTTCGCTTAGATGATCTTGTAATGCTTCTAATGACTAGTTCGCTAAGGTCAAAACGTTCCGCAGAATATAACATTACCACGTCTGCAGATTTATCAAAAATGAAATCATATTTTTTACCACCTGCAATTTCTTGTACTGCAGCAAAAATTTGATCTTGTATTGGTTGTATCAATTGGTTTTTTTGAATCATCAAATCGCCATTTGGTCCAAATCTTTTTTGCTGATAATCTAAAACTTCTGCTTCTTCAAAAGTGATATCCTCTAAGCGCTCTTCGTACAATTCTTTAGTTAATAATACACTTTCACTATTTAATTGTTTCTTTTTTGTATCGATTGCTGTGAGGCGTTGTTCAATTTCAGTCTTCCATTGTTGAACTTTACTTTCTAACTGCGTTGTTGCTTCTTGGTACTCAGGTATATTTTCTAAAATGTATTCTGTGTCAATATAACCTATTCTAACACCACGTTGTGCATTGGAAACAAAGCTCACTAGACTTATTATGGCCACTAAAAAAAGAACTTTACTTTTCATCTGTATAATTTTATTATTTATGATAATTACTATAAATTTTAAAATGACAGATTAAAATACGATTCTGTCAAATGTGTTTAGTTTTTCAAATTAACGAAATATATTTAGAAAAATTTTAACACAGACATTAAATCGTCATATTGTTAATTATTATGGTATATAGAAAATATCGTGCCAAAATTAAAATTGCTGTCCAATAATGAAGTGAATTTCTTGACCGTTCTTTTGTGTTTGTCCAGGTAATGGGTCGAAACCATATCCAAAGTCAATACCAAGTAAACCAAACGCTGGCATAAAAATTCTTAGCCCAACACCTGCAGATCTTTGAAGATTAAAAGGATTGTAATCTCTAAAATTGTCAAAAGAAGCACCAGCCTCAACAAATGTAAGTCCGTAAATTTTTGCCTGTGCACCTAGAGTAATAGGGTAGCGTAATTCCAAAGAAAACTTATTGTAAATGGTTCCTCCATCTTGAGAAGATAAGGATTGATTTGGATATCCACGAAGTTGTATCACTTCTCTACCATCTAGAGCAAAATTACCGAGTCCATCTCCTCCAAGGAAGAAACGCTCAAAAGGCACAACACCTCTATCTTGGTTATAAGCGCCCAAGAAACCAAATTCCATTCCAGATTTGAATACTAACTTATCCCATATTCTAGTGTACCAGTCTCCCTTAAACTTAACTTTATAAAATTCAAGCCAGTTAAAGCGTTCTTGATCTATTTCACCAATTCTAGCTAAATCATCAGCATTTGTTGGGTCTAATTGGTCACGTTCGTTTTTTAGAGCTTCATAATCCACATTATTAAATAACGAATATGGTAAAGAGAACTTACCAGTAATAGCAAAACTAGAACCTCCTGTAGGGTAAATTGGATCTACAGATAGATTGTTTCGAGATAGCCCAATGGTATAGGATAGGTTATTGGAATAGCCATCACCAAATGTGAATAGACCGGTATTATAATTCTTTAAATTGTAATGTTGAATTGCAACTGCCTGAGATAATGTAAAATAATCATCTGGTACTTTCAAACGCTTCGCAATACCAACAGAAAGCCCAGTAATATTGAATCTTCTATCTTTATCTGCGTCCCTTGTGATAGGATTAAATAAAAATTGTTTGGTGTGGGAAATTGATGTAGATAATTGAACTGGACGTTTTCCTCCTAACCAAGGTTCAGAAAAAGAAAAACTATAGGTCTGGAAAAAACGCGATGCTTGTAATCTTAAAGCTAAACTTTGTCCATCTCCAGAAGGAATTGGCTTATAGGCTTCCTTATTAAAAATATCTTTTATGGCAAAATTGTTAAAGGATAACCCTAAAGTTCCAATAAAACCACCACCACCATAACCACCTTGTAATTCTATCTGGCTAGATCCACGCTCTACAACTTGATACTCAATATCAACAGTACCATCCTGTGTATTGAAATTTTTCATGTTAGGTGTTAACTGCTGTGCATCAAAAAATCCAAGTTGACCAAGCTCTCTAATCGTTCTAATAACATCACTTTTACGATATAGAGTTCCTGGTTTTGTTCTCAATTCTCTATAGACAACGTGGTCATTTGTTTTATCATTACCACTTACAGATACATTATTGAAATATGCAGGTTTTCCTTCGGAAATTCTAATCTCCATATCTATCACATTACCATCGGCACTAGTCTCTACTGGATTGATGGATGAGAATAGGTAACCACTATCTTGATATAAATTTGTAATATCTACAGCATCAGGTTTCGTTTCATCTGCAATACGTTTACGAAGTTCAACACCATTATAGGTAGAGCCTTCTTCAATTTTTAAAATAGACTGTAATTGCTGGTCTGTAAATACAGCATTACCAACGAACTTAATTTTACCAAATTTATATTGTTCTCCTTCCTCTACATCTATGTATAAGGATATCGTTTTGTCATCTTCATATACTATAGAATCACCCAGAATTCTAGCATCACGATACCCATTTTCTTTGTAATTGTCTATAATGCTTACTAAATCTTCTTTATAGTCGTCTCTGATAAATTTTGAACGTTTAAGTATACGTAAAGGATTTTTCTGCTTGGTATTCTTCATTGATTTCCTAAGTTTTTTATCAGAAATCTTTTCATTTCCATTAAAAACAATGTCGTCAATTTTTACTTTTTCACCTTTATCAATAAAAACTAGCATGTTAACTCTAGCTTTTTCAATAGAGTCATTAGTGACTTCCTTAGTTGTAACCGTTGTTTTTGTATTTAAAAAACCTTGTTTTTTATATTTGTTTGTAATATAATTACGGGTTGTCGTAACTAAATTCTCAGTAACTTTTGTTCCTTTAGAAAGATTGTTTTCAGTTATTAATCCGTCAATCTTACCTTTTTTAACGCCTTGTATGGTTACCTCGTTTAATTCTGGTAAATCAACAAGATTGATTTCTAGATAGGCTTTATTTCCTTCGGTTTTTGCAAGATATACGTCGATACTACTAAATAGATTAGAATCCCAAAGTTTTTTAATGGCATTACTTATTTGCTCACCAGGTATTTCAATTTCTTCTCCTACTTTTAATCTTGAAAAAGATATAACTGTAGATGGGTTAAAATTTGTGTTACCTGTAACTTTTACATCTTCTAGAATGTATGTTTTGCCTTGGTTAAAATCGGTTTGTTGTGCAGTTACTACAAAGGATGTAATAAAAATGAATGCGGTAAGTAGTGACTTAATATAAGTTTTCAAAAGTAAGTTGTTAGGTAAGTTGTTCACTTGTTTTTCCAAATCGTCGTTCTCTATTTTGATAATTAATCAAAGCTTCATAAAGGTCCTTTTTCTTAAAATCAGGCCAAAGAATGTCTGTAAAATATAATTCTGCATAAGCGATTTGCCATAATAAAAAATTGCTTATACGCTGTTCACCGCTTGTTCTGATCAACAGATCAACATCTGGTAAATTTTGCGTGTAAAGATGCTTATTAATAATCGATTCGTCAATGTTTTCAACAGAAATTATATTATTTTTAACTTTCTCTGTTAATTCTTTTATAACGTTAACAATTTCTTCTCTTGAGCCATAACTTAGTGCTAAAGTCAAGGTCATATGGGTATTGTTTTTTGTTTTATCAATGACTTCTAATAATTCTTGATGGGCTTTTTTTGGTAGATCATTTAAATTGCCAATAGCATATAATCTAATATTATTGTCTTGAAGTGTTTTGATTTCCTTTTTAAGGGATTTTACCAAAAGCTTCATTAGTGTTTGAACTTCCAGTTTTGGACGTTTCCAATTTTCCGTAGAAAAGGCATAAAGAGTTAGGTTTTTGATTCCAATTTCCGCACTTGCCTCAACGACGTCTCTAACAGATTTTGTTCCGTTCTCGTGACCAATAACTCTAAGTAACCCTTGCTGCTTAGCCCAGCGTCCATTGCCATCCATAATGATTGCAATGTGATGCGGTAATTTTTCGCTTATAATTTGATCTTTTAATTCCATTTTTAAAAATTACAATAGCAAGGTCTTTGACCAAAGGTGTAGGTTAGGGTGAATCCTGTAAATACATACCAGTCGTTGCTGTTTATATTTCCGAAGGAAAAATTCTCTCGAGAGGGATCATCTGGCACGCTGCCATCCAGCTCATCAGAAAACGTATATCGTGCGCCAACCTCAAAACCCAATATAAAGTGATTGGTAATATTTGATTTTATACCTAGGACCATTGGGATACCAAATGCCCAACTTTTTGTGTTCTCAGAGACTTGTTCTCCAGCATTATCAAAATAGAAATTGGGATGTCTTGCGGTAGAAATTCCAGAATATAGATAAGGGACTACTTTAATCCCGCTTTGATGTAGATCAAAATCCCAAAAGTTAAATTCCATTCCTGCGGAAAACTCCAGTAAATTAGAGTCAAATTTGTAATCACGTGCAACACGTCTAGGGTCATCAGAATTTTCATCAAAACCTATATAATCTGAATATTTTATAGAAAAACGCCATGAATGTCTTGGGCTGCGATTCCATTTTAAGATACCTCCCAAAGTTACTGTGTTAGGGGCAACATAATCTGTTGGGCCAACATCGGCAATAGGGTTGCTGCCACCAGCAAAAATGCCAAACTCATAAATTTGGGAGTGGCTTTTTTGTATGAAAATTATACTCAATAAAAATAAGATTAAATACCTCATAAATTTTTAAAAGTTTGCAAATATAATAAATATGATTTGCCTTTGGTAATTTGTGGCAAATAGTCTTACTGAAAACTGATTTTAAAAGGATTTATTGTCTATTGTAATCTCAGTTTCTCTTGTCTTCGCCCCAAAGCATTTTTTGTCTTAATGTATCAATAAAACTCTCATCAAGCAACTCTACCATTTTAATTTTAAAATTGGCTTTTTTTATGGTGATTAAGGTAGCGTTAGAAAGGGTTACAATTCTTGAGTCCAATGACATCAAATGTTGATCTTCACGACCGTCAACCTTTAATTTTATAGTCGTATCATCAGGAATCACCAACGGTCTGGCATTAAGATTGTGAGGCGCAATGGGAGTTAATACAAAACTGGTAGCGTCTGGAGTAATAACTGGTCCGCCACAACTCAAAGAGTAACCTGTTGAGCCAGTAGGCGTAGAAACAATAAGCCCATCTGCCCAATACGATGTCAAGTAATCATCATTTAAATGGGTGTCTACAGTAATCATTGAGGTAGTGTTTTTTCTACTTACTGCAATTTCGTTGAGTGCAAAATTTGTTTCCTTAAGGCTTTCGTTTTCAGGATTGGTCTCAACGCTTAAAAGCGTACGTTCAGAAGTTTTGTAATTGCCATTTAAGATATGCTCAATGGCAGTTTTAATTTCATCAATTTGTATCGTTGCCAAAAAACCGAGTCGTCCCGTATTTATACCAACAATGGGTATTGAAAGATTACGAACATAAGTAATAGCTCTCAAGATTGTCCCGTCACCACCAACGCTGATTAAAAGATCAAAACTTTCGTTAAGCTCTGTAAAGGATTGAAGTTTATTTATTTTTTTTTCTTCGGAAATGAGCTGATTGTAAAATTTGGCTTCAATATAGATATCAACACTATTTTGCTCAAGCACATCAATAAGCTCATCAAAAGATTCTGAAGATTTATCTGGATAGTAAAGGCTATAAACAGCTACCTTCATAAATTAAATGTCTAAATATTTCTTAAGGTATTCAGAGCGTTCTTTCAGGTTTTCGACATAGGTGTCTTCTTCGTGCCCAGAAATTATATTATAACTGTAACGTCTAAATGTTTGTACAACATCGTTTAGGCCTGCATTGCCAATTTTAAGAGTAACCTGTATTAAACCTCCTTCCATTTTAGAAATAAATGCACCTAAGATTTTTGCGTCGTTAGATTCTACAATTTGGCTTATTTCGCTAAAAGAGTAATCTGTAATTCCTTTTTCAATGATTAAAATTCCACCAGGCTCAGCAAAAAACGGAGTCTCGTTAAATAATCCAATAATATCTCCAAGCTCATAATAACCTAAATAATTATTATGTTTATCAAGAACAGGCATAATATTACAGGAATTTTGAGCAAAGGTTTCTAGAACATCAAGCCAATTGGTTTGAGATCTTACAAAAAAGCCTTCGATAGCATAATTACAATCGGCAATCGTTTTTTGCGATTCAAAACAGTGCGCATCATTTTCCGAAATACAACCTTGATAAACACCATCTCTTTCAACAGGAATGTGTGAATAGGTCAATTCATTAAATAAAAGTTTGACGTCACTAACCTTCTCATTTACATTGAGAGGTTTTATATCGTTTATGATGTATTGTTTTAAAGGCATAACTATCTATTATTCTATTCAAAATTAATTAAAAATAACCACAAATAAGCAGTACGGACTTTGTATTTTTGTGTTTGTAAATAAAAGGTACAATGACAAAATTAAGTGTAAATATTAATAAGATAGCTACGCTAAGAAACTCTCGTGGAGGAAATACACCAAACGTTTTGCAGTTTGCAAAAGACGTTCAACGTTTTGGGGCACAAGGTGTGACCGTACATCCTAGGCCAGATGAGAGACACATTCGTTATCAAGATACAAGGGATTTAAAACCAGAAGTCTATACCGAGTTCAATGTAGAGGGAAACCCTGTGCAATCTTTTATGGATTTGGTATTAGAGGTAAAACCTACACAGGTTACTTTGGTGCCAGATGCAGAAGATGCCATCACTTCAAACGCGGGTTGGGACACCATTAAGCATAAAGATTTTTTAACAGATGTGATTGCTCAATTTAATTCCCACGGAATACGCACCTCAATATTTGTAGATCCAGATCTTAAAATGATAGAAGGTGCCAAGCTTACAGGAGCAAATAGAATAGAACTTTACACTGAAAGTTTTGCGCATCAATACAGTTTGGGCAACAAAAAAGAAATCGAGTTATTCGCAAAAGCTGCAGAATTATCAAATGACATAGGTTTGGGAGTCAACGCTGGTCACGATTTATCTTTGGATAACATTAAATTTTTTAAGGATAATATTCCTGGATTGTTGGAAGTCTCGATTGGTCATGCTTTAATTTCCGAAAGTTTGTATTTGGGAATTGAGAATGTGGTACAAATGTATTTGCAGAGACTTAAATAATTAAAATTGCTATTTGTCATTTCCAACGCTATTAGAAATCTCATTATTAAAGATAAAACCGTATGAAACTACACTCACAAATCATAGGAAAAGGCAAACCCTTTGTCATTCTTCACGGATTTCTAGGCATGAGCGATAACTGGAAAACACTTGGTAATAAATTTGGAGATGCAGGTTTTGAAATCCATCTCGTAGATCAACGTAACCACGGTAGAAGTTTTCATAGTGAAGACTTTAACTACGAGGTGTTATCTAAAGATTTAAAAACCTATTGCGAAGATCATGATCTTGAGGATATCATTCTCTTGGGCCATTCTATGGGTGGAAAAACTGCAATGCTTTTTGCTACGGAATTTCCAAAATTGGTTTCTAAATTATTAATTGCAGATATAAGTCCGCGTTTCTACCCAACCCATCACGATGCCATTTTAGAAGGATTATCTTCACTGGATTTTCAAGAATTAAAGAGTAGAGGAGCAGCAGATAAGCAATTATCAAAATATGTTCAAGAAGCTGGAACGCGCATGTTTTTGCTCAAGAACTTATATTGGATAGAAAAGGGTAAACTCGCTTTGCGTATCAATCTGGACGTTTTAAAAGAACATGTTTCAGAAGTTGGAGAGGCACTTCCAATCCATTCAAAATTTGAAAAGCCAACCTTGTTTCTAAGAGGTGATAAAAGCGAATATGTGATGCCAACAGACGAGAAATTAATAAAGCAGCACTTTCCGCTTGCGGAAATTAAAACCATAAGAAACGCAGGTCACTGGCTCCATGCAGAAAACCCTGAGGATTTTTACGATGCTGTGATTAATTTTATAACTTTAACTAACTAAAAACACATCAAAATGAATTTAATAATTAGACTTCTAATAACTGCGTTAATTGTTATGCTTTTAGCACATTTTTTGCCAGGAGTGGGCGTTACTGGGTTTGGCGCAGCAATCATTGTGGCCATAGTTTTGGCATTACTTAATTTTATTGTAAAACCTATTCTGGTCGTTTTAACCATCCCGATTACAATTGTCACATTAGGTTTATTCCTGTTTGTGATCAATGCGTGTATTATTTTATTGGCAGATAAGTTTATAGACGGTTTTGGCGTAGATGGCTTTTGGATTGCTTTACTGTTTAGTATTTTATTATCTATTTGCCAATCTATTGCGAATTCGCTTTTGAAAGAAAATAAAAATTAGACTCAAACACAATCCATTAAACGTATTGTAGGGTTGCAAAAAATATTGTATTTTTGCAGCCCTTTTTAAGGTATAATATTAACACCCTTAGTGGTTTTATAATACATATAATGAATATTACAAGAGAAAACATTGACGAGCTAAATGCAGTTGTAAAAGTCGATATCGCTAAAGAAGATTACAGCGATAAAGTAGAAAAAATATTAACCGATTACCGTAAATCGGCAAACATACCTGGTTTTAGAAAAGGGCATGTGCCAATGACTATGGTAAAGAAGCAATACGGTAAAGCGGTATTAGTGGATGAGGTTAATAAGTTGTTACAAGACGCTTTAGGTAAATATCTAACTGAAGAGAAATTAGACGTTTTAGGTAACCCATTGCCAAAACCTCAAGATGATCTGGATTGGGATAGCGATAATTTTTCTTTTGAGTTCGAATTAGGTTTAGCTCCAGAATTTGAGGTCAACTTAAAAAGTAAAAAACCAATTACACATTATAATATCGTTGCCGATAAAAAAATGATCGACAACCAAATAGAACATATTAGAAAACAATATGGCAAAATTATTTCCCAAAAGGAAGTGACCAAGGATTCAGAAATAACTGGAGTTTTTGAAAACGAAGAAAAAGAGATCAATAATTCTACTACCATTACTTTAGATAAATTTAAAGGTAAAGCAACAGAGAAGCAATTTATTGGTGCTAAGGTTGGTGATGTCGTGACTTTAAAAACTAAAAAGTTGTTCAACGATGATCATGATTTAATGAACTTTTTAAAAGTGTCCCATGACGATGCTCACGATCTTGATGTAGAAGTCAACTTTACAATCAACGAGATAAATGAAAGAGAATTAGCAGATTTAGACCAAGAATTGTTTGATAAGCTCTTCGGAAAAGGAACCGTAACATCGGTCACAGAACTCAAAGAGAAAATCAAGGAAGATTCCGAAAAGCAATTTGCGCAACAAGGCGATCAAAAACTATTGAATGACGTTACCGAGAATTTAGTGGAAAACACAAAATTTGATTTGCCAGCATCATTTCTGCAAAAATGGATGCAAACTGCGGGAGAGACAGAGATGGATGCAGATCAAGCTAAGGAGGAATACGAAAAGTCTGAAAAAAGTATGCGCTACCAGTTAATTGAAGGTAAACTAATTGAGAAGCACAACTTGCAAGTGACTTTCGACGATTTAAAGGCACATGCCAAAGAAATGATTAAAGTACAAATGGCACAATTTGGTCAAATGAACTCTAGTGACGAAGAATTAGAAGGTATCGCAGCAAGAATTTTATCAAATAAAGATGAAGTTAAGCGCCTATCTGAACAACTAATGAGCACTAAACTGTTAAATCTTTACAAAGCAGAGGCTAATTTAAAGACAAAAGAAATAACTTACGATGATTTCGTAAAAGAGTTTTACAGCTAAAAAATTAAAGTATAAATTAGTATATTTGAGCGTAAAACTGAATGGTTTTACGCTCTTTTGTTTAAAATAAAATTTCAGAAAAAAATATATGGATTACGGTAAAGAATTCGAAAAATTTGCAATAAAAGATCAAGGTGTAAGCAGCACCTATTATAATAAAATTGTAAGCAGCATGTACCCAACAAGTATGACGCCTTATATTATAGAAGAGCGTCAACTTAATGTATCCCAATTAGACGTATTTTCTCGTCTAATGATGGATCGTATTATTTTTATGGGTACAGCAATCAATGATCAAATTGCAAATATCATACAAGCGCAATTATTGTTTTTAGAAAGCGCAGATGCCTCTAAGGATATTCAAATTTACATCAATTCCCCAGGAGGGAGTGTGTATGCAGGTTTGGGTATTTACGATACGATGCAGTTGATAAAACCAGACGTTGCAACCATTTGTACAGGTATGGCAGCTTCAATGGGAGCAGTGTTGTTGGCAGCAGGAGAAAAAGGAAAACGCAGTGGTTTAACACACTCACGCGTTATGATTCACCAACCTTTGGGAGGAGCACAAGGTCAAGCTAGTGATATAGAAATTACAGCTCGAGAAATTGTAACCCTTAAAGAAGAATTGTATAAAATCATAAGTAAACACTCCGGTCAAGACTACGAAAAGGTGTATGAAGATAGTGACCGTGATTACTGGATGAAAGCTGAGAAGGCTAAGGAATACGGTATGATAGACGAAGTGCTGTCAAAAGGATAATATAAATTTTACTTCGGAAATTGAAACTCTCAAGCATCTTGCAATTGCATTTAAAATTTAGAGTTTCAGTTATATTCAGGTAAATATAAATAACAAGAAAAAAGTTTAAGTGAGTTCGAGTAAGAATTTTCAGCTTTAAGCTTTTAACTTTTAACATGAAAAATGGCAAAGGAAGAATTAGAATGTTCGTTTTGTGGTAGGAAAAAGCCAGAGACCAATTTATTAATAGCAGGTTTAGATGCACATATATGCGATCGCTGTATAGAGCAAGCGCACGGTATTGTTATAGAAGAGTCTAAGCAATCTGATAATGAAGAATTATCTTCAGAGTTAATGCTTAAAAAACCACAGCAAATAAAGAAATTTCTTGATGAATATATTATTGGTCAGGAATACACAAAAAAAGTAATGTCTGTTGCGGTTTACAACCACTATAAACGTTTATTGCAGCCACCGAGTGATGATGATATAGAAATTCAAAAGTCAAATATCATAATGGTTGGTGAAACTGGTACAGGTAAAACCTTAATGGCAAAAACTGTTGCGAGAATGCTTAATGTACCATTGGCAATTGTAGATGCAACGGTATTGACAGAAGCTGGCTATGTTGGTGAAGATGTTGAAAGTATTTTAACAAGATTACTTCAAGCTGCAGATTACAACTTAGAAAAAGCAGAAAAAGGTATTGTTTTTATTGACGAAATAGATAAGATTGCACGTAAGAGCGATAATCCTTCTATAACCAGAGACGTTTCTGGCGAAGGTGTGCAACAGGCACTACTAAAATTATTAGAAGGAACTGTTGTTAATGTACCGCCAAAAGGCGGAAGAAAACATCCAGATCAAAAATTTATTGAAGTCAACACAGAGCATATTTTATTTATAGCTGGTGGTGCATTTGATGGGATTGATAAAAAGATTTCTAAACGATTAAATATGGCAGCCATAGGTTACAAAGCTGCTCATGATGCAGAAGCATTAGATATAGATAATCTGTTACAATATATAATCCCGAAAGATTTAAAAGATTTTGGATTGATACCAGAAATTATAGGTCGTCTTCCAGTATTGACCTTTATGGACCCGTTAGATGCCAAAACGTTAAGAGCTATTTTAACAGAGCCTAAAAATGCCATTATAAAGCAGTACAAGAAGCTTTTTGAAATGGATGAGGTAGAAATGACGATTACTGAAGGTGCTTTAGACTATATCGTTACAAAAGCAATTGAGTACAAATTAGGTGCGAGGGGATTACGTTCTTTATGTGAAGAGATTCTAACCGATGCTATGTTTGAAATGCCAAGCTCTGGTGATAAAAAATTGAATGTAACAAAATCTTATGCTGAAGATAAATTATCAAAAACAACGCTTAAAAAGTTGAAAGCAGTGTCTTAGATTTTACATTACAAAATATAAAAAAAGAAACCACTCTTTTCCCGAGAGTGGTTTTTTTATTGGATTTAATAATTAATATTGCTTAACAATATCTTTGAATAACTTCTTTAAGTTTTTAGTCTTTTTAAATGCTTCAATAGTTTGCTTTTTCTTCAAGACTATGTAAATATAGGTGCATTAATTTCTTAAAAAAAATGACTTTGCACCTTTTGGATAAACACTACCATATTTTCGTTGTGTGGGAAAATACTGTGTTGTTTGTCGGTTTTTTTTTTCTCAAAGTATAAAGTAATAAATAACATCAAAAGGAATATTTGTCATTGTTGGGACTTCATCGTAAATACAAAAACCCAACCGTATTTACCTAAGTTATTTTTTAAGTTAGCAGTGAGTCAACTATTTTGTGGTATTCAGTAGTAATAGTTCATCAAGATATTCTCTACTATTAGATAGTCTTGGGATTTTATGTTGGCCACCAAGTTTATCACGTTGTTTTAGCCAGTCGTAAAATAAACGCTCTCTCGCAATATGTACGGTTGGCATATTCAATGTCATGTTATTGAGTCGTTTAGCCTCGTAATCTGAATTTAGGGATTTTAGTTTTGTATCGAGAAGTAAGTTAAAATTTTTTAAATCTAAAGGAGGTGTTTTAAATTCTATAAGCCATTCGTGAGAACCTTTATCTTTCCCTTTCATAAAAATTGGAGCAGCTGTGTAATCTACAATTTCCGATTGTGTGCAGTTGCACACCTCTCTCAAAGCATCTTCTGCATTTTCAATTATTAGTTCTTCCCCAAACGCGTTGATATGGTGCTTTGTACGACCAGATACTTTTATGCGATAAGGATTTGTAGATGTGAAGCGTATAGTGTCGCCAATTTTATAACGCCAAAGTCCTGCATTAGTGGTAATGATTACTGCATAATTAACATTGACTTCAACTTCGCTAAGAGGGATTACTTTTTGATTTGAAGTTCCGTAGGCATCCATTGGTATAAATTCGTAAAAAATCCCGTAATCTAACATGAGCAATAATTCACTGCTATTGTTCTGGTCTTGGATGGCGAAAAACCCTTCCGAAGCATTATAGATTTCATAATACTTAAAATTCGATTTTGGTAAAATCACCTTGTATTGATCAACATAGGGCACGAAGCTAACGCCACCATGAAAATAGACTTCAAGATTAGGCCAGATGTCAAATAAATTATTTTTTCCTGTGGTTTCTAGAACATTATTTAAAAGTACTAACATCCAAGATGGAACTCCAGCTAAACTTGTCACGTTTTCATTTCTTGTCTCGTTGACTATAGCCTGCATTTTATGTTCCCAATCATCCATTAAGGACACTTTATTGCTTGGCGTGCTACTAAACTCAGCCCAAAATGGCATGTTGTCTATTAATATAGCAGATAGATCTCCAAAAAAAGTACCGTTCTCTTTATATAATTCCTTGCTGCCACCAAGACGTAAGCTTTTACCTGTAAACAATTGTGATTCTTCATTGTTGTTGAGATACATGCATAATAAATCTTTGCTTGCAGCGTAATGGCAATCTTCTAAAGATTCTGTACTTACTGGTATAAACTTACTTTTTGCGTTTGTCGTCCCGCTCGATTTTGCAAACCAACGTATGGGATTTGGCCAAAAAATATTGTACTCTCCCCTGCGGGAACGCTCAATCATATCTTTACAATCTTCATAGGTAGAAATTGGAATACGCTCAGCAAATGTTTTATAACTTGAAATGGTGCTAAAGTCGTATGTTCTACCAATTTCAGTATCCCGTGCAGTAGAGAGGAGCTGAAATAGTAATTCGTTTTGTACTTCGTTTGGGTATTTTAAAAACAATTCAATTTGATGAAATCGCTTTTTTAAAAACCATGAAGCAATAGAATTTACTAATGGAATCGGCATATTTTAAATATGTTGAACTATCTTTAAGTTTTAAAAATAACACTTTTTTTCATATGTTCTATCAAGGAGTTTTAACAAAGATGCAAACCGAGTTTGCAGATCCTATTCAATACTATTTAATACTTGAGAATGATTTCTTGAATATGAATCAGTTACTCGATAAAACCATCACATTGCAGTTCGTAAAACACCAATGTTTAAAATGCGGATTGGACAAACCAATTTACCGTCAAGGGTTCTGTAAAGAAGACTTTTTTGATATTCCGCAAGCTGGAGATTGGATCATGAGACCAGAATTAAGCACTGCACATTTAGATCAAGAAGACCGTGATTTGGAATATGAAAAAAAAGTGCAATTGCAACCACATATTGTGTATTTAGCAAATTCAAGTAATGTAAAAGTGGGTGTGACACGAAAAGCGCAGGTGCCAACGCGATGGATAGATCAAGGTGCTCACGAAGCCATAGAAATTGTTGAGGTCCCCAACCGCTATTTGGCAGGAATAACCGAAGTGGCCCTAAAAGACCACGTAGCAGATAAAACCAATTGGCGCAAAATGCTTAAAAATGATATTGAAGATGAAAATCTTGTAGAGTGGCGAGAACGTTTAAAGGGTTTTATTCCTTCGGAAGCTCAAGAGTATTATATCGCATCTAATACCGAAACCAACATTCATTTTCCAGTATCTAGATATCCTGAAAAACCTAAAAGTCTAAATATCGAAAAACAGCAATCTTACACCGGGAAGTTATTAGGTATAAAAGGACAGTATCTCATTTTTGAGGATAATACTGTTTTTAATGTGAGAAGCAATGAAGGTTTGGTGTTGAGATTTGAAATATCTTAATCTTATAAATACTAATTCAGCATTCTATTGGCTTGTTTCCAATACTATAAAAGATTATGGTAAATAATTCTGATTCTTTTTCCGAAGAAAATTTCATTAAAAATTTAAAACAACAAAAGGCGCATCCATTATAGATGCACCTTTTGGTATATATTAAAGCAAAAAAACTACTAAATATCCTCTTGATCTCTCAAGTTTTGGATATATCCAGCTTTTTGGATTTCGCGTCTTCTTTTTACCGATGGCTTTGTGAAAAACTGGTTCTCACGTATGTTTTGCATCGTCTTTACGTTACGGTGTTTTCTTTTGTAACGTTTTAAAGCACGTTCAATGCTTTCTCCTTCTTTTACTAAAATTTTGATCATTGTAATACTTGTAATTATTGGTTTAGGACTATCCTAAATACGTTTTTAATATTTTACTCTTAGAATCTTGGCGTAAACGCTTAATTCCTTTTTCTCTAATTTGTCTAACACGCTCTCTGGTTAAATCAAATGTCGCTCCAATTTCATCTAATGTCATTGGTGGCTCATCACTTAATCCAAAGTTTAAACGAATAACATCACTTTCTTTTTGAGATAATGTGTCTAACGCTCTATTTATTTCAACATTTAAAGACTCTTTCATCAATTGCATATCTGGATTTGGTGATTCACCAGATTTTACAACGTCATATAAACTTGACGTTTCACCTTCTTTTAAAGGCGCATCCATTGATAAATGTCTCCCAGAATTTTTTAATGACTGCTTCACTTCAGAAAGTGTCATGTCCAATTCTTGTGCTATCTCCTGAGCACTTGGAGGTCTTTGATGTGTTTGTTCTAAAAACGAAAACGCTTTATTGATTTTGTTGATAGAACCAATTTTGTTCAAAGGTAATCTAACTATTCGAGATTGTTCTGCTAAAGCTTGTAAAATTGCTTGTCTAATCCACCAAACTGCATAAGAGATAAATTTAAAACCTCTTGTTTCGTCAAAACGTTTAGCTGCTTTTACTAAACCAGCATTACCTTCGTTAATTAAATCTGGAAGTGTAAGACCTTGGTTTTGATATTGTTTAGCAACAGAAACTACGAAACGTAAGTTAGCTGTCGTGAGTTTATCAAGCGCTACTTGATCTCCTTCTCGAATACGCTGGGCTAGCTCAACTTCTTCTTCAGCAGTAATCATTGGGAGTTTACTAATGTCTTGTAGGTACTTGTCTAGGGATTTTGATTCACGGTTGGTAACTTGCTTGGTAATCTTTAATTGCCTCATATATTTTGTCTTGTTTTAAAAAGTTCGCAAGAGTCTAATGTAACTTTTAATTTGACAAAAGCAAATAAAAACCATCTTCTTTATGAAAATTAGCTAAAAATAACGATTTTTTAAGAAAATATTAACTTTTAGCCTCTAAAATCATGGTTTTTGAGTAGAATCTTTTTTCTTTTTTCTGTTCTTTAAAAGACCTCCTAGAATGTCTTTCACACCTTCTTGTACAGTATTGGTTTTTGTTGAATCTGTTTTGACGGTTGTAGAGTCTTTTGGCATTTCATTTTTGGTGCCACCTAGTATGCCTCCCAATATGTCATTGACCTTATCTTTGCCTTGACCTATTAATTTCTGTTTTTCAATTTCAATTAATTGCTTTGTAAGGTTAGAGACACCACTTGTTAAATCTGTTTGTACTTTTGGGCTTGTGTAGCTTCCAGTAATATTAGCGGTAACAGGAATTGTTATTTTGTTTACCTCATTATCATTTATTTTACCGATCAATCTATTTACCTCACTTCCCAAATATTTTGCTGGTACTTGAAAAACTGCATTATAATTTAAGGACTTGTCAAAACCGTGACCTCCTGAAACCACAATATTAATATCATTGTAATTTAAGTTGAAAGGTTTAACGCTTACTTGACCATTGGCAAATGTCAAATTAGCTTTTAAATCATTTAAGTTTAATTTACTGAAATCAATAAAATTTAACGCACCATCTAGCTTGCTTAGTAATGAAGCTTGGTTTTCGTTAATATCTGTAGTTAATAACTCAGCAAACGCATCACCAGAAATTGTAGATAAATTTGGAGTGAAGTCATTGCCCAAAGTTCCTTGGAGTTTAATAACTGTATTGAGCTTTCCTTGAAGTGCTTTTGCTATTGGAGCTAAATTTTGCAACAATTCCAAATCATTGAAGGATTGCGAGATATCAAATCCATCTGCTCCAATATTAAGGTCAAAAACAGGAGTATCTGTTCTTGTTGATACTTTTCCTGTTAATGCCAATACACCGTTAAAAAGATTTGAGGTAAGGTTTTTTAAATTTGCCTCTTGGTCTTTGATCAATAATGTTCCATTTACATCCTTAAGTGTAAGGTTATCATAGATGACTGTATTTGCATTAGCATTGATCGTACAATCCAAAAAATCTGGAATTTTCATAGATTGGGATGTTGAGGTGGTTTTATTGGAAGTTTCGGTAGTGTTTTTGTCCTCTACCATAAAATCACTCACGACCAATTTATTGGAGTTGAGATTGAAGGTTCCTTGTAATTTCTTATCACTCAGTAAAAAACCAATAAGATTATTTATTTTTCCGTTTGCGCTAAAATCGCTACTTCCTGTTTTTGCGTTAAAGCTGTTAAGAGAAACGTTTTCAGTATTAAACGTCATATCTGCATTATCAATTTGAATTGGATTTACCAGATCTTCCGAAGAGAAAACAAAATCACTCAAGCTCGCGGTTCCCGAATTCTTGATTCGTCCATAGGCGTTCGTCTCAATCGCTTCCATATCAAAGGATGTGTTGATTTTTGCTTTTAAAATTCCACTTAATTCCTTATCAAAATCAATAGGATATGCTTGTGTTAAGTTCGCAAGGTTTAAAGTACCATCAATATTGGCATTTACCAACATGTTTTTAGTGAGATTTCTTATTGTTGCGCTCGATTTGAACACATCATTGTCAATTTTAAAATCAAGTGTTTTAATCTCTACAAACGTATCATCGACATTCCCTGTGGTGTTTTTTATAGACGTATCAATATTTATATTGCTAACTCTTTTTGGTAAATCTGGATATTTGAAAGACGCATTATTAGATGTAATATTAATGTCTAAAGTAGGGATTGTTTCTTCGGAAATTTTCCCTCTAACAATACCATTTACCTTAAAATCACCAGTGGTCTCAACGTTCTCGATATTTTTAGAATACGTTTCTGGTATTACAGCAAGAAAATCTTTAAAGGAAGATTCTGGATTTTCAAAAGTAATATCAATGTCCTGACCATCTTCAAGAACTTGAACATAGCCATTGAAAACAAGGGGTAATTGATTGATGAACCCTTTATTTTCCATAAATGTATATTTTTGCTCGTTAAGATTCATCCCAATAAGCGCATCCAATTTTACTTTATTTTGATTAAGATATTGTGTGCTGTCAATGCTCATGCTCACATTGGCTTCACTCTTCGTGTCGAGTTGCGATTTTTCTTCGGAAAACGTACCGTTACCAGTATGATTAAGTTCTGTAATATATATTTGGGTATTTGATTTTTCATCTATGTAAGTCAAAGCACTCTTATTAATGCTGTAATCTTTGATGTCAAATGAAAATCCGCCAGAAGAATCTACAGTTCCCTGAGCATTCTCTTTCTCTTTGGTGATGTCATAATTGTTATTGCCTAAAGCGTCCTTTTTTAAGGTCATTAAAGCTTCATCAATATCAATAGAATTTACAATGATAGGCTCATCGCTGGCATTTTTAAAAAGTTCTTTAATAGACATTTCAAATGAGATCGTTTTAGCAGTAACAAACGTTTCACCCTCAAAAGGCTTAAAATTTGTAATCACCAAGTCATCAACACTTACGTGTGCCTGAGGAAAACTGCGAATAAAACTCAAATTCACATCGCTAAACTCAACTTTTGCATTGAGATTTTGATTGATAAAGTTCTTGACGATGTCCTTGATTTGACCCTGAAAC
Organism: Psychroserpens sp. Hel_I_66; assembly: GCF_000799465.1. Classification (NCBI taxonomy): domain Bacteria; kingdom Pseudomonadati; phylum Bacteroidota; class Flavobacteriia; order Flavobacteriales; family Flavobacteriaceae; genus Psychroserpens; species Psychroserpens sp. Hel_I_66. The sequence continues at coordinate 2,410,090 of NZ_JUGU01000001.1, read as the reverse complement.
GCAAAAGGGATAATCACCAATAAAGCGATGATTATTAATAAAGTAATACCAATTATTTTAAATGCTTTTTTCATCTTTACTTTCCGCGAAAGCGGTAATCTTTAAGTTATTTATATGAATTATTTTAGTTTGTCAATTTTTCCGAAGAAAAATTTAATCTTAATATCTTATATACGTTAAGATTAGAATTTATGCCGAATTAAAGCAAAAGTTTAATATAAATTTAACCCATTTCAAACGAATATTTGCGCGTTAGAGTAATTCAATTTCCTGATTAACAGATAATTTAAATCGCTTTCTAAATAAGTAGACACCTAAATATAATAATGGTGTATCTAAAAGTGCGACGAGAACCTTAAAAATAAAGCCACTTATTAATAAGCCTTTAAAATTTTCCCATGGGATAATCCCAAAAAAGCACAACAAGATTAAAATGGTAAATGTGTCAACAAATTGTGAGGTCCAGGTAGAAAAGTTATTTCTCAACCATAAATGTTTTCCTTTGGTAAGTCTTTTCCAAAAATGATATACCTGTATGTCCACAAATTGAGCAAACAAGTAGGTGATCATACTAGCAAAAACTGCAATGGCAGAATTGCCAAATACTTTTGTAAACGTTGCATCATTCACGTATGACCAAGTTGTCGCTGGCACATGATTAGAGACCAAAATTATTAGCAAAGAAAATACCGACGCAAAAATACCAGCCACTACAACCTGGTTCGCGCGCTTTTTGCCATAAATCTCACTAATCAAATCGGTGATCAAAAACGTAATGGGATAGGGTAAAATCCCAACCGAAATCTCAAAAAGCTTTGAACCAAAAATCTCGACATCAAAAGGATACCAGTAAAAAAACTTTTGAAAAATTAAATTAGAAACCACCAAAGACGTTATAAACAGCGCAGCAAGAAATAAATAGATTTTTTGCGCAGCAAGTTTGTCTTTTATGGTCATAAATTGTGAATAAATACTTAGTGCAAATATACGATAATACCATTTTGTTTTCATTAATTTGAACATTCAATATGAATTCTACACATCACGTTTACATCGCTCTTGGCAGCAATAAAGGCGACAGATTAAAATATCTGCAAGACGCTGTAGATGCTGTTTTTACTCAAATTGGTAATATAAACGCCATTGCAAAAGTCTATAATACGCCAGCTTTTGGGTTTGATGGAGACGACTTTTTAAATACCTGTATTTATGTGGAATCCATATTTTCTGCGGAAGACATTCTCGCTAAGCTCCAACAAATAGAAACCCGATTAGGTCGTGAGCCCAAGCAAGGCGATGGTTTTGAATCCCGAACCATAGATTTGGATATTTTGATGTTTGATTGCGATATCATTTCTTCGGAAAATTTAAACGTACCACACCTTCAACTACCGAAGAGAAAATTTGTATTAAAGCCACTTCATGATATTGCCTCAAAACTGAAACATCCACAATTGGAAAAAACAGTGGCAGAGCTTTTAGAAACTTGCGAAGATGAGAGCCATGTGGAAGCGATTAATATTTGGCTGAAAAATCCATCAAAGCAATTTGACTTTTCGAAATACAATTACATCGCGATCGAAGGTAATATAGGCGCTGGTAAGACAAGTTTGGCGCAACAAATTGCAGCAGATTTTAACGCCAAACTCATTTTAGAGCGTTTTGCAGATAATGCCTTTCTGCCAAAATTTTACGAAGAGCCACAACGTTATGCATTTACTTTAGAAATGTCATTTCTCGCAGATCGTTATCAACAAATAAGCGATGATCTCTCACAATTGGATTTGTTTAAGGATTTTATGGTGAGCGATTATGACATTTATAAATCCTTGATTTTTTCAAAAATCACTTTACCAGAAGATGAGTTTAAACTCTACCGTAAACTTTTTTATTTAATGTATAAAGACATCGCCAAACCAGATTTGTATGTCTATTTATATCAAAACACGCAACGACTCCAGGAAAATATTAAAAAACGCGGACGCGATTACGAGCAAAACATAGACGACGAGTATTTAGAAAAAATCAACTCAGGTTATCTAGACTTCTTAAAAAATCAAAGCGAGCTCAATGTGAAAATTATCGATATTTCAGATAAGGATTTCGTAAATAATCGTACGGATTATTTGTGGGTTTTGGGTGAGATTTGTTCGTTTTCCGATTAATACTCGTTATTAAATAAATCAAAATTTGAAAGATAATCAGTTATTCATAGGTAAAGTCATCGCTCTAATCCTTGTTATTATTTCTATTTTTTATGCTATATATCAAGTAAAAGATTTGAGAAACAATTCTACGATTTCAGTTGCAAGAATTTATGATATTTCACATACTAAGTCTATTTCAAGAAATGCTCTCTATGAATATTATTATAACGGTGAAAAGTTTAAAGGAGTAAAACGTTTAAAAAATGAAAAAGAAGAAAATGTATTGAAAAAGTTTTTTGAAGTTAAATTTTCTAAAGAGAATCCCAGAAATAGCGAGATCAATTTAGCTGTCGAAATTATAGATACTTATACTATTAAGAAAGCCAATTTAAATTTGAAATAATCTGTCATTCCTGCGAAGGCAGGAATCTACTTGCCATTAGAATTATATAGATTCCGAGTCAAGCGCGAAATGACAGGTTAAGATATATTTTTCATCTTACTAAACAAATCCCAAACCACAACACCACAACTCACCGAAATATTAAGTGAATGCTTGGTTCCAAATTGAGGGATCTCAATCACAATATCACTGGCGTCAACAACATCTTGAGCTACACCTTTCACTTCGTTGCCAAATACTAAAGCATATTTTTGATCAGTTTCAGGTTGAAAAGAGTTGAGCATAGTTGCACGTTCTGCTTGCTCAATGGAAATGACCTTGACGTTTTGAGATTTTAGTTTGTTAATGACATCGATGGTGTGTTCAGCATATTCCCAATCTACAGTTTCAGTGCTTCCTAAAGCGGTTTTTCTAATATCGTTGTGTGGCGGTGTTGCTGTTATTCCGCAGAGATAAATCTTCTCGACCAAAAAAGCATCACTCGTTCTAAATACAGAACCTATATTGTTTAAACTTCTAATATTATCGAGAATTATTATGATAGGCGTTTTTGTGGCTTGTTTAAATTCATCGACATTTAATCTATCAAGTTCGCTGTTTTTTAATTTTCTCATCTTTAGTTTCCGCAAAAGCGGTAATCTTTTAACTGTCATTCCTGCGAAGGCAGGAATCTAAATATTATAATTGGTCATTTTGGTGGATTCCTGCCTTCGCAGGAACGACAATTTATTGTTGAAATCTACCAACAATTGTAGATAACTTCTAGGTGTCACGTTTCAGAAAACATCAAAATATAAGTACTTTTGAAAACTTACGGTTTTGAGAATTTCCGCAGTAAAATTACAAATTTAAAAGAAAAGCAAATTGGCCAAAAAAGTAAAAAAAGTAACACCATTAATGAAACAATACAATGCCATTAAGGTTAAATATCCTGATGCGTTGTTGTTATTTAGAGTGGGTGATTTTTACGAAACTTTTGGTCAGGATGCTGTGAAAGCTTCAAAGATTTTAGATATTATTCTAACTAAGCGAGGCGCAGGAAGTGAGAGCGAAATTGAGTTGGCAGGTTTTCCGCATCACTCGTTAAACACCTATTTGCCAAAGCTTGTAAAAGCTGGAGAGCGTGTGGCGATTTGTGACCAATTAGAAGATCCAAAACAGACTAAAACCATAGTCAAGCGTGGCGTTACAGAATTAGTTACTCCAGGTGTAGCCCTCAACGATGATATCTTACATTCTAAAACCAATAACTTTTTAGCTGCGGTTTATTTTCCGTCAACCAGCTCAGCTTCACAATCCAACGGAACAGTTTTTAACAGCGTTGGAGTATCCTTTTTAGATGTCTCAACAGGAGAGTTTTTTATCTCTCAAGGGAATAGCGAATATGTAGATAAGCTACTCCAAAATTTTAGACCCAGTGAAGTGTTGGTTTCAAAACCCAACCGTAAAAAATATAGTGAGGCTTTTGGTAATGATTTTCATGCGTTTTATTTGGAAGATTGGGTGTTTCAAGATGATTATGCCAATGAAACCTTGCTCAAACAATTCAATACAAAATCGCTCAAAGGCTTTGGAATTGACGATTTGTACGAAGGGATTGTTGCCTCTGGAGCCATTTTACATTATTTGGGCGAAACCCAACATCATAAATTACAGCATATTACGTCTATTCAGCGACTTATAAAAGGAGAACATGTTTGGATGGATCGTTTTACGATTAAAAATTTAGAGTTGTACCAATCGACTAACCAAAATGCGGTCACGCTTGTTGATGTGATTGACAAAACGATTTCGCCAATGGGTGGGCGATTGTTGAAACGCTGGTTGGCATTGCCATTGGTTAACATGTCGCAAATTAATCAGCGTCATGATGTCGTTGAGTATATCAAAAGTGATAGTTTGATGTTGGGCAAATTTCAGCAGCAATTAAAACAAATAGGAGATATTGAGCGATTGATCTCAAAAGTGGCTACGGTTAAAATTACGCCTCGCGAGGTGGTTCAGCTTAAAAATGCTTTAGAAGCTATTGTTCCTATAAAAGCTTTGGCGCTCAACACCAAAAACAAAGCCTTACAGCATTTAGGAGATCAAATGGATGCTTGCGAGGAATTGCGAACTCGAATCAAAGCGACTTTAAACGAAGAAGCTCCGGTAAATATCTTAAAAGGGAATACGATTGCTTCAGATTTTTCTTCGGAATTAAAAGAACTGCGAGCACTCTCCACTTCTGGAAAGGATTATCTAGACAAAATGCTCGAGCGCGAAAGCGAACGCACAGGCATCACATCGCTTAAAATAGGATCAAATAATGTGTTTGGCTATTACATTGAAGTACGCCACACCCACAAAGATAAAGTGCCCGAAAATTGGATTAGAAAACAAACGCTCGTGAGCGCAGAGCGCTATATTACAGAAGAGCTTAAAGAATACGAAACCAAGATTTTAGGTGCAGAAGAACGTATTTTAATGATTGAGCAGCAATTATTTGCAGAGCTCGTAAGTTGGATTACTAATTTTATCCAACCTGTTCAGAAAAACTCAGCATTAATAGCGCAATTAGACTGTTTAACTGGTTTTGCACAGTTGGCTATCGACAATAATTTCACTCGACCAATGCTGACAGAGGGTTACGAACTCGACATCAAAAACGGTCGCCATCCCGTCATAGAAAAGCAATTGCCACATGGCGAGCCCTACATTGCCAACGATGTGTATTTAGATAGGGAACAACAGCAAATCATTATGATTACGGGTCCAAATATGTCTGGTAAATCGGCAATTTTACGACAAACCGCATTAATTGTTTTATTGGCACAAATGGGAAGTTTTGTTCCTGCGGAAATTGCAACGATTGGATTAACAGATAAGATATTTACTAGAGTAGGAGCTAGCGATAATATTTCAATGGGAGAATCGACGTTTATGGTGGAGATGAATGAAACTGCTTCTATTTTAAATAATATTTCAGACCGAAGTTTGGTGCTTCTTGACGAAATTGGTCGCGGAACAAGCACCTATGATGGGATTTCAATCGCTTGGGCCATAAGCGAGTATTTGCACGAACATCCAAGTAAAGCAAAAACTTTATTTGCTACACATTATCATGAGCTCAATGAAATGACTGAAACGTTTGATCGCATCAAAAATTTCAATGTATCGGTAAAGGAGTTAGAAGATAATGTTTTATTTCTTCGGAAATTAGTAGCAGGTGGAAGTAATCATTCCTTCGGAATTCACGTCGCGAAAATGGCAGGAATGCCTCAGCAAGTAATACATCGTGCCAATAAGATCTTAGCACAATTAGAAAAGTCACATTCTACCGAAGAATTGAACGACAAAGTAAAAACGCTTAACAATGAAATGCAATTGAGTTTCTTTAATCTCGATGATCCATTATTGGAGCAGATAAAAGAAGAAATTGTCAATATAGATATTGACACATTAACACCAGTAGAAGCCCTTATGAAACTCAATGAAATTAAGCGTATGTTATTGAAAAAGAAGCGCGCATAAAAAAAGTTTGATTTTTTAATAAAAAGGCTTTGCTTTTCTGATAAAAGTCTTAAATTTGCCCTCGCAATTACAATAAACGTTCATTTCAATAATTGCTATAATGCGAAAGTAGCTCAGGGGTAGAGCATCACCTTGCCAAGGTGAGGGTCGCGGGTTCAAATCCCGTCTTTCGCTCTACGCTTAAACATATACCAATTTTTTTTAGTCTGCTGACTAAAAATGCTGAAGTGGTGGAATTGGTAGACACGTTGGACTTAAAATCCAATGTCCATTAGGACGTACGGGTTCAAGTCCCGTCTTCAGTACAGATGAAAAGTCGAAACGAAAGTTTCGACTTTTTTGGTTTTAAAAAGTTACCGAATGCTCACATTCAAGGAAACTTTTTAAAACCAAAAAAGCGATTCATTTTTATGGATCGACTTTTCTCAACCTGTTGAAACAGGACTCGGCGAAGCCGATTTCCGTTTTATTTAATTTCTTAATGCTCGCCTTCAATGAAGCGTTGTGAAACCAAAAGCAATTCTTGATTTTTGAATACGTTTATTCTTCCGAAGAAAGCATCTTAACCGTAGCAACAGTTCTAAACCCTGTGTGGTCTGACCCAGAATCTACAGCTGTACCCATGCGTGCCGAAATCCTGAAACTTGCGCAATATGAGGCGTGACATAGAAATGAACCTCCTTTTATGATGTGTTCTTTTTGATTTGGACTATCTGGGTTGTAAGCATTTTTGGCTCCTGAGGGATTGATGGTGATTTTTGAAGCGTCCATTTCTTTATAATGGTTTGCATTGAACAAATCACTGGTGAGTTCCCAAACATTGCCCATCATGTCGTAAATGCCCAAATCATTTGCAGGATAAGATTTTACAGGTGCAATCAACTCAAAGCCATCAATACTTTCGTTTTTTACTGGGAACGCACCTTGCCACGTATTGGCGTAATCGTTTAATTTGCTTGGGTCATTTCCCCATGTAAATATGTGGTCTGTTGCTTTGCCTTGTGCAGCAGCTTCCCATTCTGCTTCTGTTGGCAATCTTCTATTTGCCCATTTGCAATAGGCTTGAGCATCTTCGTAGGCAATATGAACAACTGGGTAATTGTCTTTTCCTTTGATAGAGCTTTTTGGACCTTCTGGATGTTTCCAATTGGCACCGATTTTCCATGTCCACCATTGGCTATAGTTTGCCATATTGACTACAGTATTTACGTTTTTGTTAAAAATCAAACTTCCTGGTCGTAAAATGGAATCGTGAGGTTTTGGTGTGTTTGGAGGAAGTTCTTTTTTCATTTCTTCCCAATCTATTGGTCGCTCTGCTATTGTTACATAATTAGTAGCATCTATAAAGCTTTTAAATTCTTTATTTGTGACCTCAGTAATATCTATAAAAAAGCCATCTACGATGACTTGGTGAGCGGGTTTTTCGCGCATCATGGCAAATTCATCACCATCTTTTGCCCCCTGTAAAAATAGCTTTCCAGGTACCCAAACCATACCGTCGGGAGTTTGTATGTTTGAAGGCTTTTCTTTTAGAATCTCGTAACCTGAATTCTCATCTATCTTGCTGATGTCCGAATTATTATCCTTTTGTTTGACTTCGTTTTTACAATTCAGTATCAAAAAAAATAAAGCAAAAAGCAGAAAATAATTTAAAATTATAGATTTCATTGGGCAAGATTATTTTAGAGAAAAGCTATTACATTTATAAATAACTAACAAATATAAGTGTAGAGGTTAAAGACTTATAATTTTTTTTCAAAGTAAATATTAATTCAGAAAATAGTAAAGTCACAAAATATTTCCATTTCAAATAAATATTCTCAAAAATTTTAAGATTTATTTGAATTTTTATTCGGTAACTTTATTTTAACTATTTTTAGCTAATCAAAATTTAACTAACTAACTACAAAGATGAATAAACAAACTTATTTAATACTTATTGCTGCTGTGTCGGCATTAGGTGGATTACTATTTGGATATGATACAGGTGTAATTAATGGTGCACAGTTTTTTTTAAGTAAATATTTTGATTTAGATGCAGCTACCAAAGGTTGGGTTGTAGGAAGTGCTTTATTAGGGTGTTTTGTAGGAGCTATCGTTGCTGGTCCGTTAAGTATAAAGATTGGGCGTAAATGGTCTTTGATTATTTCTGCAATACTTTTTTCAATGTCTGCATGGGGCTCTGGATTACCAGAAATATTCCCAGAGACAGTATCTGTTCTTGTAATATTTAGAATTATTGGAGGTCTTGGTATTGGGATTGCGTCAATGAATGCGCCAATGTATATTGCCGAAATTGCGCCAAGTAACATTAGGGGACGCATGGTGACCTATTACCAGTTAGCCATCGTTATTGGATTTTTTGTGGTGTTCTTAGCCACCTATTTTATAGGAAACGGATTAACTGAGGCTGAAAATATTCAATTTGGGTGGAAACGTATGTTTTGGTCAGAATTGATACCTAGCGGGTTGTTTTTAATTCTTATGTTCTTTATACCAAAAAGCCCACGTTGGCTTGCATTAAAAGGTGAAGATTATAAAGCATTGGCTATATTGAATAAAATACATGGTGAAGAAGAAGCGTTAATAGAAATACAGGAAATCAAACGTTCTCTCGATGCGGAAGATAATAAGATCAAGGTCAATTATTTTTCAAAGGGTATTTTGGCGATAATTGTTATTGGTACTGTTTTGTCAATGTTACAGCAGTTTACAGGTATTAATGCAGTACTTTATTATGGAGCAGATATCTTTGAAAAAGCATTAGGTTTTGGTAAGGATGATGTTCTTAAACAACAAATTCTATTGGCATTTGTTAATCTAGTCTTTACATTCATCGCTATGTTTACAGTAGATAAATTTGGTAGAAAGCCATTACTTTATATAGGATCTGTTGGGATGATTTTAGGGTTTTTACTTTTAGCTTTATCACTTCAGTTTAATGCAGTTGGAGTAATATCGTTAATAGGAGTATTGATATTTATAGCATCTTTCGCATTATCAATGGGACCTGTAGTTTGGGTTTTATTATCAGAAATGTTTCCTAATAAAATTAGAAGTGTAGCCATGTCTGTAGCTGTTGCAGCGCAATGGGCTGCAAACTATATGGTTTCACAATCTTTCCCTGTTGTGATGGATAGTGAATTGAACAATAGTGCAACTTGGAGTGGAGCACTACCTTATTATATATTTATTGGCTTCATTATATTGATTGCAATAATTACATATAAGTTTATCCCAGAAACAAAAGGAAAATCCCTTGAGGAGATTGAAAGTTTTTGGAAGTAGAACAAACTTTCAAAATAAATTAAATAAAAAAAGGTCTGATTTTCATCAGACCTTTTTTGTTGCTTTATACTAATTTCTAGTTATCGTCATTTGATACTTCTTCAGCAGCTTCTTCAGTTGCTTCAGCAGCTTCTTTAGTTTCTTCAACAGCATTATCAATTGCCTTTCCAGCTTTCTCTAAAGCGCCTTCAGTAGCATCAGCAGCATCTTCAGCAGCATTTTCTACAGCATCAGAAGCATTTTCTGCTCCATCCTTAGTGTCTCTACATGACGTTACAGACACAACAAGTGCCAATGCCAATGCGATGTTTAAAATCAATTTTTTCATTGTTATAGTTTTAGGTTTGTTTTATAATGCGCGAAATTAATAACTTAAATTTAATATTTATAAAAAACATTAAAATTCTTGTACCAATGATTTCGCAAATCAATGTGTTATATACGTATGTAGTTGCTAATTTGGATGACAGCACCTTTATTTTCTTTGATAAACTCTAAATTTTTATTGCCCAGCGAGTTGCGCAATTCATAATTAGATATAAGGTCGTTTAAAATTGTGTTTAAATCCTTTTCATTTTCTACGGAAATCACTCCAGCATTCTCAATCATATTCGAAGCCTCTGGGAATTTGCTGTGATTTTTCCCAATTATAATTGGCACTCCAAATACCGCAGGTTCTAAGATATTATGTAAGCCCGTTTTTCCCATCGCACCACCAACGTATGCAATATCTGCATAACTGTAAATTTTTGAAAGCAAGCCAATGGTATCAATTACGAAAACATCAAAATCATTCAAATCTTTATCAGTTCTTTCAGAAAATAAAATGTTTTTTGTACTCAATTTAGAAACAATAGATTGAATATGGCGACTATTGATTTCATGCGGAGCAATGATGAATTTTAAATTTTCCGAAGCATTGGCATTTATATAAGGTATTAAAATGGACTCATCCTCTTCCCAAGAACTCCCAATAACCAAGCAAGTACTTCTACCTTTAAATCTCGAGATAAAATCAATCTCATTATCAATTAATAATTGATTGCTAACCCTATCAAATCTGGTGTCACCAGTAATCGTAACACTATTATAGTTTATAGAATTAAGGAGTGATTTTGAGATTTCATTTTGGGTAAAGATATGTTCAAAAGCAAATAACGCTCGCTTTTGCTTATCACCATAACTCTTAAAATAAATTTGATTTCTTCTGAAATTTGCCGATATCAAAATCGCTCGTTTTTGTCTTCGCTTTAACTCCAATAGCAAATTTGCCCATATGTCATATTTTACAAAAATTGTAAATTCTGGGTTAACGAGATCTAAAAAACGTTTGGCATTTTTTGTAGTGTCTAAGGGAAGATATGCAACAACATCTGCAACTGTTGTGTTTTTTCTAATTTCATAACCAGATGGAGAAAAAAACGTAAGAACAATTTTGTGAATTGGATAGCGCTCTCTTAATATTTCAAAAACGGGTAGGCCTTGTTCATATTCACCAAGAGATGCACAATGAAACCAAAACGTTCTGTCGCCATCTTTTATAGAGCTTGCTAAGATCTTGAAGGTTTTTTTACGACCATCAACACCCAATTTAATTTTAGAATTAAAAGGTGAAATAAGCTTTAAAAAAAATGAAAGTAATGAGATCCCTAGGTTGTACAAAACTTAAAAATATATGGTTGATGCTAAAATAGGGTTCTTTAAAATAATTTCATTGCTTAATGCTAATGAATTTCGTAATTTCGTTAGATATGAAAAAAATTCAAATGGTTGACCTAAAAGGTCAATATACCAAAATTAAAGAAGAGGTAGACAGCTCTGTTTTGGAGGTTTTAGATTCTACAGCTTACATAAACGGACCAAGAGTCCATGAGTTTCAAAAAAATTTAGAAACGTATTTAGGAGTTAAACACGTCATCCCATGTGCCAATGGTACAGATGCATTACAAATTGCAATGATGGGATTGGGTTTAAAGCCAGGAGATGAGGTTATTACTGCAGATTTTACCTTTGCTGCAACTGTTGAGGTGATTGCACTATTGCAATTAACTCCGGTTCTAGTAGATGTTGATCCCGTAACATTCAATATAGATGTTGAGGCAATCAAAAATGCAATCACTCCAAAAACCAAAGCAATTGTCCCGGTTCATCTTTTTGGGATGTGTGCCAATATGGAAGCGATTATGCAAATTGCTAAAGAACATAATCTCTATGTCATTGAAGATAATGCACAAGCCATTGGATCAAATTACACTTATAGTAATGGTAAAAAAGCAAAGGCTGGTACGATAGGTCATGTCGCTTCAACGTCATTTTTTCCATCAAAAAATTTGGGATGCTATGGTGATGGAGGTGCGATTTTCACAAATGATGATGATTTGGCCCACACTATTAGAGGTATAGTAAATCACGGTATGTATGAACGTTATCACCATGATGTGGTAGGTGTGAATTCGCGATTAGATTCTGTTCAAGCTGCAATTTTAGATATTAAATTAAAGCGACTTGATGATTATAATACTGCAAGACGAAAAGCAGCGAGAGCCTATAATCACGCATTTGCAGGTCAAGATCAAATCGTGATTCCAACAGGAAGAGATGTGTGTTCTGGTATTTGTGATACCTGTGACTGTCATGTTTTCCATCAATATACCTTGCGAATCTTAAACGGTAAACGTGATGAATTAGTAAAGCATTTAAATGAGAATGGAATTCCCTGCGGTGTATATTATCCAATTCCGCTGCATCGTCAAAAAGCTTATCTGGACGAAAGATATAACGAAAGAGATTTTTCGGTAACCAACCAACTTGTTAAAGAAGTCATTTCCTTGCCAATGCATACCGAGTTGGATGCAGAGCAAATAGAGTTCATTACATCAACCGTTATCAATTTTGTAAATTCTTAAAATGAAAAAAATTCTAGTTACAGGAGGACTTGGTTTTATAGGTTCACATACTGTCGTGGAGTTGCAAAATGAAGGTTTTGAGGTTCTATTAATTGATGATTTATCTAATTCTTCGGAAAGCGTCTTGGATGGAATTACATCCATTACAGGAAAAAAGCCAACGTTTACAAAACTTGATTTAAAAGAAAGATCTTCCGTAGAAAATTTCTTTAAACAACATGAGGATATTTCTGGTGTTATTCATTTTGCTGCTAGTAAGGCTGTTGGAGAGAGTGTTGAAAAGCCATTGCTTTATTACGAGAACAATTTAAATACGCTTATTTATATCCTAAAGGAAGTAATCGGCTTAAAAGATTCAAATATCATATTTAGTTCTTCATGTACGGTTTATGGTCAGGCAGAAAAAATGCCAATTACAGAGCAGGCTCCTACTCAACCTGCAGAGTCTCCTTATGGTAACACTAAACAAATTGGTGAAGAAATAATAAAGGACACTTGTAGGGCCAGTGTACATCTTAAAGCAATTGCTTTGAGATACTTTAACCCAATAGGAGCACATTCTAGTGCAAAAATTGGAGAATTGCCAATTGGTGTACCACAAAACTTAGTTCCTTTTATAACCCAAACAGCAGCTGGTTTGCGTGATTGTCTTTCGGTTTTTGGAGATGATTATCCAACAAAGGATGGTACGTGTATTCGAGATTATATACATGTTGTAGATTTAGCAAAAGCACACGTAATTGCTCTAAAGCGGTTACTTAACAAAGATAATACATCAAATTTTGAAACCTTTAATATTGGCACAGGTGTGGGCAGTTCTGTACTTGAGGTCATAAAATCTTTTGAGAATGTTTCGGGTAAATCACTAAATTATAAAATTGCTCCAAGACGAGAAGGCGATGTGATTTCAGCATTTGCAGATACAGAAAAAGCAAACACCAAATTAGGTTGGAAAGCTCAATCCAGTCTTGATGATGCAATGCGTTCTGCGTGGAAGTGGGAACAGAAAATTAGAAATCTATAATTTACATACAGTGAAAACCATACTTCAATTTGTAATCCTTTGCTAACAATTTCAGCAACTGGACAAGATATTTATTTGCACTGCGGAAAAATATTACCACTATGGAAAACGTCATTTTTGTGATGAAAGCAGGAAAAGTGTACAAAAATCAATTATAGATATTCTATAATTTATGCTCTATTGTTGAGAATACAATAATTATAAATAACAATTTTTGAGAATATAAAATTTAATATGTTGATTAACAGTGTTTTAATATTTAAAATTTGCTATTGGTCAATCATATTCGTTTCTTTGTAGCTAATGATAAATGAAAACCAATGAAACTGATTAGCATTAAAAGAGAAACGAAACCAGAACTTCGTTTTACACAAAAGATGGGATCTCTGTCTACCAATGTAACTTACATTAAGAAGCAATTTTTGAGAGTTCCTTATAAAACACTCTATAAATATAGAGAAACCTATTATGGTGAAGTAAAAGATTGTGAGCAAATTAGCTTAGCGAGATAAAAAAAATCCTCTTCAATTTGAAGAGGTTTTTTTTATGCTTTATTTTTCTTTTTAAAAACTATTGTCGCCAATAGAAGAGCTATCATTCCAAATGTAACAGACATATCTGCGACGTTAAAAATTCCTGTTCTAAAGACACCTCCTAAATCAATATGGAAAAAGTCGGTAACCGATTTAAATACAATACGGTCAAAAACATTCGCAATACCGCCTCCAGCAATACAGCTCAAAGCTATGATACTTACTTTGTCTAAATCTTTATTTGTCAAAATATAATAAATCAAATAACCAAGAACCAAAGTAGGAAGTATAAGAAGCAATATAAGTTTTAGAGTAGGATTCATGTCACTTCCCATACCTAAAAATGCACCAGTATTTTCTACGTACTGCATTACAAATACATCTCCTATCAATCGCTTTGTTTCGCCATAAGCAAAATTAGCGCGAACCAATACTTTTGAAATTTGATCAATGGCAATATTAACCGCAATAATTAAGATGATACCTAAAGGTTTTGATATTTTCATGTAGATTATGCGTTAGTTTCTAAAGTTGCAGAAGCAGTTTCTGCATCTCTATGAATTTTTTTCACAAGTCCTTGCAATACTTTACCTGGACCAACCTCAGTGAAATGTGATGCGCCATCTGCAATCATTTGTTGTACAGATTGCGTCCAACGAACAGGAGCGGTTAATTGAGAAATTAAATTCGCTTTAATTTCGTTTTCATCTGTAATAGCGGTTGCAGTTACATTTTGATATATTGGGCAATTAGGTTTGCTAAATGTTGTATTTTCAATAGCTGCAGCCAATTCTTCTCGTGCAGGCTCCATTAAAGGAGAATGAAATGCGCCTCCAACAGGTAGTACTAAAGCACGTCTTGCACCCTCTTCTTTTAAAGTTTCACATGCTTTGTTAATAGCTTCAACTTCCCCTGAAATAACTAATTGACCTGGACAGTTATAATTTGCAGCAACCACAACACCTTCCGTAGTGGCACATATTTTTTCAACGATATCATCATCCAGCCCTAAAACTGCAGCCATCGTACTTGGTTGCAGTTCGCATGCTTTTTGCATGGCTTGCGCACGTTGCGATACGAGCTTTAATCCGTCTTCAAAAGTAAGAGCTCCAGCAGCAACTAGTGCAGAGAATTCTCCAAGCGAATGTCCTGCAACCATATCTGGTTTGAAGTTGTCACCCAAAGTTTTTGCTAGAATTACCGAATGTAAAAATATGGCAGGTTGCGTCACCTTAGTTTCTTTTAGATCTTCAGCAGAACCTTCAAACATGATATCTGTGATATGAAATCCTAAAATATCATTTGCTTTTTCAAAAAGCTCTTGTGCCAGTGGTGAATTTTCGTATAAGTCAAGTCCCATTCCTGAGAATTGAGCACCTTGACCTGGAAATATATATGCATTCATTTTTAATCAATTTTAAGGGACAAAAATAGGAATATTTTTTTTACTGAAAACTGCGAATTTCCGAAGAAAATTTAAATGCACGCAGCCTCAGCACATCGCTCACCATCCATTGCTGCAGAAATGATTCCGCCAGCATATCCACCACCTTCGCCACATGGGAAGAGGTTTGTGATTTCGGGATGCGCTAAATGTTCGTTTCTTGGGATATTAACGGGAGATGAGGTTCTGGATTCGACTCCTATAATATTTGCTTCGGAGGTGTAATATCCATGCATTTTTTCTCCAAAGGCTTTAAAACCTTTCCGAAGAGAGCTTCCAATTAATTTTGGTAGAAGGGAGTGCATTGGAGCAGAGTTCAAGCCTGGTTGGTAGGAGGTAGGATTTAAATTTACAGATAGCTTGCCTTCAACAAAATCGGTAAGTCTTTGTGCAGGCGCGGTTTGTGTTCTGCCACCAGCAGTAAATGCCAAACGCTCTAAATCTTTTTGAAACTCTAAGCCTTTTAATTCGCCATATTGTTCATATTTATAAAGATCTTTTTCTGCATTTATTTCTACGACGATTCCAGAATTTGCGAACTCATTATTACGCTTTGATGGTGACATACCGTTGACGACCACTTCGCCATTCGCAGTGGCTGCAGGTACGATAAAACCTCCTGGGCACATGCAAAACGAATATACACCTCGGTCATTGATTTGATTAACCAAGCTGTACGATGCTGCAGGAAGAAGCTCATCTCTTTGCTCTCCTTTGCAATGGTATTGAATCCCGTCTATAATTTGTTGCGGATGCTCTACACGAACTCCCATCGCAAACGATTTTGCCTGTAACTTGATGTTTTTATCATTCAATAAATAATAAATATCACGAGCAGAGTGCCCTGTTGCCAGGATGACTTTTTGGACGTCTATCTCATTTCCGTTTTGAAGAGTAAGTGATTTAATAGTTTTATTTTTAATATTGAAATCGGCCACACGTGTTTCAAAATGAATTTCACCACCAAATTTTAAAATCGTTTCACGAATATTCTTTACCACTTTTGGAAGTTTATTCGTGCCAATATGTGGATGTGCATCTACGAGAATTTGATCTGTTGCACCATGAAATACGAGATTTTCAAAAATTTTCCTAACATCGCCACGCTTAAGACTTCTGGTATATAATTTCCCATCACTGTATGTGCCAGCTCCTCCTTCACCAAAGCAATAATTGGAGTCTTCATTTACAAAATGATCTTGGTTTATGGCCTTTAAATCACGTCGTCTATCTTGTACATTTTTACCACGTTCTAATACTATGGGCTTAAATCCAAGTTCTATACATCGCAAAGCTGCCCACATTCCTGCAGGTCCAAAACCGATGATGTGAATTGGTTTTGCATCGGATACATCTTTGTAATCAAATTTATATTCAGAATTTTCAGCAGGTTGCTCGTTTATGAAAACCTCGACTTTATAGTTTAAAATGATGGTTTTTTTTCTGGCGTCTATTGATTTCCGTAGCACTTTTACTGCGGAAATGTCTTCCATTTTAACATGTAATGCTTGCGAGGCTTTTTTGATCAAAATATCCTCTTGTCGTTCTTCTTGAAGTGTAATGCGGAGTTGGAGTTGTTTGATCATTTAATTTTCGCGAAGATTTAAAATTTTATTTCCTCTCATAAGTCAAAAACGTAAAAGAATAGGCATGTTTATCATCTTTAGGATGAAATTTACTGTGGGTTTCTTTCCAAAGATTTAAATCAATTTCTGGGAAAAACGTATCTGCTTCTGGGAATTTGTGATGTACACGAGTAAGTTCAATTTTATCAGCAAAAATCATAGACTGTCTGTAGATTTCTCCTCCACCAATAATAAAAGGTTGGGAGTCACTGCGACCAGCATCAAGGGCATCTTCCATATTATTTACAACGATAACGCCATTTGGGACTTGGTAATTATGTTGTCTGGTAATTACAATATGCGTGCGATTTGGTAATGGTTTAGGGAAACTCTCAAACGTTTTGCGTCCCATAATGATATGATGTCCATTCGTTAGTGTTTTAAAACGTTTGAGGTCATCACTCAAATGCCAAATCAAATCATTATTCTTACCTATCGCATTTTGCTCACCAGCAGCGACGATTAAGGTGCGCTCAGTCTTTTTTTTTTGAGTGGGCATTGAGGTATCTATATTTTCATTATAAACCTCCTCCTTAGCCATTTTGGTTTCTTGCTGGTGAAGTTCTAATTTAATCTTCTCAATGCGCTCTCGTTGTTTGGCAACCAAAGCATTTCTTTGCTGGTCTTCCCATTCTTTACCCATAAATGAGTTTGTAATAAACACTTTTATAAAATGATAAATAAACAGAGCAAGCCAGATAATAATGGCGATCACAAACCAGTTAAGACCAGCAATGGTAAAATCCTTGCCAATGCCCAAAACAGTATTCGCTAAAATCAAAAAAACAGCTCCAATCAAAAAAATAACGAAATGTATGTACACGCGTTTTTTTTGTTTGATGCGCTTTTCGGCATATTTGATCTGTGCCAATTGCTCTTTGTCTATTTGTGGTGTGGGTTTCTTTTTTCCGAACATAAAATCATAAAATTATCAATGGTAAAGTTACTATTTTTAGCGCAAACGTTGTAATAATTTTTTTCTTCGGAAATTTTAAAAATTCGAAATCGTTGTAGCTGTTAAGTTTTTGAAAATCAGTATTTAAGGTCTTGCTGTTTTCTTGCGAATATCTCAATATTGTATGTAATTAATTTAATAATTTAGAATAATTTTTACTAAAATTTATCAAAATCACAAATCTTTAATATAATAATGCAATGATTTGACTATCAAGGATTCTTTTATAAATTTGCACTAGATATTAATTCATAATTATTATGGCAATTACAAAACAATTTTTAAAAAGCAAGCCAATTTGCAAGGTAACATTTTTAGTACCAGCAGAAGAGGCTAAAAAAGTAGCAGTAGTAGGGACATTCAACGAATGGAACGAGAAAAAAGCTGTTCAACTTAAAAAATTAAAAAACGGTACTTTTAAAGGAACTGTAGATTTAGAAAAAGACAACTCTTATGAGTTTAGATATTTAGTTGATGGGACTTACATCAACGATGAACAGGCAGATGCTTACGCTTGGAGCGATTTTGCAGGTGCAGAAAATGGTGTTTTAAACGTATAATCACCAGTTTTAAAATATTTAAAAAGGCTTTTCGTTAGAAAAGCCTTTTTTTAGTTTGTTCTTTTTAGTTGTTTTCTTTGTTTTTTGTTCTTTTTTTTAGAACTATTATCAATAGCAAAAACAATTGGAAGAGCATACGGTACTATAACAGGTTTGCCCCTTTGAATACCTGGTTTTTTCATATCAGGAAGTAAAGAAATAACTCTTTTCGCCTCTTTTTCAAGTTCTGGATGAGGTGCTCTTGTCAAAATATCAATGACTTTTCCTTCTGTATCAATTTTAAATACAACATGAATTCTTACGATTCCATCTGGTAGACCTAAAGAAGAACCTAATTTTGTATTGAAGTTTTTTACTACATGTCTATTGATTTTATCACTCATGCACTGTTTAAGTTCTGCATTAGATAGTTTTTGATTACAATCTCTATAAACAGGAACATTCTCAATAACCGCAAAAGGGACTTCGTTTGTGTCTTCTATGTTTACTTTTGTATCATCATTAATGATTACTTCTTCGGTTTCTTGGGCACTAATTGTTGTAGTAAATACTAAAAATAGTATGATGTAAAAATTTCTCATGTTTTAATTTTGAATGTTGATTGTAATTTATTTTCCAACTTAAACAGCAACAGCGCCTTTAATATGTGGATGCGGATTATAATCTTCTAAAGTAAAATCTTCAAACTTAAAATCGAAAATATCTTTTACTTCAGGATTGATTTTCATTTTAGGCAATGGTCTAATATCTCTAGATAGTTGTAACTCTAATTGTTCGTAGTGATTACTATAAATATGTGCGTCTCCAAATGTGTGGATAAATTCACCAGCCTGATAACCACAAACTTGAGCCATCATCATAGTGAATAGAGCATAAGAGGCAATATTGAAAGGAACTCCTAAAAAGATATCTGCACTTCGTTGATATAATTGACAAGATAATTTCCCGTCAGCTACATAAAATTGAAAAAAGGCATGACAAGGTGGTAACGCAGCTTTTCCATTAGCTACATTTTCGCTAAAAGATTTTGAGGTATCTGGTAAAACCGAAGGGTTCCAAGCAGAAACCATCATACGACGACTATTAGGATTGCTCTTTAGTTGTTCAATAACATCTTTGATTTGATCAATGTCGTCATTATTCCAGTTGCGCCATTGATGTCCGTAAACTGGACCGAGATCTCCATTTTCATCTGCCCAATCGTTCCATATACGAACGCCATTTTCTGTTAGGTAATTGATATTTGTATCACCTTTTAAGAACCATAGCAGCTCATAAATAATAGATTTTAAGTGTAATTTTTTCGTGGTGACCATTGGGAAACCTTCATTCAAATCAAAACGCATTTGATAACCAAAAACACTTTTGGTTCCTGTTCCTGTTCGATCTCCTTTTTCGTTTCCTTGCTCTAAAACGTGTTTTACTAAGTCGTGGTATTGTTTCATGGGCCTAATTTCTGCGAATGCAGAAACCTCTTAATTAATTATGATATTACTGCAATTCAAAACTGGATTTGCAGATACGAATTTAAAGAAAAGAAGCCTTTTTGATGAAATGAGAAAAAGATAAATATCAAAAGTTATCAACGAGAGAAAAACACCGGTATACCATTATTATCGATAACAAGCCTTTTTTAAGTCGTTAATGGTTTCCGAAGAAAATAAAACTAACCAATTATAGTTCCAGCGATTGTAGCAGAGATCAATGATGCAATAGTACCTCCAATTAAAGCTTTGATGCCAAATTTTGATAGTTGTGTTCGTTGTCCTGGCGCTAAAGAGCCAATACCACCAATTTGAATTCCGATAGATGCAAAATTAGCAAAACCGCAAAGCATATAAGTTGCCATAATAATAGATTTCTCATATTTTAAATGGGTTGCATTTGCAGCATTTTTTAAATCTGCTAATTGAATATAACCTATAAATTCACTTGCTGCCAATTTTATACCTAAAAGTTGTCCCATTAGTGCCATATCTTCTATAGCAACTCCTATAAGCCACATCAAAGGTGCAAATATATAGCCCAGAATAAGCTCTAATGACAAGGCTTCATATGGTGTGTTTGCAGCGATAATTCCGTTAAGCGAGGTCACATTGCCAATAAGTCCCAATATGCCATTTGCCATTGCAATAAATGCGACAAATACCAACAGCATCGCACCAACGTTGACCGCGAGACGAAGTCCTTCGGTTGTGCCATTTGCAATGGCATCTAAAAAGTTAGAACCGATTTTTTCTTGAGATACGTGCACATCTGTATCAATTTTTTCTGTCTGCGGAAATAAGATTTTAGAGATAACGATTGCTCCAGGAGCAGCCATCACAGATGCAGCCAATAAGTGTTTCGCATAAAATAATTGTAAGGCTTCATCCTCACCTCCTAAAAAACCTATATATGCAGCAAGAACAGCACCAGCAACGGTTGCCATACCGCCAATCATAACCAAAAGAATTTCAGACTTGTTCATTTTTTCCAAGTAGGCCTTAATCAATAAAGGCGCTTCTGTTTGTCCTAAAAAGATATTACCTGCAACACTTAAGCTTTCTGCTCCAGAAATTCCTAAAAGTTTTGTGAGCAACCAACCCATAGCTTTTACAACTTTTTGAATTAAGCCTAAATAAAATAAGACTGAGGTTAAAGCAGAAAAGAATATAATGGTTGGAAGTACTTGAAAAGCAAAAATGAACCCAAAGGAATTCACGTCCAGCATACCACCAAATAAAAACTCACTACCTGCTTGTGTGTAGCTTAAAATTTCTATAAAACCTTTTCCTATCATTTCAAAAGCAGTTTTTACAAACCCAACTTTTAAAACACCAATGGCAATAACTAATTGAAAAGCTAAACCTAAACCAACAGTTTTCCAGTTGATCGCTTTACGGTTACTACTAAATAAAAACGCAATAAAAATCAAGGAAACCATGCCTAGGGTACCTCTCCACAAACTGTTCATAGAAAATCCCTGACTTGGTACAATACTACCTGAAACGTCCTCACTTAAGATGGGAGTTGATATTTCCGAAGTATTTATAAAACTAAAACTCTTGTCTTTATTTGCAAATACGAGCGTGCTATCTGTTAATTCTGAAATTTTAAAACGCTCGATTTTTTCAATTGGAGTATCATAATAAAGCACCAATAAATTATTCTGAAACATATAGTTTCCAGAAAAATCCCCCAAGGTATCTATCGCCTTAATTGAATATTCGAATTCTCCATCTTTGAGTTGGAATTCATCTGAATCTTGAATGGAATACAAGCTAACACCCGAATCATTTTTTACAGCTTCAAATTGCCAATTTTTTTCTAAGCTTTGACCAAACGTCAAGGTAATTCCAAAAAAAATAGCTGTAATAGCTAGTAGAAAATGCTTCATAAGAAAACTGTTATCGTTTGTCAATTTCGTCTCGAATTTTTGCTGCCTTCTCGTAGTCTTCGTTGTTGACAGCTTCATCTAAAAGCGTATGTAGCTCTTGAAGAGACTTATCCATATAATTATCTTTGATACTGGCTTCAATTTCTTCAACAACCATGTCATCTACAAGTATGGAATCTTGATCGAGATCTTGTTCTTCATCGTCTTTTTTAGGATTTACTTTTAAGTAAATGCCCGCTTTATCAAGTATATTTTTATATGTAAATATTGGAGCTTTAAATCTTAGAGCTAGAGCAATGGCATCACTGGTGCGAGCATCAATGATCTCTTCAATTTTATCACGTTCACAAATGAGGCTTGAGTAAAATACACCATCAACCAATTTGTGGATAATGACTTGTTTGACAACGATATCAAAACGATCTGCGAAATTTTTAAAGAGGTCGTGTGTTAGAGGTCTGGGAGGTCTTATTTCTTTTTCAAGAGCAATCGCTATAGATTGAGCTTCAAAAGCACCAATCACTATTGGTAATTTACGATCACCATCTACTTCATTAAGAATTAGAGCATAAGCACCATTTTGAGTTTGGCTATATGAAATTCCTTTAATATTTAATCTAACTAAGCTCATAATTTATAAAACGCAAAGAACTGTTTTAATTTGGACTTTAACAACTGCAAATTGCAGATTTATGTTCTAACAACCAAATCAAAACAGCCCTTTTTACAACTACAATTTATAAAAATTATGCGTTTTGAGCTTTAAAAGCTTTTAATTTTTCAATCAATGCTGGTACAACTTCAAAGGCATCACCAACAACTCCGTAATCTGCAGCTTTAAAGAAAGGTGCTTCTGGATCTGTATTGATAACAACTTTTACTTTAGAGGCGTTGATACCTGCGAGGTGCTGGATTGCTCCAGAAATACCTATAGCAATATATAAGTTTGAAGCAACCGGTTTTCCTGTTTGACCTACATGTTCTCCATGTGGTCTCCAACCTAAATCGGATACTGGCTTAGAACAAGCTGTTGCTGCTCCAAGTACATCTGCCAGCTCCTCAATCATTCCCCAGTTTTCTGGACCTTTAAGTCCACGTCCTGCAGAAACTACAATTTCAGCATCTGCAATTGTTACTTTGTCTGTAGCTTTATCTACAGATTGTACGGTAACTCCTGCTTCTGGTAATGATGGTGAGAAATCTTCCGAAGAAGCATTTCCGCTAGATTCTTTTAACCCGAATGCATTTTTTGAAACACCTATCACTTTGACATCTGTATCTATGGACGTCATATTAAATGCCTTATTGGTAAAAGCAGTACGTTTTACCGTAAAAGGTGATGTATTTGACGGTGCTTCAACAACGTTTGAGGCGTAACCTGCATCTAATTTAACAGCTACTAAAGGTGCTAGATATTTACTATCTGCCGAAGAACTTAAAATGATTACTTTAGAATCTTCTTTTTTTGCAGCCTGCTCAATAACACTTGCGTAAGAATTGGCATTAAATTTTTCTAGGTCGTTATTGTTGATGTTCAATACTTTATCAACACCATATTTACCTAATTCTGAAGTGTCATTAGCATTAAATGTAACAGCTGTAACAGTTGTTCCCATTTGATCTGCAACTGCTTTTGCGTAAGAAGCTACTTCAAAAGATGTCTTTTTAAATTTTCCTTGTTCTGATTCTGTATATACTAAAACTGACATGTTTTTTCTTTTTTTGTCATCCTGAACTTGATTCAGGATCTCATTATTATTAATTTTTTAGATTCAAGCTTGCGCAGGAATGACAGTACTATATAACTTTAGCTTCGTTATGAAGTAAGTTTACTAATTCGTCTAGATTATCTGCATCCACTAGAGTTACTGCACCCTTTGGCACAGGCTTTTCAAACTTAACTGAGCTTGTCTCGGTTTCTGCATTACTTGGTTCCACCACATTTAATGGTTTTTTACGAGCCATCATGATCCCTCTCATATTTGGAATACGAAGATCGCTCTCTTCAACCAATCCTTTTTGACCGCCAATAACTAATGGCAAACTTGTAGAGACGGTTTCTTTACCACCATCAATTTCACGAATAGCTGTAGCGTTTGTGCCATCAACTTCTAAACTGATGCAGTTGGTAACAAAATTAGCATCTGTAAGTCCTGCTAACATTCCTGGTACCATACCACCATTGTAATCTATAGATTCACGACCTGCAATAACCAAATCGTAACCACCGTCTTTTACAACATTAGCTAATTCTTTTGCTACTTGGTAACCATCTTTAGCTTCAGTATTTACTCTAATTGCTTCGTCTGCACCAATAGCTAGGGCCTTACGAAGTGTAGGCTCCGTTTCTGGTCCACCAACATTAACTACAGTGACGTTTGCGCCTTGTTTTTCTTTAAACCACATGGCACGAGTTAAACCGAACTCATCATTAGGGTTGATTACAAATTGTACACCATTAGTGTCAAATTTTGTATTGTCATCTGTAAAATTAATTTTTGAAGTCGTATCAGGTACGTGGCTAATACATACTAATATATTCATATCGAAATTATTTTTTAAGTGTAAATTTTTTCCTGAGCACGAAGATAATTATAAAAATTCTAATTTTACTATGCATGCATAATAAAATTTTGTGAAAATTAGTATTTTATCCATTTTTTGACGATTTGATAATTATAAGTTGAATAAAATTGCAATTTACTAAGTAATTGTAAGAATTTTGATTTGTGTATTTGGCTCATTTCCGAAGAAAATAACATAAGCAGCGTATTGAAAAATATAATCTGCATCTAGTTTTAGTTTCAACATTGATTTTATGATATTTTATGAGCAATAATTATTATTTTTGCTATTCGAATAAAAAACTGATACATGAAGACAATTCAATTTAGAGAAGCGATTTGCGAGGCCATGAGCGAAGAGATGCGCAGAGATGAAAGCATTTTTTTAATGGGTGAGGAAGTTGCAGAATATAATGGAGCTTACAAAGCTTCAAAAGGAATGTTAGACGAATTTGGAGCAAAACGTGTGATTGATACACCTATTGCAGAGCTAGGTTTTGCTGGGATTGCCATTGGTTCTACAATGACCGGTAATCGCCCAATTGTTGAGTACATGACCTTTAACTTCTCATTAGTTGGTATTGATCAAATTATAAATAATGCTGCGAAAATTAGACAAATGTCTGGTGGTCAATTTAATTGTCCTATCGTTTTTCGTGGACCTACAGCCTCTGCAGGACAGTTGGGAGCAACCCACTCTCAGGCCTTTGAGAACTGGTTTGCAAACACACCTGGTCTAAAAGTGGTTGTGCCATCTACACCTTATGATGCTAAGGGTTTATTAAAATCTGCAATTCGCGATAACGATCCAGTTATTTTCATGGAGAGTGAGCAAATGTATGGTGATAAAGGTGAGATTCCAGAAGGAGAATATACGATCCCATTAGGAGTTGCCGAAATTAGAAGAGAAGGAACTGATGTGACTATCGTTTCCTTCGGAAAAATTATAAAAGAAGCCTACAAGGCTGCAGATGAATTGGAAAAAGAAGGAATCTCTTGTGAGATTATCGATTTGAGAACCGTTCGCCCAATGGATCGTGATGCCATTTTAAAGTCGGTTAAAAAAACCAACCGATTGGTGATCCTTGAAGAAGCATGGCCTTTTGGAAATGTTGCGACAGATATTTCCCATATGGTACAATCTGAAGCATTTGATTACCTCGATGCACCAATCATAAAAATTAATACAGCAGATACACCTGCACCTTATTCTCCAGTTTTATTGGAAGAATGGTTGCCTAATAAAGATGAGGTCATCAAGGCAGTTAAAAAAGTGATGTACAAATAAATAATAACGTATGTTGCGTTATCAAAACTTCATTAGCACGATTGTTGATGAAGTTTTTTTATTAATAACCCAAATTATAATTTAGTTTGCAGTCTATAATACGACAAAGATGATTTGTGTCACATTGTGAAATTGC
The DNA here is from genome assembly GCF_000799465.1 of Psychroserpens sp. Hel_I_66. Classification (NCBI taxonomy): domain Bacteria; kingdom Pseudomonadati; phylum Bacteroidota; class Flavobacteriia; order Flavobacteriales; family Flavobacteriaceae; genus Psychroserpens; species Psychroserpens sp. Hel_I_66. The sequence goes on along the minus strand of NZ_JUGU01000001.1, from coordinate 2,384,325 downwards.
AAACACCATTAAATTAAATGAAAAAAAAGCTCCTCATTGTATTGTTTTTCTTCGGAATATTTTCCGCATACGCACAAACCAAAGTCAGTGGTTACGTGTTTGATGAATTCAATGAACCTGTGGCATTTGCCAATATCTTGTTTAAAGGTTCTACAGAAGGAACGATTTCTAATGAAGATGGTCGTTTCTATTTAGAATCTGATAATACATGGGAAACTCTTGTGGTATCCTTTTTAGGTTATGAACTTCAAGAAGTCAAACTCGCAAATAAAGTAAACTACGATTTAAAATTCATTTTAAAGGAAGAAGCAGGCGCACTTAGCGAAGTTTTAATAGTCACAGGAAAGCAATCCAAAAAAGCATCAGAAAACCCTGCCATTAGAATTCTGCAAAAAATATGGGAGCGTAAACGACAAAACGGTCTGCGACAATTTGATCAATACCAATACGATAAATACGAGAAAGTTGAGTTTGACCTCAATACCATAGATAGTGCGCTTATAAAAAGTAAACTGTTTAAAGGGATGGAGTTTGTGTTTGAAGAAGTAGATACCTCAAATATTACAGGTAAAACCTATTTGCCAATCTTTATTAACGAAGCAGTAAGCAAAGTGTATGGAGATAATGTAATCAATAAGGAAAAGGAAGACTTAAAAGGTAATAAAAATTCAGGTTTTAGTAATAACCAAGTCATTATTGACTTTGTGGATGATCTCTATGCAGATTTTAATATCTATGATAATTACCTCAAGTTTTTTGATAAGAGTTTTGTAAGCCCGCTGTCTCGAACAGGCATACAGACATATAATTATGTATTGTCAGACAGTGCATTTATAGATAACAAATGGTGTTACAACATCATTTACTACCCAAGGCGAAAAAATGAATTGACCTTTAAAGGTGATTTCTGGGTCAATGACTCAACGTATGCCATCAAGGATATAAATCTTCAAGCTTCAAAAAGCGCGAATATTAACTGGGTAAAAGAAATTTATATTGAACAGGAATTTGATGTAATAAATGACTCGGTATTTTTGATCAAGCGTGATTATATGTTGTCTGATTTTGCCTTAAATAAAAAGGAAAAGTCCCGTGGTGTCTACGGAAAAAGAACAACGCTTTACGATAATTACGTTTTTAACGAGCCCAAAGCCGATGATTTCTACGATGTAGAAGTTTATAATTACAATCAGGACATCTATAACCGTGATGACGATTTCTGGGAAACAAACCGAATGGAATCCCTTAATAAAGATGAAAAAGGGGTCTACAAAATGCTGGATACTTTAAAGACTGTAAAAAAATTCCAGCGACTTTATAATATTGGAAGTATTCTAGCTTCCGGTTACGTAGAAGTCCCAAGTGCCAATTTAGACATTGGTCCCGTATTTTCCGTTTTTGGTTACAATGAAGTTGAAGGTGTGCGAATTAGAGGAGGAGGACGAACCTATTTTGGACCTAATGATCTTTGGAGGTTAGAAGGTTTTCTGGCTTACGGTTTTAGAGACGATAAGTTCAAATATGGAATCTCAGGAAAGTGGTTACTTGATAAAAAGAATCGATTTATAATTTCCGCTGGTAATAGACGAGATGTAGAACAGATAGGCGCAAATTTAACAGCCTCAACAGATGTTTTAGGTCGTAGTTTGGCATCCTCTGCAGTAGTTGGTACTAGTGCCAACGACAAATTGACCAATGTAAATCTTACAACACTTGCTCTAGAAATGGAGCCAAGTAAGAACTTTGTGATTAGAACGAGCGGAACTTACAGAACATTAGAATCTGCATCGCCAACCTTTAGTCTGGATTATAACGATCCCGATTCTCCAACTGGTATTTCTTCGGAAATTACGCAGTACGAAACCGCGTTGTCATTATCCTACTTTCCGAAGAGAAAAATGACAGGATTTGGGGTAGAACGTCGCGTTGCCAATGATGGATTTGCAAGTTTATTTGCCCAGGTCACTCGTGGAGATAAAGCTTATTTTAACAGTGATTTTGATTATACAAAAGTACAATTATCATACATACAGCCTTGGCAAGTGGGTGGTTTTGGCAGATTGACCACAACTGTAGAAGCTGGTAAAACCTTTGGTGCAGTGCCTTTGGGGTTATTGAGTGTTGTGCCAGGAAACCAATCGTATTTCTCTATTTACAACACCTTTCCACAACTTGATTTCTATGAGTTCGTGACAGATACATACACGTCAATGCACATGGAGCATAATTTTAATGGTCGCATATTTTCTAGAATTCCATTTCTTAAAAAGTACAACTTAAGAGCCATTGTTGGTGTAAGAGGTGTTTGGGGAGATATTTCTGCGGAAAATGTAGCGCTAAACACGACAGGAAATCCTGTTGAAACACCATTAGTGGCTCCAAACGATGAAATTTATTATGAGTACAGTTTTGGTGTGGGCAATATCTTTAAAATACTACGTATAGATTTTAACTTTAGAGGAAACTATCTAGATACTCCAGAGGCACGACCTTTTGGTGTGACTGGAAGTTTTGGATTTAGTTTTTAATTAAGGTTAACGTTCGGTTTCATGATTTTTGTTAGAATATGATTCTTAAGAGAAATGTATAGTTATATATCTTTTAAGTGTAGCAATTAATTTATCCCTTTTTTATTTTAGTAAAAGGAAATATCATTGGTACTTTTTTTTGGTAATCCTCATACGCTTTACCTATAAATTTTTTTAAATCTCTCTCTTCTAAATATTTAACAGCTATCAAAATATACGCTGTAGTTACTGTAGCAAATAACAGGCGACCAACAGTCATTGTAGGTGCTGCCCAAAAAGCAATTATAAATCCTAACATAATGGGATGTCTAACTAATTTATAAAACCAATTTACTTGAAATTCTGGAGCTGTTATTGATTGATTTTTAAAGTTTCTATAAATTTGTGTAAGACCAAATAATTCAAAATGACTAATCATTAAGGTTGAAAGGAATACAATCATCCAACCTGATAAAAACACCATAAATAGAACAGTTGAAGTTAAGCCTTCAGTATCCCAAAAAATTGTAGGCATAGGTTGCCATTTCCAGTACAGTAGAAGCAATATGAGGCTAGAAAGCAAAACATATGTGCTTCGTTCAATAGCTGGGTTGGCATATTTAGTAAACCATTTTTTAAACGCAGGTCTTGCCATAATGCTATGTTGCAACGCAAAAAGACTCATAAGGCTTAAGTTAATAATCAAGGAGTATATGAGAGATGTTTGCTCACCAGAATCTATCGATTTTGGTACAAGAAAATTGCCAACAAATCCAATGGCGTATAAAAAAGAAACGAGAAAGACGATGTAGGCAATGGTTCCATAGATAATGACGAGTACTTTTTTCATGATGTTTGGTTTTTTTTCTTAATTCAAGTTTTATAAATCTTTTTTTATGGGTGAATGATGTTCGTGGACTATTTTCCATCCCGCATCTGTTTTTACAAATAGCAGTGTAATTTGGTCATTAACAATTACAAGGTCTTCTCCAAATTTTAAATGAAAATCAGAGTGAAAGGTCACATTGGCAACATCTCCATAAACTGCAATTTTCATGTCTTTTGAATCGAATTTAACCACTTCGGTTACGTTGCTAAAAACCTTTCGTTCGTAGGCTTCGTTTGCTTCACCATCATTGCGTAGTTCTCCATCTTTAAACTCGGTAAATTTTGGACTGTAGGCATGTAAAGCAATAAGTTTATCCATATCACCTTCTTTAAGGATCTGAGCAATTGTATTATAAGTTTCCATTATTTCCTGTTTGGCCTCAGGAAATTCATCATTGATTAAATCAATCTTCACTTCTTCAATTTTCTTTTTTTGTTCCTCTTGTTTACATCCTGTCATTAGAACTCCTAAAGTCATAACTAATGCAAAAATCAATTTTACGTTCATAATATTATATTTTTATAACTGCTTGATACAAAGATGGAAAGAATTGTTATGTGCAACATAACAGACATGTTGTAAGTGTATTAAGTTTGCGTTCAGCCCTTTAAATTATGGTGCAAAACCTTTAACTTATGTTGAAATAGGTAGTAAAAGACTTATTTTTAAAAAGCTGTTTTGATTGGTAGTCCGATATCGGAAAAACCTACTTTATCGTAAAGTTCTTTGTAGCGAAGGTCAGTTCTTATAGGTGCTAATAAGGGCTCTTCACGTAGCCAGGTCATTTCAACCTCGTGCCTTTCATAAGATTTTTGAAGCCATTCGAATGTTTTGTCGACGTCTTTTATATAGGCATAATAAAGAGCTGTAAACCAAGCTGGACTACCGGAAGAACCTTTACTGTATTCGTTTTTTAGTGCTGCCAAATAATTTTTTGCTTCCGCAGAAGCTCCATCCATCTGAGCATAAATACTATTAAACCACATCAATATTGGTGGATAATCGGAAAACTTATTTAAAATTTTATTGAGTTGAATTCTTGATTTTTTATAGTCTTCCAAATAAAAATACAACTTAGTAGATTCTCTTAAATAAAAAAAGTTATCGCTATACAAAGGGTCGGCATCATTTAATACATTTATGGCTTCTTGTTTTTTGCCTAAAAAAAGTAAGGATTCCGCCTTGAAAAAGGGAAAAAACACGTTTGAAGGCTCCATTGAGCTAAAATATTCACTGGCTTTCAAAGCGTTCTCGGGCCTTCCTGTTTTAATGGCATAATCAAGGGAGATCACCGGTGAGTTGTCATAGAAAGAATTTGGTAAAATAGTTTGGTAATAGTCTTCAACACGTTTAAAGTTCCAACCATAGAAAAATTCCCCAGTAAGTAACTCTTCTTCTGCTTGACTATTGTCTGGCTCTATTTCAAGTACTTTTTCTAAAAGGACTTTGCCCTTGTTCCATGCTTCCTGTTCATCATAAAAACCCCATACACCACCACCCAAATTATATATATTGGCCATATCCAAATAGGGCTGAACAAAATTAGAATCTAATGCAATCGCTTTTTTATAAAGGGTAAGGGCATTTGAGTAGGACAGTTCACTTGCTTTATTCTTTTGAAAATCGCCTTGAAGAAAATAGGAATAAGCCAGCTTGCTTTTGGTAGGGATTTTTTTAATGCTTGCCAATTCATCTTTTGCTATTAAGGCATTCATTTTGTCTGCAATGTCTTCTACAACTTCGGTCTGCATTTCAAAAATCTCTTCACTTTTCCATTCTCGAACATATTTTTCTGACCATATATGTTCGTTGGTACGACTATCCAACATTTGTAAATTGATGCTAATTTGATTGCCCGAAATCTGGAAATTGCCTTGTAAAAGTGTTGCTACTCCCAACTCACTTCCAATTTCATCAATGGTCTTATCGGTTTGCTTAAATTTTAAGGTTGACGTAAATGGTATTACTTTATCAAGTGCACCTATTTTTGTTAATCTCGAAATAACAGCATCTGTCATGCCATCACTAATATATTCCAAATCGGGATTTCCAGTCCAATTTTTAAAGGGTAGTACAGCGATCGATTTCTCTTTGGTTGTATTCTCGACTGTTAAACTTGCTTTATTTTCTGTTTGATTAGTTTGGTAAATATAAAGAGCCAAAGGTGTCATTAATAGTAGCAGACCAATCCATAACAGGTTTTTTTTACGTTTACTTCTGTTGGGTTTACGATTTTCCTCGTTTACAGATAAAATATTTTCGGTTTCATTATTGGATAATTCACTTCCTACATAAGTTTCCCTACTGGTTTTAGATTTCACTTCTCCAGGAGTATAACCATAAAATTTATGGAAGCAGGTATTAAAATAGGTCGCGCTATTAAAACCAACACGATAAGCAGCTTCAGAAACAGTAATATCCTCATGGCTAAGGATTTCAAAAGCTCTTTTTAACCTATATTCCCTCATAAACTGGCTTGTAGAGCAACCAGTAGCTTTATGTAGTTTTCTATGCAAACTGGATCTACTCATCCCGACTGATTTTGCAAGACTATCCACGCCAAACTGTTCATTATTGAGATTGATCTCAATTTCTTTAGACAGTTTATAGACCAATGTATTTCTCGATGGTTTGTCTTTAAAATCTGTATTCAAATTTTCTTCGGAATTCATTTAAACAGTTGATTTCTTGTGAGAAGAGTACAAGTTAAACAAATTAAGGGAACAATTGATTGTAAGATTAAAGATGATTTCTACAGAAATAAAAACGAGCGGTTTTGAGCTAAATCTTCTATGACTTGTGTAAATGGGTTTTACAAAATCTTAAAATTGAATTTTTAGGTCGCTAATATATTTCCGAAGTAAAAAGTAAAACAAACTAGATTTGACAAAATATATAATAAGATACGTAGCAATTATTTACTACTGTCCTCTTTGTTGGCTTTGTCGTAAGCTTCAAAGATTTCTTTTTTTTCAAGCTCGGGATAATTGTTTTTCTTTTGGGTCTTGTGTGAAATATAAATATTCCAAAAAGTTAGATATATATACACAGCGAATATAATACCTCCTATTATTAAAAATCCTTTATTCATGATCTTCTTCTTTGTCTAATTGCGATGGCGAACAATAGTATAGTCGCAGGCCAGTGCGCTGAATACTGAGCCTCTTCTGTCATACCAAATAGACCGAGCCCTACAGAGTATAATAGACATAGAAATGCTAGAATTACTGGATACCATTTTAAAATTTTTTTTTTCATAATACTGTTTTTGCGTTTTCTTGAAATTACAAAATAAGCCGAAGCTTTAGGTAGTGAATTACTATCTAGCAGTAGTATGTATTTAGATTAAAAAAAAATAAAGACAATCGGTTTTTCCTTATGAAGAGTCTGTTTGAGAATGCGTAAATTTAAAGTTGGCTCAAACTGAAAAAGAAATTTATAATAACGATTTTGATGTTGGTTGCTACTAATTTTTATTCCTAATCTCAGCACGTCGCATAGGCATCGCATCAATAATACTAAATAATTTTTCAGTAGTTAAAACTGTATGCTGTCTCAATTTATCACCTCCATCCAAACCAATTAAAATGATCTCAAAAGGTTTGTCTTTGGTTTTAAAGTCTTGGTAGAGATTTGACGATGTTATCCAATGATCGTCGTTATCAAATCCTGTTTTATGTTGTTGAGGTATAACTTGGTATATAATGAGTTTTCGTTCTTTAAGTCCGTTGATGTCTTTCTCAAGCGTTTCTATTTGAGTTTTGAACTCTTGGTTATTGATATCATCTGTTAAGACCAATAATAGTCTGTTTTTCCATTGGTGTTTTTGTAAGTCTTGAGCGTTCATGGGCCAGATTGATATAGATAATAGAATTGTTATTAAAGTGATCTGTTTGGTCATAATGTATAGTGCAGTCGTTTAATCACTAAGATCGACAATTTTTAAGAGAAACTCAAATCCAATTTTAATTGCTTAAGTCGAACAATACATTATCTTTGCAGCCCGAAAATAGTATAGAATCTATTTTTCCGAAGTAAAAAATAAAGTAATGAGCAAAACTGGAGAATTAACCTTTGATGTATTAATAGAAATCCCAAAAGGAAGTCGTAACAAATATGAATACGATTTTACATTACATAAAATTAGATTTGATCGTATGTTGTTTTCATCTATGATGTATCCAGGAGATTACGGATTTATACCAGAAACATTGGCATTGGACGGTGATCCCTTAGATGTTTTAGTGATGGGTACAGAGCCAACTTACCCAATGGTTGTAATGGAAGTAAGACCTATTGGAGTGTTCCATATGACCGATGAAAAAGGACCAGATGAAAAAATTATTTGTGTACCAGTTTCAGATCCTATTTGGAATAATAATAATGATATCAGTGATTTAAACCCACATCGTTTAAAAGAGATTGAACATTTTTTTCAGGTTTATAAAGATTTGGAAAAGAAGAAAGTTGACGTTGGTGGTTGGGGAGATGCAGAGGAAGCTGTAAAAATTTATCACGAATGTGTGCAACGCTATGATGACAGTGAACATAAAAAGAAACGTACATTTACAATTTAAGAATCAAGTATTTTTTTTAACAAAATTCTAGTAAAAAAGCAATATCAACTAATTGATATTGCTTTTTTGGTAAAATATGTTTGATTTTACTACTTTTGCCCAGCTAATTAACAAATCAAATCAAATTAAAATATGGAATCACTAATGATTTACATGCCAATCGCTTTGGCGCTTTTAGGATTAATTTACATGCTTATAAAAAAGTCATGGGTTATGAAACAAGATGCTGGAGATGGTAAAATGAAAGAAATTTCAGATTATATCTACGAAGGTGCACTCGCATTTTTAAAAGCAGAATATAGATTACTAGCCATTTTTGTGGTCATCGTTTCAATATTATTAGCAGTCGTATCTTTCGTCGTGCCAACAACGCATATCTTGATTGTTGTAGCCTTTATTTTTGGAGCAGTATTCTCTGCCTATGCAGGAAACATTGGGATGAAAATAGCAACCAAAACAAACGTAAGAACAACACAAGCAGCACGTACAAGTTTACCAAACGCATTAAAAATCTCTTTTGGTGGTGGAACAGTCATGGGACTTGGAGTTGCTGGTTTAGCTGTATTAGGTTTAACCGCTTTTTTTATTGTCTTTTTCCATGTGTTTATGGATGGCACTTGGGCTTCCCAAGTGATTGACGGTAGAACTTACGAAGCTGGAGAATTAATGACCATCGTTTTAGAAACGTTGGCTGGTTTCTCATTAGGAGCAGAGTCTATCGCATTATTCGCTAGAGTAGGTGGTGGTATTTATACAAAAGCTGCCGATGTTGGTGCAGATTTAGTTGGTAAAGTAGAAGCTGGTATTCCAGAAGATGATCCTCGTAATCCTGCAACAATTGCAGATAACGTTGGTGATAACGTAGGTGATGTAGCTGGTATGGGAGCCGATTTATTTGGATCTTATGTAGCAACTGTTCTTGCAGCCATGGTTCTTGGTAACTATGTGATTAGAGATATGGGCGGAGATATCATCACATCTGGATTTGGTGGTATTGGTCCAATTTTACTGCCAATGGCAATTGCTGGTGTAGGGATAATAATTTCCATCATTGGTACCATGTTAGTGAAAATTAAAAATAACGATGCAAAGGAAGCTCAGGTTATGGGCGCTTTAAATGTGGGTAACTGGACATCTATTGTTTTAGTTGCAGCAGCATGTTTTGCATTATGTAAGTGGATGTTACCAGAAACAATGCAAATGGATTTCTTCGGAAATGAGAACCTGGTAGAAATTTCTTCAATGAGAGTATTCTATGCAACTTTAGTAGGGTTGGTCGTTGGAGCTGTGATTTCATCAGTAACAGAATACTATACAGGTTTAGGTAAAAAACCAATTCTAAATATCGTACAGCAGTCAAGTACAGGAGCAGGAACTAACATCATTGCAGGTTTGGCGACAGGTATGATTTCTACATTCCCATCAGTATTATTATTTGCTGGAGCCATTTGGGCATCTTATGCGTTTGCAGGATTTTATGGTGTGGCATTAGCAGCTTCTGCGATGATGGCTACAACAGCGATGCAATTAGCGATTGATGCTTTCGGACCAATATCTGATAACGCAGGTGGTATTGCTGAAATGAGCGAACAAGAACCAATCGTAAGAGAACGTACAGATATTTTGGATTCCGTAGGAAATACAACAGCAGCAACCGGAAAAGGATTTGCTATTGCTTCTGCTGCATTAACGTCTTTAGCATTATTTGCTGCCTATGTAACGTTTACAGGAATTGACGGAATTAACATCTTTAAAGCACCAGTATTAGCGATGCTATTTGTTGGTGGTATGGTGCCAGTAGTGTTTTCTGCTTTAGCAATGAATGCTGTAGGAAAAGCTGCTATGGAAATGGTAGAAGAAGTACGTCGCCAGTTTAGAGAGATTCCGGGAATTATGGAAGGTACAGGAAAACCAGAATATGATAAATGTGTGGCAATTTCTACACAAGCGTCTTTAAAAGAAATGATGTTACCTGGTTTATTGACTATCGGTTTCCCATTAGCTATCGCCTTTTTACCAATGTTATTTGGTATGGATCATTTAGCAATTGCTGAAATGCTAGGTGGTTATATGGCTGGTGTTACAGTATCTGGAGTATTATGGGCAATTTTCCAAAATAACGCTGGAGGTGCTTGGGACAACGCTAAGAAATCTTTTGAAGCTGGTGTTGAGATCAACGGAGAAATGACATATAAAGGTTCTGATGCTCACAAAGCTGCGGTAACTGGTGATACCGTTGGTGATCCGTTTAAAGATACGTCTGGACCATCAATGAACATCTTAATTAAATTGACGTGTTTAATCGGTTTGGTAATTGCTCCAATTTTAGGTGGACATGCAGATGAGACTGGATTAGCAATTAATGAAGTTGAGGTGTCGAGATCTATTTCTGTAGAGACTGAAAATGGTGTTAATTTACCAAATACTGCAAAAGCTACAGTTTCAACAACATATATGGAAGATGGTCAAACAATTGTAATTAATAAAACTTTTGAAGGTGATTTGGAAGAAGTAACCGAGAAATCTGGTGCTTATGCTAAAACTCAGCAAAACAAAAATAATAAGAAATAATTCCATTTGAAATACATTAAAAAGCCACGTTTATCGTGGCTTTTTTAGTTTTAGTAATCAGGTAAATTTACCTATTGATAGAAGGTTATTTTAAATTTATCTTTATAAACTGATGGGCAGTGCTAAAGATATATCTCAATTATTGGAGTTCATTCAATCATTTCAAGTCGTGAAATGCAATATGCATCACGAAGGTGTTGCTGTTGATGAAGATAACCATCCCATCTTCCGAAGTGAAAATAATACCATCATTTTTAAACGTATCAATCTTTGCGATCCTAAACTGCGATCTATCCGATTAGGTTGTGCGCATTCCCATTCCAATCTTAATTTCCAAAATGCTTTAGATCATCTTTCAAAAGCACTACCTGAATATAAAGAGCATATTTCCGAAGTAAAAAAACGGTTCATCTTAATTATCTCAAAAATTTATGAGTTGGATCACAAGGTTGGGCATTTAGAGCATGATACCGCGTTGGTAAAGATTGAAAACGATCTTTGCCCAAGTATTTCGATGAAAGCAGATTTGCAAGATTTAAAACTTGAGCATCGCCAACTCATGGACCAACTACTAAACATTAAAACTGAAATTGAAAATCTTATGGCGATGGCGTTCATAAATGAACATAAATAAGTTAATTTTTTTCCTTGAATTTATTATCTTCATATCATGAACTATGACGACTTAACGACTTTAGGGATTGCTTTTGGTTTAGGTTTATTGGTTGGGATGCAACGAGAAAAAACCGATAACCATATGGCTGGCGTACGAACGTTCACATTAATTTCGGTGTTGGGTGTTATGGCTGGTTTTTTGACTCGGAGTTATGATAATCCGTATATTTTGCCAGTTTTGGGATTGTGTATTACTGCTATGTTGATGATGGCAAATATTATTAAACTCAAAAAATTTGATGAAGCAGATGTTGGGCAAACCACAGAGGTCGCTGCATTGCTCATGTTTGCAATTGGAGCTTACCTTGTTTTGGGTAGTACGTTAATTGGTGTTTTGGTGGGTGCAGCGATGGCTATTTTGTTATATGTTAAAGAACATATTCATGAATTTATTGACAATCTCAAACAAAAGGATATTTCAGCAATAATGACGCTTGCTGGTATTAGTTTGGTCATTCTTCCCATTTTGCCAGATAAAACCTATGGTCCTTTAGATGTTATCAACCCAAGAAACATATGGTTGATGGTAACCTTGATTGTCGGGATTAGCGTTGTGGGTTATTTCATCTATAAATATGCAGGTAAAAAAGTAGGTGTGATTTCTAACGGGATTCTTGGCGGACTCATTAGCAGTACTGCAACAACCGTTGGTTATGCTAGAAAAACTGCAGATAATACCTCAATCACCAAACTTGCGGTCTTTGTTATTACTACAGCATCTGCAGTGTCTTTTGTACGCGTGCTTTTTGAGGTAGGTGTTATTATTCCTGAAAAACTACCAATAATCGCAGTACCCATTGCAGCAGTAATTTTAATTATGGCAATTACTTGTGTAGTATTATTCTATATTATTAATAAGGATGATTCCGAAAACGAAAAAATGCCAGAACCCGATAATCCAGCGCAATTTAAAAGCGCATTGATATTTGGATTACTCTACGGTTTTATATTATTGGCAGTCGCCTTTACCAAAGAAAAATTTGGCAACAATGCACTCTATGTGGTTTCAATTATTAGTGGATTGACAGATGTTGATGCGATTACACTATCTTTGTCACAATTGATAAAAGAAGGATCACTAAAAGCCAATTTTGGTTGGAAGCTAATCTTGCTTGCAGGTTTGTCTAATATGCTTTTTAAAGGCATTATGGCTATTGTTTTAGGTGCCAAGCAAATTGTAAAATGGATTATTATTTCCTTCGGAATAACCATAATATCAGGATTGTTGATCATCTGGCTTTGGCCAGCTAATTGGCATTTCTAAAAGCAGTTTATGTTCAAAAAAGACCCACTACAAATTATTTCATTTCAAAGTTATGGCACAAAATCGCATTTCTATGCTCGCGGTCGTGCTTTAGAGGATGAATCTATAGATCTCGAGTCCCAAAAAATTTGGCATTTGGCAATCAATACCTGGAAGCGTTTTGAAACCGATGAAATAAAGCACATCGGCTTAAATGTAAAATTGCCCAATAATAAAATTTTTAAGGCAACGACAGATGAGAAAGGTTATTTCAAAATTGATGAGAGCATAGAGAATCTAAAGGAGATGGCAAATGAAGAAGGTTGGGTTGCTTTTGAATTGTCCTATGATGACGTTAATATTAAGCGCACGATTCAAAATGACAATAGATTTCCTGGAGAACTGTTGATCCCCTCTGAAAAAGCGGATTATGGGGTTGCCAGTGATATTGACGACACGATTTTACATACTGGAGTTGTCTCTTTATTGAAATGGAGAGTGATTTATAATTCTATTTTTAAAAATGCTAAAAACAGAACACCTCTAGAAGGCGCTGCGGAATTTTACCACCAATTACATCGCGGAAAATCAGGAGAGAATGCAAATCCGATTTTTTATGTAAGTCATAGCCCATGGAACTTGTACCGTTACCTGGAATTATTCTTAAAACAAAACAACTTCCCAAAAGGTCCAATATTACTGCGTAGTTTAAGTAATTTTCTTCGGAAAAAACCTGAAAATGAAAAACCTCAAAAACAAAAAGAGATCCTAAATTTGTTAAAGACCTATCCCAACTTACCATTTATTTTAATTGGTGATAGTGGAGAGCACGATCCCGATATTTACATGGAAATTGCGGAAGAATTTCCAGACCGAATTCTCGCCATATATCTACGAAGCGTAAAACACAAAAAGAGAATGCTACGTGTAAAAGGACTCGTAGAAAATTTTAAAACCACTATGGTGTTAATGGTAGAGAGCAGCGAACAGGCTATAGAGCACGCTAAAGAACATGGGTTTATTAAAATGTAATATCGCTACTTTTTGAAATACGCATAGGTAGCATATTGAGCCCTCACTTTTTCTTCGGAATTTTCAACATACACATTTTTCTGTTCTGCATCAATAATTCTAGCTTTCACATTATCCTTAAGCTGGATATCAATTAAATCTCTTAGCATTTTGTGAATATCGCTGTCCAAAATAGGAGTAAGCACCTCAATGCGATGGCTTAGATTACGGGTCATCCAATCTGCAGATCCAATGTACATTTGTTCGTCGCCATTGTTTCCGAAGATATAAACACGACCATGCTCAAGAAAACGGTCAAGTATACTTATCACTTTAATATGCTCACTTTGGTTTTCAATTCCAGGTACCAAACTGCACATGCCTCTTACGATCAATTCTATTTTTACGCCAGCATTATTGGCTTTGTAAAGTAGATTAATCATCGATTTGTCTTGAAGGCTATTCATTTTCAAAATGATATAAGCGTCCTTGCCATCACGAGCATTTTCAATTTCGCTATTAACGAGATTTTCGAGTTTCATGCGTGTTGTAAAAGGAGACACCAAAAGACGTTTTGTTTTTGGCACGATCGTAACTCCTTGCAGTACCATAAAAACTTTATTAAGATCTTTGGTGATTTTTTTATGAGCTGTCATAAGCCCATAATCTGTATATAGTTTTGCGGTTTTCTCGTTAAAATTACCAGTACTTATGTAGGCATAACGCTTGGTTTTGTTTTCAACTTCGCGTTCAATGTAAAGAATTTTAGAGTGTACTTTAATATCTGGAAAACTGTAAATAACCGTAGCACCATTTTCTTTAAAAATCGTTCCCCATTTAATGTTGTTTTCTTCATCAAAACGTGCTTTTACTTCAATAAACAGTATGACTTTCTTTCCGTTTTTTGCAGCTTGTGCAATGGCAGTATTTAATCGGGATTCCTCTGCCAAGCGGTAAAGGGTCATTTTAATTGTAGTGACTTTTGGATCCTTTGCAGCAGTTTCTACAAGATTGATAACCGGTTCAAATTCTTGGTATGGATAATGGAGTAATTGATCTTTTTCATCAATAGTCTCAAATATGTTCTTTGACTTTGATAAGACAGGATGAGGTATTGGTTTTAATTCTTTAAACGTTAAATCTTTTTCCGTAGGATTTGGAAAGGAGAAAAAATCTTTAAAATTGTGATGTCTTCCGCCTAAAACTAAATCGGCATTGTAAATGTCTAAGGCGTCTTTTATTATCTCCTGAAGTTTCTCAGGCATACGTTTGTCAATCAAAACGCGAGTTGGTTGACCTTTGTCTCTCTTAGGAAGGGAGTCCTTGATTTTTTTCATCAGGTTTCCAGAGAATTCGTCTTCGATATATAGTTCTGCATCCCTTGAAATTTTTAGTGCATAATATCTAACGGAATCGTCTGGATGTATTTTAGCCAGACTATACTTTAAAATATCATCTATAAAGGTGATGTAATGATTTTCATTTTCCGAAGGAAACACAAAAAAACGAGGCTCACTATCTGGAATTTTAACTAAATGTAGCGTGTTGCCAGACATCGTGGTAAGATAAGAGGCTTCATTCTCTACAAAGATCGAATCTGGATTTTCGTGGTAGGAATTCTTAAGATCCAATAATGGTTTTAAGGTCTTTTCAAAGTACGAGTTAGCAATATCCTGTTGTGATTTTGAAAACTCATGGTAATCTATAAGATGAATGCCCTCTTCTTTTAAATCTGGTTTGATGTCTTCATTAAAAAGTTTTCCTAATTCTTCCTGCTGGAGATGAACTTGCTTCTTTATCTCTTTTAAAACCTTGTTGGGCTTAGTAATGAGTTTTTTACGAAGTGGTTTTTCTAAAGATTTGATTTGTCTAATATCTGAAACACGAACTCTAAAAAATTCATCGAGATTTGACGAAAAAATGGCTAAAAACTTGATGCGTTCGTATAGCGGATTGCGTTTATCTGCAACTTCTTGAAGCACACGATGGTTAAATCGTAACCACGATAGATCACGATGATAATTTTTGGAGTTATACAATTTCATAGGTGTAAAATAAAACTATTAAGGTGGAAATTGTGTTAGCTAAATGCTAAGATTTAGAAGAGACCGTTAATTTGAGCATCGATTTTGTTAATGATGTCTCCAAGGTCTTCAGGATTGGCAACAAAATCAAGATTGTCTACATCAATAATCAATAGATTTCCTTTGTCGTAACCATGAATCCAAGCTTCGTAACGCTCATTTAATCTGCTTAAGTAATCTATACTGATAGAATTTTCATAATCGCGACCTCTTTTATGAATTTGTGCCACTAAATTTTGAATAGAACTGCGTAAATAAATCAATAAATCTGGACCTTGAACAAAAGATTCCATAAGATCGAAAAGCGAACGGTAATTTTCAAAATCTCGATTGGTCATCAATCCCATAGCGTGAAGATTTGGTGCAAAAATATGTGCGTCTTCATAAATGGTTCTATCTTGAATGATGTCTTTGCCACTCTCACGAATCTGGGCCACTTGACGAAACCTACTGTTTAAGAAATAGACCTGTAAATTAAAACTCCAACGCTCCATTTGGTTGTAAAAATCGTCTAGATAAGGATTGTCTACCACATCTTCTAGTTGCGGTTCCCACTTGTAATGTTTAGCTAATAATGTAGTAAGTGTAGTTTTACCTGCACCAATGTTTCCTGCGACAGCAACGTGCATATCTATTTGATTTTTAGTTGGTATTTATGAAGTTTTATCGAGTCGTAAATATACAAGGTTTCGTTGGTCAATAAAAACTGTTTTATTAACAATTTTGGCGTTTTCAGCTTGATGATATTATCACTATTTTCTAATTTATAGTAGAGAGAAGTCTCACCTTTTAAAATGAGATTCTCATCGCTAATTGCGATATCTGTATAGCCTTTGTTTTCGGTTTTTGAGATTAAACTTCCGAAGTAAGTATATTGATACAGATACTTTTCGGTCAACATCCAACAATAATTATAATCACTTTTTAGGTCCAGCACATTGGATTGTACAGGTATTGTGGTTGCTCTTATTTTTTCGGTTTTGTAATCGTACAGTTGTAATTGCTGAAGATCTTGGTTGAAAATCCAAATGGTATTATCGTAACCGGAAGACACATGTGTCACATTTTTATAGGGCTGGATACTGTTGAAATCAATTTTAAAAATTTCGGCAAAACGGTTGTCCAAAATAATCACTGTATTGAAATCCTGATAGAACACAATCACTTTTAAAGGATTGAACGTGTTCACCATTGTTGGGATGCCCAACTGTACGTTACTGTAATTAATGGCTGGTTTTTCTAATGGCTGTTTATAGATAATGCTATTGCTCGTGTAATAGATGGTCTCAAAATTATCTATGGCGATAATTTGATCTGCTTTAATAGCTGTAGAATCTGTTGAAATCAATTCAATTTGAGACTGTGCAGTTGCAAATACCGAAAATAATAAAAGTAAATATCGAGTTATCGTCATACCAAAATTAAAGAACTGGTAAAGTACAAAAATTGAACCAGTAATTTAGTACGGATCGTTTTGATAATAGATTGAGTCATGATTTTCTTCGGAAGGATTAAAATACGAGTTTATACCCAAACCCACGAACGTTGATGATTTGGATACTCTCATCGTTAGCCAATTTTTTACGCAGTTTGGAAATAAAGACGTCCATGCTTCGTGCAGAGAAAAAGTCATCATTTCCCCAAAGTTTATTCAATATTAGGGAGCGGTCTAATACTTGATTTTTGTTTTTCACGAGATGGAATAATAAATGTGCTTCTCTATGGGTAAGTTGCTGTTGGCTTTCATTGAAATGTAAGATTTGCTTCGGGAAATCGAATGAATAATCTCCAATTTTTAAAGTTTCCGAAGTTTTTTGAATTTTTGAACGTTGCAATAAATTGTTTATTCTAACGATCAACTCTTCCATACTAAACGGTTTTTTTAAATAGTCGTTTCCGCCAATTGTGAAACCTTCAACCACATCTTGGGTTTGTGATTTTGCGGTTAAAAAAATGATTGGGATGGTGTCGTCCAAAACCCTAATTTCTTTAGCTAATGTAAAACCGTCTTTTTTTGGCATCATCACGTCGAGCACTAACAATTCTGGAGATTCTTTCTCATAGACGCTTTTGGCGATCTCTCCATTTTCGCACAGAAGGACATTAAAATCTCTGGTTTCAAGACTTTCTTTTATGATTTGACCTAAGGCTGGCTCATCTTCTGCTAGTAAAATAGTTGTTTTAGACATTTGGGATTGAGATTTTAAAAGCGGTTAGTTTATGATCAAGTTCTAAAGTAATAGTTCCATCGTGTTTTTCGACGATTTTTTTGGTGTAATAAAGCCCAATCCCAAACCCTTTTACGTCATGCTGGTTTCCTTTTGGGATGCGATAGAATTTATCAAATATTTTGTCTTTGTAGGCTTTTGTGAGTGTTTTGCCATTATCTGCAATGGTAATTTCTATATGATTTTTAATAGTTTTTAAATCAATAATAATTTTGTCGCCTCCATATTTACAAGCATTATCAATGATGTTATTGATGGCGTTTTCAAAATGAAAAATATCAACAGTTGCAAACGTGTTTTCCTTTATATTGTAAGTGATTGCTTTCTCTTCGTTTTGCATTTTATGTTTTTCAGCAATGGTTTCAATAACTTCGGAAATATTATAACGATCAAAATTAAGCTCTAAATTTTCACTGTCAAGAGAGGCGGTTTCCAGCAACTTTTCGACCATGATATTCAGCTTTGAAAGCTGTACGGTTGACATATCTAAATAGGTTTTAGTTTTTACCTTATCATCAAGTGCATTAAAACTTTGGATGCTCTCTAAAGCAACACCAATGGTAGAAATTGGTGTTTTAAATTCATGCGTAATATTACTAATAAGATCATTTTTTACTTCCGCTAATTGCTTTTGTTGTTTGATAACATGCAAAAGATAAAACAAACAGCTAATCACTGCTAAAACTAAAAAAATTGAAATTACAATGGCCCAAATAATTCTTTTAAACACATCGTTGGACACATCGTTATAAAGTAGACTTAGTTCACTCTTTTTGGGTAATAGCGTTGATTTTGATGATGTACTCAAAAATGACTTCAGTTTTGTAGAATCTATCGTTTCAATATGTTTTTCTACGGAATTATAATAATCCACATCCTTTGAAGGATCAATATATTTAATGGTGTAATTGATACCAATGTCTTTTCGGCGAAGTTCAGATTGGATTAAAGTATCAATGCCAACCAACGATAAGGAGTCTGTAGTCATAGACACAATAATCTTTGAGGTGAATTTTTTGATGTCTTCTGGTAGTTTTTTTTCAAAAGTATTTTGATCTAAAGAATCTCTTACTATTTGATTGATACTCGCAGATGACGAATCGTTAAATTGATCATTATTGTTAAGTTGCATTTGTCTAATTATAGAATCTGCTTTTGAGCCTCTAACGATTGTAACACCTTCTGTAAAATCTGGGTTTATTGAATCTGTGCTGCCAAAACCATTGGTGTCTGTCACTTTAATAGCGCTGAAGATGCTATCAAATTTTCCGTTTTTTATAAATTCTTTTTGACTCATTCCATCAAGACTAAATCCGATGGTGCTGTTTTCTGCCAAATTAGAATAATAATCATTAACAGCTTTGTCCAAACTGGTTTGCACATCATTGATAACCTGTTGCTTGCTAGATTGGTAGTTTTTATAGTTCCAATAGGCTTGAATACCAATTGTTGAGAGAATTACAACAACAATAATATATAGTATGTATCTGTATTTGGCGTCGTTCATAGTTCAAAAGTAAACGTTAAAACCCTTAAAAACTAATCGGTTAACACTCGTTAACACTGGTTAACTAAAATTGAAATACATGTGCTTTAAGTTTGTAGTGTATTAATCATAAAAAATATAATATCATGAAAACAGTAGTTACAATTTTAGGACTTTTAATGGCAACAGTTAATGTTAGTCAGGCGCAAAATTTAGAAGGTAAGGTTACAACAGAAGAGGTTAAGATAACAAATTTTGGGGTTTCGGTAACAGTGGATTCCGCAGAAGACATTGAATCCACCTTTAGCATAAAAGACATTAAAACCGTATTAAAAGAAATTGAGGGAGAAGAAGAGCTTTCATTTGAAATGACTTGTAACGGAGAGAAAATATCAGATAATGTAAAAAGAAAAGTATCGTACCGCGTTACGGGAAATTCAAATGATAAAGCTGAATTTTTAAAGAGAGTCAAAAAAGTGAGAAAGGCAGCAATTCAATTTTATACAAATAGAGACTAACCATGAAAATACTAGTAAAACTAAGTATCGTAGCAATGCTTTTTTTCTTCGGAAAAATAAATGCTCAAGATTTTCAAGGCGTTGCTACTTACAAAACGAAACGACAGGTCAATATAGAACTAGACTCCACAAAGGTGGAAACCGCAATGCAAAAGCAAATTAAGGACATGCTCAAAAAGCAGTTTGAAAAAACCTATATTCTGACCTTCAATAAAGAGGAATCCATTTATGAGGAAGAAGAATCTCTTGGAGCGCCAAATCCTGCGGGAATGATGGTAATGATGTCTGGAACAGGAGGAGGAGATATCATGTATAAAAACACGAAGCATCAAACCTATACCAATCAAAATGAATTCTTCGGAAAAATATTCTTGATAAAGGACGATTTGAAGCCCATTGTATGGGAATTAGGTTCAGAAACCAAAAACATAGGCGCTTACACATGCTTTAAAGCAACTTTCACCGAAGAAATTGAAATTTTCAAGAATAGTATGACTATAAACGGAGAGAAAGATAAAGAGGATGTTGATGAGAAGCCACAAACGAAAACTAGAGTCACAACAGCTTGGTACACGCCTCAAATCCCTGTGAATACTGGTCCTGAGAAATTCTTTGGTTTGCCAGGCTTAATCTTAGAAATCAACGATGGTTCGCAAACAATTATTTGTAGCAAAGTGGTGATCAATCCAGAAAATAGGATAGATATCGAAGAGCCAAAAAAAGGAAAACAAGTCACACAATCTGAATTTAAAGCTATTACACTCAAGAAAATAAAGGAAAACCAAGAACGGTTTCAAAGCAGTGGTAGAGAAGATGGCGAGCATATAAAGATTAGTATTGGAGGGTAATGAATTATTTTAAGATAAGTTTAACCTTTTCAAACTTAACGTTTGAGTGTTTTTGAAGTCTTACTTAATTATATACATTAATTTTGACTTTTAATTAAAGACTTCAAAACATGAAACCATTTATCAAAAAGATAACTTTTGCTATAGTATTGCTGGCAAGTATATCAATTTCAGCTCAAGAATTTCAAGGACAGGCCATTTATCAAACCAAAACAACTTTAGATATGAGTAGTTGGGGAGATCGGGCAAATCAAATGAGCGAGCAGCAAAAAAAGATGATTGCAGAGCGTATGAAAAGTATGCTGGAAAAAACATATGTGCTCAATTTCAATAAAAGTGAATCTACTTATAAAGAAGAAGAAAAATTAGAAGCTCCAGGAGCTGGCAACAGTCGTTGGGGAGGAATGATGAGTAGTTTTACAGGTGGACCACAATATAAAAATATCAAAGAATCTTTGATCTTACAGGAACAGGAATTCTTCGGAAAGCAGTTTCTCGTAAAAGATTCTTTACCAAAATTAGAATGGAAATTAGAGAACGAAACCAAACAAATTGGACAGTACACTTGCTTTAAAGCCACTACAACGAAACCAGTTGATGAAATGGATTTTATGAGTATGCGTCGAAGAGGTGGTGATGATGAGAAAAAAGAGGGTGAGAAAAAAGCAGATAGTACAAAAAAAGAATCTGATGATCCTTTTGATGAGCTTGAAGTTCCAAAATTTGTGATTGTTACCGCATGGTACACACCACAGATTCCTGTAAGTACAGGTCCGGGAGAATATCATGGATTACCAGGATTAATTTTGGAGGTTACCGCAGATAAAACAGTAATGTTGTGTACTAAAATCGTGATGAATCCACAAAATAAAGAAGCTATCGATAAACCAGAAAAAGGAGACATCGTAACGCGTGACGAATACAATCAAATCATGAAAGATAAAATTGCAGAGATGAGAGAGATGTATGGTGGACGAGGTGGTCGCAGAAATTAATTAGGTTTTCAAAAAAAAGTTCCCATTCTTCCGAAGAAAAAAAGGAAGTCAAAATCAATCAAATGAAAAAATTTTTTATTGTTGTAACGCTTTTAGTAGCGAGTTTTTCTAGTGCCCAGATTACCGTTAAAGGAGTTGTAAAAGATAGTATTGGTGAGGCTCTGGAACTGGCAAATATTATTGCTATAAATAAAGAAACTAAAGCTATGGCATCGTATGCCATAACTAATGATAAAGGTTTTTTTAAGCTTGATCTGGATAAAAATACGGTGTACACTGTTCAAGTGAGCTACATAGGGATGCAAACAGTATCTGAAACGATAACTACTAAAGAGGTTGACATAACAAAAGATTACACACTTCAAGCAGATAATGCGCTATCGGCAGTAGAATTAACCTATGAAATGCCTGTCACCATAAAAGGTGACACTTTAGTCTACAATGCAGATTCTTTTAAGGATGGTAGCGAACGAAAACTGGAAGACGTCCTCAAGAAATTACCAGGTGTTGAGATTAATGCAGACGGACAAATAGAAGTCGAAGGTAAGGTCGTCACAAAGCTTATGGTTAATGGGAAGGATTTTTTTGATGGCGATTCTAAATTGGCAACTAAGAATATCCCTTCTAATGCGGTCGATAAAATTCAGGTATTGCGTAATTATTCCGAAGTTGGGCAAATGAGCGGTGTCACAAATAATCAAGATAACGTTGCCATAAATATCAAATTAAAAGAAGGTAAAGAAAATTTTTGGTTTGGTGATATTACTGCAGGATCAGGAGTTGCAGATACAGATGGACTTTATCTCGTACAGCCAAAATTATTTTACTATAGTCCAAAATATAGTGTAAACCTTATTGGTGACATGAATAATATTGGAGAGGTTGCACTCACCAATCGGGACATTAGAAATTTTGGTGGCGGTTTTAGAGCACCCTCAAGAAGTAGTGGTACAAATATAAACTTAGGTAATAACAGCCTTAACGGTCTTACCAATATTGCTAATGCACAAGAAGTCGTTACTAAATTAGGTGCTGCAAACTTTAGTTACGCACCTCAAAAAAATTTGGATCTTAGTGGTTTTTTCATTTATAACAGTAGCAGACTGAGAACTCGCGAAGAGAGTTTTGTGCGATATACAAATTCAGATTTAGGTATTCCAGATGAAGAAACTGTGCAAGTTGGGCGCGAAGCTTCAAATCAAGCGCTTGCTAAACTTAGTGCGAGTTACAAACCAAACGTCAATAATCAATTGGATTATGACATATTGGGAAGAGTGTCTAACGATCTTGAAACCCAGGATTTGTTTTCTTCGGTTGTTGGTAGTACCAACCAATTGGATAAGGCAAAACCGTTTAGTATCAACCAAAGTTTGAATTACTATTATACTTTAGACGAAAAAAATATTTTTGCTTTTGAAGGACAGCATCTTTTCAAAGATGAAGATCCATTTTATAATGCACTTTTAGGGAACACTACAGATCCAGATGTTCAAGATCCATATGACAATACAGCAGAAAGTTTAGGGTTAAATCAAAATCAATTGGGTTACGACGTAAACCAGAACAGACGCATAAAATCCAATCAGTTGGATGCTAAATTAGATTACTATCATATTTTGAACAATAAAAGTAATATCAATTTAACCTTGGGTACGATATTGAGCAGGCAACAGTTTAACTCAAACATTTTCCAGTTTTTAGATGACGGGACCTTTTTTGACCCAGTTGCTACTTTAATAGATCCCGTAAGTGGTAATACTTTGGTGAATCAAAACGATACCGATTATAATTTTAGCGATGTCTATTTAGGGTTGCACTACAGATTAAAAACCGGTAAATTTACCATTACACCTGGGCTTTCTGTTCATTCCTATGGAAATAAGAATACACAATTTGGAGAAGAGTATAAAGATAATTTCTTTAGGGTTTTACCAGATTTCGAAACACGAATCCAATTTAAAAAGAGTGAAAGCTTGACCTTTAGATATAACATGAACAATTCATTTACAGATGTTACCAATCTAGCAGAAGGTCTAGTTTTAAATAATTACAATAGTATTGGCTATGGTAATCCAGAACTTCAAAATTCATTGTCACACAACGTCAATCTAAGTTACTTTAGTTTCAATCTCTTTAACTATACAAATGTATTTGCGGTAATTAACTACAACAAGAATATAGATCAAATTAGAAGTTTAACTCAGTTTGATAACGTGATTAGAACAAGCACATTTTTCAACTCCAATTTTGCAGATGAAAGCCTATCCGCCTTTGGTCGAGTTCAAAGAACGTTTAAAAAGATTAGAGCAAGTATGAGAGTTAATTACAGTTACAGTAAGAACAACCAATTTATTCAAGGTATACGCTCAGTAAACGAAAGTTTCACACAAGGTTACACGCCAGAAATTCGTACAAATTTTAAGGAAGCACCAAACGTAAGTCTTCGTTATGGGTACACGGTAACCAAAAATAATCAAGGTCCAACATCTACAACATTTACGGTCAATGCACCATCTATAGAGTTTGATGCCTATATATTAAAAGCGTTCACATTTAGAACAGATTTTACCTACCAAAATCAAAAAGGAGTAGGACCATCACAATCGTTTCAAACGTGGGATGCGAGTTTAGCTTATAGAAAAGATAGGGATGCAAAATTTGAATTTGAGCTCAAGGCCTCCAACCTTTTAGATATAGACTCTAGAGTGAGTAATGGCGCAAATAATATTTCGGTATTTAGTTCGGAAACCTTTATACAACCACGTTTTGTAACGTTTAGAATTATTTATTCGTTGTAAAAATGTTTTGGGCGTTACCCTTTTCCGCAGAAAAAGCTCCAAAGGGTCAGGCTATCCACTAAATCTTTTTGTAAAAACAAAAAGGATATCGTTTCTATCCTTAACGCAAAAAAAGACCTTCTTAAATTTAAGAAGGTCTTTTTTATTTTTCAGAAATTCAGCCATTTAGCATTTTATTTATTAAAAAAATACCTAAACCGTTTAATAATTGTCTAAATTTGTTAGACAAACCAAAACCTCAATAATATGAAATCTATTATTACAACAATAACTGTTATTATATGTAGTGGTTTATTGATGTTGAATCCAACTTTAGATAACGCCCAAGAGTCAAAGGAATTTCAAGGTCAGGCAACTTATATGGCCAAATCCAGTTTAGATTTGGGTAGTTGGGGAGCACGAATGAGTGAAGAGCAAAAGAAGGAAGTGAAGGCAAGGTTAAAAAACCGACTGGAAAAAACATACACCCTAAATTTCAATAAAACCGAATCGTATTTTACCGA
Source organism: Psychroserpens sp. Hel_I_66 (assembly GCF_000799465.1). Taxonomy (NCBI): domain Bacteria; kingdom Pseudomonadati; phylum Bacteroidota; class Flavobacteriia; order Flavobacteriales; family Flavobacteriaceae; genus Psychroserpens; species Psychroserpens sp. Hel_I_66. Next base: position 2,359,392 of record NZ_JUGU01000001.1, on the reverse strand, counting down.
AAATGATCAACTCGACGCGATGTCTGGAGCAACAGACTCTTGGGGAAAAAATTTCACAGCAGGAGATCAATACAAAAATGTAAAGACCAATACCCAAATACAAGACCAAGAATTCTACGGAAAGCGCTTTTTGGTAAAAGATAGCTTGCAACCCATAGATTGGAAATTAGGAAGCGACACCAAACAAATAGGAAACTATACTTGTTTTAAAGCTACAGCATCTATACCAACAGATGAGCTCACATGGTACTCGTTTTCTTGGGGAAAACTACAAAATCAAGCTCCAGCAACTGAAGATGGAGAAACTAAAGAGCAAGAAATAGCAATGACCGAAGTTGAAGCTTGGTACACACCGCAAATCCCAGTAAGCCACGGTCCATCAGAATATTGGGGACTTCCAGGTTTAATCTTAGAAGTGAGCGCAGGAGATACAACAATGTTATGTTCTAAATTGGTTCTCAATCCAGAAGAAACCATTGAAATTGAAGCACCCAATAAAGGAAAAGAAGTCACCAAAAAAGCCTACCAAGAAACCATTGTTGAGAAAATGAAAGAATTTAGGTCACAGCGTATGGGTGGGAGACCACGTGGGTAATTAGATGCCCAATTTCCTTAGGCTTAAAAAAGCCCTCTCTTTCGAATCTTAAAAAGAGAAGGCTTTCTTTATTAAAATTATTTCTATTGATCTCTTCTCGCATGAATAATACCGTTGAAAGTATGCATTGTTCCATCAGGATCTTCATAGGTGCCATCAAAATTTATATCTACGAATTCATTAACCTCTCCAAAATTTGTAATATAACTAATAACAATACTTTCGTTATTTAACAAAACTGGACCTTCGGTACCAAATCCTATGTCATCTCCAAATCCAGTATGATTATAAGCTCCAGTATAAGGGGGATTGTCATTTAGGCGAAATTGGAAAAAGAAATAATCTTGATTATCATCATTACTCGTAAATCCTTGAACAGATAATCTCGGTATTGTAGGACTTGAAGGCGAAAAATATAGTCCTATGTACAAATTCGTTGCAATGGTCACTTCATTTTCTTGATCTATTTGATATTGAATAAATTCATCTATCGTATTGCAGGCAGTTAATGTTCCAATATTTGTTATTGGACTTGTGTACGTATATGCAATAGAGTCTGTCTCTTGAAGATTAACAAAGTCATATCCTTTTAAATAGAACGTATCGTTATCATCGCAGCGCAAAAAGTTAATTTCAAAATCGCCATCATCTACATATTCATATGATTCAAATCCAGCATTATTTAAAAACACGTAACCATCATCAACAGGGTTTCCTGAACACGTCTCAAAACTTCCTAAAACCGTTTCGATATCCAAATCACCAAAATCAGTAATTTCAATTACGATTGAAGAATCTGTTGAGAATGGACCAATCGTTGTCGAATAAATAATATCAGAAATACAATTACCAACTCCAAGAACAGAAACATTTACTTCTAAAGATTCATTGCTTGGAACTAGACCGCAAACTTGTCCGTTTTCATTAGTGTATCCATTTCTTGTTCCGTAAGTATTACTGGTAATTCCAATTATCAAATTAGCTAAGCTATTATTATCAGAATTTACTGCAGTTACACACAAATTAACAGCTTCAATAGGTATATCACAATTCCAAAACGAAAAATGAGACACGGTGCCAACATAAGTATTGCCAACTAAAGTAGCTTCTCCATCTTCAATCCAATACCCATTGATCTCGTCAAAGTACCAAAGTGGTATAGAGCTTGGTGCATTTACCATTAAACTTGGGTCTAAAGGCACAGTTATTTCTGCTGTAGAACCTTCGGCTAAGTTTAAATCTTCGCCATTTTCACCTCTCAACTCTACAGCAAGCATGCCAAAAGTTTCAAGCATACGTGCTTCGTTTTGTGAGTTCGCTGCATAGAGCATTCCAGGCATTTGGTCTGGCATGTTGCCATCTGCTGGATCTAGATGATGCATAATAACATTCACATTTCCGGAGTAAGAAGAACCATCTGCTTTTATATAATCACCTTCTAAAGCAACAGATGCTCCATCTTGTAAACTAATAGTTTCTTGTGTTCCACTTGAAGTTGTGCCAACAATGGTTTCTGCCAACATCGTGATACGAATCTTATTTGTGCCTTCACTTGGAACAACTGCTCTTGAGGCGCGTATAAAGCCTGCTTTCTCTGCTTTCACATATCCGAAGCGCTCATTAACGGTAGCATTATTAATAATAAATATACCATTGGCATCTGTCATTGCAGTTGAACTTCCAATGCTAATTTGTGCATTTTCAATAGGATTATCGTTGATATCTAAAACAGTCCCTAGAAATGTTCTAGAGATTTCACTACCAAAATTTTGGGCAAATGCTGTTGGATCTGGTTCTTGGTTTTGAGGACTATTTGGGCTATCATCTTTATTACAAGACAATGCAATAAGCAATATAAAGGATAGTAAAAACGGTTTTGTGAATTTCATTATGATTGATTTTATGTTAGAGTTCTATTATCTAGATGTAAAAATTTAAAAAGGTTGCGTCAATTAAGATATAAAATATTTTTTTTCATTTTTGTTACAAATGATTTATTCTTGATTTTCAATAGAAAGAACGAATTCAACCAATATAAGAACTCTATAAAACAAAAAAACCTCCAAATTTAAATATGGAGGTTTTTGTTATAATGTATTTTAAACTTTAAATATCAAAAGCACGTTTCACTTTGTCTACATAATCCAATTTCTCCCATGTAAATAACTCAACATCAAGCGTTAAATCATCACCATTAGGTTGAGAAAATGTTTTACTAACTATTTCTGGAGTTCTGCCCATGTGACCATAAGCTGCAGTTTCACTATACATTGGTTGGCGTAATTTTAAACGCTCTTCAATAGCTGCTGGACGCATATCAAAAATACTTTTGATCTTTGAAGCAATCTCACCATCTGTAATATTAAATGGGCAAGTACCATAAGTATCTACAAAAATAGAGGTCGGTTCTACAACACCTATTGCGTAACTTACTTGTACCAATATTTCTTCACAAACACCAGCTGCAACCATATTTTTAGCAATATGTCGTGTGGCATAAGCAGCGCTTCTATCTACTTTACTAGGATCTTTTCCTGAGAACGCACCACCACCATGGGCACCTTTTCCGCCATATGTGTCAACGATGATTTTTCGTCCTGTTAATCCTGTATCTCCATGAGGTCCTCCAATAACGAATTTTCCTGTTGGGTTGATATGATAAGTAATTTGATCATTAAATAATACTTGGATGTGTTCCGGTAATTTAACAACAACTCGCGGAATCAATATCTCCACAATATCGGTTCTAATTTTAGCCAACATCGTATCGTCCTCATCAAAATCATCATGCTGCGTAGAAACTACAATCGCATCAATACGTTGAGGTACATTATCATCACTGTACTCAATAGTCACTTGGCTTTTTGAGTCTGGACGTAAATAGGTAATATCTTTATGCTCACGTCTTAAATCGGCAAGTTCTTTTAAAATTCTGTGAGACAGATCTAATGCTAAAGGCATATAGTTTTCGGTTTCACTGGTTGCGTAGCCAAACATCATCCCTTGGTCTCCAGCACCTTGCTCTTCTTTGCTTGCTCTGTCAACACCACGATTGATGTCTTCCGATTGTTCATGAATTGCAGAAAATACGCCACAAGAATTCCCGTCAAACATATACGCGCTTTTAGTGTAGCCAATCTTGTTAATCGTATCACGCGCAATTTTTTGAACGTCTAAATACGTATTTGATTTCACCTCACCAGCCAAAACAACTTGCCCTGTAGTCACTAAGGTTTCACAAGCTACTTTTGATTCGCTATCAAAGGCTAAAAAATGATCAATTAAGGCATCGCTAATTTGATCTGCTACTTTATCTGGATGGCCTTCAGAGACGCTTTCCGAAGTAAATAAATATGACATATAATCTTTTTTTTTAAATTCAGAAAAATAAATTAAGATTGCTTTGTCGCTAGAGAAGTCTATAACTAACTGCTTTAGCATTTTTTTAAAGAGGTTGCAATCAGAACAAATTTTTCCTCGTTGATATTGGCAGCAAAAGTACAGATTAAATTGTAACTAGAAAAGAATGTATACGAAAGAATTTATTTAGAATCCCAGTCATTTTTGCAGTAAAATGAATTCTTCGGAAATGTGCTAAATCTAAAATTTTCAGTATTTCAGAATAAATATGTCTTAAAATAAATAATAACGGAATATTTTTCCGTTTAAACTTTAATTCATTAATTTTTTAGAAAAATTTTCTATTTCATTTGGTTGTGACATATAATTTTTGCAATCTTTGTACTCATAAAGTTCAAACACTTACTGAAATTGTTATCAAGAAAGGTGGAGAGATAGACTCGTTGATACCTTAGCAACCCTCGAAGTTCCTGTGAAAACAGGGATCTCAATCGAGAAGGTGCTAAATTCTACTTGAATGCGCAAGTCATTTTTTGCAAATTTGGATAGATAACTTAAAACTAATTACCCATCTGTAATTAGTAATTTCTTTTTAACATTTTTCTATTAAGTATGCTTCTTAAGAAGCTTATTTGGCTTTTGAATTAATCTTTTAATTAACTCAAAAACTTAGAAAAATGAGTACACAAAAATTCGCAACCAAAGCGTTGCACGCAGGTCACGACACGACAAAAAATGGAGGTACAAGAGCTGTCCCAATTTATCAATCTACAGCGTATGTATTTGATGATTCAGATGATGCTGCTGGACGATTCAATCTATCTATTCCAGGCTTTATTTACACCCGTTTAAACAACCCAACAAACGATATTTTGGAGCAACGTATTGCTGCTTTAGAAGGTGGTATTGCAGCGGTGGCAACAGCCTCTGGAACAGCAGCCATTTCAACTACGTTGTTAACACTTCTCAGAGCTGGAGACCATATTGTGGCATCCAATAGTTTATATGGAGGAACCTATAATTTATTAAGTGTAACGTTGCCAAGACATGGCATCACAACGACGTTTGTAGATCCATCAAACCCAGAGAATTTTGAGAAAGCTGCACGTGAAAATACGAGAGCCATTTTCGTAGAGTCGTTAGGCAATCCAAAATTAGATGTTTTAGATATTGAAGCAATTTCTAAACAAGCGAAAGCGCATAAAGTGCCTTTAATTGTAGATAATACGGTTGCAACACCATATTTATTGAATCCTATTGAGTATGGAGCAAATATCGTCATCCACTCTTTAACAAAATATATCAACGGAAACGGAACATCCCTAGGAGGTATAATAGTGGACGCAGGAACCTTTGATTGGACCAATGGTAAATTCCCAGAGTTCACAGAGCCTTCTGCTGGATATCACGGTTTAGTGTATACCGAGGCCATTGGTCCTGCAGCATTTATTGCTAAAATTAGAATTGAAGGATTGCGCGATTATGGTGGTGCTTTGAGTCCGTTTAATGCATTTCAAATCATTCAAGGTTTAGAGACTTTAGAATTGAGAGTTAAAAAGCACAGTGAAAACGCTTTGGAACTGGCAAAATGGCTACAAGCGCAACCAGAAGTTAAATGGGTTAACTATCCAGGATTAGAAACGAGTAAGTACAAAGAATTGGCTAAAAAGTATTTACCAAATGGTCAAAGTGGAATCGTCACTTTTGGTGCAGATGGCGGTTTTGAAGCAGCCAAAAAAATAGCAGATACGACCAAGATATTCTCGCTCTTAGCTAACATTGGTGATACAAAATCATTGATCATCCATCCAGCAAGTACTACACACCAACAGTTGAGTGATGGAGCTCAAGAAACGACTGGAGTGACCAAAGATTTGATTCGTCTATCGGTTGGTATTGAAAACATAGACGATTTAAAGGCAGATCTAAAAGCAGCTTTTAAAGTGGTTAAAGAGACCGTTTTATCATAGAAGTTTAATGTTCAAAATAGCTACTGCAAATTGCCATGGTTTGCGGTAGCTTTTCATAAAAATAAACTCATGTCAACATTAAAACACATTTCTATTTCTAATTTTAATACTGAAATTGGCACCACCCAACACATCAACTTATCGTATCAAGTTTTTGGACAAAACTTACATGATGCACCGATTGTTCTGGTGAATCACCCATTGACGGGTAATTCTAATATCTGCGGAAATGAGGGTTGGTGGAATGATCTCATAGGTGAACATAAATGCATCGATACCAATTTTTATACGGTTTTAGCATTTAATATTCCAGGAAATGGTTACGACGGAAACACAAATAACCTCATTGAAAATTATATGGATTTTAATGCAAGGGACATCGCTAAAATCTTTTCCGAGGGATTAAAAATTTTAAAAATTAAAGAATTGTATGCTGCCATTGGAGGATCTGTTGGAGGTGGGATTGGTTGGGAATTAGCTGCATTGCAACCAGATTTGATCGAGCACCTCATTCCTATCGCGACCGATTGGAAATCTACAGATTGGCTCATTGCCAATTGCCATATTCAAGACGCTATATTAAATAATTCCAGTTCGCCATTGGCAGATGCACGAATGCACGCCATGACCTTATATCGCACACCAGAATCTCTGACGAGTAAATTCCGAAGAACTGAAAAATCAGCTCAACTGTTTAATGTAGAAAGTTGGCTTAATTATCATGGAAAAGCTTTAGATGAGCGTTTTAATATTTCAGCATATAAATTAATGAATCAAATATTGAGAACTATTGATATTACAAGAAACAGAACGTCATTTAGTGATGTGGTTTCGAAAATCAAGTCTAATATCCATATCGTTACCATTAATAGCGATCTCTTTTTTAAACCTGAAGAAAACTGGGAAACCTATGTCGATCTTAAGTTAATAAAAGATAATGTTTGCATCAACGAGATAAAGTCAATTCATGGTCATGATGCATTTTTGATAGAATTCGCGCAATTGTCAAAATTCTTATTACCAATTTTTGAAAAAAGAAAACAAAGTAAATATTTTGAATTGGATTGCTACAAAAAAAGAATTACAGCATAACTATGAGTCATTTTGAAACCGATGCCATACGAACGCAAACCGAGCGTTCTCAATTTTTAGAACATTCAACACCTTTATATTTAACATCAAGTTTTGTTTTTGAGGATGCAGAAGATATGAGAGCGTCTTTTGCTGAAGAAAAAATACGTAATGTCTATGGTCGTTATACAAATCCAAATAACTCAGAGTTTGTAGAAAAAATCTGCAAAATGGAAGGTGCCGAAGCTGGTTATGCATTCGCGTCTGGAATGTCTGCAGTGTTTTCAACGTTTGCAGCGTTATTAAATTCTGGAGATCATATAGTATCTGTACGAAGTGTTTTTGGTTCAACACATGGTTTGTTTACCAATTTCTTGCCAAAATGGAATATCACAACCAGCTACTTTGATACCAATAATTTAGATGATGTTGAGGCTAAAATCCAGTCGAATACAAAAATCATTTATGCGGAAAGCCCAACAAATCCTGCAGTAGATATCTTGGATTTAGAGCGTTTGGGACTCATTGCAAAGAAGCATAATCTTTTATTGGTGATTGACAATTGTTTTGCAACACCATATTTACAACAACCTATAAAATTTGGAGCAGATTTAGTGATTCATTCGGCAACAAAATTAATTGATGGACAAGGACGTGTTCTTGGAGGTGTCACTGTTGGAAGTGCCGATTTGATTAGAGAGATTTATTTATTTTCGCGTAATACTGGTCCAGCATTATCACCATTTAATGCTTGGGTATTATCAAAAAGTTTAGAAACTTTGGCAGTACGGGTTGACAAGCATTGCGAAAATGCTTTAAAAGTAGCGCAGTTTCTGGAAAATTATGATAGAATAAATCTGGTGAAATATCCATTTTTAAAATCACATCCGCAATACGAGATTGCCAAAAAGCAAATGAAACTTGGTGGAAATATTGTAGCTTTCGAAATTAAAGGAGGTATAGATTCTGGGCGACAATTTTTAAACAATATAAAAATGTGTTCATTATCTGCAAACTTAGGAGATACAAGAACTATTGTAACCCATCCAGCATCAACAACCCATGCTAAACTTTCCGAAGAAGATCGATTGGAAGTTGGAATAATTGGTGGACTGGTTAGAGTTTCGGTGGGATTGGAAAACGTAGAAGATGTGATTGAAGATTTAAAACAGGCGTTACAAAATGAGTAATATACAAGAGGAAATTGAAAAACGAATATTAGTGCTCGATGGCGCCATGGGAACCATGTTGCAGCGTTATAATTTTTCCGAAGAAGATTTTAGAGGAGAACGTTTTAAAAACTACCCAACGTCACTAAAAGGGAATAACGATTTATTATCCTTAACACAACCGCAAGCTATTGCAGATGTGCATAGATTATATTTTGAAGCAGGAGCAGATATTGTAGAAACCAACACTTTTTCTGGAACCACAATAGCAATGGCAGATTATAATATGGAAGATTTGGTTTATGAGTTAAATTACGAATCTGCAAAAATCGCTAAGCAAGTTGCTAATGAATTTACAAAAGTAAACCCAGAGAAACCAAGATTTGTAGCAGGTAGTATTGGCCCAACTAATAAAACCGCAAGCATGTCTCCAGATGTGAATAAGCCAGAATATCGAGCCATTACTTTTGAAGAATTAAGAGTTGCATACAAGCAGCAGGTAGAAGCTTTGATTGATGGTGGTGTTGATGTGCTTTTAGTGGAGACTATTTTTGATACGCTCAATGCTAAGGCAGCTTTATTTGCTATTGAAGAAGTAAAAGAAGAGCGCCAAATAGACATCCCAATTATGGTATCTGGAACCATAACAGATGCATCAGGTCGAACACTGTCTGGTCAGACTGTAGAAGCCTTTTTGGCTTCAATTTCTCATATTCCATTATTGAGTGTCGGTTTTAATTGTGCTTTAGGTGCAGAGCAGCTCAAACCTTATTTACAGCGATTATCTAACGAAACCGAATTTCACACCTCTGCACACCCAAATGCTGGTTTACCAAATGCTTTTGGAGAATATGACCAATCTGCAAAACAAATGCAGGTTTTGATCGAGGATTATTTAAAAGATGGATTAATTAATATTATTGGTGGTTGCTGCGGAACAAATCCGGAACACATCAAAGCTATTGCTGAGGTTGCCCAAAATTACAAACCAAGACAAACTAAAGTACACGCATAATGGCAGAAAGTGACTGTAAAAAGTATCTAACATTATCTGGATTAGAACCTCTAGTCGTAACTCCAGAAAGTAACTTCATAAACGTAGGAGAACGCACAAACGTAACCGGTTCAAGAAAATTTTTAAGATTAATAAAAGAAGAAAAATACGACGAGGCTTTAAGCGTCGCCAGAGATCAAGTTGAAGGAGGCGCGCAAATTTTAGATGTCAATATGGATGAAGGCATGCTCGATGGTAAATATGCCATGGTGAAGTTTTTAAACCTTATTGCCTCTGAGCCAGATATTGCACGTATTCCGTTGATGATTGATAGTTCAAAATGGGAAATTATTGAAGCTGGATTACAAGTTGCGCAAGGTAAATGTGTTGTCAATTCAATAAGTTTAAAGGAAGGCGAAGCAGAGTTTAAGCGTCAGGCTAAACTTGTTAAGCGCTATGGTGCTGCGGTAATTGTTATGGCTTTTGATGAAAACGGACAAGCAGATACCTATGATCGCAGGATTGAAATTTGTAAACGCTCCTACGATATTTTGGTTAATGAGGTCAAATTTTCGCCACAGGACATCATTTTTGATCCCAATATTTTTCCTGTAGCGACAGGTATGGACGAGCATCGACGCAACGCTCTTGATTTTTTCAATGCAACTAAATGGATTCGTGAAAATCTTCCGTATGCAAATGTTTCGGGAGGTGTGAGTAATGTGTCTTTTTCTTTCCGCGGAAATGATACCGTTAGGGAAGCTATCAATTCAGCATTTTTATATCACGCTATTAAACATGGCATGAATTTAGGGATTGTAAACCCAACGATGTTGGAGATTTATGATGAAATTCCGAAGGATTTATTGCAACACGTCGAAGACGTATTATTTAATAGAAGTGATGACGCAACAGAACGTTTATTAGATTTTGCTGAAACTGTAAAAGGCGATAAAAAGGAAGATGTCGTTAAAGTTTTAGAGTGGCGAAATGAACCACTACAAGACCGAATAACCCACAGTTTAGTTAAAGGTATTGATGAGTTTATTATAGAAGATACCGAAGAAGCAAGATTAGCATCCAGCAAACCTATAGAAGTGATCGAAGGCAATTTAATGATTGGGATGAACGTCGTAGGTGATCTTTTTGGCAGTGGAAAAATGTTCTTGCCTCAAGTGGTAAAATCTGCTCGTGTGATGAAAAAGGCTGTAGCGTATTTACAGCCATTTATTGAAGAAGCAAAAAAAGCCCCTAAATCCCCAAAGGGGACTTACTATTGGAAGACAGCAGATCCAGTCTTGTATGGTTTATTGAAACAATACGCTAAAGAAATGCGTAATAAACCTACGCATGCAGAAGAGGTGTTATGGAATGAACTAAGTGGTAAAAAAGTAGATGGATTTAAGTTTAGACGTCAACATATAATAGGTGGTTACATAGCAGATTTTATTTGTTTAAAACAAAGTTTAATAATTGAAATAGATGGATTAATACATCAATTACCAGAAAATAAAATTTCTGATGAAGAGCGAACAAAATGGTTAAATAATAATGGATATCGTGTTATTAGATTTACAAATGATGATGTATTGTCAAATCTTGAAAATGTTTTAGAATCAATTAAAACCGAGTTGAAAGTTTCCCCTTTGGGGACGGAAGGGGCTAGATATGCAGGACGTATTTTAATGGCAACCGTAAAAGGCGATGTACACGACATTGGTAAAAATATTGTAAGTGTTGTTTTGGGTTGTAATAACTACGAAATCATAGACTTAGGCGTTATGGTGCCTCCAGAAAAAATTATTGAAACAGCCATTAGAGAAAATGTAGATGTTATTGGATTGAGCGGATTAATTACTCCGTCACTTGATGAAATGGTGTACGTCTCCCAGCAAATGGAGAAGAAAAATCTAAACATTCCGTTGATTATTGGAGGCGCAACAACCTCTCGTGCACATACCTCAGTTAAGATTGCACCAAAATATAATCATACGGTTGTGCACATCAATGATGCATCGAGAGCAGTGACTGTAGTTGGGAATTTGCTTCAAAAAGACAATAAAATCTATAAAGAACAAATTAGGGAAGAATACGATAAATTTAGGGAGCAGTTTTTAAAACGAGGCAAGCAAAAAAATTATGTTTCCATAGAGGACGCTCGAAAAAATAAATTTAAGATTGATTGGAGTACTTCGGAAATTGTAAAACCCAAAAACCTTGGCATTCAAATTATAGAGGACTTTGATATCACTAAATTGGAAACTTTTATTGATTGGAGTCCGTTTTTTAGAAGTTGGGATCTTCATGGTAAATATCCAGATATTTTAACAGATAATGTCGTTGGAGAACAGGCGCAAGAATTGTTCAAAGATGCTCAAAACTTATTGAAACGTATTTTTGATGAAAAGCTACTTAAAGCAAAAGCCATTTTTGGATTGTTTCCAGCAAATACAATAAATGATGATGATATTGAGGTGACAATCAGAGATGGTCATGCTGAACTTGATTCAGCATCTCATAAAGAGACGCTCACATTTCTTACCCTTCGTCAGCAATTAAGTAAAAGAGAAGGCATTCCAAATATTGCTTTATCAGATTTTATCGCACCAAAAGATAAAGGGATCCAAGATTATATGGGAGCATTTTGTGTCTCTACAGGATTTGGGACTGCAGAATTAGCCAAACAATTTGAAGCAGATCATGATGATTATAATTCAATTATGATTAAGGCATTGGCAGATAGGTTAGCAGAAGCCTTCGCAGAATACTTGCACAAACAGGTGAGGACTGATTTTTGGGGCTATGCTTCCGAAGAAAATCTAACAAATACCGATTTAATAAAGGAGTCGTATAAAGGGATTCGCCCAGCTCCAGGTTATCCAGCGTGTCCAGATCACTTGGAGAAGAAAACGATTTGGAAATTATTAAACGTCGAAGAAAATATAGGCGTGAAATTAACCGAAAGTCTAGCCATGTGGCCCGCTGCAAGTGTAAGTGGTTATTATTTTGGGAATGAAGAAGCAAAATATTTTGGATTAGGAAAGATAACCGAAGATCAATTAAAGGATTATGCAAAGCGAAGACATGTTAGTGAAGATGAAGCAAGAAAATGGTTGAATCCTAATTTGGCAGATCAATAATTCAATAAAAAAAAATTAAAATTTGAATAGCTTAAAAGCTAAAAAATATAGTAAAAACAGATAAAATTTCAACAAATTATAGCACAGAAAAATCTTAACAATTAATTACAATTTAGATAATGTTTTAATGTGAAAAAGGAATAATTTTGCAAAAAAATTAAAGCTACATTAAAATGAAAAAGTATAGATTAGAATTGAAGTTTGCTATCCAAATTATATTGCTTACAGCAGTGTCTTTGGTGATTGCGGGCTTAATGTCAAAATTTTAATTAAAGAAGATGTTCGGTTATAAATTTGTTTCTGAAAATGACTTCCAAAAGTTTGGAATTAACATATGAAAATAACTGAACACATTAAAAAAGCCAACGGAAAAACATTGTTTTCTTTTGAGATTATTCCGCCAAAAAAAGGAAATAGTATTCACGAGTTATACAGTAATATTGATCCATTAATGGAGTATAAACCTCCATTTATTGATGTCACGACGTCTAGGGAGCAATATGTTTATATTGATAAAGGCGAGGGATTGTTAGATAGGCGAATTACGAGAATGCGTCCTGGCACAGTTGGTATTTGTGCAGCAATCAAACATAAATATGATGTAGATACGGTACCACATGTGCTGTGTGGAGGGTTTTCTAAAGAGGAAACAGAATACTTATTAATAGATTGTCATTATTTGGGCATAGATAATGTCATGGCACTTCGTGGAGATGCGATGAGCCATCAAAAATACTTTGAACCCTCAAAGGGTGGTCATAAATTTGCGACCCAATTGGTAGGTCAAATCCAAAATTTAAATTGTGGTAAATATCTTCATGACGTCGTTGAGGCAGATAATAAAGCAGATTTTTGCATAGGTGTTGCTGGTTATCCTGAAAAACACATTGAGGCACCTTCATTACAATCGGATTTAAAACGTTTAAAAGAGAAAGTTGACGCTGGCGCAGATTATGTGGTGACCCAAATGTTTTTTGATAATAAAAAGTACTTCGATTTCGTAGAAGCTGCAAAAAAGGAAGGTATAAATGTGCCAATTATTCCTGGGATTAAACCTATTGCAGTAAAAAAACACCTGCAGTTGTTGCCTCAGGTCTTTAAAATTGATTTACCTCAAGACCTCATCAATGCTATTGAAAACTGTTCTAACAATAAAAATGTTAGGCAAGTTGGAGTGGAGTGGACAATCCATCAATCTAAAGAGCTTTTAGATGCTGGAGTACCAGTGTTACATTACTATTCTATGGGAAAAAGTGATAATATAGAAGCCATTGCATCTGCACTATTTTAAAACTCACATTTTGATTTTTGCGTATAGTTTTAAAGCGTAAAATTAATTACATACTTTTACGCTCTAACTCAATTTATGAATCGTTTTTTACCCTACTTGTTTTGCATTTGCTGTTGGTCTGTTTTTTCGCAAGATGAAGATCCAGATCTATTCACTTTAGATGCCAATATGTTCTACGGAACAATCCTGGAACACAACCCAGATATCTCACATTTAATTACAGATCATCCCAGCGGATTGATTTTAAGCTACAATAAAAAAACCTACGGGTTTAAAGACTGGGAAAGTAGATATAACTATCCAGACTGGGGTTTCTCATTCATTTATCAAGATATGAAAAATGAATTTCTGGGAGAGAATTATGGATTATATGCGCATTATAATTTCTACTTTTTGAACCGAAATCTTAATTTCAGAATCGCTCAAGGTATTGCATATACAACAAACCCGTATGATAAGTATTCTAACTTTCAGAATAATGCTTATGGGTCTGATTTGTTGAGCTCCACATATGTAATGTTTAATTACAGAAAAGAAAATATTTATAAAGGTTTAGGGTTAAATGCAGGTATTTCAATCATTCATTATTCTAATGCAAACTTTAGGGCGCCAAATAATTCTACCAACACATTTGTGTTCAACGTTGGTGCGAACTATTTATTTAACTATGAAAACGAACCTGAGTTTATTGCATCTTCCGAAGAAAAAAAGTTTAAGGAAGACATAAAGTATAATCTTGTGTTTAGAACAGGCTTAAATGAAAGTGATGTTATTGATACAGGTCAATACCCGTTTTATATTATTTCTGCCTATGCCGATAAGCGCCTTAATAGAAAAAGTGCGATCCAAGTGGGAGCAGATGTGTTTTTCTCAAAATTTTTAGAGGAGTTGATCTATTATTATTCGGTCGCTTTTCCAGAATTTGACGTTACCGGAAATGAAGACTGGAAGCGAGTTGGTATTTTTGTAGGTCATGAATTGTTTATCAATAAAATGTCTTTTATCACACAGTTAGGTTATTATGTGTATTACCCTTACGATTTTGAAGGACGGGTTTACAATAGAATTGGATTAAAACGCTATTTTGGAGATAAATTTTTTGGAGCTATGACCTTAAAGTCCCACGGAGCAAAAGCAGAGGCTGTTGAATTTGGAATTGGAGTACGACTATGAAAAAGTTAATATACATACTATTTACCGTTATTTTATTGTCCTGCAATGGAGAGAACGTTCCAAATTGTATCCAAAATTCTGGAGATATTATCGAAAGAGATTTTGAAGTGGATGCATTTACAGAAATTACTGCATTTGCAAGAGTAGCATTGATTGTAACAGATGCGCCAACACAATCTGTCACTGTACAAACAGGTGAATTTTTAATTAATGATATTGAAGTTGTTGTTGAAAATGGACATTTAAAGCTATACAATAATAATGCATGTAATATTACGCGAGATTATGGCATTACAAAGGTATTTGTAGGTGCACCAAACCTTACTAAAATTAGAAATGCATCTGGTTTAACAGTTAGGAGTGAAGGTGTTTTGAGCTATAATTCTTTACAGTTAATTTCAGAAGATTTTACTGAAGAAGATGCAGTAAATACTGATGGTGATTTTAATGTTGAGGTTGATTGTGATTCATTAAGTATTATGGTAAATAATTTATCTACTACGTTTATAAGTGGTGAAGTAGGCAGTTTATTTCTTGGTTATTATTCTGGAGATGCACGTTTTGAAGGTCGAAATTTGATAGCTCAAAATGTTGATATTTTCCAGCGTAGCAGTAACGATTTGATTATTAATGCACAACAATCTGTAACTGGAGAAATAAGAGGTACAGGTGACGTTATTCTTGTAAATACACCTCCAATTGTTGATGTGGAGCAGTTTTATACTGGGCAGATTATTTTTGAGTAAATTCCTGCAAAGGCAGGAATCTCAGTGCTAGAAGTAATTATCATCATTTATTTAAAGGTAAATTGCTGAACAAATACTTAGAATAACTACAAATATTCCAATTCTAGTATTCCATTCTTCTTCAAAAATTTGGGAATACGTCTTTTTGCCTCCGTAGAAAATCCATTTGATTGTTGCTCCAATTCCTTTTAGAAATGATGGAATCATATCTCTAATAAAGTCTCCAAGCATTTCAATTAAAAATTCACCCATTTAAATAGAATCTAACTAGTCAACTCCCTAAACAAACTTTCTAAACTCGCATTTTTTTGATTGAGCTGAAGGATTTTCAATTCATTATCATGAGCAAAATCAAAAACGTGGGAGCGCATATCTTCCGTAGTAGAAAATGTGATCTCGTAAATAAAATCGTGTGTGTTTTTAACGGTTTTTGCGTTAGGAAGTTTCAGTAAAAAAGCCTCTTCAACACGATAATCAAACTCTACGATTACCGTTTGTTCTTGTCCGTCGCGTAAATCCTTTAATTTTTTATCTGCAACGATTTCACCTTTATTGATGATGATCACTCTATCGCAAATGGCCTCAACCTCTTGCATGATGTGCGTCGATAAAAACACAGTTTTGTCCTTGCCAATGTTTTTGATCAAATGTCTTATTTCTACCAATTGATTAGGATCTAAACCAGTAGTTGGCTCATCTAAAATTAAAACCGACGGGTTGTGCAATAAAGCATTTGCCAACCCCACACGCTGCCTGTAACCTTTTGATAATTGCCCGATTTTTTTATGAGCCTCTGGTGTTAGACCAGTGAGTTCAATCACCTCATTGATTCGAGATTTGGGCGTTTTATAAACACCTGCGTTAAAAGCAAGATATTCCTTGACGTACATTTCTAGATATAGCGGGTTGTGTTCTGGCAGATAGCCCACACTTTTTTGAACATCCTGTTTATTAGTTTCAACATGAAACCCGCTCACTTTAGCAACACCATTGGTTGCATTGATATATGTGGTGAGAATTTTCATTAATGTAGATTTTCCAGCACCATTAGGACCCAAAAAACCAAC
The DNA here is from genome assembly GCF_000799465.1 of Psychroserpens sp. Hel_I_66. Lineage (NCBI taxonomy): Bacteria > Pseudomonadati > Bacteroidota > Flavobacteriia > Flavobacteriales > Flavobacteriaceae > Psychroserpens > Psychroserpens sp. Hel_I_66. The sequence continues at coordinate 2,342,816 of NZ_JUGU01000001.1, read as the reverse complement.
AATCTCTCCAGTTTTTACAGAAAAGGAAATATTATTCAAGGCTTTTTGTTCGCCATAAACTTTTGAAATATGTTCAACCTCAATAGACATGTAGTAATTGTTTATTCAAAAATAGTAATTATTAGTAATGACATACTTTAAATTATGAATTCTTTAATTCTGAAATGTAAAACCTAAAAAATTAGTCTAACAATTTTGATTTGTTAAAAATATAAGTACATTAGCAATATAATTTAAATATCCAATTTGACGGATAGTAGAAATGAAAACATCAAATCATACATATTTTAACTGGTTCTATTTCTTTTTTAGCGAAAAGAGAGAGACGTTATATGTATAATTTATATAAAATAAATATAATATGAGTCTCGATGAAAATCGGGACTTTTTTTATAATTCAAATTTAAGAAACTCAAATACATTGATCAAAACAGTTGCCATACAAGGAATAAGAGGTTCGTTTCATCATATTGTGTCACAACAATACTTTGGAGAAAAGATTTTAGTAGATGAGTGCATGACCTTTGATGCGGTAATTGAAAGTATTTTAACTCTTAAAAGTGATGCTGCAATTATGGCGATTGAGAATTCTATAGCTGGCTCTATAATTCCTAATTACGCATTGATCGATTCAAATAATTTACACATCATTGGTGAGCACTATTTAGATATCCAGCACCATTTAATGGCACTTCCAAACCAACATCTGGAAGATATTAAGGAAGTACATTCACATCCTATGGCATTATTGCAATGCAAAGCTTTTTTTAAACAGTATCCTCATATAAAACTAATTGAAGATAAAGACACAGCACAAGTTGCAGAGCGCATTAATCAAGAACAAGCCAAAGGTGTAGCAGCCATCGCATCTCGTTTGGCAGCACAGTTATTTGATCTTGAGGTTTTAGCAGAAAGTATCCAAACCATTAAACATAATGAAACCCGATTTTTCATAGTTAAAACTAAAAACTCGGAATTATCTAAAAAGGAAATCAATAAAGCATCGGTAAAGTTTGAATTAGACCATAAAAGAGGAAGTTTAGCGACTATTTTAAATGTTTTGAGTGATTGTAAGTTAAATTTAACCAAAATACAATCGCTCCCAAAAATAGAAACCCCTTGGAAATATGCTTTCTTCGTGGATTTAACTTTCGATGATTACAAAGATTATGAGAAAGCGAAATCGATAATGAAAATTATGGCTCAGGATTTCAAAATATTGGGAGAATATAAAAATGCTAGACAATGATAGAGGTAGCCAATCGCTTAAAAAATGTTGAAGAATACTACTTTTCTAAAAAATTAAGAGAAGTAGCATTGCTTAAATCGCAAGGCAAGCCCATTATTAATTTGGGTATTGGCAGTCCAGATATGGATCCGCCAGAAGCGGTTCTCAACGCACTTGTTGAGTCTTTTGATGATGATGCAGCCCATAAATACCAAAGTTATCAAGGCATACCAGAGTTAAGAGAAGCCATCGCAGATTTTTATAAAAAACAATTTAATGTGCCATTAAGCTCTCAAACCGAAGTATTGCCACTAATGGGTAGTAAAGAAGGGATTTTGCATATTTCAATGGCATTTTTAAACGAAGGCGACGAGGTATTGATTCCAAATCCAGGGTATCCAACCTATAAATCTGTCACAAATCTTGTTGGAGCAGTACCGGTTTTTTACGATTTGACCGAAGATTCTGGCTGGTTTCCAGATTTGGTAGTATTAGAGAAAAGAGGCGTTGAAAAGGTCAAGATGATGTGGGTCAATTATCCGCATATGCCAACAGGAGCACAAGGGTCTGTAAAGCTTTTTGAAGATTTAATACGCTTTGCCAAGCGTCATGATATATTGATTATCAATGATAATCCATATAGTTTTGTACTCAATCGTTTTCCGCGTAGTATCTTGAAATACAAAGGTGCAAAAGACGTATGTTTAGAGTTAAATTCACTCAGTAAAACCTTCAATATGGCAGGATGGCGAGTGGGTATGCTGCTAGGTAAACACGACTACATCAATGCTGTTTTAAGGGTAAAGAGCAACATGGATTCTGGTATGTTTCTAGGCATCCAAAGAGGTGCTGTTGAAGCTTTAAAATGTTCAGATATGTGGTTTGAGAGTCTTAATAACGTGTACAGACAAAGACGAAATATCGTTTGGCAAATTGCAGATGCATTAAGCTGTACTTATAATAAAAACGCCTCAGGTTTGTTTGTTTGGGCAAAATTACCCGACCACCTCGAAGCAGAAAATTATATCGATTTAATATTAAAAGAAAAATCAATTTTCATCACGCCAGGAAGCATTTTTGGCTCCAATGGCAGTCGCTATATTAGAATTTCACTTTGTGCATCAATGACAGATCTAGAAGAGGCTCTAAAACGATTAACGTAGGATTAAAAATATTTTCTTCGGAAGATTAAAGCACGAAAACAATAAAATTTCCGAAGAAAAAAAATTAAGAATGAACAAAATTTACATCATAGGAGTTGGGTTAATTGGCGGAAGTTTAGCAATAGACATCAAGTCAAAATATGAAGGTGCAACGATTTTTGGAATCGACCTCAATGAGGACCATTTAAACGAAGCTTTATTATTAAACCTTATTGATGAAAAAGCGACCTATGAGGATTTAGAAAAAGCGGATTTGGTCATTCTCTCAATACCGGTTGACAAAGCGGTTTTGGAGTTGCCAAAAGTTTTGGATGCTGTTGGCGAGCAAACTTTAGTGATTGATGTAGGTTCTACAAAATTACCAGTGTGCAAAAGTGTAGAGAACCATGAGAGAAGACGTCACTTTTTAGCAACACACCCAATTGCAGGTACCGAATTTTCGGGACCAAAGGCAGCTATTGCAAATTTGTTCAATAAGAAAACGAACATCATTTGCGAGGTAGAAAAAACCACCTTTAAGCTGCAGGAAAAAGCTTTGAAATTATTTCAGGATTTAGGGATGCGTATTCGATACATGAATCCCGAAGCCCACGATAAGCACATCGCTTACGTGTCGCATTTATCGCATATAAGCTCATTTATGCTGGGTAAAACAGTGATAGAAAAAGAAAAAAATGAGCGTGACATTTTTGATATGGCAGGCAGCGGATTTGAAAGTACAGTACGTTTGGCAAAAAGCTCTCCAGCCATGTGGACACCTATTTTTAAGCAAAATAGAGAGAACGTTATAGAAACTTTAGACGAATACATCAATAATTTAAAGCAATTTAAAACTCTAATGGAGGCAGATGATTTTGATGCTATATACAACGAAATGAAAAACACCAACCACATCAAAGATATTTTGAACGGGTTGGGTTGATAAAAACATAAAATAAAAACAAGTAAGAACGAATTTATTTTCTTCGGAAAAATGGATTCAAAAGACCAAAAGCAATGGAAAACAAGAAAGAAATGAGAACATGGTTGGATGATATGAAACTAGATCATCCTTTAGTAATAGCAGGACCATGCAGTGCAGAGACCGAAGAACAAGTTTTAAAAATAGCCCATGAGCTAAAGGATACTGATGTAAATTATTACCGAGCTGGTATTTGGAAACCAAGAACACGTCCAGGAAATTTTGAAGGAGTTGGTGCTTTAGGTCTTAAATGGTTGCAAAAAGTAAAAGCAGAAACAGGAATGAAAACCTGTACAGAGGTTGCTAATAGAAATCACGTAGAATTAGCGTTAGCGCATGATATAGATTTATTATGGATTGGCGCTCGGTCTACTGTGAGTCCGTTTATTATGCAGGAACTGGCAGATGCCTTAAAAGGAACAAATAAGATTGTATTGGTTAAAAATCCAGTAAATCCAGATTTGTCGCTATGGTTAGGAGGTATTGAACGATTATATTCTGCAGGAATTAAAAATTTGGGTGCTATTCACAGAGGTTTTTCGACCTATGAGAAAACAAAATATAGAAACATTCCAGAATGGCAAATTGCTATTGAGTTTCAAAATAGATTTCCAGATTTACCATTAATCAATGATCCTTCGCACATTACAGGTAAAAGAGATATGATTTTTGATGTGTCTCAAACCGCATTGGATCTCAATTTTGACGGTTTAATGATAGAAACACATTATGATCCTGATAATGCATGGAGTGATGCTGCACAGCAAGTAACACCTAAAACCTTAATTAAAATCATGGAAGATTTAAAAATAAGAAAAGAATCTGATCCTGAGGCAGAGTACAATAGTGAACTTAATAATCTAAGAGCTCAAATAGATGTCGTCGATAACCAGATTATTGAACTTCTAGGAAAACGAATGAAGGTTGCCGATGGTATTGGTGCGCTTAAAAAGCAAAAAAACGTTGCGGTTTTACAAAGCAAACGTTGGAACGAGATTTTAGGAAAAATGGTACTGCATGGTGATGAAAAAGGATTGAGCGAAGAATTTATTCTGCGTATGTTTAAGGCAATTCATCAAGAGTCAATTAACCACCAGGAAAAAGTTATTAATGGATAATTGTTGATTTTAAACAAAATATTTGATTTGAGCCTCATTAATTTGAGGCTTTTTTTATGCCCTTTACTAATTCAAAGGCTGTTTTTACTCATTGTTGGTTTTATGACTTTATCATTTCCAGTAGGTTTGGTTCATAATTTAAATTCCAACATTATGAACCGAGCGTTTTCAAAATTTAATGTTCTTAAAAATAACATTGACAGCAAACAACACGTGACGAAAAGAAACAATAGATACGAACACATGACATCACTTTTACTTTTAGCATCTGTTGTAATCTCATCCCTCACTTTTGGGCAATCTGAAATTAAAGGAATAATAACCGATGAGTTTGGTCTATTGTCAAACGTGAATATCTCAATAAAGAATACAAGATTAGGCACGTCGACAGATGAAAATGATCAATATAACATCCAAGCTAAACCAAGTGATACCCTTAGAGTATCACATGTAGGTTATGAACCAGTTGATATTGTAGTAGGTCATTTTAAAGAAATTAATATTAATTTAAAAAATTATCAAGTTTTGGATGAGGTTGTTGTAAATGCTTTTGATAGTGGGACAATTTCTTGTGGAATTATATGTGAAACAATAAAGACAAATTGTTATGTAGAATTAATTGAAAATAAGTTTAAAGGTCAGGAAGACATAGAAACTGTCAAACTTTACCCAAATCCATCAAAGGATGGTGTTTTCAATATTAGTCTTTTAGAAGATATTTCTCAAGTAAACATTATCATAGCAGATTTAACGGGTCGTATCATTTTAAATAGAACAGAACGCAAACTTAGTTCTAAAGTTATTATAGATTTATCTAATCAATCTTCCGTAATTTATGTCATAAATATATTGTCAAAAGGTGTTCAAATCACTTCAAAAAAAGCGATTAAGATTTAGAAAATCAATGGTATATTTTTCAAAGTGAATTAAAAGTTTATTTTTGTCAATGAAAGAATATTCTTTCCCTAACAACAACAAGATTACATACCTATGATTAAAAAAATCACATTTTTTTTACTGTTAGTTACCGCTTATACTACAGTAAATGGCCAAGGAAAATTAGGTCCAATTACCATAACCCATGGTGAGGAGATTGAGGCAGACAAAGAAACAATTGTAAGAATTGCAGGAGAGACTAATGGTAAAATTTATACGCTAGCCACCAAAGGAAAAAACTATTTTATCAAAGTTTTTAATTCTGAAAACATGGATTTGGTTTCAGTAAATGAAATTGAAATGGACGATTTTATTGATAAAGAGCCTGTTTTTGAGGAAATAGCTGTTTTAAACAATAGAATCTACATAATTGGTAGTGTTTACGACAGAAAAAATAAAATCAATAATTTATTGGCAGTTGAGATTTCCGAAGAAGGAAAACTAACCTCAAATACAAAAAAATTATTTTCTACGGAAGTCACAAAAAACAGAGAAAAAGGAGCTTTCTATTTTAAGCATTCACCTAATCAAGATAAATTATTGATCATGCATGCTTCTTTATTTGATAAGGAAGAAATAATGCAATACGAGATAAAATTGATCAATGAAAATCTTGATATTGTTACCTCACATTTAGAAAAAGTATCTTTTGAAGATAGAAGAGATTTAGAATTTGCTATATCTGATTTTGATGTCACTTTTCAAGACGATATCTTTTTAGTAATTAACGAAAGCTATAGAGAAAGAAAAGAAAAAAAGAACATCGAGAAATTTGAGGTTCATGCCTTTAAAAAAGCAAATAACTATGCAAAAGAAGTTATTAATATAGATTTTACCGGTAAAGAGGTTATCAATTGTGAAATGTTAATGACAGCAGATAACACACTTAATTTGGTCGGTTTTTACTCTAGTGTTAATAAAAGAGGAAAAGCAAACTGGAAATTAAAGGGTATTTACTCTGCAACCATAAATGCTTCGGTAAACGAAGTGACCAATTTAAAATTTAATGTTTTTGATTTAGAGACAAAGACAAAACTAATTGGTGAGCGTCGTGCGAAAAAAGATAAAGATATACCGCCATTTTATTCAACTCACAGTTTGATTGAAAAGGAAGATGGTGGATTAATTTTTCTGGCGGAATATAGACAATCTATTATAGGCAGATCTTCTGGTATAGGTATTGGAGGTCTTGGCGTAAGTTTTACACCAATCACCTTTTTTACTAATGAAATTATCGTAACCTCTTTAAACGCAGATGGGTCTGTAGAATGGGCAAATGTCTTGGCCAAAGATCAAAAAGCAAGCTTTACAACCATGTCTCTTGGCATGTATAGTTTTAGTAATGGTTCTAATTTTTCGGTAGGAGTTGGGATCTCGATTCCTTTAGCTGTTTTAGGAAAAGGGCCTGAATATTTAGGCGCAATTCCAATATATAACAATGGAGAGCTAACAGTGGTATTTAATGACAACAAAAAAAATATGGGTGTAACAGATATTGAAGAAATAAAAACTTTGGGAAACTATAATAAAGCCATACCAACTGCATTTACATTTGATAGAACAAATGGAGATATTAGTAGGATAGATCCGGAAGAATTACAAAAAGATCAATTGATTTTAAGGCCAGGAGTCTATCATATCAAAACCGATAAAGAATATCTTATTTATTCTTCAAGAAGGTCTGAAGATAAGCTAGGTCGTATGACTATAGATTAAAAATCTAAAATAAGATTTAAAAAGACCATCAACCGATGGTCTTTTTTTGTTGTTTTAAACGCTTATTATTAGCATCTTTGCTGTAATGACAGGACTCGTATATAAATCTACAGGAAGCTGGTACACCGTTAAAACCGATCTTGGTGCTGCGTACCAATGCAGGATTAAAGGAAAATTCAGGCTTCAGGGCATAAAAAGTACCAACCCAATAGCGGTTGGTGATGTTGTGGATTTTGAAATCGAAACCAATAACGATGAGGTAACAGGAGTCATCCACAATATTCATGATCGCAAAAATTACATAGTTCGTAAATCGGTTAATCTTTCAAAACAAACCCATATTATAGCATCAAATATTGATCAGGTTTTCTTATTGGTCACAATAGACAATCCTCCAACGTTTACCAGTTTTATAGATCGTTTTTTGGTCACTGCAGAAGCTTATCACGTCAAGACCATCTTACTGTTTAATAAAATAGATACCTATAGCGAAGAGACATTGGACGAGGTGCGTTTTTTAGCGTATGTCTATAGAAAAATCGGATACGAATGTATTGGTATTTCTGCGGAAACAGGAAAAAACACAGAAAAGGTAAAAGCATTAATGACTGGCAAAGTAAGTATGTTTGCAGGACATTCTGGTGTTGGGAAATCAACTTTGGTCAATGCCATCGAACCCAATTTAGATTTAAAAACAAAAGCAATTTCTACTCAGCACAGTCAAGGACAGCATACAACCACATTTGCAGAAATGTTTGATTTAAGCTTTGATGCAAAGATCATAGATACTCCAGGAATTAAAGGTTTTGGTATTGTTGATATGGATAAGGAAGAAGTAGGTGATTATTTCCCAGAATTTTTTGAACTTAAACAAGACTGTAAATTCAATAATTGCCTTCATATTGAAGAACCAAAATGTGCAGTTAAAGAGGCTTTAGACAAAGATGACATTGCCATTTCAAGATATAGAAGCTATCTTCAAATATTAGAAGGAGAAGATGAGCATTATAGAACAGATCATTGGGATGAAAACTAATTGGTTTCAGTGAGCACTATTCAGCTTAAATAAAATTTTAAAAAAATATTGAAAGCAGTCATTCAGCGCGTTACAAAGGCGTCGGTAACTATAAAAGGAGAAAAAGTAGCCAATATAAATTCTGGTTTACTTATACTTTTGGGAATTGTTGATGACGATACTCAAGATGACATTAAATGGCTGTCTAATAAGATCGCAAATCTTCGCATTTTTGCAGATGATAATGGTGTAATGAACAATTCACTTTTGCAATCAAATGGAGATGCTATAGTAGTAAGTCAGTTTACACTTCACGCAAGTACAAAAAAAGGAAATCGACCAAGTTATATTCAAGCAGCTAAACCAGACATCGCCATACCTTTGTACGAAAATTTTGTCAAACAATTGGAAAGTGATTTAGGTAAAAATATACAAACAGGTCAATTTGGAGCAGATATGCAGGTAGAACTGCTCAACGATGGTCCGGTTACAATCATTATTGACACAAAAGATAAGCACTAATGGCTTCAATTTTTGGGCATGGATTGGTGGCTTATACAACTGCAAAAGTTATAGATTCTAAATCCAGTAAATTATTGGTATTTCTTGCAATAAGCTCTGCAATGCTCCCAGATCTTGATGTGATTGGCTATTTTTATGGTATTGACTACTCAAGTCCTTTTGGCCATCGTGGTTTAACACATTCTATTTTATTTGCGTTTTTATGGACAGGTCTTCTTACCTTTTTCTTCGGAAAGTCTAAAAAACTAACTTTCGCAATAATTATATGTCTATCCACCCTTTCTCATGGTATTTTAGACGCTATGACAAGTGGAGGTAGAGGTGTTGGTTTTTTTATTCCATTTGACAATTCCAGATATTTTTTACCCTTTAGAGGCATTAAAGTTTCTCCTATTGGTATTGAGAATTTCTTTTCAGAATGGGGACTGAAAGTTATTTGGAGTGAACTGTACTATATTGGTTTACCGTGCTTAATAATTTTGGTTGTCCAGTTTTTCATAAGAAGAAAATAAGAAATCAATTTTTTCTGATTTACGTTTTTTTACACAATTGGTTAATCAAAAAAAATTATATTTGATTTTCCGCTTAACTAAAACTCTACAAATGCCCTGTAAATATTACCTAATCGTCCTATCGATATTAGTACCTATATTTTCTTTTTCTCAAAATGAAGATTTGCTAAACTCATCTTCAGTTCCCTTAGATTTGAGAATGAAAGCCAATGCAGTTATAAGGTATAATAATACACTCATAGAGGTTAATAGTTATAATGATCTAGATTATCACAATAAACGTATTGTTACGGTTTATAACGAAAATGGAATATCAGATCAAGGCTCTTATGTTCATTATGATGAGAACAGACGCATAAAAAAATTAGAAGCAATCATTTATGATAGTAACGGTGAACAGATTAAAAAATTCAAAGAAAAGGATTTTGAAGATGTAAGTGCTGTAAGTGGAGGAACGCTTTACTCAGACAATAGATTAAAATATCTTAATTATACTCCAATAAATTATCCTTACACTATAGTTTTAGAAACCGAAATTAATTTTAAAAGCACAGCTTTTGTACCATCTTGGAGCCCAATTGAGGGTTTTTATGTGAGTACTGAAAATTCTGAATATAAGATTGTCAATAATTCTGAAACGAAAATTAAAATCAAAACCAATAATCTAGAGAATTATAATATTGAAGAACTCAGTGATTTACATTTTAAAGCCCAAGACTTAAAATCTATTAAACCAGAAGCTTATAGTCGTGCTTTCAAAAATTATGCGCCTTTAGTGAGGGCAGCTTTGATTGATTTTGATATGGAAGGCGTGAAAGGTGTAAATAACAATTGGGAAGATTTTGGGAAATGGATGCATGATAAACTATTATTAGGTACAGAGGTAATTCCAGAAACTGTTAAAGAGCAAATTAAGTTACTTACTAAAGATGCTTCAACAGATTTAGAAAAAGCAAAAATAGTTTACAATTACATGCAGGAAAAAACCAGATATATTAGTGTTCAAGTTGGTATAGGTGGATGGAAACCAATGTTGGCTGGCGATGTAGAACGTTTAGGTTATGCAGACTGTAAAGGGTTGTCTAACTATACAAAAGCACTTTTAGATGAAGTTGGAGTAGAATCCCATTATGCAGTAATTTATGGAAGTCGGGATATCACAAGTTTTGATACAGATTTCTCTGCTACAGAAGGCAATCACGCAGTATTGTGCATACCAAATGTAGAAAAGGATATTTGGTTAGAGTGTACCAGTCAAACCAATCCTTTTGGCTTTATAGCTGGTTTTACAGATGATAGAGATGCATTGCTCATCACGCCTCAAGGTGGTAAAATAATTCATACTACGATATACCAAACAGAAGAAAATTTGCAGCAAACTAATGCAGAAATCAAAATTGCCCAAGATGGATTACTATCTGCAGATGTTACAATTAAAACTCATGGTTTTCAGTATGCTTTGCATGAAGGTATCCAAAATCAAACCTTTAGAGATCAAAAGCTTTATTTTAAAGACTATTGGGATTATTTAAATAACCTTTCCGTAGAAAATATAACTTTTAATAACGATAAAGAGGCTATTGTTTTTACTGAAAATTTAAAAGTTTCAGCAAAAAGTTTTGCAACAAAAAGCGGTAAACGACTACTATTTCAACCCAATGCATTCAATAGAGTTACACGTATTCCAACACGGTATAGTAAAAGAACTCTGGATTTTGAAATAGATAGAGGCTATGTGGATAAAGATGAATTTGTTATCACTATAGATCCAAGTTTTGAGGTAGAAGCTATGCCAAATGCAATTGATATAAGCAATAAATTTGGGAGCTATTCATTTTCAATTGAAAAACTATCTAATAACCAACTGCTTTACAAAAGAACACAAATTTTAAATAAAGGTGTTTATACAAAAGAAGAATATAAAGAATTTAGAGAATTTATGTCCTCAATGGTAAAGCATGACAAATCTAAAATCGCCTTAATTTCTAAATCCTAACTTATGAGAATTTCAATTACCTTACTAGTCCTTTTACTGTCATTTAACATTCAATCTCAAAATTTTAAATTCGGTAAAGTATCTAAGGCAGAACTTGCCGAAAAAGTTCATCCAAAAGATCCATCTGCAAATGCTGCTGTTTTATTCAAAAGAGAATCTGTAAGGTTTGATTATCAAAAAGGAGAAGGTTTTATTCAATTAAGAACCATACACGAACGTATTAAAATATATAATAAAGAAGGTTTTGATTGGGCCACTAAAAAAATAAGACTTTATAATAAATCTGGTGCAGACAGCGAAGATTTATATAGATTAAAAGCTTACACCTACAATTTAATTGATGGTAAAGTAGAAGATGATAAGCTTAAAAATGACGGTATCTTCGATGAAGAAGTTAATAAATTTTGGAAGGCAAAAACATTTACAATGCCTAATATTAAAGAAGGTTGTGTCGTAGAGTTTACTTATGAGATTTCTTCTCCATATTTGGCAATAGATGATATAGATCTTCAATATATGATACCTATTAATGTATTAGAAGTACAGGTAAAAACTCCAGAGTATTTTATTTACAATAAAGTATTGAATCCACGCACTTCATATTTACCAACTATTGAAGAATCAACATCAACACGAAATGAATCCTTTACAAATACTAATGTTTCTAAGAACGTTTTCAATAGAAGAACAAATACATCTGTTTCTCAAGTTTCAATTAATGAAAAAGTAATTAACGTTAATGAAACAGATATACCTGCGCTTAAAGATGAGCCATTTATCGATAATTTAGAAAACTACCAAGCAAAATTAGAACTAGAACTTACCGCAATAAAATACCCTAATGAGCCTTATAAAAACCTTTCTAACTCTTGGGATGCTGTGACCAAAACTATTTACGAGTCAGATGATTTTGGTAACCAACTTGATAAATCAGGATATTATGAAAATGATATTGATGCGTTAATTAGTAATTTGGAAACTAATGGGCAAAAGGCTTTTGCAATTTATAATTTTGTAAAATCTAAAGTAAAATGGAATGGATATTACGGGTTTTCAACAGATGCAGGTGTTAGAAAAGCTTATAAGGATGGAGTTGGCAATGTTGCAGACATCAATTTAATGCTGGTATCTATGCTTAGATATGCAAACATAACTGCAAACCCTGTTTTAATCAGTACAAAAAGTAATGGTATTCCATTATTTCCAACGAGACAAGGCTTTAATTATGTTATTTGTTTTATAGAAGACGAAGATATTATATCATTGTTAGATGCTACAGATGAGAACGCAACCTTCAATACACTCCCAGTTCGTGATTTGAATTGGCAAGGTAGAGTAATTAGAGAAAGTGGAAGTTCAACATGGATTGATCTCACACCAAGAGAGTTATCTAAAGATGTCATCGTTTTGAATGCAAAACTAAATCCTGATTTTTCTGCGGAAGGAAAAGTACGATCTCAAAAATATGATTACGTCGCTAAAAGACATAGAGATAAATATGGCGATGCTAGTGATGAAACATATATTAAAACATTAGAAAAAGATAAAGGAGACTTACTAATTTCTAATCTGGAAGTAGATGGTAAAGGTAATTTACAACAACCAATTATTATCACCTATGATTATAAAATGGATGATGCTTTAGAAGAAATTGGTGATAAACTTTACTTCTCTCCATTACTGTTTCTAAGTACCCAAGAGAACCCTTTTAAACAAGAAGAAAGAAAATTCCCGTTAGATTTGGTGCATCCAATGTCAGACAAATATATGGTCAATATTATATTGCCCGAAGGTTATGAAGTAGAGACCTTGCCAGTAAATCAAGCGTTGGATTTTGCTAATGAAAAAGGAGAATTCAAGTATCTTATTAATCAAAACGGAAGGTTTTTACAATTAGTTATAGAATTAAAGATAAATACATCATTTATTAATCCAGAAAATTATAAGTTTTTCAAAAGCTTTTTTGCTCAAGCAATTGAAAAAGAAAGTGAAAAAATAGTGCTTAAAAGAATTTGATATGAATATTAAAAACGCCCAACTAGAAGTAGACAAATGGATTAAAGAACATGGAGTAAGATATTTTAACGAACTTACAAATATGGCTCAACTTACCGAAGAAGTTGGTGAAGTTGCACGAATAATTGCAAGACGTTACGGTGAGCAAAGCGAAAAAGAAAGTGATAAAAATAAAGACTTAGGAGAGGAGTTGGCAGATGTGGTTTTTGTAGTTTTATGCTTGGCAAATCAAACAGGTATTGATTTGCAAAGTGCCTTTGATAAAAAACTAGATTTGAAAACTAAGCGAGATCACGATAGGCATCAAAATAATGAAAAATTAAAATAAACTTCCAATTCTCCATAGAGCTTGACTCAATGGCAAGATTTCTTTTATGACAGTTAAAATCGAAAAATCCAGTATTGTAAAACAATCAAAAATTACGATTACGGGCTCTAAGAGCGAATCCAATAGATTGTTATTGTTAAAGGCGCTTTACCCAGAACTGGAAATTGAAAATGTATCAAATTCCGATGATTCTAAAGTGATGCAAAAGGCTTTAGCTTCCGAAGAAAAAGTAATAGACATTCATCACGCAGGCACCGCAATGCGTTTTTTAACAGCCTATTTTGCGAGCAATGAAGGTCGGGAAGTTGTGCTCACGGGTTCAGCAAGAATGAAAGAGCGACCAATTAAAATTTTAGTGGATGCGCTGAATGATTTGGGTGCAGATATTTCGTATTTGGAAACTGCTGGTTGCCCGCCAATACAAATTAAGGGTAAGAGGTTAACGAGGCAACATGTGAGATTGAATGCCAATGTTAGTAGTCAGTACATTTCCGCATTAATTCTAATAGCTTCTCGTTTAGAAAACGGATTGATTTTAACTCTCGAAGGTGAAATGACATCTGTTCCCTATATCAATATGACGCTTGATTTATTGCGTCAAGTTGCAATTGAAACAACTTTTAATGAACAGGTTATTGAGGTGAAGCCTAAAAAGGAAAGTTTAAAAAACAAGAAATTAACTGTTGAATCAGATTGGTCTTCAGCATCTTATTTTTACAGCATTGTAGCTTTAAGTCCTGTGGACACTCAAATCGAATTATCCTCTTATAAAAAGGAATCATTACAAGGCGATTCGGTTTTGGCAGAAATTTATGCATCATTTGGAGTAGAAACGGTTTTCTTCGGAAATTCAATAGCATTGAAAAAAACATCTAAAGAAGTAGCTGAAATTGTAGAATTTCAGCTCAATAATTCTCCAGATATTGCTCAAACTATTGCGGTAACCTGTTTGGGATTGGGCATAAAGTGCCATCTTACAGGTTTGCATACTTTAAAAATCAAAGAAACCGATAGATTGGTCGCACTTCAAAATGAACTTCAAAAATTTGGAGCTGAAGTTGACATTACTGAAGAGTCTTTGACTTTATATAAAGCGTCACAACTAAGAGAAAATGTTGTTATTGCTACATATAACGATCATAGAATGGCAATGGCATTTGCACCTTTGGGTTTAAAAACCAATTTAGAAATTGAGGATTATATGGTAGTTTCTAAATCATATCCTACGTTTTGGGATGATTTAAAAAACCTAGGTTTTAAATTTTCTAAATAAATACTGCGTTTTACTTGACAACCCCTATGTTGAGATTGTATATTTGCACCTTGTAAAAAAAAATATACACATGAAATTATCACACTTTAGTTTTGATCTACCAGATGAATTGTTAGCAGAACGTCCTACCGAGAATAGAGACGAATCGCGTTTAATGGTTCTCAATAGAGAGAAACAAACAATCGAGCACAAATTATTTAAGGATATTATCGATTATTTTGATGAAGGTGATGTGATGATTTTAAATAATACTAAAGTTTTTCCAGCACGTTTATTTGGTAATAAAGAAAAGACAGGTGCAAGAATTGAAGTGTTCTTACTTAGAGAATTGAATGAAGAGCAACGTCTTTGGGATGTTTTGGTAGATCCAGCACGTAAAATTAGAATTGGTAATAAACTATATTTTGGTGATGATGAAACCTTAGTAGCAGAGGTTATTGATAACACAACCTCAAGAGGTAGAACTTTACGTTTTTTATACGATGGGTCTTACCATGAATTTAGAAGAAAATTGACAGAGCTAGGTGAAACTCCTTTGCCAAAGTATATTCAAAGAGAGGTAGAGCCAGAAGATGAAGAGCGTTACCAAACTATATTTGCTAAAAATGAAGGTGCAGTTGCAGCTCCAACAGCGGGATTACATTTTTCAAAACACTTACTTAAGCGTTTAGAAATTAAGGGTGTAGAATTACCAGAAGTAACACTCCACGTTGGTTTAGGTACATTTAACCCTGTTGAAGTTGAAGATTTATCTAAGCACAAAATGGATAGTGAAGAGATTTTTGTAACTAAGCCAGCTACAGATATCATCAATGACGCGAAAGTTCATAAAAAACGCGTTTGTGCGGTTGGTACCACTGCGATGCGCGCTATAGAAAGTTGTGTCTCGTCGAGCGGAACATTAAATGAATATAGTGGATGGACCAATAAATTTATTTTCCCTCCATATGAGTTTAGTATCGCAAATAGTATGATTACAAACTTTCATACTCCAAAATCAACCTTATTGATGATGGTTTCAGCATTTGCAGGACACGATTTTATGAAAAAAGCTTACGAAGAAGCGGTTAAGGAAAAATATCGTTTTTACACCTATGGAGATGCAATGCTTATCATATAATTTTAGCTATTGAATAATAAAATGAAGCCTTATGTAATAATAAGGCTTTTTTTTGCTTCGGAAATTTTAAAACTTTGAGATCAAATCTTAAGCAGAGAAATTGGTTTGATTACTTTTGCAAAGAGTTATGAAAGATAAAAAGAAAGACGTAAGGGCATTAACCAAAGAGCAATTGAGAGATTTTTTTGTCAAAGAAGGTGATCAAGCCTTCCGAGGAAATCAAGTCTATGAATGGTTGTGGGGTAAAGGTGCTCATTCTTTTGAGGATATGACCAATATCTCAAAAGAAACAAGAGAGATGCTTCAAAATAATTTTGTGATCAACCATATCAAAGTTGACCAAATGCAAAAAAGTAGTGACGGTACGATTAAAAATGCGGTAAGATTACATGATGGCTTAATTGTAGAGTCTGTTTTGATTCCAGCAAAAAACCGAACTACTGCCTGTGTGTCAAGTCAAGTTGGCTGTAGTTTAGATTGTAGATTCTGCGCAACTTCTAGATTAAAAAGAATGCGCAACCTCAATTCAGATGAAATCTATGATCAAGTTGTTGCAATAGACAATGAAAGTCGCCTGTACCATAATAGGCCATTGAGCAATATTGTATTTATGGGTATGGGAGAACCGCTCATGAATTATAATAACGTTTTAAAAGCAATAGATAAAATAACATCTCCAGATGGTTTGGCAATGTCGCCAAAGCGAATTGTGGTCTCCACCTCTGGCGTGCCCAAGATGATAAAAAAAATGGCAGATGATGAGGTCAAGTTTAAGCTTGCGGTATCATTGCACTCTGCAATTGATGAGATTCGTACATCGATAATGCCATTTAATGCGACATTTCCATTGGCAGATCTAAGAGAATCTTTAGAATATTGGTACGAAAAGACAAAAACCGAATTACTTACGAGTATGTCGTTTGGGATGGTATCAATGACATAGAAAAGGATGTTGAGGCTTTGATTACATTCTGCAAATTTGCACCGAGTAAAGTCAATCTTATCGAGTATAACCCAATTGATGATGGCGAATTTCAACAAGCAAGTTCAAAAGCGATCGATATGTATGTGAGCATGCTAGAGGCTAACAATATTACAGTTACGGTGAGACGTTCACGAGGTAAAGATATTGATGCAGCTTGTGGGCAATTGGCAAATAAGACATAAAAAAAGCGACCAATTGGTCGCTTTTTTTATAAAATAAAAGTGTTTAGCTCTTGATAAACTTTAGAGTTTTGATACCGTTTTCCGTACTTACTCTTGCTAAATAGATACCATTCTTTAATTGTGATAATTCAACGGAATCTTCATTACCATTTAAATTTTGGTTAAAGATATTTTTTCCAAGAACATCGTAAATCTCTAAAGTACTCAGATTATTTTGTGGAGAATTCAATTTTAATTCCTTGCTTTCGGTGTTGTAAAAATGAGTGAAAGAATTGATTGAAAATTCACTTACTGATAAATCTTCATCATTAATTCTAAGATTGTCTAAGTACCCTTCTCCACCAAAGTTATCATGTACAAATCTAAGTCCAGTAAAATCAAAATCATTTAATAATATAGATGTCCCAACTTGAACATCGTCTACAAAATAAACAATATTAGATCCGGTAGTTTCAGCTCTAACATTATACCAAGTATCTACAGACCAAGTTCCAACGTTTTGAAAAGCTCCTGTTGCGTCAGCAATTTTGATATTACCTTCAAAATCAAAATCGATGAGGAATGTAAAAAACAAATCACCCATAGCGTCCTCTCCAGTGACACCAAATCTAAAATCTGAGCTATTCGCATCTTGTTGAGTGATACGCACATCATATGAAAAGGTAGCATCTGTAAAATCTATTGGTAAAGCAAAATCATAAAAACCTCCAAATATTGCTCCAAATGTATTTCCAAAAGCAGGATCCGGAGCTATCTTTAGAGAAGCGGTTCCATCTGTTGATTGTTCACTAGAAACGACTTGATTAGATATAAAGCATCCAACTCCACAACCGGTAACAAACCAACCATTTTGAGCATTAATATCTCCAAGAGTGTATGCTGGCGCTTCAAAAGAGATTGTTTCTTGAGCATTACCAAAGGTAAATGCTAAAAACATTAAAAATAATAAAGTAATTTTTTTCATAATTGTTCGGATTTTAAATTAATTAATAATTAAAGGTAAAAAAAAATGTCTAGAGCGTTAAACCTAAAATAAGATTTAACTATTTATTGTTACTTAATCAAAACCTTAAGTAGTTAATTAGTAATTTTGCAATATCAACTCAACAAACTATTAATACTTGAAAATTACCGAACAAATAAAACAACCCATCGCATATGAGATGGAGCTTTTCGAGCAAAAGTTCCTTCTTTCTATGTCAAGTAAAGTTGCTTTATTAAATCGTATTACACATTATATTGTTAACCGTAAAGGGAAGCAAATGCGACCAATGTTTGTTTTTTTAGTGGCAAAAATGGTTGATAATGGGCAGGTAAGTGAACGAACCTATAGAGGCGCTTCAGTAATTGAGTTGATTCATACAGCAACTTTAGTTCACGATGATGTGGTTGACGATAGCAACCGTAGACGTGGTTTTTTCTCTATTAATGCACTTTGGAAAAATAAAATCGCAGTACTAATTGGCGATTATTTACTGTCTAAAGGCTTGTTACTTTCAATAGATAATAATGATTTCGATTTGCTCAAAATCATCTCGGTAGCAGTGAGAGAGATGAGCGAAGGGGAGTTACTTCAAATCGAAAAAGCGAGACAGCTCGATATTACAGAGGAGGTTTATTACGATATAATTAGACAAAAAACTGCAACCTTAATCGCTGCATGTTGTAGTTTGGGAGCAGCTTCGGTAAAGCCAAATTCAGATCACGTAGAGTCTATGCGTAAATTTGGAGAGCTTATTGGAATGGCATTTCAAATTAAGGATGATCTTTTTGACTACGGAAATGAAGCCATAGGGAAACCCACAGGAATAGACATAAAAGAACAGAAAATGACACTTCCTCTTATTCACGTTCTGAACAATTGCACCAAAAAAGAAAAATCTTGGCTTATAAATTCAGTTAAGAATCACAACAAAGATAAAAAACGAGTAAAAGAAGTTATCGCTTTTGTGAAAGCCAATAACGGTTTGGACTACGCCATTAATAAAATGAAGGAATTTCAGGCAGAAGCGTTAACCATATTAAATACATATCCCGAATCCCAATACAAAACAGCACTGGAAATAATGGTAAATTATGTTATTGATAGAAAAAAATAAAAATTATCTGTCTAATTTTCAATAACTTAAAAAATATTTCAAATCTCAGGCAACCATTTATGTAATAATTGCGTCTTTATAAATAGAAGACCAAACCAAAGTTATTTTGAAAGTAATTCAATTACATCATAAAAATAATACGACGCTCATAAAAAAAGCAGCAAAAGGCAAACGTGATGCTCAGCATACCTTGTTTGAAATTCATGCGCCAAAAATGCTTAGCATTTGTCGCTATTATATAAAAGATATCCAAAATGCGGAGTCTGTGATGCTAAAAGGATTCTTCAAAGCCTTTACAAATCTCAATAAGTTTAAAAACGAAGGTAGCTTTGAAGGTTGGTTAAGACGCATAATGGTAAGGGAATCGATTTCATTCTTAAGACAAGAGAAAAACGTAGAATTTTCGGTTGAAGATGAGCCAATCACGCAAGAACAATACAATAATGTAGACTCGCAAATTGAAGTTGCCCAAATTCAGCAGCTTATTGACGAACTTCCCGAAGGTTATAAAATGGTATTTGTCATGTACGCGATTGAAGGCTATAAGCATAATGAAATTGCAGAGATTTTAAATATCTCCCAAGGCACATCCAAATCGCAATTATTCAAAGCACGACAAATGCTTCAGAAAAAGATAAAAGACATAAATAAAACAAGTTATGGCACCAATTAAATTTGAGGAAAATATAAAAAATAAGTTAGAGAAAAGAACAATCCAGCCCTCAACTGGTGCTTGGGATAAATTATCTGCAGATCTTAACCAAAATGATAAAAGCAATAGAAGAGGCTTGTTTTTTTATATAGGCATAGCAGCAAGTATTGTAGGCGTTTTATTGGTAACTACGATAATTTTTAATGCTTCGGAAAATCAACCAGGCGAGCCAAAAATAGTAGAAACCCAAGCTAATGACTCTAAAAACAAATTAGAATCAAAAGAATTAAATGAAATTCCAAAAGTGGAAGTGGCAACCGTGAATTCCGAAGATATTTCCGAAGAAACCAAAGAGAAAAAAGAGAGTAATCAATTTAAGTCATCAATCAAAAACGAACAAAACGTAGCTTCAAATAGCAAGAAAACAATAAAAACAGAAGACGATCTTGTGATTGAAACACCATATTCAACCAATGCTAATAATCAAGAAAAGTTAAATAAAGCAGTGGTTGAAAACACTACCAGTTCAAATAGAAAAGAACAATCAATTAATACGCTAACATTTGAAAAAGCAAAAGTAGTTGAGGTCGTGAATGAAATTAAAAAGCTAGAGATTGAAAATGGAACGGTTACAGATGCAGAAATCGAAAACTTGTTGAAACAAGCCGAAAGAGAAATTTTAAGAGAACGAATATATAACGAAACTACACGAACTGTAAATGCAGATGCACTACTTCAAGACGTTGAAGATGATTTACAGCAATCGTTTAGGTCTAAAGTATTTGAAGGTTTAAAATCTAGTTTCAAAACAGTGAAATCTGCACTGGTTGAGCGCAATAATTAAAGTCTCTTAACAAGAGCATCTCATTTGAGAAATTGAGATTAAAACGTATCATCAATTTTAAAATTAACATTATGAACACTATCACAAAAACAGTAGTGCTACTATTCCTATGCTTGATTGTAAGCAACTTAACAGCACAAGAAACACAAAAAGATTCTACAAACACAACAGTTCCATTTCGAGAAAGCGCACTTCAAATAGAGAGGCTGGTTGAACTCAAAACAACTATTGAAAATGAAGAACGTGAATTCTTAAAATTAGAAGTAGAAAAAATTAATGATAGATTAGAAAATGGCGAAATATCCAATGAACAAGCTGAGAATTTAAAAAAAGAAGCTGCAAAAAAACGTGCTTTAAATATTGAAAACCGTATCGCAATTATTGATAATAAGATTTCTTTATTAGAGCGAAATGATGCTTATTACAATGATGGCGATAAAGATAATTTAAGTATCGGTTTTAGTACTTCAGGTGGATTCAGCGGTATAACATTTAATCAAAAAAACAAACCAAAAAAATATGACAAGCGCACTACTAGTGATTTAGTTTTAGCAGCAGGTTTTAATAATGCCATTGGTGACGGTCAAAAAATTGGCGATGACTATTTGTTTTTAGGTTCTGGCTTTGTGGAATTGGGATTTGCCTGGAAAACAAGATTATTTAAAGAATCCAATGCAGCACGTTTAAAATATGGATTTTCTTTTCAATGGAATAAATTAACATCCAAAGGCAATCGCTACTTTGTTCAAGATGGCAATATAACCACATCAGAGGTGTTTCCGGTTAATCTTAAAGAATCACAAATACGATTTACAAACTTAGTAGTGCCAGTACATTTTGAATTTGGCCCATCAAAAAAAATAGAGCGAGATGATTATTTTAGATATAGCACGACAAATCGTTTCAAAATAGGTATTGGTGGGTATGCAGGTTTCAATATTGGGACACAACAAAAATTGAGATTTGAAGAAGATGGAGAAAACATAAAACAAAAAATAAGACGTGATTATAACGCCACGCCTTTTGTGTACGGTGTAAGTGCCTATGTTGGTTATGTAGGTATAGGTATTTATGCAAAATATGATTTAAATCCGCTATTTGAAAATCAATCAAATGATCAACATAACCTTTCATTAGGGTTTAGATTCGATTTGGATTAGTCTAATTATATATCCAATTAAAAGCTCCAATTACATATGTAGTGGAGCTTTTTTTTTACATTTACAGTCCATAATTATTTCTGAAATTGATATCAAAATCCACCATAGAACAAGTATTTGAAACCGCTCGCGTTGAGGAGGTTATTGGTGATTTTGTGCAATTAAAAAAGTCTGGAAGTAATTTTAAGGGGTTGAGTCCATTTAGTGATGAACGCTCACCAAGTTTCATGGTATCTCCAGTAAAACAGATTTGGAAAGATTTTTCCAGCGGAAAAGGAGGCAACGCAGTCACATTTTTAATGGAGCACGAGCACTTCACCTATCCAGAAGCTATAAAATACCTCGCAAAAAAGTACAACATAGAAATCGAAGAGACCGAACAGACCGATGAGCAAAAGCAGGAAGCCAACGAGCGGGAAAGCTTGTACTTAGTCAATGAGTTTGCTAAACAGTATTTTGAGCGTATTCTTTTTAAAACAGATCAAGGTCAAGCCATTGGTTTAAGCTATTTTAAAGAGCGTGGGTTTACAAATGAAACCATTAAACTCTTTAATTTGGGTTATTCTTTAGACGATTGGCAAGCCTTTACAGATGAGGCGTTAAAGCAAGGTTACCAATTAGAATTTCTTGAAAAAACAGGACTTTCTATTGTAAAAACAGATAAAAAATTCGATCGCTTTAAAGGTCGCGTCATGTTTCCTATTCACAGTATGAGCGGACGTATTTTAGGTTTCGGAGGGCGTATTTTGAAAGCAGATAAAAAAGCAGCCAAATATCTCAATTCCCCAGAAAGTGAAGTCTATCATAAAAGTAAAATTCTCTACGGAATTTACCACGCAAAGCAATCTATCGCTAAAGAAGATAATTGCTATTTAGTTGAAGGTTATACAGATGTTATTCAGTTTTATCAAACAGGAATAAAAAATGTGGTTGCCTCTTCTGGTACTGCTTTAACGCCAGAACAGATTCGTTTAGTCAATAGGTTGACCAATAATATCACTGTGCTTTTTGATGGTGATGCAGCAGGAATAAGGGCGTCTATTCGTGGTATTGATCTTATCTTAGAGCAAGGTATGAATGTAAGAGTTTGTGGTTTTCCCGAAGGTGAAGATCCAGATAGTTTTGCAAAGAAAAACACACTTGATGAATTAACAGAATATCTCAACGATAACTCAAAAGATTTCATTCAGTTTAAGGCATCACTTTTAGTAAAAGAAGCCAACAATGATCCTATAAAAAAAGCAGAAACGATTAGGGAGATTGTTAATAGTATTGCAAAAATTCCAGACCAGATTAAAAAAGAGGTGTATATCCAAGAATGCTCTCGTATAATGGATATTAGTGAGGAAGTACTGTTTACTACATTGGCGCAATTAGATAAGAAGACAGCGCAAGACTCCAATAAACCTTATAAAACTGAGCAAAAAGCATTTCAAGTTGTAAAGCCTGAAGTCAAAGCGCCAAAAGTTGACTTACAATTTGAATTAGAGCGAAAAATAATAGAAATTCTTTTACTCTACGGAACAGAAACTGAAGATTTTGAAGATCTAGTTCTTAAAGAAACCGAAGAAGGAGAATTACAGTTAGAGCCAGTAACCCATAATGCAAAAGTATTTGAGAAGATATATTTAGACTTGCAGGAAGATGAAATGCAGTTTACAAATACAAACTTCAAATCACTGTATTACACAATTATAGATAACCTTCATCAAGATCCGGAATTTGAGCTCAAAAACTTCATAAACCGTTTAGATCAAGAATTGGCAAGTGATGTAACCTCTATATTAATGAATGATGAGCGTTATAGATTACATGATTGGGAACGCAAAAATATTATTCCGAAGGAAAAATTGCACTCTATTTCACAGTTGGTGACGCAAACCATCTTGACACTACGTTGTTATTTGATTGATAAAAAGGTCTCCCAATATCAAAGCGATACATTGCGTGAGAACGCCAATTCTAGGGGTATTTTAGAAGATGTAAAAGATTATTTAGGATTAAAGATGCTGCTTTCTAGAAAACTAGGAAAAGTAGTTGGAAGTAAATTTTAGGTTAAATCCATATGCTTTCCTTGATTTACCAAATCTATGAGATTTGTTACGTTTAATTTTTTGAAAAGTCTAGCTTTATAGGTACTTACCGTTTTCTCGTTTATATCAAGTTCTTGGGCAATTTCTTTGTTCTTTTTGCCAGAGGATAATAATTTTAAAACCTCTACTTCTCTTGTAGATAAACGTTTGTAAATTCTGGTTTTAGACTGTTTGGTTTCATTGTAATTGAGATGTTTAGACATTTTGTCGCTCAAATAAATCTCCCCAGAATGAGCACGTTTGATCGCTTTTATGATGACATCTGTCGATTCGGTTTTTGAAACAAAACCAGAAGCTCCTGCCTTTATACTGCTAATGGCATAAATTTCTTCAGGATGATAGCTAAACATGATAATATTAATATAGCCATGTTCTTTTTTGATAGCTCTTAAAGCTGTAATACCGTTAAGTTCAGGTAGTTCAATTTCACAAATAATGACATCTACTGTATGTCTTCTTACAAATTCGAAAATATCAACACCGCTCGAAACAGTACCCACCACTTTAATTTCAGGGTGGTTTTGAAACAGTAACTCAAATCCAGTTGTTACAATTGGATGGTTGTCCACCACGAGTAATTTAATCATGATACATGAGGTTTAATTGGTTGGTTAGTAAAGAACGCCAGAACTTACCCAAAATAAATTCAAGAATGTGGAGATTTGAGTTGTAAAAATAAAAAAAAAATCAACATTTACGATTTTTTACACACAAAAATTCAAAGTTTACTTTAAATTGTTGGGAATTTCGCAAACAGGTATTGCTATCATTTTGTGATTGTTAGACCTATTGTATCGTGTAAATATTTTAAAAACTTCCTTTTTTCTACCCGTAAAATCAGCTTCTGTTTTTCCAGCATCTTTCATTTGCATAGCCCATTCCAGTTCTGGATATGAAGCTCCAATTTGGTCTTCATCACTTCTAGCATCACCAAATAATCCATCACTGGGAGCAGCTTTCATAATAGATTCTGGAACTTCTAAAAATTCACCTATTTTATAGACTTCAGATTTCATTAAATCTGCAATTGGACTCAAATCAACACCACCATCTCCATATTTAGTATAAAATCCAACGCCAAAATCTTCCACTTTATTCCCAGTTCCAGCGACTAAAAGGCCTAAAAGTCCCGCATGGTAGTACAGTGTCGTCATTCTTAATCGTGCTCTGGTATTAGCCAAAGCCATATCAACCGTAGCTTGTTTTCCCTCTAATGAGACTTCAGTTTTGAATTCCTCAAAAACAGGAGTTAAGTCAACACGGGTATCCTTGACATTTGGGAAACGTTTTTTTAGTTGAATAATATGTTCTTGGGCTCTACTCACATGACTTGGAGCTTGATGGATAGGCATTTCAATACAAAGCAAATCCAACCCAGTTTTAGCGCAAAGTGTTGAGGTTACTGCAGAATCTATCCCTCCGGAAATCCCAATAACAAATCCATTTACACCAGCTTTAGTAGCGTAGTCTTTTAACCAGTTTACAATGTAGTCAACAACTTTTTCTGTTTGCATTTTAATGAGTTTTTATTGAAAGAATAGTACCTTTGTTAAACAAAAATAATAAGATAAGTTCAGAAATCACGTTAGTAAAAGGTATTTTACTTTATAAATTTTTGATAATTATATAGATGAAAAAAATAGCGCTAAATTTCCTTATTCTGTTGTCCATTTTTAGTTGTAAAAATGAAGATGCCTTAGAAACAGAAATAGCTAAAATTCAAACAGACATCCAAATAGAACGATTTGATCGTGCTTTCGCAGAAGCAAAACCAAGTGATTTAAATAATTTACAAACCACGTTTCCTTTTTTGTTTTCGAGCAGAGTTCCAGATTCTTTGTGGGTTGAAAGGATGACAGATTCCTTTCAAATAGCATTAAATAATGAAACCGATAAGCAATTTGGAGATTTTCAAATCATTGCAGAGGATATAGAAAGACTGTTTCAGCATTTAAAATATTATGATAAGACATTTTCTGAGCCCAGAGTAATCACCCTTACAAATTTTGTGCAATATCGTGATAAGGTAGCGGTTACAGATTCTATTGTTTTGATTGCTATAGATAATTATTTGGGAGAAAAGCATGAATTTTATGGTGGTTTCCCAAAGTACATAGCAGAGAATTTGAAACCATCTCAAATTGTTGTGGATCTGGCAAAGGCATATGCAGAAAAACAAATCTTTCAATCCCCAAAAAAAACCTTTTTGGATGAGATGATTTTCTTCGGGAAACAACTCTACTTCAAAGACAAAATGATTCCGTTCAAAACCGATGCTGAGAAAATTGGATATAAGCCAGAACAATTGGAATTCGCAAAAGAAAACGAAGATATGATCTGGACAGAATTTGTAGAAAATGAAATGCTCTACAGTACAGACAGCGCTTTTCCAGCGCGATTTATTGCCGATGCACCATTTTCAAAATTTTATCTAGAATTAGACAATCAAACGCCAGGTCGACTAGGGCAATATATGGGTTGGCAAATCGTAAGGTCTTACATGAAAGGCAATGATGTCTCCTTGGAACAAATGTTACAAACCGACGCTATTGAAATTTTTAACAAATCAAATTACAAACCACCAAAATAATGGCTAATAAACATACATCAAAAATAGAATTAACGGTAGAGCTTGACGAGAATCGAGTACCAGAAAAATTAAATTGGACCGCAGAAGATGGTGGTATCTCAAATGAAGAAGCCAAAGCCATGATGCTAGCAGTTTGGGATGCAAAGGCAAAGGAGACCTTGCGCATCGATTTATGGACCAAAGATATGCCAGTAGATGAGATGAAACAGTTTTTTCACCAAACTTTGGTAGAGATGAGCAACACCTTTCATAGAGCAACGCAAGACGAAAAAATGACTGCAACGATGAAAGATTTTTGCGATTATTTTGCTGAAAAACTTGAACTTAAGAAATAACCAACATATGAGAAAAGTTGTCTTCGGAATATTGATTACAGTAGTAGTGCTCATCAGTTTTAAATACTGTAGTGATAAAAATGAAGATAAAATTGTGCTTCAAGAGAACTCAGCGCTTATTCAAGAATCTTTAAAAAATGTTGGAAAGTTAATTGTAACCGAAGGTCATTTTAGCCAAGTATTTAGCTATAAGAATTCAAAGGCAATTTTTGGGAATTTCATCGAAGTAGAGAAAAAAGCGTTAGTTGTTGTAAATGCAGACGTGACCGTGAGTTATGATTTGAGTTTGATTGAATATGAGATCGATGAATTGACAAAAACATTGCGTATTACAAGCATACCTTCCGAAGAAATAAAAATAAATCCAGATTTTGAGTATTACGATGTTCAGGCAGATTTTCTCAATCAATTTGAGGCTAAAGATTATAACTCCATAAAAAAAACGGTGAATGATCAATTAATGAAAAAAATTGAAAATTCAGATTTAAAGAAAAATGCCAAAAACCGACTCATTAGTGAGCTCGCAAAATTTTACATCTTGACCAATTCTTTGGGCTGGACATTGGAGTATAACGAAAATCCTATCAATTCCTCAGAGGCACTTCAGCAATTAAATTTATAACCTACTTTTTACGTTTAGCCAACCACCACCATTAATCGCCTCAATATTGTTAAGATTTAGAAATTTGGCAGCTTTCGCAGATCGCACACCACTTGCACAACAAGCAATTATAGGTTGGTTTAGAGCCTTAACTTCATCAACACGGTCATTGAGCTCGTTCAAAGGGATGTGTACAGAATTTGCAATGTGTCCAGCATCCCATTCTTGCTGAGTTCTCACATCTAAAATCACAGCGTTATTCTTTAGATAGTCTTCAACCTGGCGCTTTTTGGCACCAAAAATAAAACTTAAAAATCCCATAGCTTCTTTTTGTTTAAATTTACAAATTAACTATCAAATTAAAAATTTTTAAAACATGGATTCTCTTTTCTTCGGAAAGGGGCAGGTTAAGAAAATGAAACAGGAAACACGAAAAGACGAGATCATAAAAACAGCTGCAAAACTTTTCAAGGAAAAAGGCTTTAGCGCTGTAACCATGCGCGATCTTGCAACAGCAATGGGAATGAAAGCAGCAAGTCTGTATAACCACATAAGCTCAAAGCAGGAAATTTTAAAAATCATCATTATTGCTATTGCTGAAGAATTTACAGACGGAATGAACGACATCGTAAATTCAGAAACCACATCAATTCAAAAACTAAAAAAGGTTGTCGATTTACACGTTAGAATCACAGCGAATAATACAAATGGTATGGCTTCGCTAAACAACGATTGGATGCACTTAGAAGATAAATTGAACTACTATTTGAAACTTAGAAACGAATACGAGGCTAATTTTCTTAATATTATTGCACAAGGCATTTCTTCCGAAGAAATAAAAAACAGCAATCCAGAAGTTATTATGTTTTCTATGCTCACAACCTTGCGTTCGCTTTATCTGTGGATTCCCAAAAAAGAAGATCTTAGCGCAAACGATTTAGCAATTAATCTTAGTCAAGTCCTTATTGAGGGAATTAACAATTAGTTAAGAATAAAAATTTGTATCTTTGTATTGTAAACTAACAAGTGTTAGTTTATGGTTTTTTCTAAAGAGAGAATCATTTAAATCAAACAAGTAAACAAATTACAATAATTTCTATTTCTTCGGAAAAGGATGTTTTTAGATATAAATGGCAGAATTTCACAATATAAAAGTAGCGAATGTCTATAAGGAAACTGACGATACTTCGGTCATTACTTTCGATATTCCTACAGATTTACAAGAGGCTTTCAATTATAGCCAAGGTCAGCATTTAACACTAAAAGCGATCATTAATGATGAAGATGTTCGACGATCATATTCATTATGTTCGAGTCCAATTGACAAGCAATGGCAAGTTGCTGTAAAGCAAATTGCAGGAGGTAAATTTTCTACTTATGTCAATGAAAAATTGCGATCTGGAGATATTATGGAAGTGATGGTTCCCAGCGGTAATTTTGGCGTTGAGACAAATCCTGAAGCCTCAAAAAATTACCTCTTTTTTGCAGCAGGTAGCGGTATCACACCAGTACTATCGATGATTAAAACACATCTCAAGGCAGAGCCAAATGCGACTTGTAAATTATTTTATGTTAATAAAACAGCAAAATCCATCATCTTTAAAGAAGAGCTGGAACAACTTAGAAATAGATATTTCGGCAGGTTGGAAATCTATTATTTCTTAACGAAAGAACGTCGCGACATCGAATTGTTTAACGGTCGTTTTGATGACGAGAAAATGCAAGTATTGACAAAAACTTTTATAGACATTCCAGATACGAGCGAAGTCTTTCTTTGCGGACCAGAAAAAATGGTAAATTACGTAAGCGAATACCTAATACAAGCAGGTCTGCCAAAAGATTTAGTGCATTTTGAATTGTTCGTAACAGGACTTTCAGAAGAAGATATAAAAAGAGCCGAACGTTTGGCCCAGCAAAACGTAGAAGGCACAGAAATAACCATTGTAGATGGTGGAAAAGAGTTTTCGTTCACCATGACCAAAGAATACGACAATATTCTTGATGCAGCTTTGGGCGCAGGAGCCGATTTACCTTTTGCTTGCAAAGGTGGTGTTTGCAGTACCTGTAAGTGTGAGGTTAAAGAAGGTTCCGTAGAAATGAAAATTAACTACGCCTTAGACGAGAAAGAAGTAAGTCAAAATTTAGTACTCAGCTGTCAAGCTGTACCAACTAGTGATAAAGTAATAGTTGATTTTGATGTTTAAAAGAATAACTAGGGCGTTACCTTAAGGGTCAGGCTCTCGCAAGTCGCTATCAAAGATGAGCTCCAACAGTTGCTCCATCCTTAACGCGCCAACAGCTAAAGGCCAACAGCCAATAGCTAATAAAAAAGAAGTTCAACACGCTAAAGGTCAAAAGCCATTAGCTAAAAGCTAAATAAAATGAGTGAAGAACAAGTTAAAAATTTAGAAAAGCAATTCGAAGAACGTATTGCAAGAGACGAGAAAATCGAACCAAAAGATTGGATGCCAGAAAAATATCGTCAAACACATATTAGACAGATGTCGCAGCATGCGCATTCTGAAATTGTAGGTATGCTTCCAGAAGGTAACTGGATCACGAGAGCACCTTCTTTAAGAAGAAAGGTCGCCTTATTGGCTAAAGTGCAAGACGAAGCAGGACATGGTTTGTATTTATATTCCGCAACTGAAACCTTAGGCATCTCTCGAGACGAAATGTACGAGCAATTGCATACAGGTAAAGCCAAATACTCTTCAATTTTTAATTACCCAACAATCACTTGGGCAGATATGGGAGCCATTGGTTGGTTAGTAGATGGTGCAGCCATCATTAATCAAGTGCCATTATGTAACACCTCTTACGGGCCATACGCTAGAGCGATGATTCGTGTATGTAAAGAAGAAAGTTTTCACCAACGTCAAGGTTTTGAAATCATGATGAAACTGGCAAACGGTACTCCAGAACAAAAAGATATGGCGCAAGATGCTCTAAATCGCTGGTGGTGGCCTAGTTTAATGATGTTGGGTCCAACAGATGCGGAATCTGTGCACACCGAGCAATCCATGAAATGGAAGTTAAAAAGAAAATCAAATGATGATTTACGTCAACAATTTATAGATCAAACAGTACCACAGGCAGATTTAATAGGACTTACAATTCCAGATCCAGATTTAAAATGGAATGAGGAGCGACAAAGCTATGATTTTGGACCAATCGATTGGGATGAATTCTGGCAAGTTGTAAAAGGTCATGGACCTTGTAACAAAGAAAGAATGAAAGCGAGAGTTGGAGCATGGGAAGAGGGAGAATGGGTTAGAGATGCAGCAATGGCTCACGCAGAGAAGAAACAAGAAAGAAAAGAGAAACAAGCTGTTTAATGAGCTTGAAGTTGAAATCGAATATGAATTCGAAGATATGAATGATAAAAAATTCGATTTAACCTAAAGACTTGAAGATTTTGCTGCAACTATTATCTTATTATATGATAAAAAACCTTTGTCTTATGCAGGAGATTATCTAGCAAAACAATTGATTCGTTCTTCGTGCTCTTCTGCTTTGAATTATGGAGAAGTATTGGGAGCAGGGACAGACAAGGATAAAATTAATAAGTTAAGAATTTGCCTAAAAGAATTAAGAGAATCTTTAAGAAACTTAAATATTCAAACTAAAGCAAAATTATTTTCAGAAGAAGATCTAAAAAATCTAAAAAATGAGAATGATCAATTAATTAGAATAATAGTAACTAGAATTAAAAATATAAATTGAAGTCTTTCAAATTCGACTTCAATTTCAAATTCAATTTCAAATGAAAAACTGGCCACTTTGGGAAATCTTCATAAGAAGTAAAAACGGATTAGAACACAGGCACTCGGGAAGTCTTCACGCAGCTGATGCAGAAATGGCATTAGAAAATGCAAGAGATGTTTACACGAGAAGAAATGAGGGAGTTAGTATTTGGGTTGTAGAAAGTAAAAATATTACTGCTTCAAATCCAGAACATAATGGCGAATTATTTGAGCCAGCACAAGATAAAGTGTATCGTCACCCAACATTTTATGATTTACCAGACGAAGTAAAACATATGTAAATAATTCCTGCGAAGGCAAGAATCTCATAAAATCAAACTAAATTTTAATCGTTAATAATGTCTTTTATTTTCGAGGAAAGAAGCCTTAAAGGCGGAAAGGTTATAATATGAAAAACGAAAATTTATACAATTACATACTCGGTATCGCAGATAATAGTTTAATCCTTGGTCAGCGCTTGGGAGAGCTCTGCGGTCATGGGCCAACTTTAGAAACCGATATCGCTTGTACTAATATATCTTTAGATTTATTCGGGCAAGTAAGAAGTTACTTCCAATATGCTGCTAAAATTGCTGGTGATGGAAGAACGGAAGATGATATAGCTCTGCTTCGTAAAGAACGTGACTATAAAAATGTGCTATTGGTAGAGCAACCAAATACCGATTTCGCCTATACGATCGGACGACAATTTTTATTCGATGTCTATCACTTAGCATTTCTTTCAGAATTAGAAAAAAGTAAAGATCTCACATTATCTGCAATTGCTAAAAAATGCATTAAGGAAGTGCGTTATCATGAAAGATTCTCTTCAGATTGGGTAAAGCGTTTAGGCGATGGTACAGATGAAAGTAAAGTAAAAATGCAAGAAGCCATCAATAACTTATGGACATATACAAACGAATTATTTCTTCAAACCGAAGCGGATAAAGCAATGGTTGCTGAAGGAATAGGTGTTGATGTCACAAAGTTAAAAGATGGCTATTATAAAGATGTAAATGAACTATTGGAGGCATCAACTTTAGAAATTCCAGAATCAAAATATTTTCAAAAAGGAGGGAAAGAAGGTATCCATACAGAGCATTTTGGGTATTTGTTAACCGAACTACAATTTATGCAGCGTGCTTATCCAAATATGGAATGGTAACAAATTCCTGCGCAGGCAGGAATCTTAAAAAGAAAGATTAGCGTCATTCTGAACTTGTTTCAGAATCACACAAACCAAAAAATGACAACAACAGAACAAAACATAGACGAAACTTTAATTCCAATTTTGGAAAAAGTCTCAGATCCAGAAATCCCTGTGCTTTCAATAATGGATATGGGAATCGTGCGTTCTGCAGTAATAGAAAATAATATCATAAAAGTAGAAATCACACCAACTTACAGTGGTTGTCCAGCAATGGATGTGATAGGAGACGATATAAAAAAGGCATTAAAAATAGCAGGTTACGAATCTGAAATAGAATTGATTCTGCACCCAGCTTGGACAACCGATTGGATTACACCAAGAGGCAGAAAAGCATTAGAAGATTATGGAATAGCAGCACCCCTAAATGCTGAAGCTGACAAAGATGTATTGCTTAACGGGAAGCGAATAGTGAAATGCACCAATTGTGGTTCCACAAATACAAGATTAGTCAGTCAGTTTGGTTCAACAGCTTGTAAGGCACAATTTCAGTGTGACGATTGCCAAGAGCCATTTGATTATTTTAAATGTTTAAAATAATTTGTCATTCCTGCGAAGGTAGGAATCCACAATAAAAGAAAAATATGAGTAAAAGCATCCAGCTAAAAATAGAAAACAAAGTAGCAACAATAACGCTAAATAGGCCAGAAGTATTCAATAGTTTTAATCGCGAAATGGCATTTTTACTTCAGGATACTTTAGATACATGCGAGAAAAATCAAGAGGTTAGAGCAATTGTACTAATCGGTAACGGAAAAGCATTTTGTGCTGGTCAAGATTTAAAAGAAGTTACCGATCCAGACTTGAATCCCGGATTCAAAAAAATATTGGATGAGCATTACAATCCAGTAATTACAAGATTACGTGATATAAAAAAACCAGTCATAGCAGCAGTAAATGGTGTAGCAGCGGGAGCAGGAGCAAATATTGCATTGGCTTGCGATATAGTTGTGGCTCACGAAAAAGTTAGTTTTATACAAGCGTTCAGTTTAATCGGTTTGGTTCCAGATAGTGGTGGGACCTTCTTTTTGCCAAGATTAATAGGGTTTCAAAAAGCATTGGCATTAGCGATGTTGGGGGATAAAATTTCCGCAGAAGAGGCAGAAAAAATGGGAATGATCTATAAATGTGTTTCTTCGGAAGAATTTGAAAACACGATAGAAAATCTCGCATTAAAATTAGCAAATATGCCAACTAAGGCTTTGGGCATGATTAAGGAATTATACAATAAGTCTATGACAAATACTTTGGAAGATCAACTCGCTCTAGAATCTAAATTACAAATTCAAGCAGCGCAAAGTGTAGATTATCAAGAAGGTGTTGCAGCATTTATAGGAAAACGTAAGCCAGAATTTAAAGGAAGATAATAAAGTTGTCATCCTGAAATCGTTTCAGGATTTCATCAAAAAGTAAACATATGAATGTAGGAATCATAGGAGGAGGAACAATGGGAAGTGGTATTGCACAAGTTGCAGCTACTGCTGATTGTAAGGTGAAATTATACGACACTAATCAAAATGCGTTGGATAAAGCTAAAGCTGCTTTAGAAAAAATTCTATCGCGTTTAATTGAAAAAGGACGGATTGATTCCGAAGAAAAAAATAGAATCCAATCCAACATCTCTTATGTTGATAATTTAAAGGATTTAGCAGATTCAAATTTAACTATCGAAGCAATTATTGAAAACCTAGACATCAAGAAAAAAGTATTTTCAGAATTAGAAAGTTATGTAGCAAACGATTGTATCATCGCTTCAAACACGTCAAGTTTATCAATTGCATCCATTGCGTCATCTTTACGAAAACCAGAACGTTGTATTGGGATTCACTTTTTTAATCCAGCACCTTTAATGAAGCTGGTTGAGGTGATTCCTGCGATACAAACCTCAAAAGAAGTTTTAGAGAAATCAATCCAAACAATTCAAGATTGGAAAAAAACGGTTGCTGTCGCTAAAGACACACCAGGTTTTATAGTCAATAGAGTGGCAAGACCGTTTTATGGAGAATCATTACGAATTTACGAAGAAGGAATTGCAGATTTTAAGACCATAGATAGTGCATTGAAAACCATTGGTGGTTTTAGAATGGGACCGTTTGAACTTATGGATTTTATAGGGAATGATGTCAATTATACGGTAACAGAAACGGTGTTTACCGCATTTTATTTTGATCCAAGATATAGACCAGCATTTACTCAAAAACGATTTGCTGAAGCGGGTTACTTCGGAAGAAAAACAGGAAAAGGCTATTATGATTATGATGAAAATGGAAATATCATTCAAAGTCATTCTAAACTGATTTCAGAATCACAAAAAGATAAAATCGGACAACAAATTTTTGATCGGGTTATAGCAATGCTAATCAATGAAGCTGCAGATGCTTTATTTTTAAATATCGCATCAGCTGAGGATATTGATAATGCGATGACAAAAGGCGTAAACTATCCAAAAGGACTATTGGCTTGGGCAGACGAAAAAGGAATAGACTGGTGCGTAAATAAAATGGACGAATTATATAATGAATATCACGAAGATAGATACCGTTGCAGCCCCTTATTGCGTAAAATGAACAGAGAAAATAAAACGTTTTTTAATTAAATATAATGTCATACTGAACTTATTTCAGTATGACATTATCAAAATAATTGATTTCCACTT
Organism: Psychroserpens sp. Hel_I_66; assembly: GCF_000799465.1. Taxonomy (NCBI): domain Bacteria; kingdom Pseudomonadati; phylum Bacteroidota; class Flavobacteriia; order Flavobacteriales; family Flavobacteriaceae; genus Psychroserpens; species Psychroserpens sp. Hel_I_66. The sequence goes on along the minus strand of NZ_JUGU01000001.1, from coordinate 2,307,762 downwards.
TATTGGAATAGTAATATGAAAGGAGAACAAATTCCATATAAAATGCTAAGTCAAGATGCTTACAGCCAATGGTTAGGTATTGAGATCTTAGAATGTGAAATAGGCAGATGCAAATTGGCAATGACCATCAGAAAGGAAATGCTAAACAGTATGAACAAAGCACATGGTGGTATTAGTTATTCTCTTGCAGATACCGCTTTTGGTTTTGCAGCAAACACACACGGTAAATATGCAGTCTCTATTGAAACAAGTATCAATCATATCGAAGCCTTAGATGAAGGTGATTATTTGGTTGCAGAATCGGTAATTGAAAAAGTAAATAATAAATTAGGCTTTAATATCATTGAAGTTAAACGAGGAAATGAATTAGTAGCGCTTTTTAAAGGTGTAGTTTATAGAACTCAAAAAACATGGGAAAACAATTAACAACTAACTAGAAATAATATTAAAAAATGAAATGGCAAGGTAATAGAAAAAGCGGAAATCTGGAAGATAGACGCGGTATGGGCAGTAAAGGCAAACTTGTTGCTGGAGGAGGAGTAGTGGCAGTAATTGTAATTTTGCTTCAACTTTTTGGAGGTGAAACAGGGCAACAATTGGCACCTTTGATAGAACAAGTTGGAAATAGCCAAAGTTCCCAGCAAGTCGAACAAAGAGAATTAACCAGTGAAGAACAAAAAATGGGAGACTTCATGTCAACCATTTTAGCTTATACGGAAGATACCTGGAGTCAAGTATTCAGAGAAAACAATTTAGGTACTTATAAAGAACCAAAAATGGTACTTTTTACAGACGCGGTATCAACAGGCTGCGGAAACGCAAGCTCAGCTTCAGGACCATTTTATTGCCCAGCAGATCAAAAGCTATATATGGATTTAGCTTTTTTTGACGAATTAAAAACACGTTTCGGTGCAAAGGGAGGGGATTTTGCAATTGCTTATGTGACTGCTCATGAAGTAGGGCATCATATCCAAACACTTTTAGGGACGTCATCAAAAGTAAGACAATTACAATCTCAAGCGAGTACAACCGAGGCAAATAGATTATCTGTCGCGCAAGAGTTACAAGCCGATTTTTATGCTGGACTTTGGGCACACTATAACAAACAATATCTAGAGGCTGGAGATATTGATGAAGCACTAAGTGCTGCAAATGCAGTTGGAGATGATGCTATTCAAAAACGTACGAGAGGAAGCGTGAATTCAGATAGCTTTACACACGGTACATCCCAGCAAAGAAAAGAGTGGTTTATGAAAGGTTATAACAGTGGAGATATTAGACAGGGAGATACCTTTTCTGCACTCTTGAACTAAAAAAAAATAATTTGTCATTCCGCACTTGATGCGGAATCCATTTAATTAATTATGAAAGAAGCATATATAATAGACGGAATTAGAACACCAATAGGAAATTACAAAGGCACTCTGTCAGCTGTGAGAACAGACGATTTGGGCGCATTGGTCATTGAAGAAATCGTAAAACGAAACCCAAATATCCCAAAAGATGCTTACGATGATGTCATATTGGGTTGCGCCAACCAAGCAGGAGAAGACAATCGTAATGTTGCAAGAATGGCTTCATTATTGGCAGGATTACCATTTACAGTTCCTGGAGAAACCGTAAACCGTTTATGTAGTTCAGGATTATCTGCGATTATTCACGCAAATAGAGCAATAAAAGCAGGAGATGGAGATCTATTCATTTCCGGAGGAGTAGAAAATATGACTCGTGGACCATACGTAATGTCCAAACCTTCAACCGGATTTGGAGGTGATTCGAAAATGTATGATTCCACTTTCGGATGGCGTTTCATAAATCCTAAAATGGAAAAGCTCTACGGAACCGATGGTATGGGAAACACTGCTGAAAACCTAGTAGAAAAATACAACATCTCAAGAGAAGATCAAGATAAGTTTGCTCATTGGAGCCAGATGAAAGCTACCAAGGCCCAAGAAAACGGTCGCTTAGCAAAAGAAATCGTAACTGTAGAAATTCCGCAGAGAAAAAAAGACCCAATCCAATTTTCAAAAGATGAATTTGTAAAACCAACAACATCTCTTGAAATTTTAGGCAAATTACGTCCAGCATTCAAAAAAGAAGGCGGAAGCGTAACCGCAGGAAATTCCTCTGGATTAAACGATGGTGCAGCAGCAACAATAATTGCTTCCGAGGAGGCAGTAAAAAAATACAATCTAAAACCATTAGCCAGAATCGTAAGTTCCGCAGTAGCTGGTGTTGAGCCAAGAATTATGGGAATTGGTCCGGTAGAAGCCTCAAACAAAGCCTTAGCAAAAGCAGGTTTAACTATGGACGATATGGATGTCATCGAGCTTAACGAAGCTTTCGCTGCACAGGCCTTGGCATGCACGCGTGCTTGGGGATTGGCAGATGACGATCCAAGATTAAATCCAAATGGAGGTTCTATCGCGATAGGTCATCCGTTAGGCGTTACAGGAACAAGAATTGCTTATTCAGCAGCCATAGAATTAAAAGAGCAAAACAAACGCTACGCATTAGTAACAATGTGTATTGGCGTTGGTCAAGGCTATGCTGCGATTATTGAAAATGTAAATATTTAAAATTTGGGCGTTACCACAAGGGTCGCGCTTTCACTACTCGCTCTTTTTGAGAAAAACAAAAAGGAGCTCAAACAAACCGTTCAATCGCTAACGCAAACGCACTCGGTTTAAAAGATAAACTATCCTGCAACGTTTTAAAAACCTTGTAGGTATCAAAATAAAAGTTGAATTAAAAAGATACCCACTTTCGCGGGCATTTGATATGAACAAAATCCAACACTACGTCCAAGGAAATTGGACTACAGGAAAAGAAGAAGGCTCACCAATTCTTGATGCAGTAACAGGCGAAGCCTTTACAAGCGTTGCCATTGAAGGTCTCGATATTCCAGAAATATTAAATTACGGTCGCACAAAAGGAGGAGAAAAACTTCGTAAAATGACCTTTCAAGAACGTGGAAATATGCTAAAAAGTTTAGCATTATATCTCACCAAAAGAAAAGAGTCATTCTACGATCTAAGCTATAGAACAGGAGCAACTAGAGTTGACAGTTGGATAGATATTGAAGGTGGCTTCGGTAACTTATTCGCCAACGCATCATTACGTAAATTATTTCCAAACCAACCCTATCATGTAGAAGGTGATGCGATCGATTTATCTCGAGGCGGACGCTTTATGGCGCATCACATCATGGTGCCAAAAAAAGGTGTTGCAGTTCATATCAATGCTTTTAACTTTCCAGTTTGGGGTATGTTAGAAAAATGTGCGGTTAACTGGATGGCTGGAGTGCCTGCTGTTGTTTTACCAGCACCATCATCTTCTTATTTGGCAGAAGCTGTAGCGAAAACTATAATAGATTCGGGTATTTTACCTGAAGGTGCACTACAAATCATAAATGGAACAGTAAAAAATATTTTGGACACAGTCGAATCTCAAGACGTAGTCACGTTTACAGGTTCAGCAAAAACGGGACGCTTATTAAAAGCACATCCAAGACTAATTCAAGAATCTGTGCCATTTACTATGGAAGCTGATTCACTAAATGCATCAATTTTAGGAGAAGATGCAGTTCCTGGAACTCCAGAATTCGACTTATTTATCAAAGAAGTAAGAAAAGAGATGACGGTAAAAGCTGGACAAAAATGTACAGCAATCCGAAGAGTTATAGTACCAGAAAATCTTGTTGAAGATGTTCAAATTCATTTAGGCAAAGCGTTAGATAAAGTCATCATTGGTGATCCAAGACTCAAAGAAGTACGAATGGGATCATTAGTAAGTCAACAACAGGTACAAGCAGTTAGAGATTCTGTCAACGATTTAGCAAAAGAAGCGCAAATCGTTTATGGAAGTTTAGATAAAATCGAAACCATTGGAGCAGATGCTAAAAAAGGCGCGTTTATTAGTCCGATTTTATTGCGAGCAGATCATCCATTCCAAAATGCAGTGATTCATGAACGTGAAGCTTTTGGTCCAGTAAGTACGATTATGCCATATAAAAACTTAGACGAAGCAATAACCTTAGCTCAAATGGGTAAAGGATCTTTAGTGTCTTCAATTGCTACAAATAACGATAAGATTGCCAAAGAATACGTGATCAATGCAGCAAGTCATCATGGGAGAATATTAGTACTCAACAGAGAAAGCGCAAAACAAAGTACAGGTCACGGTTCGCCATTACCATATTTAGTGCATGGTGGTCCAGGAAGAGCAGGAGGAGGAGAAGAAATGGGAGGCATGCGAGGCATTAAACATTATTTGCAACGTACAGCCATTCAAGGTTCACCAACAACAATTACCGAAATCACTGGAATTTATCAGCAAAATTCCAAATATAAGGAAGCAAAAATGCATCCATTTAAATACCACTGGGAAGATATCCAACCAGGAATGTCCCTCAAAACACATAACCGTACATTCACAGATACAGACATTATCAACTTTGCAAATTTAACTTGGGATCATTTTTATGCACATACAGATATTACGTCTTTGGATGGCAGTATCTTCGAAAAAAGAACTGCTCACGGTTATTTTATAATTTCTGCAGCAGCAGGATTATTCGTGTATCCAAACAAAGGTCCAGTAGCTGCAAATTATGGTCTGGATAGTATTCGTTTTTTAAGACCGTTATATCATAACGACACCATTTATGTACGTTTAACTTGTAAAGAAAAAGTAGATCGTGATGTCGCTTCTGCGGAACATCCTAGCGGAATCGTAAAATGGTACGTTGAGGTGTTTGATGCTAATTTTGAAAATAAACCAGAAAAAGATAAAACTGAAAAAGACAGTCCGTTAGTGGCAGTCGCAACCATTTTAACAATGGTTCAAAAAAAGCAAGAGGTTTTTACTGAAATAACTTCGGAAAAGATTGAAGAATGTCTTTCTAAACTTTCCGAAGACATGAAACCAAAATGGGGAATTATGACACCACAGCACATGGTTGAGCATTTGGAATATACCTATAAAATTACGTCAGGTGAGATTCAGGATTTTGAGATTGCCACACCGGAAAAGATTTTAGAAAAAGTACATGCGAGTTTATATAACTATGACAAATTTCCGAAGAACAGCCAATTTCCGCAGTTAGAAAAAGACAAATTAGATGATTTGAAACATCCAGATTTAGCAACCGCAATCGAAAAGTTTAAATCACAAAGAGAAAAATACATCGAGTATTTTAAAGAAAATCCAGACGCTAAGTTGAAGAATTTAGTCTTTGGTGAATTGAATAAATATGAATCGTATTTATTGGAGCGCAAACATTTGAATCATCACTTCGAACAATTCAGTCTTTTATAAAAGATTGAATTGTTCGAAGCACCCGAGAAATCGGGTGTCTTGTATATAAAAGTTTAAAAAAATGGAATGGAACGTCTACATCATAACAAATAAAAAAGAAGGCGTTTTATACATTGGAGAAACAGGAAATTTAAAGAAAAGAATATATCAGCATAAAAATAAAATACATCCAAGCACATTTTCAGCAAGATATAATTTGAATAAACTAGTTTATTTTGAAAGATTTGAAACTGAAAAGGAAGCCAAATTAAAAGAAAAGCAAATGAAGAAATGGAACAGAGCTTGGAAAACGGAATTAATAGAAAAACAAAATCCAGAATGGTTGGATTTGTATAAAAAAATAATATAATAAACAATAAAAAAAAGATTCCCACTTTCGTGGGAACACTATCGTGATGACAGACCCATACGTTAAACAAACAATAGAAAACGAAGTAGGATATATAGAATTCTTCCACCCAGCACACAACTCTTTGCCAGGAGACGTTTTAGCTAAATTAGCGAAAACCATAACTGAAGCTGGAGAAAACGAAGCGATAAAGGTGATTGTTTTAAAAAGTGGAGGAGATAGAACATTTTGCGCTGGAGCGAGCTTTAAAGAATTGATCAATATCAATGACGCAGCAACAGGTAAAGTCTTCTTTTCAGGATTTGCTAATGTGATCAATGCAATGCGTAAATGTCCAAAGTTTATTATCGGGAGAATTCAAGGAAAAACCGTTGGAGGTGGTGTAGGTTTGGCAGCAGCAACAGACTATTGTATGGCTACAAAATACGCAGCTATCAAATTAAGCGAATTAAATATTGGGATTGGACCATTTGTAGTTGGACCAGCAATAGAACGAAAAATGGGATTAAGCGCAATGTCACAAATTGCTATTGATGCTAATTCATTTTATCCGCCAGAATGGGCACAACAGAAAGGGTTGTTTACCCAAGTTTACGAATCAACAGAAGAATTGGACGAAGCTGTGAAAACAACTGCAGAGCACCTTTGTACATACAATACAGAGGCCATGTTAGAAATGAAAAAAGTATTCTGGAAAGGAACAGACGATTGGGATAATTTGCTAGCAGAACGAGCAGAAACCAGTGGACGTTTAGTGCTTTCCGAATTTACAAAAGAAAAACTAAAAGGATTTAAATAAAATGATCTACAGTTTCAAGGGTTACACACCAGTCGTTCACGAATCAAGTTTCGTGCATCCTTTGGCAGCGGTAACAGGAAATGTCATTATTGGTAAAAACTGTTACATAGGTCCAGGAGCAGCTATTCGTGGCGATTGGGGACAAATTATTTTGGAAGATGGCGTAAACGTTCAAGAAAACTGTACAGTTCACATGTTTCCAGGAAAATCTATTACTCTAAAGGAAAGTGCACATGTTGGTCACGGAGCCATAATTCATGGTGCTAATTTAGGTCGAAATTGTCTCATCGGGATGAATACCGTAATCATGGACGATGCTGAAATTGGAGACGAAAGCATAATAGGTGCGATGTCTTTTGTAAAAGCTGAAACTAAAATACCCAAGCGAAGTTTAGTAGTTGGTAATCCAGCAAAAGTCATTAAACAAGTAAGTGATGACATGATTGCTTGGAAAACTAAAGGCACGCAATTATATCAGCAATTGCCAGCAGATTGCCACGAGAGTTTGATTGAAGTTGAACCGTTGAGAGAAGTGCCACAACATATGAAAATACAAGAAGATGTTTATAAGACACTTCGGGAACATTTCCTGCGCAGGCAGGAATCTCATAGTAAAAAGTCATGAGTCAATGGTATGTGTATATCATGACAAATAAACCTAATGGAGTAATTTACATTGGAATTACTGATAATATTGAAGAAAGAGTTAAGGAACATAAATTAAAAATTCGTCCAACATCATTTACAGCTAAATATAACTGTAATAAGCTAGTTTATTTTGAAGATTTTGATGATGGCAAATTAGCAAATATTAGAGAACGACAATTCAAAAAATGGAAACGAGATTGGAAAATTGAACTCATTAAAGAAATGAACCCAAGCTGGATGGACTTAAGTATGAATTGGAATTTAGATTATAATAAAAATCGAAATGAAAAATAAAGAGATTCCTGCCTTCGCAGGAAGTTATGAATTAAAAATGCCCAAGATGGGCGAAAGCATAACAGAGGGAACCATAATCAATTGGTTGGTAAATGAAGGTGATAGCTTTGAAGAAGGCGATATCATCCTCGAAGTGGCAACCGATAAAGTCGATAATGAAGTGCCTGCACCAGCATCGGGAACCATGAAAACCATAAAACATCAGGCAAAAGATGTTGTTGCTGTTGGAGAGGTGCTCGCTATTTTAGAAGTTTCAGAAGAAATAAATTCCGAAGAAAAAAAGAAAGAAACAGTTAAATCGAGCGCAGTCGATACATCCCAAAAGAAAACTAAAGTTTCAAACAAACCAAAACCGGTTCAACAACCTTTAGCTTCAACGTCGTTTTCAGTCAACAATACAAACACGTTTTTTTCACCTTTAATAATTGAAATTGCAAAATCACATCACATCAGTTTTGAAGAATTATCTAGAATTCCTGCAACAGGAAATGAGGGCAGATTGCGTAAAAGTGATGTATTTCAATATATAGAAGATGGTCGTCCGTACAAATTTGCACAACCTGTAACGCAAGATCCAACAGCTTATCGCATTCCGCAATTGACTTTCGATAAAGGCAAAGGAAAAGTCATAGAAATGGATAGAATGCGCCAAATGATTGCAGATCACATGGTGTATTCCAAGCACACATCACCTCACGTCACAGCTTATGTAGAAGCCGATATGACGAATATGGTGAATTGGAGAAATGCAAACAAAAAAGCATTTCAAGAAAAATATGGTGAGCGTTTAACCTTTACACCGTTATTTGTTGAGGCTGTGGCAAAAGCTGTTAAGGATTTTCCAAACATAAACGCCTCTGTAGATGGTAATAAAATTATTGTAAAAGAAGACATAAATATTGGTATGGCAACAGCATTGCCAAGTGGAAACCTAATTGTACCTGTGGTAAAAAATGCAGATACCAAAGATTTAAAAACACTTGCAGAGAATGTTAGCGAACTAGCAGGTAAAGCAAGAGAAAACAAGTTGGCAGGTGATGATATTAAAGGAAGTACGTTTACAATCTCTAATGTTGGAACCTTTGGAAGTGTAATGGGAACACCAATCATTAACCAACCTGAAGTTGCAATTCTAGCATTGGGTATTATTAAAAAAAGACCTGAAGTTATAGAAACCGAAAAAGGAGACGAAATTGCTATTAGAAGTATGATGTATTTATCGCTATCCTTTGACCATAGAGTGGTTGACGGATTTTTAGGCGGAAGTTTTGTACGACGCGTAGCCGATTATTTTGAACAATTTGATGTGGATAGAACGATATAAATATGAATAAGGATATTTTAAAAAAAGGATTTTCAAAACTCTGCACAGCGAAAGCGATGACAGAATTATATGAAGCTAATTTTAAACAAGTTTCAAAATATGTTCATGCCACATCGAGAGGTCACGAAGCGATTCAAATTGCTTTAGGCATGCAATTGCTGCCACAGGATTATGCATTTCCGTATTATAGAGATGACGCCATGTTATTATCATTTGGGCTAGAACCTTATGATTTGATGTTGCAATTATTAGCTAAAAAGGAAGATCCGTTTTCCGCAGGTAGAACTTATTACTCACATCCGAGTTTAAAGGATGATGATAAACCTAAAATCCCTCACCAATCCTCTGCAACTGGGATGCAAGCGATTCCTGCAACAGGTGTTGCGATGGGAATGCAGTATAAAGAACTCCAAGGTTTAGATGATAAAACGCTTAACGATTTACCATTTGTCGTTTGTTCTTTAGGCGACGCTTCAGTAACCGAAGGCGAAATTGCAGAAGCCTTTCAAATGGCAGCATTAAAGCAAATGCCAATTTTGTATTTGGTACAGGATAATGGTTGGGATATTTCTGCAAATGCTGCGGAAACGAGAGCACAGAACGCTTTCGAATACGCAAAGGGATTTCATGGTTTGGAAGCTATTTCAATTGATGGTGCCAATTTTACCGAAAGCTACAATGCTTTAGAAAAAGTAATTGATACAATTAGAAAAGAGCGTCGCCCATTTTTGGTACATGCTAAAGTCCCGTTATTAAATCACCATACCTCTGGTGTGCGAATGGAATGGTATCGTGATGATCTTGACGAAGCAAAGTCTCGTGATCCTTATCCGGTTTTAAAACAACAATTATTGGATATTGGTTTTTCTTCGGAAGAGATTGATACCATAGAAAATGCTGCAAAAAAGAAAGTACAATCCGACTTTGAAAAGGCCTTAAAAGCTGAAGATCCAAAACCCGAAGATTTATTCACTAACGATTTTGTGCCAACGCCAATTTCCGAAGAAAAAGGGGAGAGAGCACCAAAAGGCGCAGAGAAAGTAGTGATGGTAGATTGCGCATTGTTTGCTGTTGAAGAATTAATGAAAAAACATAAGGAATGCTTACTGTACGGTCAAGATGTTGGTGGACGTTTGGGTGGCGTTTTTAGAGAGGCAGCAACTTTGGCGCAAAAATTTGGAGATGACAGAGTGTTTAATACGCCAATTCAAGAAGCATTTATTGTTGGCTCAACGGTTGGGATGAGCGCTGTTGGGTTGAAACCGATAGTTGAGGTTCAGTTTGCAGATTATATTTGGCCTGGACTTAATCAATTATTTACAGAAGTAAGTAGAAGTTGCTATTTAAGTAACGGGAAATGGCCTGTAAGTATGATTTTGCGTGTGCCAATTGGTGCTTATGGTAGCGGTGGACCTTATCATTCGTCTTCCGTAGAAAGTGTGATTACCAATATTCGCGGAATCAAAATAGCGTATCCAAGTAACGGAGCAGATTTAAAAGGCTTAATGAAAGCTGCGTATTACGACCCAAATCCGGTAGTGATTTTGGAGCATAAAGGGTTATATTGGAGTAAAGTGCCAGGAACAAAAGGCGCGACATCTATTGAGCCAAGCGAAGATTATGTATTGCCATTTGGGAAAGCTTGGGTGCTTCAAGAGATCTGGAAACAGGAAAACTTAGAAACATTGACAATCGTTACCTATGGGATGGGTGTGCACTGGGCTTATAATGCTTCGGGAGAATTAGGAATGCGTGATCAAATTGAGATCATAGATTTGAGAACTCTGTTTCCGCTTGACGAGGCAACAATCATGAAGTCGGTTAAGAAAACTGGCAAATGCTTGGTAGTTACTGAAGAGCCAAGCAAAAATAGTTTTGCAAGAGCTTTGGCAGGCAAAATTCAAGAAGAGTGCTTTAAATATTTGGATGCACCAGTAATGACCATTGGGAGTGAGAATATGCCAGCAATACCGTTAAACTCAACATTAGAGGAAACAATGATTCCTTCTACGGAAAAAGTTAAAGCTAAAATAAAAAGCCTAATTAATTATTAATTAGTAACTTAGACTAATATTTCTTCGGAAAAATAATTAATCATGTATCATTATAAAGCTAAAATTATTGCAGTTTACGATGGAGATACCGTTACTGCATTAGTAGATTTGGGATTTCTCCATTTTCAGGAAATGAAATTACGTTTGTTTGGGATCGACACGCCAGAACTAAGAGGAGAGGAACGAGAACAAGGCATGGTTGTTCGAGACCTTTTAAGAGAAATGATTTTGGACAAAGAGGTAGAGATTCACTCTTACAAAGACAAGCAAGGAAAATACGGACGCTATCTTGCTACAATTGTCATTGATGGATTAGATATTAATAGGTGGCTTTTAGATGAAGGTCATGCACAACCTTATCTCCTTTAGAAAAGAGATTGAAAATGGTTATTTGTAGAAAAATCTTTCGTATATTGAACCATTAATTTTTAACTATTATTATGAAAAAGGCTTTACTATTATTAACTTTTGGATGTTTTCTCTTATTAGGAAACCAATCTGCAATTGCTCAAAACACTTCAGGAAATATGACTTTGACAGCGAATAGCTCAATAAAGACTCCTAAAGAAAAGACAAATGATGTTGTGAACATGTTAGCGAGAACTAACAAATTAGATGCAACTCAAAAAGAAAAGATATATGAAATCTTTTCTTCCGCAGATAAAAAAATAAAAGGTATTCATGCCATTGAAGATTCAAATAAAAAAATCACAAAAATGGCTAAAATGCAAGATTACATTAATGAAAAAATAAAAACCGTTCTTAATGATGAACAGTACAGTATTTATTCAAGCAATTTGCCTAAATAATACATTTCTTTAAATAGAAAAAAGCCCATTGAATTTTTTCAATGGGCTTTCTTTTTACATATTATATTCCGAAAGTGGCTTTGTAAACTTTTCTGGATCTGCAGCCAAATGATATCTAGGATCGTCCACATCTTCAATAATGACTTCCTTAAATTTAGGACTCGCTTTATACATCAATAATTTACAGTCTTCACTAAGATGTTTTAGTTTGATAATTTTCCCTTCAGCTTCATATTTATTAACTAAATTGAAGATAGCTTCAAGTGCAGAGTGATCGCTAACTCGAGATTCTATAAAATCTATTTCTACATGCTGAGGGTCATTTTTTACATCAAATTTTGAATTGAAGTTTTGGATCGAACCAAAAAATAACGGTCCCCATATTTCATAAGTTTTTGTGCCATCTGCTTGAATTCTTTTACGAGCTCTAATCATCGTTGCGTTTTTCCAGGCAAATACTAATGCAGAAATGATGACACCAGCAATCACAGCAATAGCTAAATCCTGCCATACTGTTATTGCAGATACAGCGATAAGAACAATAGCATCAGATAATGGTATTTTTCTTATAATTCTAAAACTACTCCATGCAAACGTACCAATCACGACCATAAACATAACTCCAATTAAAGCAGCGATGGGGATTTGTTCTATCAAAGGTGCTCCAAACAATACAAAACACAAAAGAGCAATGGCTGCAACAGCACCAGATAATCGACCACGACCACCAGAATCTACATTAATTATAGACTGTCCGATCATGGCACATCCACCCATTCCGCCAAAGAAACCGTTGAGCATGTTTGCGCCACCTTGAGCGATACATTCTCGGTTTCCATTACCTCTTGTTTCGGTCATTTCATCAATGAGATTAAGTGTCATTAACGATTCTATCAAACCAACTGCAGCAAGAATAAAAGCAGTTGAGAAAATTAAATCCCAATGGCCAGCTAATGTTCCGAAGAGACCAAAAATTTGATCTTGAAACGACGGTAAACTTCCCTCTAATCCTGTGCCACCTTTTTCAACTATAAATGAGCCTACTGTACTCATCTCAAAACCTCCAAATATCGTGATACAGGCAACTACTATAATAGCAACTAAAGCAGCTGGTACTTTTTTGGTAAGCTTAGGGAGACCAAACATGATTCCCATTGTTAGACCTATAAATGCTAGCATTTTCCATAATTCTATATTAGAAAATAATGCTGAAAACCAAGCTGAGGTATCATTTAAAAATGAGATATCCTGCGGAACAGCATTAGGAAACATACCTAATTGGGATAGAAAAATCACGATTGCCAAACCATTCACGAATCCCATCATTACGGGATGTGGGATAAGTCTAACAAACTTACCCAGTTTGAAAAGACCCGCTAGAATTTGGATACCACCAACAAACAATAATGTGATGAAAAGCCACTGTAAACCAAGTTGGTCTATAGGTGTGTCTAGAGCTGCGCCAACTTCATTTCCCTTCTGAATTAAGTGCACCATAACAACTGCCATAGCACCTGTAGCTCCAGAAATCATTCCTGGACGACCACCAAAAAGAGCGGTTACAATACCCATCATAAGTGCGCCATAAAGACCAACCAAAGGAGGGATTCCAGCAACAAATGCAAATGCCACAGCTTCAGGAACTAAAGCTAATGCAACAGTTAAGCCCGAAAGAATATCGTTTTTTGGATTTTGTGTAAAGTTTTTTCTGGTAGTTTGACCTAATATCATAATATACGACTCTTAAAAGTCGGCAAAGATAGGCTTTTAGAAATGAAGCACAAATAAAAGAAAAAGCACCATCTGATAAGATGATGCTTTATTATTTAATGTTTCGAAAAAAATTACTCGTTTAAAGTTGGAGGATATTTTTCCATTATTTTAGAAACGAACTCATTAATTCTAGCTTCTTTCTTTTCGATACTGCGTTGGGTTAAAACTCCAGATCCCATACCTTGCCAAACCAATTCTTTTTTATTAGCATCAATTAGATCTACATAAAGAGTACCTTCGGTCGTAGTTGATACATTAGGTTGATTCCAACCCCAGCCCCAACCTGGTCCAAAGCCTCCCCAGCCCCAGCCACCGAAGCCCCAATTGTTATTGTAAACGTCAACACGTTGCTGGGATTTGGTGAAAATACTAACCAATAAATCTGGGTTTTCAGATTTTGTATAACCTTGAGCCATTAGTTCGGTTTCTATTGCTCTAAGAATTCTTCTTTTGTCGAGATCACTGATTTCAGCTTGATCTACACCAGATTTTAAAAAAGCAAATGTTTTATATTCACTAAAATTTGCCTGTTTATCATAGTCTGCAGCTACTCTTACTGAGCTGCATGAAGTTATTACTAGTGCTAACATCAACACTGGTAATGTTTTAAGTAATTTTTTCATAGTAATTTTTTTTAATTATAATAACGAGTCTAATAATTTTTCATCAACATGATTTGGTAATGTAACCTTTAAATTAGGTTCATTTTCCATAGCACGTTTTATAGCAAAAATAGCTTCTTCATTTCTTGCCCAACTACGTCTTGAGATTCCATTATTAACATCCCAAAACAACATGGATTTTAAGCGTTTTTCTGCTTCTATAGTACCATCAAGAACCATACCAAATCCACCATTAATCACTTCTCCCCAACCAACGCCTCCGCCATTGTGAATACTTACCCAAGTAGCACCTCTAAAGCTATCTCCAATTACGTTTTGAATTGCCATATCTGCTGTAAAACGCGAGCCATCGTAAATGTTACTGGTTTCTCGATATGGAGAATCTGTTCCTGAAACATCATGATGATCTCTACCCAAAATAACATAGCCAATGTCACCTTTAGAAATAGCATCATTAAATGCTTTTGCAATCTTTATTCGTCCTTCGGCATCTGCATATAAAATTCTTGCTTGCGAACCAACGACTAGCTTATTTTCTTGTGCACCTTTGATCCATTGGATGTTGTCTGCCATTTGTTGTTGGATTTCTTCTGGAGAATTCTTTTTTATATTTTCTAAAACTTGACAAGCTATGGCATCGGTTTTTGCTAAATCTTCTGGTTTGCCCGAAGCACAAACCCATCTAAATGGCCCAAAACCATAATCAAAGCACATTGGTCCCATAATATCTTGTACATAGGATGGATATTTGAAATCGATATCATTTTTTGCCATAATATCTGCGCCAGCACGAGAGGCTTCTAGAAGGAATGCATTTCCGTAGTCAAAAAAATAGGTTCCTTTTGCGGTATGTTTGTTTATGGCTTTGACCTGGCGTTTTAAGCTTTCCTGAACTTTTTTCTTAAACTCTCCAGGTTGATTTGCCATCATTTCATTGGCCTCTTCAAACGATAAGTTTACTGGATAATACCCACCAGCCCAAGGATTGTGAAGTGAAGTTTGATCACTGCCTAAATCGATATGGATGTTTGATTCATCAAATTTCTCCCATACTTCAACAATGTTGCCTAAATAGGCAATTGAAATCGTTTCTTTATTTTCTTTTGCTTTTAAAACACGTTTTACTAATGCATCTAAATCTGTGATTTTTTCGTCGATCCAACCTTGATCTAATCTCACTTGGGTGATTTTTGGATTTACTTCTGCGCAAACAGTTATACAGCCTGCAATATTTCCTGCTTTTGGTTGTGCGCCAGACATCCCACCAAGTCCAGAAGTTACAAAAAGGTTTCCTTTGGGTGATTTTTTTATTTTTCTGAAACCATTTAAAACTGTAATTGTGGTACCATGCACGATTCCTTGAGGTCCAATATACATGAAGCTTCCAGCGGTCATTTGACCATATTGTGTAACTCCCAAGGCATTGAATTTTTCCCAGTCATCAGGTTTTGAATAGTTAGGAATCATCATACCATTTGTGACAACAACTCTTGGCGCACCTTTATGGCTTGGAAATAATCCCATTGGATGGCCAGAATACATGGCAAGGGTTTGTTCGTCGTTCATTTGAGACAAATATTTCATTGTCAATCTATATTGTGCCCAATTAGAAAAGACGCCTCCATTTCCTCCGTAGGTTATTAGTTCGTGAGGATGTTGAGCAACTGCATGATCTAAATTATTTTGGATCATTAGCATTATCGCAGCAGCTTGTTTTGATTTTGCTGGGTATTCGTCAATTGGTCTCGCGTACATTTTATAGTCTGGTCGCAGACGGTACATGTATATTCTTCCGTAGGTGTCTAATTCGTTTTTAAATTCTGGAATTAGAGTTTTGTGGTGCTCTTTGTCAAAATATCTAAGCGCGTTTTTTAATGCTAGCTTTTGTTCTTCCGAAGAAAGAATTGTTTTACGCTTTGGTGCGTGATTTATGGATGCATCATACGGTTTTGGATCGGGAAGTGTATTTGGGATCCCTTCTTTTATTTGATCTTTAAATGATAGTGTCGTTGTTGGCATTACTTTTTTTTTAATGAATTTTTATTGAAACCATAGGGGCAATGTCTGCAACCGCTCTCGCAGCAATAACCTCTTTTTAGTAGGTATTGCTCGTTAAAACAGCGATAACCTTGTGGTGTGAGATAATAATCTCCATCTTCTAATGGAATAATTTTCTTCATATAACAAAGATAATGTAATTTGGAAAGATTTTTGATTACTGTTTGATATGGTTTTAATTTCAAAATATTTGGTTCCGAAGGGATACGTAGGTATCACTATTTTTCCATTTATTTTTCTGAAATTTTATGACTTGAAAACGAATGCTTTTTTGATAAATCATGAGAAAATTCATTTGAGACAGCAGATTGAGCTTTTGATAATCCCGTTTTATGTGTTCTACGGAATTGAGTTTTTTATTAGACTGATCAAAACAAAGCATTGGCGCACTGCTTACCAAAATATTTCTTTTGAGCGTGAGGCATACTTAAATGAAAAAGACCTCAATTATTTAAAATCAAGGTCTTTTTGGTCGTTTGTTCGTTATCTGTAATTATTGTTTTAAAACTACCTTTTGAACTTTTTGCTTGTTGTTATCTAATTTGACTTTTACGATATATGCGCCATCAGATAGTCTTGTTTGATTTAAAATAATTTCTGACTGGTTAATATCGTTGATGTTGAGAATTTCTCTTCCAACAATGTCATAAATAGCTATGGTGTTGATGGTTCCAATTTTTGAAGTCACTTTTATATACTCACTATTAGGTGCTAATATAGAAATGTCTCCATTATTATCTATTTGGTTTACACTTAGCGTTTCGTTTGTGTATCTTAAAATGAATCTATCGTCAAATGTGCCACTTTCCGTAGAAAAATTATACGGGCTTAATCTAAGATTGTGAATAGTGTTTGTGTACATATCTTCAATAAAAATATCTTGATCAGTACTTTCAAAAAGGCCATCAAGTATATTTATTGCAATGGAGTAGTTTCCGTTTTGGGCTGTGTTAAAACCGAGAGGTACTATATCTGTAACATTAAAAGGTAACGATCTTCCTTGTATTGCCATTTTATCATCACCAATTAAGGAGTAAAATAAATTATTAGAACCACTTAGTTGGTTGCCATCAAAAAGGCGATCGTTCTCATTTGTAGCTCCAGTAATATAACCAACTAAAATGGAGTTAGCGTTGTTATCAGCATCTATGAGATCTAGCCAAATTCTATGTTTTTCAGTTACAACTGGATCATCTGTTCTATAGAATTGGATATTATCAAATACACCATTTCTCATTGTGTTGTCAAATATCAAGTTTGATGGCGTTGCTGCAGCATTATCCATAAGTACAAAAAATGCTTGTCCCGCCCCTATAAAGCCACCAAATCCACTAGGTGTTGAGCCTGTTAAGTTATAGGCGATATAATCATTTGCGTTATAATTATATACATAATCTCCATAAAATGGATCTGTGGCTAAGTTGCTAGGAGCAGAGGCATGACTCCATAAATAAATAGTTCCTGCTATTGATGGATTTGCATCGTCAATAATTGTTGATGCATTCATACTTATAAAAGTGTCTGCGTTTATGGACGAGGGAAATGGATTTCCTACCAAGTTCCAATTATCATCTAGAGCGGTCGCATCAATGACTCCTGCTCCAGGATAATCTGCACCAGTATAACTGCCTCTAACGATTGGTGTTGTTACAATACCATTACTAGGTCTGCCAGCAAATTGTGCAGTATTTGCAACACTTGTACCCGTTAATGCTCTAATTGCATACCCTTTTCCAGGAATCATATTTTCAGCTGTAGTTTGCCATTCGCCATAATTTCCTGCGCCATTTCCAACAACTGTTGGGATCCAATTTAAAACATATGCAGGATTAGTTCCTGGTGAAACACCTCCAACACCAAAATTTTCAACTGGAGATGACCAATACACATAATCTTGGGAAGTCAAACCTGTCACTTCTCTGTCCATATTAATTGATCCACTATTAATATTTGCGACTACATTAGTTACTTGCACGAGATTAGCTCTATTTCTAACGTTGAAGGTTCCGTTGGGATCAACATTGATCCAATCTGTTACTGTAAGTGAAGAAGAAGGTTCTAATTCTAAAAAACCGTTATTTTTAATCGTTAGATTTCTTGCAAACGCTGGAACTGGAGGTATTGGTGGTCCAAGAATTGTAGGATCTGGTAATGTCCCTACATCACCAATAATAACGCAGTTGTCACTTGTTGGTGCTCCGTTTGGAAACCAATTGTCTGGATTATCCCAAGTATTGTCGTTTGAACCATTCCAGATTTTGGTGTTATTGGTAATTGTAAAAGGTAATGTTGCTGCACCACAATTATTAGATAGAGTAGCATTTATTGTGAATGAATAGCTAGCTGTTTCTAACTGGGTAATATTTGGTATGGCATATACGGTTGTAAATGCACCAGTTGTATAAGGTGTGTCGCCAACATTATCGTTATCTGTATCAATAAATAAATCTATAATTCCTGCAGGAGTCGTACTCCAATTTACAGCAGTTATATCTTGATCACCAAACAATTTAATGTCATCTATAGCAATCCCATCACCCCAATTTTGGTAAAATCTAAACCTCAAACTTAAGGTTGGTTGGTTTATATAGGCATCTAAATTATAGGACAATG
The DNA here is from genome assembly GCF_000799465.1 of Psychroserpens sp. Hel_I_66. Taxonomy (NCBI): domain Bacteria; kingdom Pseudomonadati; phylum Bacteroidota; class Flavobacteriia; order Flavobacteriales; family Flavobacteriaceae; genus Psychroserpens; species Psychroserpens sp. Hel_I_66. Next base: position 2,289,099 of record NZ_JUGU01000001.1, on the reverse strand, counting down.
TTTCAAACTTAGTTCCAATACCTACATCTGCAATAATATTAGGTGTAATACTCGTCCAATTGGTACCATCTGTCGAAACTTCAATAGCTGCATAGAAATCTGTACCTCCATCACCGTCTGTAAGATAATGAGAGTAATAACCTCTAAAACTTAAAGTAAGAGACGTAAAATCTGTGGTGTTGTAAGAATTTGTTGTGGTTAAAGCATTGTGCGTAATGTATGCTCCAACATCTGAGTTTGACATCACAAATTGGTTGGGTCCAAATCCAGAAGAAATTGCAGGATACCAAACTTCTTCATTTGGGACATACGTACTTGTTCTATTTCTCCATTGCGTAAGCGCGTTTATTGCGCCTCCATTATTTGTGATATTGGTATTGAAAAATACACCAAGTGTACCATCTTCAAAATCTTCATCGATTAGATACACATCATCTACGTCACCAATAGCACTAATCTCAAGAGCATCGTTTTCTCCACATATGACTCTGTCAGTTACATCTGGAGTTACTGTTAGCGTTGGTATAGGGTTATAATTGGCTACTATTGGCGTTCTTACCCAAGACTCGCAACTTCCATTAAAAGCAGAGACCCAATAGGTGGTTGTTGTAGAGATAGATGGTGTGTTCCAAGTCCCTGTAGCGGTTGTAGCTATAGGTGCTCCTCCAGTTTCATTTGCATACCAACGGTATTCACTTATTGAGGGTGCTCCAGTTGCTGTGACATCCAATGTCACACTTCCTGGTCCACAGGTGTCACCATCTATAACACTCGTAACAATTGCGTCACAGTAAGGTTCAACTGTGAAAAGATAATCTTCGGCTTCTCCAAAGTCTTCGTATAAGGTGCTTCCATTAAAAAAAAAGTTTTCACAAGGTCCAAAATCACGAATGTCATAGAAAAAATATAGCCAATCAAAGATAAGATTGTTTCTAATTCTTATTCTATAGTCTCCTGGAGTTGTTCCTAGCGGAATCACAAAGCCAAATGTTGTTGTTGCAGTGGTAACTCCATTGGTGTCATAAACTAATTCTGTAGCTGGATTATCATCAAAGTTACCATCATTATTCCAATCTATCCAAGCTTTAAATCTCGCTGATGCATTACCTGCAACTGAAATATTAACTCCCTCACCTTCAACTTGTCTTGCAATTGGAGTTAATCCTGTATAATCTTCGTATCCTCCTGAAAACGTACTATTATTGGACGTATCTTCTAACGTTCCTTCAAAACTAACGTTAGTTATGTATAAATCATTTGGAGTTTCAGTTGTTGGAGAGCAATAAGTAATAGCGCCAGGACAAACAATATTAAAAACAGCAGAGCCACCAGTAGAAAATTCTGGATCAACCATAATATAATATTGAGTACCTGCTGTTAATGCAAAAGCCCCTCCGGTTGCAGCTCCATCTAGCTCTGCTCCTGTACAAGTCCAGCCTGTGCTACCACAGCCAGCAGAAACAGGTTTGTAATAATAATCAACATAATTTGTTGAAGATATTTGTTGGATAGAATGATTTCCAGTGATAGTGGGTGTAAAAGTGTAAACATTTTCTCTTCCATCTGCTAAAAAGGTACATGCGCCTGCTACAGCACCAATACCAGCACTAAATGTTGAGGTTGTATTAATGCCACAAGCAGCAATATTAGATACTGCGGAACAAGGATTATAAGGAGCAGATAACAATGTTACAACTATATTTCCATTAGATGTATTTGGACCTGTAGCACAATTATATTTATTGATCTGAATTCTATACGTGCCCGTAGCGGGAGGGATAAAATCAATTGAAGCAGTTAAGCCTGCGCAGGCAGGACCATCATCATCATTATAATCAATATACGTTCCAACTGCATTTCTAATTGTCATTTGGGTATCTAATCCTGAGCCACAATTTGCGACTCTATAGGTTGCTCCAGCTATCATGTTAGAAACTTCAAAATTCCTTCTTCCACCATTATTGGCTAAAGTAGTACATGCTACTGAGTTGCCAATAACTGTTGGAGCATTTGCTGTACAGGAGTTGGCATTAAATACTGGACATTGAGCCTGTATTTCAGAATTTAAAAACCCAATATAAAATATAAGTAATAGTATTTTTTTAATCATAGTGTTCGTTTTTAGGCATAGCCAGATAGCGTTAAGTACAGAACAACGTAGATTACATATGTGATAGATTTTTTTGGGATTTTTTAGGCTTTGTAAGTCTCTGATTTCTCAATACATAAGCGTGTATCAAAAACAGTTTTACAAACCTAAATTAAAGATAACTTTTTTTGCGTTCTTTGTATCAAACAGAAAATAATATTCGTTAAAATGTTAATATTTAATGTTGAACGTAATTTAAACATTGATAATCAAGTTTATATAAAGCCTGAGTATTTGATTCATCCTCATGTTTCTGGTAATAAATTTCGTAAACTCAAGTACAATATTTTAGAAGCCAAAAAAAAGGATAAAAATACTTTATTAACGTTTGGCGGAGCATTTTCTAATCACATAGCAGCTGTTGCTTCCGCAGGAAAAACGTTAGATTTTAAAACAATAGGAATAATTAGAGGTGAGGAATTAGCAAATAAAATGGATTCAAATCCAACATTGAAGTTTGCTCAATCCTGCGGAATGTCCTTAAAATTCGTCACAAGAGCAACTTATAAAAACAAAAGTTCTGCTAATTTTATTTCAGAATTAAAAAATGAGTTTGGTGATTTTTATTTAATTCCCGAAGGTGGCACCAATAATCTTGCAATACAAGGCTGCGAAGAAATACTAACAGAAACTGATAAAGAATTTGATTATATCTGCTGTTCGGTTGGGACTGGAGGTACGATTTCAGGATTGATAAATTCTGCTTTGCCACATCAAAAAATTATAGGATTTCCTGCCCTAAAAGGTGATTTTTTAACTGAAGAAATCACTAAATTTGCAAGACAGAGCAATTGGGAGTTACAAACCAATTATCATTTTGGTGGCTACGGAAAAGTGGACGAAACATTAATTGATTTTATCAACGCTTTTAAAAAAAATCATGACATTCCGTTAGACCCAATATATACGGGAAAAATGATGTTTGGAATTTACGATTTGATTGAGAAAGGCTATTTTCCGAAGCATTCAAAAATATTAGCGATCCATACAGGTGGTTTACAGGGAATTGATGGTATGAACCAAAGGTTAAAACAACAAAACAAGCCATTAATCGTTTGAAGATTATGAAGAGAATTATTATATTTTTATTGATTGGCTCGATGGTTTTGAGTTGTGGCTCTAAAAAAAGGGTCGTGACAAAAAAAGATAAGAGAACTACAAGGACAGAAAAGGTTGTTATAAAGCCAAAAACAAATACAGAGGTTAATACTCCTGTTAAAACTGTAGATGTGCCTAATAACTCAAATCTTAGCGCTGTTGAGATTTATATTTTGACCTACAACGCGATTGCTATGGATGAGATGAGAAAATCTAAAATTCCTGCAAGTATCACATTGGCTCAGGGTATTTTAGAGTCTGGTTCTGGTAAAGGGCGATTATCGGTCGAGGCGAATAATCACTTCGGAATAAAATGTCATGGTTGGACGGGTAGAAAGATCTATCACGATGATGATCGCTCTCAAGAATGTTTTAGAAGTTATGACCATCCAAATTCTTCATTTGAAGACCATTCGGAATTTCTAACCGGAAGAAGCAGGTATGCTGCTCTCTTCAAACTCAAACCAGACGATTACGAGGGCTGGGCAAAAGGATTGAGAGCTGCAGGTTACGCAACCGATAGAAAATATCCTGAAAAACTCATCAGCTTAATTGAGCGTTACCAACTTTATAAATATGATGAGATCATGCTTGGCAAATCTACCGAAACTCCAGATATCGTTGAAAATACAGCCATAACCCATATTGTGATTAAAGGGGATACTCTGTACTCGCTGTCGAGGCGTTATCAAACTTCGGTCGACGAAATAAAACGTCTCAATAAACTATCTAACAATGATTTGTCTCTAGGGCAAACACTTATCATAAAAAAATAATTAACATGTTATATCAACGCAGTAGTGCGCTATTTAAAAACGCAGAAAACGTTATTCCAGGCGGTGTGAATTCTCCAGTAAGAGCATTTAAGGCTGTTGGCGGAACTCCTATTTTCGCAAAATCTGCAAAAGGGGCTTATGTTTTTGATGAGGATGACAACCGTTATATAGATTATATTAATTCTTGGGGACCAATGTTATTGGGTCACGCCTACGAACCTGTCGTAAAAGCAGTTATTGAAAAAGCCAAAAACGGAACATCTTTTGGCATGCCCACTGAAATTGAAACAAAAATTGCAGAATTAGCAGTTTCAATGGTACCAAATATTGATAAGATACGGTTTGTAAATTCTGGTACAGAAGCTTGCATGAGTGCTGTACGATTAGCTAGAGGATTTACAGGTAAAGAAAAAATCATAAAATTTGCTGGGTGTTATCACGGTCACAGTGATGCTTTCTTAATTCAAGCAGGAAGTGGAGCAGTCACTTTTGGGAGTCCAAATAGTCCTGGTGTTACAAAGGGTACTGCAAAAGATACCTTGTTAGCAACTTATAATGATATTGAAAATGTAAAAACATTAATGGAAGCTAACAAAGATGAGATTGCTTGCATTATCGTTGAGCCTGTTGCTGGTAATATGGGCTGCATTCCGCCAAAGAATAATTTTTTACAAAAACTTAGAGATTTGTGTGATGCGCATAATGTGCTTTTGGTTTTTGATGAGGTGATGACCGGTTTTAGATTGGCAAAAGGAGGTGTTCAAGAATTGTACAATGTGGATGCAGATATTATTTGCTTCGGAAAAGTGATAGGTGGAGGATTGCCTGTTGGGGCTTTTGCTGCTCGTAACGAGATTATGAGTCATTTGGCGCCTTTAGGCAACGTTTATCAAGCAGGAACGCTTAGTGGTAATCCTTTAGCAATGGCTGCAGGTTTAGCAATGTTGACTGCGATAGACAACGATAAAGACCTTTTTAAAAGATTAGCAGAAAAAACCGAATACCTTCACAAAGGTTGTGAAGCAGCCTTAAGTAAATATAACATTACGCATACTATCAATAGGGAAGGGTCGATGATTTCAATTCACTTTTCCGAAGAAAGCGTTATTGATTTTGAAAGTGCTGCAAAAGGGAATAATGAAACATTTAAAACCTTCTTTCATGGAATGCTTAATGAAGGTATTTACATTGCGCCAAGTGCTTTTGAAACTTGGTTTATTACAGATGCGCTCACTTATGAGGATTTGGATGAAACCATAAGGGCTGTAGAAAAAGTAGCTCAAACATTATAAAACAAAAAAGCGACAATCTTTAAAATTGTCGCTTTTTTATTTCTATTACTTGAGTAAATTACTGTCCTCTAATGATTTCAAGGTAATTGTGATATTCATATTCAGATAGGATGGCTTTTAAATCATTGTCTAAAACATCTTCTATTTTCTTTAGTCTAACAGCATTACCTTCTAAATTGCCACTAATTTTTTTGTAAGCTATACCGTAAGCTTGGTATGCTTTGTATACATCATCCATTTTTGTTTCGTCAAATTTGATGACTTTTCTAAGCTCTTTAGTTTTTATATTTGCTTCTGCATTGATTTCTAATGTGTTTTGGGCAGTCAGGTTTTGAGTGCTCAATAAAACAGTTACAGCAAATATGCAAAGTGTGATTATTTTTTTCATAGTCTTTTTATGTAAATTTTTCTACAAGTCATAAAATTAATGATTTTTATAATAAAAAAAAGCATCAATCCTAAAAATCGATGCTTATTAACAAAAAACTATTTAATTATGGATTTTGTTTTTTCATTCTTTCACCTCTTTTGCCTTTAGATCCATGCTTGCGGGACTTCATTTTTGACCATTTTTCATATTGATCTGCATTCAAAATAGATTTCATTTTTTGCTTCATCGCAATGTCATTATCTAATTTTTCGTTCATCATTTTAACTCGATCTTCTTTTGAGGGTCTTTTGGCGTCATCTTCATTTTTCATCTTCACTCGTTCTGCCATTTTTTGTTTTCTAGCAGTTGCCTGTTCTAGAAGCAATGATTTTACTTGAGTTTGTTGAGTTGCAGACAAGTCTAGCTCCAAGGTCATTTTTTTAGATCCTAATGTTGCGATTTCTTCCGCAGAGAGATCTTTCGTCATTTCCCTTTTGCCTTGTCTGTCTCCTCGTTTGTGATCTTGAGCAACTGCCTGTAGTGAAATAAAAGCAATCGCAATTAAAATTAATTTTTTCATAATGTTTTAATTTAATTATTATTTGTTTTTTAATCGATTGCTATTAGGACTGGATTTAAGCTAATAAGTTTAATAGCAATTCCTATTTTAACCTCTAATTAACATTTTGTGCTCGTTCTACAAGAGCCAATGTTGTTTCGTAAAGTGGTGTTTGTTCCATTTTGCTTTTTAGCCAAGCGTAAAAGCTCATTACAAAAATATCCTCTTGCTGTTCGTTGATCCAGGTGAAAGAACGTTCTATTTTATCCTTAAATTGTTGAGTGGTTACTTGATCTGGATTTTTGTAAAAGGACTCCACGATTTTTATGAAGGTTATCACGCGTTCTTGGTTGATTTGTTTTAAGTAATCAAAATAAAAGCGCTTAAAACTTTTAAGTCTAGATTCAATTAAATCTAGTTCACCAAGTTCTATAAATAGGATAATTTCGGCTAAATTCTTTTTGATTGTCCATTCTTTTCCAGCTTTCTCAATATAATATTTATCGGTGTGGTAAAATTTAGAAAAGATGGTTTTTGCTTTTTTGAAATCCGATTTTTGCATATAAATCATCACCAGGCCAAGATGGATATCCAAAAGAGACTCTAAATCTTGATGTTTACTTTCTTTTGCTACTTCTAAAATAGAAATTGCTTTTTCCTGTTCATTTTTATAATTATAATTTAACGCAGTTAGCAATGCAAATTTCAATTTAAATGCAGAATAGTACTTCTTTCGTTGACTTGACATCAAGACCTTCATTATATCTAAATACTTTAGGGAATCTTGAAATTTCTTGTTTCTGAATAATGTATTCGCAATCATATAAACCACTTGAATGTGATACACCAATTGTTTGTCTTTCGTTTTATGATTTTTAATTTTTTTGTAAGTATCAATCAAAAAAGGCTCAATTTTTAAATAATCATTAGTTACAAAAGCCGAAAGGCTTACAATAGTCATTAATTGGTATAGCGATTTAAAAGAAAGCGTTTCGTCAATTTCAATTTGATGCTCTTTGAGAGTATTATTTAATATGGTTTCAAAATCTAAAACCTTCCCTTTATAGGTCATATCGCTCAAAGTTTGCCTAATTTTTGCGTAAACAATATTGAGTTCTTCTTCAATGAAATGATGTTTTTGATTACTTCGGAAATTTGAAATCAACACCTCTATTTCTACAGAAGGATTCATATAGGCATACTGGATTTTGGTATGATATATTTCATTTAATATAGGAAACAACTGATGTTCTTGTGCTAAAACTTCAGCTTTATCTAAAATTTTATAAGCTATTTCTGGTTTTTTATGAATGAGAAATGTTCGTGACGCCAATATATATTTGATGATTTGCATATCTACGGAATTCTCTTCCTCTAAATTGAGGTTTGCAATAAAATCTATCAACGATTGGTAGAGTCTTTTTCTCAAAGCATGGTAGGCAACTTTATTGTCTGTTTTATAAATCGTTTTGCAGATGTCCTTTGAAGTGAGTTTATTTTCAGCTAAAAGCTTAAAAAGCTCTATGTTTTTGGTGTCGTTTCGTTTGTTCTTTTTCTCTAGATAATTGATGAAACGTTGCTCATCTTCCGAAGAAAACGTTGAAACTATAGCGGTTAAGTCTGTCATGTCCACTTTCCGTGAAAACGGAACTTTTTTAAGGTTAATTAATCGTCAGTTAATAGGTTATAGATGTAGTAAATATAGTATTAAATAGTATAGATGTATATATATTATCGTCAGTTTTTAATAAAACCTGTATTTCTAAACGTGGTAAACCGTCGCATATTTGCCTCGTAATCAAAAAAACAAAATAGTATGAGACAGTTTCTTAAAATCACAGCTTTTATAATTGCAATAAGTGCAATGATTATTTTTTCAAGTCAAATACAAGACGAAATTGTAGAGCGCTACAATAATGGCGTTGAACAATTAGCAAGTTTAACGATGACGAGTTCAAATCCAATAGGGTTTTAAGATGCAACTCAAAAAACTAAATACCGCATTTATTGTCACTACTGGAGTTTCTGTAGTTGTATTTATCTACTTGGTTTTTTTGGGATATGATGAAATCAAAACCTTAAAGGATGTTGTGAAAATTATAGCATCTATTTTGTTCCCATTACCAATGTTGTTTTTTGTGCGTTTTCTATTAATAGAACATTTTTTACCACAAAACACCGATGAATACAAGCTAAAACATCAAAAGCCAGCAACTATATTGCTAGTTGTGAGTGTCGTAATAGGTGTTGTGAGTATGCAATTTATAGAGTGGGTGACTGGTCAAAAATTAGAAAATCATCTTGTTTTTGCGCATCTCATCAACTCCACAACCATAAGTAGTTATGTGCTCAATTATATTTTGTACAACAATTTGAGAGTCAACGGGATTTTAAGTGGTGTTCTGCTCTCATTAGCTATACATGTATTTTTTCTAACCGCTTAATAATTGCAATACTTTGGTTGACATGTCATACAGAGTGTAGCGAAGAATCTAAAAATAAAGTAAAATCATCAAAAATTTAAAATTATGAATCCAATTATTCAACCTCCAAAACCAAGAACTAACTCCAACAAAAGAGAATTGTTATTTACGTTTCAATCCATAATTGTGGTAGCGTTACTAATATTTACAGCAATAGCTTTTTTCCTTTATTATGATTTAACTATCGTCAAAGGTATCAAGGTTATTTTTGCTCCTTTTTTATCTGTTGTGCCCTTGCTCTTTATTTTGTCCATTCTTAGAGATTTGAGAAAAGGGTTTAAAGAAGGCAATTATAACAAAGATGAGATTATTAAATTCTGTTTAATTACTGTTGGGATCACTGCTGCATTTACAGGAATCACCTATTTACTTTCGGAAATTAAAGCACTAGAAATCTTGTTGGCAGCCATTATGGCAATCTTAAGTGCAGTGTTCTTTTTACGAAGTAAAATTAAGGATATTTTAGGCATGAGTATCATCACGGGAATTGCCGAAGGTATTATCGTCTACATGATCTTTTTGTTTTGATGATTGGTTGGTAAAAAAGATTGCTGACCCAAACCTCGCAGGTTTTTAAAATTTGTGGGGTTTTAAATCAAAAACAATTTTTTCCTATCTTGTTATCAATAATTCCGTTTTATGGCATATTGGGTATCCACAATCATCACCATTCTTGTGATTTATATCGCAATTAGCGTTGCGTTGTACTATTTGCAAGACTATATGCTGTTTAAACCCGAGAAGTTGGCTAAAGATTTTCAATTTGATTATGACAATCAAGAAACCAAAGAATATAACCTTGAAACCCGTGATGGTGCTGTAATTAACGGATTGCGTTTTTTTCCGAAGAAAGAAAGTAAAGGCGTCGTTTTATATCTCAAGGGTAATTCAAAAAGCATCAAAGGTTGGGGAAAATTCGCTGTTGATTTCACAAGACACGGTTATAACGTTTTAATGGTAGATTATCGAGGCTTCGGAAAAAGCACAGGCAGACGCTCGCAAAAAGCCATCAAACATGATTTGCAATTGGTCTATAATAAACTCAAAGAACAAACGACTGAAGATCGCATTATCCTCTACGGAAGATCCCTAGGCTCAGGTTTCGCAGCAAAACTCGCCTCTATGAACCATCCCAAAATGCTCATCCTTGACGCACCTTATTACAGTTTGACAAAAGTTACCGCACGTTACGCACCATTTATGCCATTGTCTTTATTGCTTAAATACCCGTTACCAACTTACAAATGGCTTAAATATGTGCAATGTCCTATTCATATTATTCATGGTACGCAGGATAAATTGATTCCGTTTAAAACCAGTATCAAATTGTCCAAAGTAAACCCTAAATTGACGAAATTACATACGGTTATTGGAGGCGGACACAAAAATCTGAATAATTTTGAATCCTATCACATCATGTTGGATGATATTTTAAATAAGACACCCAAAACCATAGATTTACAAACCACGAGCATAAATGTCATCCATTCCTCAAAACCAATTAAAAAAAAGGCTTAAAAGAGTATTAAAAGTACTTTTAGTTTTATACGTTATGATAGGCGCATCACTCTATTTTTTACAAGAAAAACTGTTGTTTCTTCCTTCGGAATTACCTCAGGATTATCAATATGAATTCAAATACCCATTTGAGGAAATCTTTTTAACTCCTGAAGCAGATGTATCAATCAACGCCATACATTTTAAAACTGAAAATCCAAAAGGAGCCATCTTATATTTCCACGGAAACGCTGGCGATTTGAGTCGTTGGGGAACAATTTCAGAATTTTTTGTAGCCAAAGGTTACGATGTGTTTATTATGGATTACCGTACCTACGGAAAAAGTAAAGGCAAACTCAGCGAGCAAGCATTTTATGATGATGCACAGTTTTGTTATGGTTATTTGTTGAAATCCTATCCTGAAGAACACATCACACTTTATGGTCGCTCTTTAGGGACAGGGATTGCTACTTTTTTGGCATCGAATAACAAACCAAAGCAACTCATTTTAGAAACACCCTATTATAGCATTTTAGATGTTGCTAAACAGAGATTCCCAATTTTCCCCGTGTCTCTGTTATTGAAATATAAGTTTCCCTCCAATGAGTTTATAGTTGATGTCAAATGTCCAATTACCATGTTTCATGGTACAGATGATGGGATTGTGCCTTATTCTTCCGCAGAAAAATTAAAAGCAGTAGCTCCAAAAGAGAACACAACGTTTATCACAATTGAAGGCGGTAGTCATAATAACCTGATTGATTTTGACACGTATCGTAAAGAAGTTGAACAACTATTGTGATTAAGTTATTAACGTTTTTTTAGTTAAGTAATTTCAATAAAAAATAAATAGCTATTGCTGCAATAGACAAGCTGAATAATACGTTTAATAATTTTTTGAATTTTATTTTTTTGAGATGCTCATCATAAACTACAAAGGTATTAGATGTCATATCGTGTATGGCTCTTTCATCATCAGATAAACCAGATAGTACGCTCATGAATCTGCTCAAGCTTCTTATAATAACTTGAAATACGTTTGGCTTGTTTCCGTTTTTGTCAACTACTTTTGTTTGTGTCTCAAATTTGCCTGGTGTTCTACTATAGATAGATTCAAAAAGCAGATAATAACAGAATCTTACAGCGAGATAAACTAAGAAAGCAGTTAGCTTTATTTTGAAGGTGATGTATTGATAGTCGTCAATTATATAAAAATAAAACACGACACCTAAGGCTCCTAATATTGAAGAAAATATAAAATCAATTATTAAATTTTCACCACGTTCATTTTCAGTAGCTAGGTTGTGGTTTGGGTATTTTTTGTGGGTTATTTTCATGTTTTAAATCTACTCGATAAAGATATAAACTAAAAAAGGAAAAGCTCCAGATTTCTCTGAAGCTTTTTAATATCTAACCTAGTCTAAACATCTAAGAAATCTAAGATGTCTAATTCATTATCCATTAGGATTCAAAATCATATCAATACGTTCAATAGCATCTGCAATATGAATTCTACTCATATTGTCAGCTCCACGAGCAGAGCGTAATTGACTACGTAAAGAGGTTAACTCTGCACGAACAACTGCTCTAATATCTGACTGGCTTGTGTTTACTGCGGTCGCCTTTACATAAGGGCTACGTGATCTTCCACTTTGATTTTCCGCAGTCATCATTTCTCCTAATCTGTCAATGTAAGCACGCTGTAAATTACGTCTATACGTATCAATATTCTTTCCTGTTCTTAATTCACTCCAGATACCACTACGTAAATCGCTCATCATATCAGGTAAAGAGTATGCATCGTTGTTGTAAGTATGTGCTTCTGTCAAACGTTGCATTTTACCTAAGCTCACAATGTTATTTAATGTACGCTCTTGTAAACCACGAACTCTTTCTACTGAACCTGAAAATTCTATACGATCAAAAATCTCTTTATTTAACAACCATTCTGGTGTTGTAAATAAATTATCCTGAATGAATTGCATTGCTTCTTTTTGAGTTTCTTTAGGTACAGCTGTGTACACTGCGCCTTCTTGACCAGCAGCTTTATAATACTCATAAACGCCACCAATATTGTTGGATACGTGTCCCATATAACGATTAAATTGAGAAATTACGTGACCATACATTTCTTCTAAATCATCGTAATCTTCACCAGTTTCTGTTGTCCATTCAATTAAGTTAGGAACTATGCGCTTTAAGTTTTTAATTCCGTAGCTACTTGCTAACATGGCATCATCACCTAAATCCTCAGTTTGTGAACTTGGATCTACAACATCACCAGCTTGTTGATGACCAAAACGGTACATTGGGTCTCCAGCGTGTTCCATAATCCATTCATTAAGAATAGGTTTTTCTTCTTCAGCAGTTTTACCCATAATAGGTTTGTAACCCCAAGCAATCGCATATTTGTCATAGGTACCAATATTTGGCATTAGCGCGACACCTTCATCTCCTGGTTGTGCTACGTAGTTAAAACGAGCATAATCCATAATTGATGGCGCAGTACCGTTGACTCTTGTAAATTCGGCATCACGCAGTTTTTCTACAGGGTAGGCAACGCTACTTCCCATATTATGTGGTAATCCTAGTGTGTGTCCAACTTCATGGGCAGATACAAAACGAATTAAACGTCCCATAACTTCGTCTTTAAATTGTGGGCTTTGCGCATCTGGATTTATAGCAGCAGTTTGTACAAAGAACCAACCGCGTAATAAAGACATAACGTTGTGGTACCAGTTAATATCACTTTCTAAAATTTCTCCAGTTCTTGGATCACTTACGTGCGGTCCGTTTGCATTTGGTATTGGTGAGGCTAAATAACGAACTACAGAGTAGCGCGCATCTTCTGGACTCCATTCTGGATCTTCTTCAACTGTTGGAGGATCCATTGCAATAATAGCATCTTTGAATCCTGCAGCTTCAAAAGCAACTTGCCAGTCCTCAATACCTTGTTTGATGTATTTTCTCCATTTCACTGGAGTAGCTCTATCAATATAATAAACGATTTGTTTCTTCGGAACAACTAATTCTCCTCGTTTAAATGCATCAACATCCTCATCTTTAACCTCTAATCTCCAACGATCTAAATATTCTAAAGATTTACTTTTTTGATCTTCTAAACCATAATCTGTTGTACTGCTTGTAAACCATCCAACTCTTTCATCAAAGTAACGACGCTTCATTGGATTGTCTGGTAACAAAATCATTGAGTTATTGATTTCTATAGAAATGCTTCCAGTACTAGAATTTGAAGGTGGTTGACCAGCAGCGTATGTTTTTACATGTCTTGCCTCAATATTTCTAGGGTAACTTTTTATACTTTCAATAAAAGATTTGTCGCTTTCTAAACGTGACACTTTATAAGGTGTTCTTCTATATTGTGGTAAGCCTAATGATTTTACATCTTTTTCAAAAAGAGGTGTCGCATCAATTACTGTGCTCGTAGAATCCTTACTAAAAGCTTCAATTGGGAATGTATATAAAACAGGTTCAAAATTGGAATTTTCCACTGCCTCGTTTACAGGAAGAGAATCTGCTGCAGTTACGTTGTAAGATACAACACGAACTACAACTTTCTTACCTTTTTTCTGCCAGCGTAATACTTGCTCATTTTGCTTTCCGCCACCAAATCCTAATCCGCTAGCGGTTTTAGAGATACGAGTCACCATTAACATTTCTCTATCAAATAGAGAATCTGGAATCTCATAATAATACTTATCGTCTAGCATATGAACTGTAAACAATCCAACATCGCTCTTCGCGTCTTTCGTAATGACTTTACTGTAAGGTTTTGGATCGTTTTTACCAGGTTTTTTTCCTGAAGGTGTAGCAGCAGTATCTGCTTTAGATTTATTTGCTTTTTTTGCAGTAGAGCAAGAAAAAGAAATAAATAGTACGGAAACTACAAGTAGTAGCTTAATGGAAAGTTGCTTCAAAATTGTCGATTTTTTAAATTAGTCTCCTAAAATAACAAATCTGTAGATGGGTTAAAAATGATAATCTACTTTTAATATGAATTTAACTTATATTTTTTTCTAAAAAAAAGCAACAAGTTGTTGGCTGTTCTTCAAAAGTAAAAATCATTATTCTAATGAGTTGATATATTCAATAAGTACGTCAACAGCTTCTTCATGAACTATTGTAGTACCAATCAATGGCATACCATATTCTGGAATCGTATTTTGTATTCTTGCTAAAATACTATTACGTCTTTCTGAAATAGACGATTCTTCGTAAGCAGTTTCATAGGATAACCTTAATGTTGATATTTCATCACAAAAACCACCTGGAGTGTGACAATGTGCGCAATTAATATCCATATATGCTCTTGCACGTCTATCTAATGATACCGTTGGATCTTCCCAATTTGGTAATAAACTAACGCTTGTAGGATCTGTTAAGCCTTGTAGCATATCATTATTTATCAATTGTTGTATTTGATTTGATCCATTAAAATTAAAATTAATTGTTCGCATTTTAGGACCAATTGGAGTCATAGAGCCATTGGTTTGATGACACGTGAAACAATCTGTATTTGAAGGTATTTCATAATTAACATTTTGGGTTACACCTTCAGAATCAATCCAACTCACAGGCACTGTACTTCCGCTTAGATCTAAAAAAGCCTCTGTTTGAGAATCGTTCCATTTGTAATCGCCAGTTTCCCAGTTGCCATCAATCTTGATGAGTAGCCTAGTTTCTATTATTTTTTGTCCTAAAGAGATATCTCTATCATCAATATTGTAATAAAATGTTTTTACGATTATTGAATTATCAGGAAAAATTGGTAACCCTTCGCCATTATACGTTAATTTTTCTCCCGTGGGCAAAACGAAAAAACGTTGCTTTGTTGCGTAATCTGTAAATAATCTTGTGTGTAAATCATATTCAAAACCGTAAGGTGTGATTTCTAAATTTTCTAAATCACCAACAAATAAGTTTAATTCTGAAAGTGTTGGTCTAAATTCTGGTATTACAGGTATTGCAAGTGTTCTAAAGGTGATAATTTCAGAATTTGAGCTCACGTTACTATCACTACATAAAGCTCTTACATACAAATCATAATCTGTATTTGCCAATAAGCCAATAATTTCAAAAGAAGTTGAACTTGAAGCAATAGTCGTCCCACTACCCAAAGTAAATCCAGATGTGCCATATTCTAATTCGTAGCTAGCACCTGTATTAACAGTGTCTTCCCAAGAAATTAATGCAGAATTATCTGTGATCATACTAGAATTCACATTTACTACAGTAGCACAAGGTGTTGTAGATGTGGTAAAACTATAGACATCTGTAAACATGCTAGTGTTGTCTTGAGAGCACACGGTCTGTACGTAGACATCATAAGTCGTATCACCTTGCAATGCAGAAATTGAAATTGTATGATCTGTAGCATTGACTAACGTTCCTCCTCCTAATGAAAAACCAGAAGTACCATATTCTACGATGTATGATCCAACATTACTGGCATCACTCCAAGTTATATTTGCTGAGCTGTCTGTAATAGAATTTGAAGATACATTAGTAACAACATTACATGCAGAAACCATGTCGTCATCATTGTTACAAGCAAATGCAAGACTTGCAACAAAAAGGAGTAGTGCAATTTTTTTTAACATTTGGGTCAGTTTTCTTATTAATAGCTGATTGCGAATTTAATAAAAAACTTTTTTAAAAAAACCATCAAATCGTTATCTGGTAGGATTTTAACCTCAAAAGAATAGTAAAATTTAAATTTTCAAGTTTTATTTCTTCGGAAGGTTTAAAAAAACAACAAAAAAAGCATATCTCTCTTCGATATGCTTTTATATTCAATAGGTGCTAAAATGTTTTAAATTTTCATATTTCCGAAGAAAAATCAAACTATTTCAACAACTAAACCTTCATCGTTTTTTACAACATTTGCAATCCCTTTTGCGGTTAATCCTTTTATGGATTTATCCCATTTTTTATTGCTCAAACCCGATTTGGATTTAAGATCGTTGAGTTCTATAGGAGAGTTTGATTTTAGAATACTAAAAATTTCTTTCTCTTCCTCGGTCATTTCAACCTGCTTCTTTTCTGGACGCATTTGAGGAAAAAACAATACTTCTTGTATGGATTGGTTATTGGTTAAAAACATGATTAAACGGTCCATTCCAATTCCCATCCCAGAGGTTGGAGGCATACCATACTCTAGAGCGCGCAAGAAGTCATAATCAATAAATTCGGTAGCTTCATCATCACCTTTTGCAGCCAGTTTTAATTGGTGCTCAAATCGCTCACGTTGGTCTATTGGGTCGTTTAACTCACTGTATGCGTTTGCAATTTCTTTTCCGCAGACCATTAACTCAAAACGCTCTGTGAGTTCTGGATTGTCACGGTGTTCTTTACATAACGGACTCATTTCTTTTGGATAATCTGTAATAAACGTTGGTTGTATGTAGTTGCCTTCACATTTTTCCCCAAAAATCTCATCAATTAACTTTCCTTTACCCATGGTGTCATCGACATCAATGTGCATATCTTTTGCTGCTTGTCGAATTTCAGCCTCAGACTTTCCGTTGATATCAAAACCAGTAAAGTGCTTGATGGAGTCTGCCATGGTTACACGAGCATAAGGTGCTTTGAAATTAATCTTATGATCACCAAATGTAGCTTCTGTCGTGCCATTAACTGCCATGGCACAGTGCTCTAAAAGACGCTCACAAAAATCCATCATCCAGTTATAATCTTTGTAGGATACATAAATTTCCATTGCTGTAAACTCTGGATTGTGCGTACGATCCATACCTTCATTTCTAAAGTTTTTAGAAAACTCGTAAACGCCATCAAAACCACCAACGATGAGTCTTTTTAGATATAATTCATTAGCAATTCTCATATATAATGGAATGTCCAAACTATTGTGATGAGTTGTAAACGGTCGTGCTGCAGCGCCTCCAGGTATGGGTTGCAATATTGGAGTTTCAACTTCAAAATAACCTGAGTTATTGAAAAATTCACGCATAGCATTGAAAAGCTTTGTGCGTTTCACAAAAACTTCTTTAACATGCGGATTTACAATTAAATCGGCATATCGCTGTCTGTAACGTTGTTCGGGATCTGTAAAAGCATCATGAATAGTGCCTTCACTGTCAACGCGTGGTTGAGGTAAAGGTTTTAAAGCTTTACTCAATAACGTAAAATCTTTTACCATTACGGTTTTTTCACCCACTTGCGTTGTGAACAGTTCTCCTTCTACACCAACAAAATCCCCAATATCCAATAGTTTTTTATAGACATCGTTGTATTTACTTTTGTCTTCTCCTTGGCATATTTCATCCCTGTTAAAATAGACTTGTATTCTTCCAGCACTATCTTGTATCTCAGCAAAACTAGCAGTTCCTTGAATACGACGAGACATTAAGCGACCAGCGATAATTACTTTTTTACCTTCAGAAAACGTATTTTTTACCTGTTTAGATGTGTGATCAACAGGAAATAAATCTGCAGGATATGGGTTGATGCCTAAGGCTCTTAATTTTGCGAGTTTTTCGCGTCTTACTATTTCTTGTTTTGAAAGCTGCATGCTACATATTGTTTTGAAAACCTATCTTCAAGATAAGCAGGTGCAAAATTACATTATTTACAAGAATTAACGTAAAAAAACCATCAGGTTTTATGAATCTGATGGTCTCTTTAAATTCTAAATTGTACTAAGATTTTTGTGTTCTAAATATGTATTACTTTTTACTGAATATAATTAAAGATCTAAACCTTGAATTAAGAATTTACTATTTTGAAGCGATAATAGTCCCTTTGATTTTTAAAATTTTGTTACCGCCTTCTGCATTAGAAGTGACAGTTACCGTTTTTGTGAAAGCACCCAGTCTCTTCGTGTCATATTTAATTTCTAATGCACCAGAATCTCCCGGTAGAATAGGAGCTTTTGAGTAACTAGGTACTGTACAACCGCAACTTGTCTTTACGTTTGTAATTAATAGTGGAGCATCACCTGTATTGGTGAAAGTAAATTGTCTTACACCATCTGAGTTTTGTGTGATTGTACCATAGTCGACAACTTCAGTGTCGAATTTAATGACTGCTACTTTAGAGTCAAATGTGTTTGTTTTAAAAGGTGCTACACTAAAAAAACTAAATGTTACAACTAATAAGATTGCAATGTTTACCGTTCGTTTCATAATTAAAATTTTAAATGATTAATAATGAAGCAAACTTCACAATTAATAATATGAATTGTGTAAAAACAAGGGTTGAAATGAGTACTAGTACTTAGGTTGAATTTTATAACTACTTAGAAAACAGTGACTTTAATTCGTCTCGGGAATTTACATTTAGTTTTTTATAAACGTTATTTACATGGGTTTTAACAGTGCTTACACTTACAAAAAGCGCATCTGCAATATCTTTGTTGGTATTATCGCCCAACAATAAATCCAAAACGTTTTGTTCTTGTTTGGTCAACTGCTCTTTAGCATCGTTTTGTTTTTTAGACTTTCTTTTTTTTGCTGAAATGAGAAACCACAAATTAAGAGCTACAGAAATAAAAAGTAGACCAATCCATAAATATGTCCAATTGAAAGTAGATTTTTCTTCCGAAGAAAATACAATAAATTTATCTGAAGTCAACTCTGCTTCATACTGTCTTGCATAGCTGGAATTTGGATATTTGTTCTTCAAACGCTCCAATAATTCGTCATAATACGAATTGTTCTTTAGGTTTTCTAAATAATAATTATGAAATTGATTGCCACGATCGGAAAGGAATGTATAGATGTATAGTTCCGCAAGTGGTTCGTCAAGATCTTTACCATAATCCTGTAAGGTCTTGAACCATTTTTTGTTGTTTAAGTTTCGATTGGCTTTACTTCTAAATTCCGAATAGGCAAATTTCATTTCTTCTTTTAAAGAATCAATTTGTATAAAGGCACTTGTTTTAGGGTTGTTGGACTCGATGTCGCAAAACATTTGTGCATCAAAAGAAAGTGGAAACGTTATAGAATCTGTACGTTTGGCAATGAATAATATATCTTTATAATCTGTGCAGTGACCGTCAAAATGATTGCCTCCTTGGTTGAAAGAGTCACAGTTATCAACATGTAATTTGTAAATTTTTTGCTGAATGTCCAGCTGGTTTTGATCAAATTTGAAGAAACCATTTGTATCACATTTTACTTTAGTGATAATCTGTTCGTCATTTATGCCATCCAATGTTCTATAGTCTTCTATTACCGATAGATATACCTCATTTTGCCAGCGTTCATTATCGATATGACCTTGAAAATGATGTTGTGCATTGGCTTGGTTTCCGAAGAAAATTCCGAAGAAAAAATGAAAACAAACGATTTTTAAAAGTCTCACATCGCTAAGCTAATATTTTTTTAGATGCTAGCATAAAAATTTCAAGTAACAAAAGTAAAATGTCAACGTCTCATAACTACATCATCAATCATCTGCTTGGAAACAAGTAGCTTAAATAATCAAATTATGAGTTTTTGGAGAGTTGTTCTTGCTATTGTTTTTCCACCTTTGGCAGTAATAGGTAAAGGGTGTGGGTCTATTTTTATTGTGTTTTTACTTTGGATTTGCGGTTGGGTTCCTGGTGTGATTGCTGCACTGGTAATTCTTAATAATCCTGAAAGATAAAACTGTATCTTTGCAATGCTAAATCATTAAAATAGTTGCGATGAAACAAATGTTCACACTTATTGCTATTGCGCTTACGTTTACAAGTTGTCAATTTTCTGAAAACATCTACATCCATGAAGATGGAAGTGGTACGATGGAGTTTTCTATGGATGCTTCGGAAATGATGGAAATGGTAGGTCAAATGGGTGAGGGCGCGTCTGCAAATGGCATGGATAAAGTTATAGATTCTACTATTGTATTTAAGGATTTTATTACTGCAAACAGAGACAGCATCGCTACTTTAAAACCAGAAGAACAAAAGAAAATAATGGCACTTGAGGATTTTAAAATGCACATGCAAATGAATCCTGAAACAAAAAAAATGGTATTTGATCTTTCTACGGAATTTGAAAATGCTAATGATCTTCAAGATATGTTCAAGGCCATGAACAATTTTAGCAATTTACAAGGTAAAGGCGGTGCGCCAACAAATTCTCCATCAAGTCCTTTTTCGGGTATGGGAGAAGGTGGCTCTACAGATGTGAAATATTCTTATGACGGTAAAATATTTAAACGCTCTGCAAAGATTGTTGATATAGAATTGCACCAACAGGCTATGGATAGTTTAGAACAGTCTGCCATGATGTTTGGGTCTTCAAAATATAAGATCAATTACCATTTCCCGAGAGCTGTAAAATCATTTTCTAAAGAAGGTGCTATGTACAGTGAAGATAGAAAAACAGTGACTTTTGAAGTTGGTTTTATGGATGTATTAAAAGATCCAGAGTTACTAAATATTGAAGTTGTTCTAGAAGATAAATAGTATTGAATAAATTAATTAAACTCCAAGATTTAGGTTCAAAAGACTTTAAAGAGACGTGGGATCACCAAGAGCAAATCTTTAAAGGTATTCTTGACACTAAAATCAAAAATAGAAGAGAAGATGCTGGATTACAAACAGAAAACCATTTTCTGTTTGTTGAGCATCCTCATGTCTATACTCTGGGTAAAAGTGGCGATATTTCAAATTTACTTTTGTCTGAAAAGCAACTTACCCAAAAGGGGGCAACGTTCTACAAAATAAATAGAGGAGGAGATATCACCTATCATGGACCTGGTCAAATTGTGGGCTATCCTATTTTAGATTTGGATAATTTTTTTACAGATATCCATAAATACCTCAGATTTCTTGAAGAAATTATCATTCTTACTTTACAAGAATACGGATTAAAAACTGAGCGCAGCCCTGGTGAAACAGGAGTTTGGTTAGATGTAGGAACGCCTTTTGCAAGAAAAATATGTGCCATGGGAGTTCGGGCCAGTCGTTGGGTAACCATGCATGGTTTTGCGTTAAACGTCAATGCAGATTTGGGTTATTTTGATAACATTATTCCTTGCGGAATTCGTGGAAAAGCAGTTACCTCTTTAAACGTTGAATTAGGCGTTGATAAACTCAATGAGGAAGAAGTAAAGGAAAAGCTCTTAAAACATTTTAAGGTGCTTTTTGAGGCTGAGTTTGTTTGATTAGCTTAATCGTTAATCGCTAGAATTTAAAAACTCCAATAAATCATCTCCAACCATATCTAATGCTTTTAGCACAGCTTCAGATTTTGTTTGTTCTCGCAATTCTAAATCAGACAACTCCTTAGATGTCTTTTTGCCAAAACTTTCTTGTGTAGCGATGGTCGTAAAAGGAATAATTCCCGTTTTGGTATCCATTAAAAAAACTTCAACGGTTGCAAATGCCTTAGTTTCATTTGCGCTAAAAGTTCTGTATTTGTAATAAGTATCACTTCTTATATTGTAAACAAGCAATAAGTTGGCTTGCAAACGAATGGAGATATCCCTCAAGCTCACAATTGAAGAGTTTGCATCTGCCATAATAGAAGGCATCAATATCGTTTTATCTACATTGTTAGCGCTTTTAATTTTAGATGTTAAGGCATCGACATAAGATTGTTGGTTCTTTAGAAATTCTTCGTCATTCCAACGATAATACCCACGATAATTTGATTCTTTAGAGTAATTAAAAACAGCAACTTTAAGTGAGTTTCCAAGCTCTATTTTGCCATTTAATAGTAAAGGGATGTTTTCTTCGGAAATCGTCTGTGAAGAAGCATCAAACAAGGATTTCGTAATTGTCGGCTGGCTATTAAATTTTTCAGATTGATAGCTGGAATTTGGTAAGGTTTTAACGGTATTGCATGAGGTGAAAAGTAAAGCTATAACTAAAAAGATATATAGATATTTCATAAAAGGTTGGTTTACTTTCAAAACGTCAAATTAAAAATATTATTATTTATCCTTCTTCATTAAAAAACACCTTATAAAAATGCATTTTCTTTTCTTCATCGTAACCTCGCTCTAGATACTCTGCAGAGGCATCAGGTGCGTCAACATCTAGTTTGATTTGAATATTGGTGTCAAGTTTGATTTCGGTTTTTATCTTTTGTTTTTGTTTTTTCAGCACTGCTTCAGATACATCAAATTGGTTTCTCAACACAATATTATGATCGGTTTCGTAACCTTTTTTGTAATCTTCAAATAACTGAATCGTATCTTCTTCATCAAAAACTTCCTCCTTAAAGGTTTCTACATTTACGATTTCGTTTTCTTTGAAAAAATCAACTGTTTTAGCTAAAAAATTGCTTTGTTGCTGTCCGCCAAATTGAGGTTGCATGATCTCTTTTGAGAATTCTCGGCACATTTCGATATAATTCTTAGTATGTTGGTTAGAGTCGTCAGGATATTTAATATTCAAGAAACTCTTTATCCAATATTGTGCATCATAATTATTGTTGTCAACACTCAATACAATCTTGCCCTCTGTATCGGCAGCATTTAAAATTAAAACACCTTTATCCACTTTTTTTGTTGCAATTCCTTTCTGTGTGATGATGTCGTAGCTGCCATTTTCTAAATAGGTTTGAAAAAAATGGGACTTATTCTCGATTTTAAAAATACCAATAGCATCGGTTTGATAATCTTCGTATTGAATGTCATGAAACATGCAAACAATTACATCTCCAGTTTTTATTTGTGATGAATTGGATTGTTCAAATAAATGCGTGACAATATGTTTTGAAATATCAACAAAATCTGTGTCATCTTGTAATAATTGAGAAGCGTAGCTATTAATCTCGTTAAGCTCGATGTTGGAGTGGTGATTAAACCTGTAAGATTCTGCTAAATTTGTAAAAGGTCTTAATAAATACGGAAGCATTAAATCATAGCTTATTTCTTCAAAATCAATTGGTTGTTCAGAAAAAGCATTTTTTGTGCTATTAAATTTATTGCCAACTTTATGAAGAATGCATTTTGAAATTGAGGCTTTATTTCGTTTGATCATAATGAGAAATTGAAGCCACAATACTACTAAAATTTAAGGTCTTAAAATAGAAAACGCCAAAGAAAACGCTTTGGAATTTTCATTACTATTTTGGTATTGATTTGGTAATTTGAATAGGCTATTGTTTTATGAATTCTACACGTCTATTTTCAGATTTACCTTCTGCGGTAGAATTATCACCAACAGGTTCGCTTTCTCCTTTTCCTTCGGAAATGAGCCTGCTTCCATCAATTTTATAAACATCAATTAGCGCTCGCCTAACAGCTTCTGCACGAGACTTTGAAAGTTTTAAATTGGCATCATCTGTACCATCTGCATCAGTATGGCCAGCAATTTTTAGTTTGATTGAATTGTCTTGCTCAAGTACTTGTGATATTTGACGTATGATCCCGAAAGATTGTGGTTTGATATTTGAAGATCCAGAATTGAAAAGAATACCATTGGTAGAAATTCTACCGTCACTTAAAAGTTTTTGTCTTAAATCAATACCACCTTCAGCAACTTTAAAATTACTAACATATAGATTTTCTTTATTAATATCCATTCCTCTTAAATGGAGCTTTATGCTTTTCATGGTCAAATTTTCAGGAAGCAACCTTGGGACGTCAACGTATTTTGTCTCGTTGATCCAAACTCTAAAGCGTTGGTTGTTTATGGCTACAGAAATATGATTTCTTTTATTGATCTGTTCTCTAATGTCTACTTGTATTTCATTGCGAATTTCTCTTTTACCATTAATATTATTTTCTATTATTATTCCACGATCAATAAATTGGCATAAAGGAATTTCTGCCATTGCAAAATTGGCACCTGTATCAAAAGAATTATTATCTGATATTAATATTTGAAAATAAGATTGGGAAGACGTTTTGTTATTTAAATCTTTTGTAAGCATATCAAACTCTAAGGTGAACTCTTCAGGAAGATTTTTGATGTCTGGGATGTATCTGGTATTTCTTCCGGAAACGAGCCTAAGCCATTTATTTGAATCGTCATTTATCTTAACGAGCTCACCAGAGCCATTTGTGTTCCATTTTGAAGGGAAATCACCAATAAAGTCTTGGGAAAAATCATCATAAAATATTAGCTTATCACCAGGCACAAAGTCAAATTTACTTAACACCTCTAGAGTATTTGTGGTGTTGTTAGAATCTCCTACTTGATTATCATCGCTTTTGTTTTCTGAATTTGAAAGTTCCTCATCATTGTCCTGGTCACTTGGCTTTTCAGTTCCATCACCTTCATCCTCTTTGTTTTTTCGTTCTCCTAAGAGTAATTCCTTTGAGGTTTTAATACTGTATGTTAGTGCTTTTTTAGCTTTGTTTATTTGTAATGTAGCCTTCCCTTGTTTTAGAATATTCTCTCCATCTAAATCTGATAAAATATCTGGTGCATTATCGCTCAATAAGCTAACATCATCAAGAGCATCTTCTAAAACATCGATGTCTTCGTCTTCCAAAGGGGTTCCAGATTCTGCATATCCATCGTATTTATAAACTTTTTCGTAAAGGTCAAACGATTCTTTTACAAAACCGTCAACACTGGATATGCCAACTCTGCTTTTTGGCCTTTTAATTTTTTTCGTTTGCGAAAGAGCCTCTGGTATAAAACATAATAGTACCAAAACTGCTAATGCATGTTTGAAGTATGATGCACGTTTAAACATTTTTCATAAAATATTGATTAATAGCTGTTTTAAAAGTAATTAATCAAATATTTTAATCAAAGTATGATGTATATGTGGCTAGTATTTATGTGTGAATGGTAATTTTAGATTATGAGGCTATTAAAACTCATATACAATTATTGAATCATCATCTCCTTTTGTTACAATTTCCAGAGCATTGTCTTTATCAATATTGTTAAGTTCTAATTCACTATTGGCATAAACCGGGAAATTTGCAATAGGCTTTGCTTGACTATCAAAAAGAAATCCTCTTTTTGATTGTAAATCTGTAACTGTTACATAAATTTTATCTTTTATATAATAGATTTTTGGTTGTGTATAATCTCCAAAATCTAAATCTATTGTGTTAGATTTTATCGTCAGTTTATTCTCGTTTAAAATTACCAATGTTTTACTTGTTGTTGCAATTTTATGATTAGTATTTGCATTTAGGTTTTTATGGTTTACATTTCCTTTTTGGTTTATTTCTATGAGTTCTCCGTTAGTGGTGGAGGTTGTAAAATTATTATTGTAAAGGTAGATTTCATTATCTGAAAAACTAATATTCTCTTTAACTCTGATTCTCGAGTCTCCAACGCGGTCCAAGATTTCTAATTTATTTCCGTTAGAAAAAACGATATAATCTTTTCGTGCGATTCTAAAATGTTTTGGCTGGGAGGTAATGGTGCTGTTTGCTGTTTTGTATTTAAATCCTTTAACGATTTCTCCATTTTTATCATACATCAACACAGATTTTCCCTGAGTAATCAGTAATCTGTAATTTTTATTATTGTCATAATCATAAACCGAAACGGGCTGTGTTATGTTGTCTTGGAATTTTAAAGGGAAATTGTTAACATCTTTCCCGTTTCTGTCCAGAATATATAAGCGATTTGAAGTGTTAAAAACCAATTGAAGCCTACCGTTTTTGTAGGTGTCAATTTGTTCTATTCTGCCTAGAATTCCCCCTTCAATTTGTTTTTTCCAATATACTTTCCCTTGGTTAGAAATAAGATATAAGTTGTTGTTGATGTCTTGAACAACAATGTTCATTTGGTTATTTGTGTGGTTTTTTACTAGTTGTGGTATCATTAGCAGGTTTGCTCCAATAGAGATATTGAACTCTTCCGTTACACTATTATTATCGCTTTTGTTTTTATGTGTTTTAAAAGCTGCTGCAATGTGTGCAAAATCTGTTTCATAAACAAATTGTATTGCTGATGATTTGTAATTGGAAATATCCAGTTTTTTATCGTCAGTAAAATTGGAGTTCAAAAGCGTGTTTAATTCCGAAGAATTTCCGTAAATTAAGAGTGAGGCTTCATCACTTAAATTTATTTTTAAGTCTTTGTAAGATTTGCTTTCAGCTAAAATATTCTTGCTTTGATAATTAGAAATTATGGATTTCAAAAATTCAATATCATTTGAAAAAACAAAAAAATCATCTAAGTTAATGTAATGGTCTGCAGATTTTATAGATACAAAAGGACTAAAATCATTTATGAAGCTATTGGCATCATCTAATGGGTGCAGCTCGATTTCTCTGTAAGTGTCGCTTGAAACGGTTGGATTTAAATTTTCTAATGTAGAGCTTGGATCAATAGATCGCAAAATAAATGCATCGCTGCCCTCTTGTTTTGCGTAACCAGCTTCAACAATATTTTCGAAAATTTTAGAATTATCTAATATAGAATCTTGTATACCGTGTTTTATTAGGTTTTCTCTAAAAGTTTTGTAATTGTTAAACGTAATACTTGTGAAATTTTTGGTGTTGGCAGGTAAGACTTCAGTAATTTTATTCTCTTGAGGAATTAAATTCTTAAATACATTGATCAAACTTTTTGTTGAGTCACTCGCCATTGTAACCCCATTTATTAATATGGAGTTTTGAGATATGTCACAGTCTATTAAGCTGTAATTTGAAAATTTATATGAATTAAAAGTAGAATCACTTAAAATTTTAAAACCATTTGGGTCTTTTCTGTGATTAATTACTATTGAAACTGTTTTTTCTTTATTAGATGTCTTGAAAATAGCTTCAATATCTGGATCAATTTTACCGTCTGTATTTAAGGTTTTTTCGACAATTTCTACTGAGCTTGATATGAATAGTAAGTTTTTATTTACCTTACTATATAAAGGCTTATCGTTATAAAGCCATTTTTTAATCCCGACTTTATTTTGAAAAGAGGAATCTGCCTTTAGACCTTGAATAGAATCTAAGGTTGTAACTTTTTTAGTGATAGGCAAAATATAGCTAATCTCTAAACTGTCCTTTTGGTTCCGAGAAACTGCAATTAAGCAATAATCTTTATTTATTTGGTAGATAGGGCTAATTAAGGTTTCAAATTCGTTTATTTGAGAATAACCCTTAATTGCTTTTATTAGAGAATTGTTTTTTAATCCGTTTTCTAAACTTTCCGAAGAATTTATTTTTATTATTATTTCGGTGTTTTCAGGAATTAGAGATAATGGTTTTTGAGATTTGGTTTTTGAATTCTCACAATTAAAAAGCAACAACAAGCAAAAAAAGACCAGCCAGATTTTTTTCATTTAAAAAATTTTTACAAATATAAAAAGTTACAATTCTAAATTATATTGTTGTGGCAATAATCTAAAAGATTTTCTATGGTATTTAGTTATGCCATATTTTCTAATGGCCTCCCTGTGTTCTTTGGTAGGGTAGCCCTTGTTTTTTTTCCAATTATACATTGGGAATTCGTCGTGAATCCGTTCCATGTATTTATCTCTGTAAGTTTTTGCTAGAACCGAAGCAGCAGCTATAGACATAAACTTGCTGTCACCTTTTATAATCGTTTCAAAGAGGATATCACCATAAGGCTTAAATCTATTGCCATCAACAATTATAAATTCAGGCATGGTGCTTAGAGAGTCTATAGATTTGTGCATCGCCAATATGGAAGCGTTTAAAATGTTTATAGCATCTATTTCCTTCGGAAGAATATGAGCGTAAGAAAAATAGAGCGCCTCCTTTTCTATAATTGGTTTTAGAAAATTTCTTTTTTTTTCTGAAAGGAGCTTTGAATCATTAAGAATTTCATTTTGAAATTCCACAGGCAATATAACCGCAGCAGCAGTAACTGGACCAGCCAAACAGCCACGCCCAGCTTCATCTGTTCCACATTCAAGCAATAATTCAGAAAAGGAGGATTTAAGCATTAAAATGTTAAAGTTTGAACAAAGTTAAAATTTTAACGCAACCATTTTACATTTTATGTATCTAATAACTAGTAATTCTAATGTGAAACATAGTAAAAACGGTTTGTAACAATTAATTAAGCGTTAACATTTTTTTAGTATAAATACTTGTTTATTTAATATATTATTAAGATGTTTGCGCTAGACTAACTCAAATAATTGTTTTATGAAATTAAAGTTAACATGGTTAATGACGCTTTTTATGGCGTTTGTGATGCAACTCTCTTTCGCACAAGAGAAAACGGTCACAGGAACAGTTACATCGGCTACAGACGGTTTACCGTTGCCTGGTGTAAGTGTAATAGTAAAAGGAACTACACGTGGAGTTCAAACAGATTTTGATGGAAATTACTCTATCAAAGCAAGTACTGGTGAAACATTAGTATTTAGTTTCGTTGGTATGAAATCAAGTGAAAAGAAAGTTGGACAGAGTTCAACACTTAATTTAGCGATGGCTGAAGATTTAGCTGAACTTGAAACTGTGGTAATTACAGGTTATGCTGGTGCTACAAACAGTTCTAAAATCACATCTGCTGTTGCCAGTGTTGATGCGACATCTATTGAGCAGGTGCCTATTACCTCTGTGGATCAAATGCTACAGGGTCAGGCTGCAGGTGTAAATGTTAGTACGGGTTCTGGTCAGCCAGGGCAAAGTGCTACGATTATAATTCGTGGTAGAAACTCTCTTAATGGAGATACTGAGCCATTATTTATTATAGATGGTGTGCCAGTTGATCAAGATAACTTTCGTAGTTTGAATCAGAATGATATAGAAACAATGTCTGTATTAAAAGATGCTGCGGCAACTGCTATTTATGGAAATAGAGGTGCTGGTGGTGTTATTTTGATTACAACCAAAACAGGTAAAAAAGGTTCTGGTGTGAAAATACAGTATAGATCACTTTATGGTTTTTCTGAAATTCCAGAAGCTAAGTTTGATGTGATGAATGCGCAACAGTTTTTAACATTTCAGAGAGACTTGTTACCTGGAGTTCAGTATGGTGACGGTTTATCGGATGCTGCTATCGCAACAATTGCAAATCAAACAAATACAGATTGGTCAGATATCTTTTTTAGACAAGGTAAAACAAGATCTCATGAACTAACAGTTAGTACTGGTGGAGAAAATAGTACTTCATTTAACTCTGTTCAATATTTTGAGCAAGAGGGTACTACTTTAGGTAGTGCTTTGAAGCGTTTTTCTTTTAGAAACAACTTTAATGCAAACAGTGCAGATAATAAGCTTAATTTTTCGACGTCTTTAACTGCAAACTATTCTGTTAGTAATTTCGTTGTTGATGCAGCTAGAGGTAATAATACTGGAGGTCAATTAGACAATCCTTTCATTGTGCCTTACATTGGTTTGCCATATTTGTCACCTTATAATCCAGATGGTTCTATAAATATTTGGGGTACGGGTCCTAGAGAATTAGGTGGTTCTGGTGCGTATTTAGCAAATGGAGAAATAGATATTGCAAACGTTGCTGGTTTTAGAAACACACCGTTTATTGCTTTAAATACTGCAGCTCTAGGTACAGATCAAGAAGCTGAAATTAAAATTGTAGGTAGAATAGCCTTAGATTATAATTTTGCTAAAAATTTAACAGCAGGTGTGTCTTTTGGTTTAGATTACACAAATGAAGAAAGTTTATTTATTAATCCTCCTAACAGTATTAGAGGTTTAACTGTGCCATCTGAGGTTTCATTGGCTAAAGGTTCTCAGTCTGAAGGATATTTTAGAGATGCTAATTTTATTACAAATGCATTTGTTAGATATTCAAACGATCTTACTGATAAATTGAACATGAACGCAGCTGTATTCGCAGAATACAATTATGCAAATACTCAATTCGCTAGTTTTACAGCTCTTGGTTTAAATCCTGCTTTACCTGGTTCGGGTGCTGGATTCTCTGCTGGTAATACAACAGAAGGAGAAGATAATGACATATATAATTACATTCCTACTGTTGGTTCTTCGGAATCTGAATTGGCATTAGCATCAGTTTTTGCAACTGTAGATTTTGATTACGATAATAGATTCGGTTTATCGGCATCTATAAGACAGGATGCGACATCTCGTTTCGTTGAAAATAGAGATGGTGTATTTTACTCTGTATCTGGAAGATGGAATATAGATAATGAGGCATTTATGGAAAATGTTGATTGGTTGTCAACTTTGAAGTTGAGAGCTAGTTATGGAGTAGTAGGTAATCAAAACCTAGGTGCTGCTAGTAGATATATCGGTCGTCAAACAGTTAGCGCTGGGCAAGGTTATCAATTAGCTAATTCTTACCAATTAGGTACATTTATCGATCCAAATATTAAGTGGGAGACTTCAGAACAAACGAATTTAGGTTTAAGTTTTGGTTTCTGGCAGAATAGATTATCTGGGGAGTTAGATGTTTATAATAATCTTACAACAGATTTATTTGCAAATAAGATTTTATCCATTGCAGGAACAGGTAATACTGCAGTTACGACAAACGTAGCAGAAATGAGTAATAAAGGAATTGATTTACAAATCTCTTATGATTTATTAAGACAATCAGATTCTAACCCTTGGGCTATAACTCTTAATGCTAATGGTAACTATAACAACAACACGGTTGAAAGTATTCCTGGTGAATTCGCTGGAACTAACACCCTTAGAATAGCTGAAGGATATTCTGCATTCACTTGGTTTTTACAAAGATGGGCTGGAGTTAATCCTGCTAATGGTGAGCCATTATACTTAGATTCAGATGGTAATTTAACTAATGTTTTTAATGCTAGTGAAGGTGTTTATTTGGATAAAAACTTTGACCCAACTTACACAGGTGGTTTTGGTTTGGATATTAAATATAAAGGCTTTGCTTTAAATTCATTATTTGCTTTTCAAGCAGATCGTTGGAAATTGAATGGTTCTTTAGGTTTAATCGAAGATACAAGTTTGGGAGCTAATTTAAATTTATCTACTTCTATGTTGAATGCATGGACGACTCCAGGACAAATTACAGATATCCCTGCTCAATCATTTGGTGGAGTTAGGTTTCAATCTGGAGATAGATATTTAGAAGATGCTTCTTTCTTAAGATTAAGAAACATTTCACTTTCTTATAGTGTAGATCGTAAAGTTCTTGAACAAACAAAATTATTTACTGGAGTAAGAGTATTTATCCAAGGAACTAATTTGGTTACATGGACTAAATTTAGAGGATTCGATCCTGAAGGAACAGGTTCATCTACATTTTTTGATTATCCTGTGGCTAGAACGTTTAGTTTAGGATTTGATTTAACATTTTAAAAAAAAATAATAATGAAAAAATATATAAAAATTTTAAGTATATCTGTTACCACCCTTTTTATGGGTTGTAGCGATCAACTAGAATTGTTTCCAGTTGACTCACTTGTTGAGGAGACTGCTTACAATACAGTAAGTGACCTTCAGTTTGGTATTAATGGTGTAATTGGTAATTTTGACTTTCGATATGCAATTGGTTTTAATTCCATTTTTACAGATAATACAACTTTAGGAGAAGATACTGGTGGTCAAGATACTAATTATGGTCAGCAAGATTTAATTAGTGCTACAGGTGGTTTTAGTTTTGGCTCAGGTCTATTGTGGAATAATAGATACGCTAATATTAATAATATGAACCGTCTTTTTGAAGCTGCGGCAACTATTACACCTAGTCCTGGAGAACAAGATCAGTACAATAATATTCTAGCTCAAAATTATGCGTTTAGAGCATTGGCTCATTATGAGTTGTTACTTTATTATGGCTTAAATATCCAAAATGGAGATGCATTGGGTGTTCCTTATGTCGATTATGTTTCGGCTGACGCTACACCAGCGAGAAATACAACTGCCGAAGTTTTAGAAGGTAACAATAATGATTTAGATCAGGCAATAGCTTTATTTCCTGAAGGGTTTTCAGACATCAATTTTGCAACTCCTGATTTCGTGAATTTCCTTAGAGCAAGAATCGCTTTGGAAACGCTAAACAACCCAGAAGCAATTAATTTAGCAAATGGGTTAATTGCTGATTATGATTTGGCAAATCAAGCGGAATATTTTGATATGTTTAGAGAAGATGCTAATAAAACGGAGGTTGTTTACAATTTTGATAATGTTCAAGGTTTCGATTATAATATTAATTTTGTTTGGAATTTTAACGGTCAAGGACCTAAATTTGAAATGTCTACTGAATTATATAACTTATTGGAAGATGATGATATCAGAAAGACTGTATTGGTAGATCCAATCAGTAATCCTGCTGAGGGTTTAATAGTTGTTGGTAAATACCCTGAAAATGCAGATTTCCTTGCAATCAATGATTTCAAAGCTATGAGGATTTCTGAAATGTATTTATTAAGAGCTGAAGCATATGCTAAATCAGGCCAATTTACATTGGCAGCTAATGATGTATTAGCGGTGCAAACAGCTCGTAAGAGTTCTACTCCAGAGCCTATTACATTTTCGGGACTACCAGATGCAATTGAACAAATTATTGCTGAGCGTCGTATTGAATTAGCTTTTGAAGCTCACAGGTATATTGATATAAAGAGAGTAAGAAATATTACTAATCAAGGTATTGTGCGAATTGAGGAGTTAGGAGATTGTGGTGGTGCTTATAATTGTATATTAGCCCCAGGTGATAATCGCTTTACATTACCAATTCCTATTGCAGAGACTAATGCAAATCCGGTTATAACACAAGCACCAGGTTATTAAAAAATATAAAGAATAAACAATGATTATGAAAAATATATTAAAATTATGTATAGTATGTCTGTTGTTCGCTTCATGCGAGACGACAGAGTCTCCATTATTTGATGGAACTACTGGAATAGGTTTTGAAAACGATGTTGTTCCAATTGAAATACCAGAAGGAGGCATAACTGAAACATTAAACGTTTTGTCGACAACAATATCTTCAGAGTCTAGAACTTTTGAGGCAGTTATTGTAGAGGCGGTGGATGATGGAGATGATACATCTCTTCCATTACCAGTTGCTAATATTTCAGTAGGTAATGTTGTTATTCCAGCTAATTCTTATGAAGGTACAGTAGATGTCACTTTTACACCAAACGGATTAATGGATTTTCAAAAGTATGACGTTCAGGTTCAATTAGTTGTTCCAGGTGGCGGAAGTGCTTTCCCTCCAGTAACCTTTGATATCTTAAAAGCATTTGATATAACAACTTTTGCTTGTTCAGATTTAACAGTGCAGATAGTTGCAGATAATTTTGCATCAGAGACTTCTTTTGAGATTACAGATGCTGATGGCGTTGTTGTAGTTTCAGGTGGACCATATGACGATGGTACAGCAGGAACTGAATATAATACTAATGTTACTTTAGCTGCAGGATGTTATACGTTTACGATTTTTGATTCTTACGGTGACGGACTTTTTGATGGAAATAACGAGGGGACATATGATTTGTTTTGTGCAGCTCAAACAGTTGTATCTTATGCTTCAGGAAGTGGTGATTTTGGAGACTTTGAGTCAACAGACTTTTGCATAGTAGAATAATAATTATAAAAAACTTATCTTATGAAAAAAATAATAAAATTAATACCTATTTTGCTTTTAGTCGTAGCATTTTCTTGTAGTGATGATGATAATGCAAGATTCGCAAATGATCCAACTACTGGTTGGGTTGAATTCGGTACATCTACTAGCAGTACGACTATTTCGTTGCAAACTGAAACACTAACATTACCAGTTAGTGTTAGAGTACCAATATATGAGAATGGTTTAAATGTATCTTATGAACTACAGCCTGTTCAAGGTGATTTTAATACTATCGTTAATACAGGTAGTGTGTTGAATTTTTTATCTTCAACAGCTTCAACTGTAGATGGTAGTTCTGCTGTTCAAAATATAGTATTAGAATTTGAGAACCTTGATTCGTTGACTGAAGTTATTGTATTTGATGTTGTAATAACTAATGTTGATGTTAATGGAGTAGATATTGGTTTAGATGAAAATAGTATTACTACTTTCAGAGTTTCTACGCCATGCCCATTATTATTTTCTGATAATTATAATGTATCTGTTAGTGCTCTTGGTGGAACTGCTCCATCGCATGATGTTGCTTTAGTTCCTTTAGGTGGGAATCAATTTTCAGTTTCTTCTACTTGGGGACCAAATTTTGTTGCTTGGGCTACTGGAGATCCAGGTTTTGAAGGACAGTTTCCTTATCCTGCTGTTATTACTGTAAATGAGGATTTAACAGTTGATGTTGTTGGTACAGGAAATGCGAATTTAACAGGAGGTACTGGTACATATGATAGCTGTTCAGACGTATTCTTAATTACATTATCTCAAGGTCTTTTTACAACTGATTTCACTGTGGATATTCAAATGACTAGCATTGACTAGTCCGTAGTAAATATTAAAATTATTTATAAAAATCTCTGAAAATTTATTTTCAGAGATTTTTTTATATCAATTTCTTAAATGAGTAGTAATCTTTTTTAAAAATCAAAATATTTTGTTTTAAGACTATTACAATAGTTATGTTTCATTTGCGAATGATTTATAGTTTTTAAGAAAATTATTCCAATAAAAAATAGAAAATTTTAAAGTACTATTATAATTTCTGCGCTTACTATTTTTTTTAATTTTTTTTCCAAAACGTTTTTTATTTTTATCAATTATAGCTTTAAAAAAAGTTGTCAATAAAACGGTAAAAAGTTTGCTGGAATCAAAATTGGTAAAGATATACCGGCTTATAATAATTAATTTTAATTAACGATCCTAGAAATTTTAGAAATTTTAAAATTTTATAAAAACAATAAAAGGGAGTAATATGAAATTACTACCTTTAACTATATTAACGAAATCTCATTAGTAATATATCTTTTATGAATTTAAGAATACCAATGTATTATATAACTGAGTTATATTGAAATATTTAATCTTTATATGAAAGTCTTATTATATGTATTCTTATTCATAACTCTTCCTCAAATAAGTTATACTCAAATTAGAGAAATAAAAGAGAATAAAAGTGAAGTTAGTATTGATAGCACAAAGAGCAACAGCAAAAAGTTTGTTAAAAATAATGGTAAGGAAATTTCAGATAGATCTACAATCGATAATTATATCGTAATACAAAACGATGGTTCTTTTAAGATATTGGATACCTCTTTAACTATCCAAAAGGAATATAAGTTCAATTATTTAAGAAAAGATAATTTTGGCCTTTTGCAATTTGCAAATTTAGGACAAACCTATAATAGTTTAACAAAAGATTTCAGTAATAATAATTTAGCTCCTTTGTTTGGAGCAAGAGCTAGACATTTCAATTATTTAGAAGTTGAAGACATAAAGTATTATGAAGTCCCAACGCCCTTAACCGAGTTATTTTTTAAAACAGCTTTTCAACAAGGTCAGTTGCTTGATGCTTTTTTCACAGTGAATACTTCCAAGCAATTTAATTTTTCAATTGCCTATAAGGGAATGAGATCTTTAGGAAACTACCAACAATCCTTAACAAGTACAGGGAATCTAAGAATGACTGCAAATTATAAGACAAAAGATTTGCGTTATAAAGTAAAGTCCCATATAGCAACCCAAGATTTATTAAATCAAGAAAATGGAGGTCTTACAGATGAGGATACACAAAACTTTATTTCAGGAAATGAAGATTTTATTGATAGATCCGTCTTTGATCCAAACTTTGATAATGCTGAAAGTACCTTAATTGGAAAAAGGTTTTATCTAGATCATGAATATAGCATAATACCTGAAAAAGATTCCTTAGGTAAATCTGTTAAAATTAGAAATATCGTAAATTTTGAAGATAAAAATTTTCAATTTAGTCAAACTTTAAGTGATCCGTTTTTTGGTGATTCTTTCAATCAGAGTAATATCAGGGATAAAGTTACTTTAGAAAATTTTGAAACAAAATTGCATGTCAATTATACAGCTCCAATTATTGGAGAAATTAGTTTAGGAGCAATCTATAATGATATCAACTATGGGTATGATCAAGTCACAATTTTAAATGGTGAACAGATTCCTAATAGAATCAATGATAAGTTGTTTAGTTTGGAAGCTCAATACTTTAATATGTTTGGTGATTTTTCTTTAAACTCGAAAGTTGGAAGCAATATTTCGGGTTCTTTTGAAAATAGATATTTTTTTGCTGAAGTTGGTTACCTCATTAAGGATGATGTGAAAATTAAAGGAACCATCAATTATAATTCGAACGCTCCCAATTATAATCTTTTACTTAATCAAAGTGATTACATCAATTACAATTGGAACAATAAGGATGATTTTAAAAATCAGAACACTTCTAACGTAAAATTGATATTAAACTCAAAGAAACTATTTGATTTATCATTTGAATATATAACCATAGATAATTTTTCTTTTTTCTCTTCGGAAGGTGAAACGAATTCAATAAAACCTAAGCAATTACAACAATCACTTAGTCTTTATAAACTTAAATTGGATAAGGAGATAAAATTTGGCAAGTTCGCTTTAGACAATTCTATTTTATATCAAAATGTTAATGACGAAAGTAATTCTA